>NZ_JBHTKU010000001.1:0-1028536 GCF_042678665.1 Luteimonas composti
GTCGTTCAAGCCGAACCCGTAGCGGGGCACCGGCTAGGTGCTTTTACGCTACGCTAGCACCTATCCGCCGCCCCGCTACGGGTCGGCTTAACTCTGGCGTTAGGCGCTATGACAAAGCTCAGCACGGACCGTGAGATTCTTGAGAGCATCTACAGTGAGTATGCGAGCGCCTTCAGTAAGGTATCGCTCGCTGACGACAGGGACTCTTCAAAGATCTACGTACCAATTGATGTTCGAGCCATTGCGCGACGTCTAGACAACGATGCTCACGTGCTCTTTGGGCGCCTTTACTACCACCTAGACCATAAGTTTCGCTACAAGCAGGACAACGGCGCGCTCGTTCATCTATTCGCGTTCAAGGTGGGCGACGAGCGACATTGCATCAACTACCCATATCTGGCGGCCATCCTGTCAGAGTACCGCGAGCAGCATTCCTCTAGCCGGAAGAGTTTCTTGCTTGCGGTAGCGGCGTTGGTGTTGTCATTGGGCGCAATCGTGGCTCAACTTGCCTCGTGATCGCGCCTAACCATTCATTCAAGCCGACGCCACTTCGTGGCGCGGCTTAACTCAAGTGTTAGGCCTTGCATGAAGGATTTCGTGTGACAAGCAACATATTCGTGGCCAATTCGGATGAGGAGATTCTGTCCTGCTTTCCAGCATTCAGCGCTCTCCGGTCGCACCTTCAGGAGCAGGAATTTCTATGTCAAGTACGCCGGCAGCAGATCCAGTCCTACCAAATCGTAGCGTTGGAGTATGAGGGTTCGGTTCAGAGCGCCGCCGGTTTCCGGCTTGCCGAGTTCTTGGCATGGGGCAAGGTTCTCTACATAGACGACCTGACTACCCTGCCCGAGGCAACTTCGCGGGGCTTTGCCGGCACGCTCATGGATTGGCTGATTGCTCACGCCAAAGCAAACGGGTGTCAGGGCTTGCATTTGGACACAGGGTACGCCCGGCACGCGGCACACCGGTTGTATCTTCGTAAGGGCTTGCAGTTCAATTGCCATCATCTGGCGCTTGAGCTGGGCAAGGCCTAACAGTTCATTCAAGCCGAACCCGCTTCGCGGGTCGGCTTAATTCAGGCGTTAGGTGTCAATGATGGCTCAAATGCGTGCGAAGAAGGGAGAGTTGCCAGATTGGGTGACTCGCCATTATGAGGAGGCGCTTCAATCCCATCAGAATCTAATGCAGGTCGCATCCATCAGCCGCAAAGGCATCCATGGATTGACTGCCGGGCCAAGGCTAATGAAGGCCGTAGCGCGCGCCACTGGCAAGCAGGCGCCAGATCAAGAGAGGCTGAGGTTAGCTGAAGAAGACGCGTCGTTGTCTGAGTCTGAAATTAGGGATGACTTCCCAGTGCTTCACTCCTTGGTCGTTGTTGGGCTTTGGAGCTGGCTGGAGCATCTTGTCAAAGAAGTCGCGATCAACTGGGTTCGCCACAGACCGTCAGTGCTGCTCAACCCCCCCTTCAATCGAGTCAGGCTACAGGCTACCGAAGTTGCTTCTTTGACGCGTGCGGAGCAGGCTGCGTTGATTGTTGATCTTCTGGAACAGGAGACCTCCTCAAGTTCCAGGCAGGGGGTCGGACGCTTCGAGTCGCTCCTTTCCCCAATGGGACTGTCGGGACCAGTGCCTGAAGATACTTCGAAAGCGATATTTGAACTGCAACAAGCTCGAAACGTCATCGCACATCGTAACGGGAGATGCGATAGGCGATTCAAGGCCGCGTGTCCATGTCTGAAGGTAAAGCTCGGCGCCCCTCTACGGGTAGGCACGGAACAAGTTTCCATCTACGCGGCGAACAGCGTGAATTATGGGCTTGAGCTTCTCTATCGCATCGGCGACGCCCACGAGCTCGACCTGCGAGAGCGTAGTGATGGCACCTAACAATTCATTCAAGCCGATGCCGCTTCGCGGCACGGCTTAATTCTGGTGTTAGGGCTCATATGAAACGTCCACGCACGCCGCAGGAAAAGAAGGCTCTAAGCCTTGAGAACGATCGGCGTAACGTTGTTGCCGAAAGTCAGTGGGGCGCCCGCGACGCGATCGCCAAACGCAAGCAGTGGGTCAATCAGTCTCATCGCAAGGCAGTGCATCAAGAGCTTTCGGCCTTGTCCGGCAGCGCACCTGCGGACCCAGAGGCAGTGGAGTCTGCTGTAGCTTCAGCCAAGCGCCACAATTGGCGCAAGCAACCTGATGTTCCGCTCAAAGTGGCTCTTGAGCTGCGTCGCTCTCGCAAGCCTGGAGGCACCGGCAATGAGCCCTAACAATTCCGTAAGGAGCTTCCCGTCAACCCCGAGTGCATGATGCTCTTGCCTTGAGCTTCAGGCGTTTGCTGTTGCCGGTTTGTCGTTTTGCTGCTTGCCACTCGCCAGAGTGATGGTGATCGAAGCGTTGCCAGACTGCATTTCCGTAATCGGTCTTGTTGGATCGGAGCTGCCGATCCGGACCAAGGTAAAAACCGCACCCGGAGGCCTCTCTCATTCACCGGTTTGGCCCATGCACGGGGATCAGCCGTGTCATGTGCTGGCGCCACCTTGTTAGTCAGGCTCTCTCCGGGGCGGTCTGACCGCTTGCTACCTGTCCGCTCTGGCGTTGAACCTCGTGGGGTCGCGTCGCCGGGTCAGGCGATCGCGGCCTGTTCCTTGCTGCTTGCCGGCCGCTGCACCATCGGGTGCCGCAGCCAGGCGTCGGCGTCGTAGTCCTCGTCGCGCGCCAGCATCGCCCACAGCTGTCGCGCGTGCTTGTTGGCGATCGCCACCAGCACCTTGCCGAAGGGCAGGCGGCTGGCGAGATCGCGGATCCAGATCTGTTCGGGACTGGCCTTGTCCGCTGCGGTGGCCTTGGCCCGCTGCAGGCTGCTTCTTGCACCCTGGATCAGCAGCGTGCGCAGGTAGCTGTCGCCGCGGCAGCTGACCTGGCCCAGGCGCTGTCTGCCACCGCTGGAGTGCTGGACGGGGGTAAGCAAGACATAAGGCGTCAGGCCGCCAACTGCTTCACCGGGGCCCGGAACAGGTACAGTCCCAGCCAGTCCGGCCGGAACCGCGCCTCGCGGTCCACGATCCCCGACTGTTCGAACCCCAGCCGCCCCAGCAGCCAGCCGGGTCGCCCGTCGACGGGATTCATCACCGGATCGCTGGTGAACGCGAGCTCATAGCCGGCCGCCCTGGTGCGCTCCAGCACCTTCGCGTCATAGCGCCCATGCGGATACGACATCGTCGCCGGCGGCACGTCGCTGCCCAGGTGCTGCCCGACCAGCTGCCGCGCGGTAGCGAGTTCGGCGTCGAGGTCGTCGGCGCGGGTCATCGGGGTGTGGGTCTTGCCGTGCACGCCGATGGCCATGCCGCCGGCGTGCAGTTCCCGTAGTTCGTCGCGGGTGACCATCTGCCGCACGCCGTCGTCCATGGCGGCGGCGAAGGGGGCGAGCAGGCGATTGCGCGCGTCGGTGTCCAGCGCCTCGATTGCGGCGATCACCTTGCGCAGGCCATCGATGGTGTCGGCGGGGGCGGGCTGCAGCGGGTGGCCGGCGTCGGCCAGTGCCTGCAGCAGGGCGGGCACGCGCACGGTGTCGCGGCGGAAGGCGGCGATCAGCCGTTCCTGGAAGAAGGGTTCGTTGCGGTCCACCACGTCGGCCACGGTAAACAGCAGGGCGGGCATGCCGGCCGCCTGCAGGCGGGGCAGGGCGTGGGCGTGGTTGTCGGCCCAGCCGTCGTCGAAGGTGATCAGCAGGGCGCGGTCGGGCAACGGCGTGCCGTCGCGGCGCGCGGCCAGCACCTGGTCCGCGGACACCACGTTGTAATGGCGGCGGAAGAAGGCCAGGCAGCGCTCCAGCAGGCCGGCCTCGAGCGTGTAGTCGGGATCGCAGGTGGCCCAGCGCGGGTCGTGCTCGGTCAGCACGCGGTGGAACATGATCACGGTGAGCGCGCGGCGGTTGCGCAGGCGGTGGTACAGGCCCAGCAGGCCGCTGCGATAGAGTGCGCGCTTGACCAGATCCGCGATGCCCGACATGCGTCCTGAAACCTCCGTCATCATTCCCACGTGGAACCGGCGCGACATGGTCGCGCGGGCGATCGATTCGGTGCTGGCGCAGACGCGGCCCGTGGAGGAGATCATCGTCGTCGACGACGGCTCCACCGATGGCACCGGCGAATTCCTTGCCCAACGCTATGCAGAACGGATCACGCTGCTGGCTCAGGCCAACGCGGGGGTGTCGGCGGCGCGCAACACCGGCCTGGCGGCGGCGCGCGGGCGCTACCTGGCGCTGCTGGACAGCGACGATGTGTGGCTGCCGGAGAAGACCGAGCGGCAGGTGGCCTTCCTGGAGGCCAACCCCGGCATCGGCATGGTGCTGTGCGACGTGTACCGCGTGGACGCGGATGGCGGGCTGATCGACGTGTTCGAGCGGCGCCGGCAGATCCCGGAGGACGGCCCGGCGCTGCAGTGGGTGCTGCGCGATCCGGCGCTGGCGCCGCTGTCGGCACTGATGCGGCGCGAGGTGTACGAGGACGTTGGCGGGTTCGACACCGCGCTGCGCACGGCCGAGGACCTGGACTTCCACCTGCGCGTGGCGGCGCGCTGGGGCATCGGCGTGGTGCCCGAGCCGCTGGCGCGGGCGCTGCGCGGGCATGACGGGCTGTCGGCGCTGGCCTCGACCGAGGACGACTACATCGCGGTGATGGAGCGCGCGGCCGAGCGGGCGGAAGGGGTGGTGCCGGAGCCCGCGCGCCGCCAGGCGCTGGCAACGGCCTATCTCAAGAACGCGGAGAGCTGCATCTGGCGCCAGCGCTATGCCGACGCCTGGGCGCTGGCGCGCAAGGCCAGGCGCCTGGAGCCGGATGCGGCCCTGCAGGCACGGATGCGGCGGTTGCCAGTGCTGGCGGCCAAGCGCATGATGCGCGCCGTGTTGCCGAAGCGCAGCGCCACTGCCTGAGCCTGCCCTGCATGCGTCGGCGTGCGGCGCCGTGAGGTGCCAGGCCATTCCCGCTTGCTGAACAGGCTGTCGCAGCGCCTTTCCGGAGGCCGCTATGCGGCACGGCTCTTGCGTGGAAGATCTCTCCACTACCCAAGCCCGCCGGCGCGCCCGCGTCCCGTGCCGGCCCGGTGCACCCGGCCCTGCCGGGAAGGATCGACTGTGTCAGCAGGACGCCAGACCGCTCCCTTCGGCTTCCTCGTCGCCTTCGACGGCGGGCGTCTGTGCCTTCGCCAGCAGGGACTGCAGCAGCAGCTGCATTCCACGCCGGATGGCGAGGTGTGTTTCCTCAGCCCGTTGGCGATGCCGCGCCTGGACGCGGTGGCCGGGGCGATCCTCGCCGAGGGCTGCTCCGCGCTCGGGCGCCTGCCCGGTAACGTGCTGTGCTTTGCGCTGCGTCCGGGCAGGCACGGCCCGGAGTGCATCGTGGCGCGCGACGTCGTGGGCGCCCTGCCGCTCTACGTCGTCCCTTCGGCCAACGGGCCGACCGCGCTTTCGTCCCTGGCGCGGCTGCGCCCGGATTGCCCGGCCTATGTGCCCCGGGTGAACCAGGACGCGCTGCCGGAATACCTGTTGTTCCGGCACGTCAACGGACCGGCGACCCTGTTCGACGGCGTCCTGGCCCCGCTGCCGGGCCATGCGATCGTCTGGCGCGACGGCGAGGCCGCGCATCGGCGCTACTACGCGCTGCAGGCGAGCTTCCGCCAGGGCGGCGCCGGGCCGTTTCTTTCCGGCCTGGCGCCGCGCCTGTACGACAGCCTGGACCGGGAGTCGGCCGGGCAGCGCGCAGGGGTGATGTTCTCGGGCGGCCTCGACTCGTCCTGGCTGGCGCATGCCCGCCCGGAGCGCGACCTGGCCCTGTACACGGTGTCGTTCCCCGGCAGGGCGCAGGCGGACCTGGAGGCCGCGCGCCGGGCGGCGAGCGGCCTGGGCCGCGAGTTGCACGTGGTCCACATGGAGCGCGAGGCGTACGCGGCGCGGCTTCCGCAGGTCGTGGCGGAGCTCGGGCTGCCGATCGACCACCCCAACTACGTCGGGCGCAGCATGCTGTTCGCGCACGCGGCCGGGGATGGGATCGAGCGCCTGCTCAGCGGCGATGGCGCGGACACGATCTTCGGCGGCTCCTGGCACGTCTCGATCCGCAAGTTCCTCGCCGTGAAGCGGCTGCTGCCGGGATTCGCGGCACGGCTGCCGCTGCGCGGCGATCTGGGGCGCAAGCTGGCGATCGCGCTCGGCACCGGGGTGGACGAGCTGATCGCCGACGACGCCCACTATCCAGCCGCCGCGGCGCGGGAGCTGCTTGCGCCGGACGCGCAGGATCCGCGCGCCTCCTGGCGTGCGCTGATGGCCACCGCACGCGACCTCCCGCCGCTGGAACGGGCGTTCTTCATGGGCTGCATGACCGCGCCCTCGAGCGACTGCGCCGCGCAAACCGCCATGGCCTGGTCGGCCGGCGTCGGCATCGGCTATCCCTACCTGGCGCGGGAGATCCTCGAGCTGGCCAACGGCGTGCGCGCCGACCGCAAGCTGCGTGGCTTCCGGTCGAAGGCGTTGTTCCGGCAGGTGGCCCGGGACGTCGTTCCGCGCGAGATCGTCGAGCGGAAGAAGTGCGGCCTGCCGGTGCCGCTGCAGGACTTCATCGCCGGCGCCGGCGGCCTGCTGCGCTACCGCGCGCTGTTCGACACCGACGATTGCGCCTGCGCCGAGCTGCTCGACCGGCGCGGGCTGGATGCGATCCTCGCGCGGCTGGACCAGGGCCAGGCCACGGCGGCGGACCTGGAGCTGTACTGGGTGTTGCTCAACCTGGAGCTGTGGCTGCGGCTGGCGATCCGCAGCGAGCGCCTGGACTAGCCTGCGGATGCGTCGGCTTCGGCCTGCAGGGTCGCGCGCCGGATCTTGCCGGTATCGGTCTTGGGCAGGGAGTCGCGGAACTCGATCAGCCGCGGCACCATGAAGTCCTCCAGGCGCGCGGCGCAGTGGGCGATGACGTCGCGCGGGGTCAGTTGCACGCCGTCCTCCACCACCAGCAGCGCCTTGAGCGCGCGGCCCAGCACTTCATCGGGCACGCCCACCAGCGCGGCCTCGCGCACGCCGGGCAGGGCGTAAAGCACGTTCTCCACTTCCTTGGGGCTGACCTTCTCGCCGCGCGACTTGATGATGTCGTCCTTACGACCGACGAAGTACAGGAAGCCTTCGTCGTCCATGCGGAAGAGGTCGCCGGTGTGCAGCACCTTCTCCCAGGGATAGCGGCCGGGCCTGAGCGCCTTGCCGGTCGCTTCGGGGTTGCGCCAGTAGCCCTGCATCACATGCCCGCCGCGCACCACCAGTTCGCCCACGGTATTCGCGGGCAGCGGCTGGCCGTCGTCGCCGGCCACCCAGACCTCGGTGAAGGGAATGGCGATGCCGACGCTGTCGGGGCGGCGGTCGAGCTGCTCCGGCGGCAGCCAGGTGCAGCGCTTGGACTCGGTCATGCCGTACATCGAGTACACCCGCGCCTGCGGGAACAGCTCGCGCAGGCGGGCGATATGCGCCGGCGGCAGGGCGGCGGCGGTATTGGTGAGGAACTTCACCGAGGCCGCCCATTCGGGCCTGAAGTTGCGCAGCTGCACGATCAGCGCGGCCATGGTCGGCACCAGCGGGAAGCCGGTGACGCGCTCGCTCTCCAGCAGCGGCAGGATCTTCTGCGGGAAGGCGAAGGACTTCTCCAGCACCAGGGTCGCGCCCAGCTTCACGCACATCAGCAGCTGGTACAGGCCGTAGTCGAACGCCAGCGGCAGCACGCTCAGCACCACGTCCTCCGGCGCCATGCGCAGGTAGGTGGTGATCGAGGTGGCGGCGTGCTCGATGTTCCTGTGCGTCATCATGACGCCCTTGGGCTCGCCGGTGGAGCCCGAGGTGTAGACCAGCATCGCCAGGTCGATGTCGATGCCGCGCGGGGCGTCGGGCAGCGTCGAAGGCGCGGCGACGAAGGCCTCCCAGTCGATTTCGCCGGCGGTCGGCGCGGGGTTGTCGTCCACCACCACCACGCGCGTCACCGACGGCGACTGCGCCAGCGCGGCGCGCGCCACCGGCAGCAGGCTGGCCTGGGTGACCAGCACCGACGCCTCGCAGTTGTTCAGCACATAGGCCAGCTTGTCGGCCTTGGTGGTGGGATTGATGACGCTGAAGACGCCGCCGGCGCGCAGCGTGCCGAACACGCCGGCCGCGGTTTCCACGCGGTTCTCCAGGAACAGCACGCAGCGATCGCCATTGCCGAAGCCGCCGGCGACCAGCGCCGTGGCGAAACGCTCGGCAGTGTCGGCCAGCGTCGCGTAGGAAACGCGGCGGCCGGCGCAGACGATGGCGGTGTGGTCGGGGCGCTCGCCGGCGCGCGCGCGCAGGTGCGCCTCGTAGCGCATCAGCCGGCCGCGGCGGCGAGCTTGCCGCCGACGTAGGCGACCAGGTTGGCGACGCTGTCGAGGTTCTCCGGCAGCACCTCGTCGTCCTCGACCGCGAAGCCGAATTCCTGCTCCAGCCAGGTGACCAGGGTCAGCACGCCGATCGAATCGATGATGCCGCCATCGAGCAGGCTTTCGTCCGCGGGCAGTTCGGCCGGGACCGGGAACTGCTCCCCGAGGAACGTGCGGATACGGGACTCGATCTCGTCCATTACTTCGGAATACTCCAGGGTCGCGCGTTCAGGTCCCTGCGCGGGCGGGCGCCCGGCGGTCGCGAGGGCAGGCGGGATATTTTGCCAGAAGGCGGTTTTCGCAAGCCCGGTGGCGCGACCGGGTGCGTTCAGGCGGTCTGGCCGGCGACGTGCACCACGTGCACCGGCAGCGGCATCGGAACGGGGATGGGCACCTCGAGTTCCTCGACCGGCGGCGCGGGCCGTGCGGCGCGCGGGGCCGGCGCGGCGGGGGCCAGGTGCTCGCGCCCTGGCAGCGGGACCAGGGTGCCGATGCGGCGGGCCGGATTGCCGGCCACGATGGTGTAGGGCGCGACCTGGCCCGACACCACCGAGTTCGCGGACACGATGCTGCCTTCGCCGATCTCGGTGCCGGGCATCACCATCACCTGGGTACCGATCCAGACATTGTCGTGGATGATGATCGGCTTGACGTCGGCCGGATCCGGCGGCGCGCCGGCCAGCCGCAGCGCCGGATCGGCGTGGTGGCCGCTGGCGTCGCGGAACGACACCGAACGGCCGACCTGCACGTGCGCGCCGAGCCGGATTTCACGGCCGACCACGAAGCTGGCGTCGTGGGCGATGTCGCAGTGGTCGCCGAAGCTCAGGCGCGGGGTTTCCACGTAGCGCGCGGCGAAGGTGATGTTGAGCTTGCCGCTGATGTGCACGTGGTTGCCGATCACCAGTTCGCCGCGGCCATGCACCCACGGCACGAAGATGCCAGTGGTGATGCCGCGGCCGAAGCGCGTGCAGTACGCCTTGAGGAAGGGCTCGGCGATGAACACGCGGCGGATGAAGTACACCACCGTGCGCAGGGCGAGGAAGATCGCCAGGTAGGGCTTGATCAGCAGCCGCGGCGCGGGGAGCGTGAAGTGGAGCAGCCGATGGCGGACGCTGCGCAGCATCCGGGCGGCCGGGTGCGCGGAACGGGCGGCCCAGTGCCTGACGGCGGTGGGCCGGATCTTCGGAATCGGCATTGTCGGCGGGGTCCCCTGTCCGTGGAGCATAGCGTGTCGCCTGCGCCATGCACGAAGCGTTCCAGCGTTGGCCCCGCCATTTGCCGCGAATTTCGGCGGATGGCGGGCAGGAAGGACGGTGCACGTCATCACGCACTGACCGGGAGGGTCAGTTTTCAACCTGGGACGGCACGGGAGCCGGCGTGACTGGGCGCGCCGCGAACACCAGGACGATAGCCGGAAGGACTGGAAGTGCGGCAGCGAAGGCCGCACCGGTCGGCCTTCCATGGGCGCCAAAGAAAACGCCCCGCGGGGCGGGGCGTCGCGACTGCTGCCGACGGCGTTCCGCAGCCGGCGACCGGTGGGCGTGGCGCCTCAGCGTACTCCGCGCCCGAACACCACGACCTCGAAGGTCTGGATCAGGATCAGCACGTCGAACATCAGGTTGTGGTTCTTCACGTAGTACAGGTCGTACTTGAGCTTCTCCTCCGCGTCCTGCTTGGAGGCGCCATAGGCGTAGCGCAGCTGCGCCCAGCCGGCCAGGCCCGGACGCACGCAGTGGCGCAGGCTGTAGTAGCGCAGTTCGGAGTCGAGCTCGGACACGAACTCGGGGCGCTCGGGGCGCGGCCCGACGATGCTCATGTCGCCGCGCAGGATGTTCCACAGCTGCGGCAGCTCGTCCAGGCGGGTGCGGCGGATGATGCGGCCCACGCGGGTCACGCGGTCGTCGTTCTTGCCGGCCCAGCGCGCCTTGCCGTCCTGCTCGGCGTCGGTGCGCATGCTGCGGAACTTGACCAGCGAGAACACCGACCCGAGCAGGCCTACGCGCTCCTGGCGGTACAGGATCGGCTGGCCGGGGCCGGATTCGATGCGGATCGCCAGCGCCACCAGCAGCAGCAGCGGCCAGGTGAGGGCGAGCACGGCCAGCGACGCGATCACGTCCATCGCCCGCTTGCTGAGCTGGCGACCGACCGAACTGTCGAAGCCGCCGGAGAACACCAGCCAGGACGGGTCGGTGAGCGAGATCTTGATCTTGCCGGCTTCGCGTTCGAAGAACGAGGCCAGGTCGGTGACCTGTACGCCGATCTGCTTGCACTGCAGCAGGTCCTGCATCGGCAGGCCGCCGCGGCGGTCGTCCGGTCCGAACACGATCTCGTCGATGCGATGGACCAGGGCCCATTCGGCCAGCGGGGTGTCGATCGACACCAGCTTGTCCGCGCCCACCGCGCTGGACTCGTTGCCGCAGCGCACATAGCCCACCACCCGGAACCGGCGCCGGTCGGCCTGGCGGCGCAGGCGCTGTTCGATCAGGGCGGCGCGGTCGCCCGAACCCAGCACCAGCACGCGCTGCTTGAGCGCTTCCATGTCGACCAGGCGGTCGGACATGGCGCGCAGGCCGGTGACCAGCACGAAGCCGAACAGCAGGGCCATGGTCAGGATGCCGCGGCCCAGCTCCAGCGGCGGGAAGGCGTAGTAGATGACCAGCAGCGCGCAGGTGCCGAACATGAAGCCCACCGCCTGCCGGACCAGGGAGCCGCTCCAGCTTTCGCGCAGGTGCGGCTGGTACAGGCCCATCGTGGTCATGCCCAGTACGACCATGGTCGCGAACAGCAGGGCGCGCACGCCCTGCAGCCACAGCGGGGCGTAATAGGCGAGCGGATCGGGCGCGCTGATGAAGCGCAGGTAGACCGCCAGGAAGACCGCGCCCATCAGCAGCACCACCTCCAGGGCCACCACCAGGGCCAGCCAGCGCGAGGCGGTGCGTCGCATGAAGCGCGGCATCAGGCGCGCGGCGCGGCGCGCGGCAGGCGCCTGCAGGAGTTCGGTGAATTCAGCCTTGCTCATACGCTTCTGGTCCCCTGGCGGCGCCCTGCCGGGCCTGTGCCGCATCCGGTGCGTGCCGGCTGGCGATCTGCCTGTCCGTCATGGGCCGGGGTCGACCAGGGGGCCGCCGCGTCGCGGCCGCCCGGTGCGTCCGGCGATTCCTGCCACTAAGAGACGCAATGACCGGCGGAGAGGGGACAGCGCCGGCGGAACCCCATGGTCCGGCCGGCGCCGGATTGGTGCGGGGTGGTGCCGGTCGACGGGTGGCCATGGCAGAGCCGCACACGACACGGCCACCGCGGTTGCGGTGGCCGTGCGGGCGCCTTCCGGCGGCTGCGGCTCCTTCCCGGGACCCGCTCCGGAGTCAGCCGTTACCGGGGGACAGCGGAGCCGAACCGGTACGCCGGCGGGCGCTGGTGCCGTACGCCTGCTTCCAGTGGCGCATCAGTTCGCGCAGGGCCTGGGGCTGGTTGGTGGGCGTGGGTTCGCCGGCCTGGTTGCGGGTGTTCTCACCGTGGCAACCGGCGCAGGTGCGGATCTCGCCGGCCTGCAGGGTGACCCAGACGCGCTCGCGCACGACCGGCTCGCCGTTGGGATCCACCGTCTGCCAGCTCAGCGCCCGGTTCGCGGGCACGAAGGCGGCGGTGGAGCCGTCCGCGGCGATCCTGACGCTGCCGGCCGGGCCGGCGCTGTTGGGCAGGTTGGCGGACACGCTCATCGGCTGCGCCACCGGACGCCGGCCGCGGATGCCGCTGCCGTAGCCCCGGACCAGGTTGGCCTGCACGATCTGGTAGTGGGCGATGTCGTAGACCCGGCCGTTGCCGCGGGTCTTGCGCACGCCGCCCGGCACGCGCAGGTTGTAGGGCTGCTGCGTGTCGCTGCGATCGCGGCTGGTCTGGTTGCGGGTGACGATCAGGGCCAGCTCGTTGCTGCGCAGCCAGGCGCGCAGCGCGGCCTCGTCGACGCCCTCGCCGTTGAGCACGGCGCGTTCGGGCGAGGCGATCGCCGGGTGCGCGGTGGCGGGCGGGGGCGTGCGGGCCACGACTTCCACGGGCTCGAGTTCCCACAGCTCGCCGCTGTACTCGCGCGGCGAGGCGGCGTCGGTCCACCAGGACACCGTCTTGCGGATGCCCGGGGTCAGCGCGGTCCCGGCCACGAACAGGCCCGAGCCGTTGCGGTTGAGCTGGTGCAGGCGCAGCCGCGACGAGCCGGAGAACGCGGCGTCGACGGTGTGGCTGGCGACCATGTCCCCGGTGGTGAGCGGCAGCGGGTTGCGGAAGCGACCGGCGCTACCCGGGGGCGGGGTGGCGTCGGTGATCACCATCTGCTCGGCGTTGAGCGTGGGCGCGCCGGTGATGCGGACGATCTGGTTGGTCGTGCCCTCGCCGAACTCGCGCGCGCTGATGCCGTAGTAGATGCCCGGTTCGACCGGATTCTCGCGGATATGGAAGATGCCGCCATCCATGCGGATGTGCTTGCGGTTGGCGAAGTTGGCCTGGTTGACGTTGTCCGAGAGCGCGTTGTCGTCCATGAACGACTTCACCACGTAACCGTAGTCGCCGAACAGTTCGTGGCGACCGATGTGGTTGAGCGTGAGTTCGTCCGTGCCGTCCTGGTTCATCTGCCACGGCGTGAACAGGTTGTACATGAACCGGTTGACGCGTCCGTAGGCCGACGTGCTCTGCTCGCGCCGTTCCGGGAACGTGTCGCGCACGGTGCCGGCGCGGCTCGCGTTGGCCGCCTCGCTGGCATAGTTGAACGGGTCGTAGCTGTAGGCGCCGGCAAGCGCTCCGTCCTGCTGCTGGTCGTGCTGCAGGTGGTCCCAGCGGGTGTAGATCACGCGGCCGTAGCTGTCGATGGTCGGGCTGAAGGCGCCGCTGGGCACGTGGTTGAGCAGGCGCACCTGGCCGCTGGCGACGTCGAGCCGGAAGATGCCCGTCACCGTGGGCGTGCTTTCGTACTCGTCGAGGTTGGGGTACAGGTGGGACTCGCCGCGGCGCGGGCTGTCCGAGGTGAACAGGATGTCGCCGTCGCTGGTGTAGAGCGGCGAGACGTTGTTGTAGTTCGACGGCTGTCCGGCCACCCTGGTAATGCGCGCGGTCTCGCCGCGGCCCAGCCCGGTAACCTCGTACAGCTGCCACTTGCCGTCCGTACTGCCGTAGCGCTGGGCCGGTGCGCCGCGGACCATGCTGAAGATGGCCCTGGTCCCGCTCCAGTGCACGGTCGGCTCGCGCACCGCGATGGCGTTGGCGCCCTGCAGGCCGTCCATGCCGTAGCCGGCCTCACGGGTGAGGTTGCGCAGGGTGCCGTCGGGGTAGCGGATCATCAGGTCGCCGCCGCGCAGCGCCGATCCCATGCTGGGCATGTGGTTGGCGAAGGTCGACAGGCGACTGGCGAAGGGGTCGCCGTTCTGCGTGGGGACCTGGGTGACGAACAGGATCGGGTTGGAAATGGCCTTGGCCACGCCGTGCGCGGCGGCGGCCTGGCGCGGCTGGGTCGCCGCCGTGGCGGTCGCCGTCGCGGCCGCGGCTTTGTCCAGGTCCCGGGAGGAGGGCGCCTGCTGGGGCACCTGGGAGCAGCCGGCGAGCGCCAGCGCGAGGCCGGCAAGCGCCGGCAGGACGGACGTCCGGAAAAAGCGTCTCATGGGGAACTGCCACCTGGCGAAAAGGGTATGGGCTGCACGAACGAAAGGATCTGTGCGGCGTCCCTGCGCCAGCCGGCGTTGTCCTGCCGGCGCGACCCACGTCGGCTGACGTGGCTGTCGCCCCCGATCTCCCCGTCCTTCCCCCTGAGAAGACGAGCGATCATAGGGGCGCGATCCTTCGTTCAGCAAAATAAAAGCTGAACGCCGGTGGTGGTCAAGCGATGGGCGCGGAAACCCTCAGGACGGTGAAATCGGCCCGATCCGATCACGCCAGGAATGCGACGCAGGTCCGGGCCTGCGCCGAGGCTACCGGTTGCGGTAGGTGACCGTGAGGTACAGGACGTTCTGCCGGGCGCTGCCGTACAGGCCGTCGTCGGAGCGGCGGTAGTGCAGGTAGTCGAGCCGGCTGCTCCAGTGGCGCGACCAGTTCTTTTCCAGGCCCGCGCCGTAGCGGCGGTCCTCGGTGCGCAGGTCCTGCCCGGTGAAGGTCGAGCGCGCGGCGTCGGCGAACACGTTCAGGTGCAGGGTGGGCCGCAGCTGGTAGCCGAGCTGGGTGACCACGCCGCGCCGGGTCTCGTCGAATACGCCGGTATCGACGTAGTCGATGCGCTCGTAGTAGGGACCCGCGGTGAAGTTGATCCGCTCATGGCGATAGGCCCAGGTCAGGTCCGCCCGGTCGTTCTCGTACATGGATGAGTTGACCGCCGAGCCACTGCTGGAGAGGCGGTCCGGCACCTCGACCGCCGCCTCGATCCCCAGGAGCGCCGAGTCCGAGGAATCGGTGAGCTGGTGGGCCAGTCCGAGCGAGAAGGCGTTGCGGGGACTCAGCCGCCACTCGGCGCCGGCGCGGACCATCGGCTGCGAGCGCGACGTGCCATCGGCGTAGTCCACCCAGGTGTAGCCCGCGTCCAGCGCGAGGCTCGTGCGGCTCAGCGTCTTGTTGTAGCGCAGGTAGCCGTCGTAACGGCGGTAGTCGCGGGAGACCGGATTGTCGAAATCGACGTCCTGCCCGCGCGCGCTGAGGGTCAGCGTGCTGGTCGGGTCGAGCGTGCGGATGGCGTGCAGCGAGGCGCTCAGGCGCTCGGACTCGAACTCGTCCTCCTGCTCGGCGCTGCTGTCGATCCAGCGCAGCTCGGCGCGGCCGCGCACCGCCTGGCTCCAGTTGAAGTGCAGGTTGGGGCCGAGCGAGAGCACGTTCACCCGCTGGCGATTGTTGGGCGCATCGGGGGCGAAGCGGTCGATCGGCCGCATCTCGAGGCTGTCCTCGACGGTGAAGCTCAGCGTCTCGGGCACGAAGAACCAGTTCACGCGCCCGACCAGGCTGGCTTCGAAGGCGTTGGACTGGGGACCCTCGAAGTAGTCCCAGTACTCCATGCGGCCGGCGAGGTTGGCCTGCACCGCCGAGGTTTCCTCGGCCAGCACCAGGCCGAAGCCGGTGCGCACGGCGCTCGAGGTGGCCGGGTCGACCGGATCCATGATCACGTTGTCGTTGCGCTCGATGCCCATGTCGACCACGTAGTCGACGCGGACCGCCTGCGCCTGCAGCGACACGGCCGCGACGGCGGCGGCGCAGGCGGCGGGCAGGCACTTCCTGTGGATCTTCATGCTGGCGCCCCGGTTCATGCCGCTGCCTTCAGTAGATGTTGTTGAACACGACGCCGGCGAGCTTGTCCGGGTCGAAGCTGGCGGCCGCCTCGTCGATGCGCTCGACCGCGGCCTGACCGTAGCCGGCGACCACGACGATCAGGTCGGCCAGGTCGGACAGGATGCGCGCGTCGGGCGAATTGAGGATCGGCGGGCTGTCGATGATCACGTAGCGCCCGGCGTCGGTGCCGCGCAGCGAGTCGACCATCATGCGCATGCGGCTGGAGCTGAAGTACTCGCCGGCGGTCTCGCGCGGACGGCCGCTCGGGACCAGGGTCAGGCGCGGCAGCCCGGTGTCGTACTGGATCGCCGACAGGTCGGCGACGCTGCCGTCGAGGTAGTCCATGACCCCGCCACCGGCCACGTCCACGCCGAGGGAGGCGTGTTGCACCGGATGCAGGGCGTCGCAATCGACCAGCAGCACGGTCTTGCTCTCGTCGAAGGCGAATGCCGCCGCGAGGTTGCGCGCGACGAAGCTGCCGCCGCAGCCCGGCTGCACCGGCGCCACCAGGATGACCAGGTTGCGGTCCTGCCCCAGCGCCAGCAGCTTGGTGCGCAGGCTGCGGAAGGCGTCGGCCTGGGCGCGCACCGAATCGTTGCGGTGGATCAGCTTGCGCTCTTCGAGCACGACCGGCGACAGCGGCTGCAGGGCATCGCCGGCGCGGGCGATCGAACGTCCTCCCGCATGGTCCCCGGCGGGATGGTCGAGCGCATCTGGGCGTGCATTCACTAACGTCTGCTCCATGGGACGGGGTGTCACGGCGGCTCAGCCGTGGGACATCTTGTAGGCGTAGGTGAGCGCGTACAGCAGCAGCACCGCCACCACCATCGCGCCGCCCACCGACATGCGGGCCACCTGGCGGCGGCGCTCGCGCGGCGAGGGGTAGGCCGGGATCGTCGCCAGCAGCGGGTAGCGGCTCCGGGCCTCGATCAGCTGCGGGCTGCGCACGCGCGGGTCGAAGCGGACCAGCAGCCACAGCAGGCCCAGGGGGATCGCGATCGCGGCCAGCAGGCCGGCCGAGGCGATATGCACGAAGCGCAGGCCGGTCGGGCGCAGCGGCATCGTCGCCGGGTCCTGCACGCGCAGGGTCAGGCCGCGGTTCTCCTGGTCCAGGCCCATCGACACGCGGGCGTTCTCGCGCCGGCGCAGCAGGTCCTGGTAGATCTCGCGGTTGACCTCGTAGTCGCGGGTCAGCTCGGCCAGCACGCTTTCGGAGGCGGCGATGCGGCGGCTGCGGTCCAGTTCGCCCTGCAGCAGGCTTTCGGCCACGCCCATGCGCGAGGCGGTGGCGGCGACTTCACGGCGGGTCTGGGCCAGCTGGCTGCGCAGTTCCTGGTAGAGCGGATTGAGCTGGGAGTCCTCCGAACCGGTCCGCGACTGTCCGCTGGCGGCGCGGTCGCGCTCCTGCGCCAGCTGGCGCTGCACGTCCTCCATCTGGTGGCGCACGCGCAGCACGTCCGGATGGCGGTCGGTGAAGGTCAGCAGCAGGCGGTCGAGCTCGGCCTGCAGTTCGATCAGGCGGGTGCGGTACAGCGTCTCGCGGGTCTGCACCGAGGTGACCGCGGACTCGCCCGACAGCTGCGAGGCGATCGAGGCCTCGCGCGATTGCTGCTCGAGCAGGGCCATCCGGGTCTGCTCGACCTGGGTGCGCAGGGCCGAGATGCGCGAGTTCACGTCGGTGGCGCTGCCGGGCTGGGCGTCGGCGTTGCGCGAGCGGTACTCCTGCAGGTTGTTCTCCGCGTCGGTGAGCTTGCGGTGGTACTCCTGCACCTGCTTCTCGATGAACTCGTAGGCCTCACGGCTCTCGCGGCTCTTGGTGGCCAGGGTCTCGCTGATGAACAGCGCGCCGAGCATCTCGGTCACGCGGTGCGCACGCTCCGGATCGGTGTCGCTGTAGGTGATCTGGACCAGGTCGGCGCGCGGGCTGTTGACCAGGATGCGGCCCTGGACTTCCTCCATCAGTCGGTCCTTCTGCAGCGGACTCATGTTCGCCGCGTTGAAGCCGCCTTCCTCGATCACCTGGGTCAGCACGCGGCGACCGTAGATGATCTGGCGGGCCATGCCGGCACGGTCGGTGACGCCGGTCGGGACCGCGCGGCCCTCCAGCAGCGGCTGGATGATGTCGCTTTCCTGGGCCAGGATGGTGACCGAAACCTCGTAGTTGCGGCCGGCGACGAACAGGCCGATCACGAAGGTCAGCAGCGCCACCAGCGCGAAGATCGCGCACAGGGCGACGATGCGGCGGCGGCCTTCCTTCAGGACCAGCTTGACGTATTCGATGGGCGAGACGACCGGCCCCGCGGGCCTCGCGGCGGCGACCGCGCGCTGCGGCGCGGGCAGGATGTTCTGCTGCATCAGAATGCGCGCTCCGGCACGGTGATCACGTCGCCCGGGGCGACCTTGAAGTTGGTGCTGAGGTCGCCGCGGTTGATGATCTTGTCCAGGCGCACCGCGTAGCTCGTGGTCTCCTCGCCGGTCTTGCGGTACAGGCTGGAGCGGTCCGGGGCGGCGAACTCGTTGACGCCGCCGGCCGCGAGCACCGCGTCGAGCACGGTCATGCCCTGGCGGTAGGGGATCGAGACCGGCTGGCGCACCGCGCCGGTCACGCGCACGCGCGAGAGGTACTCGTGGCTGCGCAGGTCGGTCAGGATCACCGCCACCTGCGGGTCGCGGACGAAGGCCGAGAGCTTGTCCTCGATGTCGGCCGCCACCTCGGCCGGCGTGCGGTTGCCGGCGACGACGTCGCCGATCAGCGGAACCGAGATCTTGCCGTCCGGGCGGACCGGCACGGTGATGCCCAGCTCCGGGTTGCGCCACACGCTGACCTGGACGATGTCGTCCACGCCGATGGAGTAGTCCTCGACCGCCGCCTGGTCCTGCGCGGGAGGAGCCACGCCCAGGCCGCCGCCGCTGGCGCAGGCGGCCAGCAGGATGGCCAGCAGCATCACGATCAGTTGCCTCGACACGCGCATCTTGGGAATCCCCGTATGAAAATCCGATGCCACCAGTAACGGGGTTTTGCCCGAACGCCGGTCACGGCGCCGCCGGGCGGGTTCAGACTCCGTGGTAGTTGCGGTACCACTCCACGAAGCGCGCGACGCCGGTCTCGATGGTCGTGGCCGGCGCGTAGCCGGTGTCGCGCCGCAACGCCTCGACGTCGGCCTCGGTGTCGGGCACGTCGCCAGGCTGCATCGGCAGCAGGTTCCTTTCGGCCTTGCGGCCGAGGCACTCCTCCAGCACCTCGATGTAGCGCAACAGCTGCACCGGCTGGTGGTTGCCGATGTTGTAGACGCGATAGGGCGCGCTCGACGAGCCGGGGTTGGGCTGCAGCGGGTCGTAGGCCGGATCGGGTCCAGGCACCCGGTCCAGGGTGCGGATCACGCCCTCGACGATGTCGTCGACGTAGGTGAAGTCGCGGGTGTGGTGGCCGTGGTTGAAGACGTCGATCGGGCGGCCTTCCAGGATGTTCTTCGTGAACAGGAACAGCGCCATGTCCGGCCGGCCCCAGGGCCCGTACACGGTGAAGAAGCGCAGGCCCGTGGTCGGCAGGCCGAACAGGTGGCTGTAGGTGTGCGCCATCAGCTCGTTGGCCTTCTTGGTCGCCGCGTACAGGCTGACCGGGTGGTCCACGCTGTCCTCGACCGCGAACGGCAGCTTGCGGTTGGCGCCGTACACCGAACTCGACGAGGCGTAGACCAGGTGCTCGACGCCGCCGTGGCGGCAGGCCTCGAGGATGTTGGTGAAGCCGACGATGTTGCTGTCGATGTAGGCGTGCGGGTTCTCCAGCGAATAGCGCACGCCGGCCTGGGCGGCCAGGTTGACCACCCGCTGCGGACGGAAGTTGGCGAAGGCGCGCTCGAGCGTGCCGCGGTCTTCCAGCGCACCCTTGACGAAGGAGAAGCCGGGCCTCGGCAGCAGCCGGTCCAGGCGCGCCTGCTTGAGCGCCGGGTCGTAGTAGTTGTTGAGGTTGTCGAAGCCCAGCACCTCGTCCCCGCGTTCGACCAGGCGGTGGCTGAGGTGGGAGCCGATGAAGCCGGCGGCGCCGGTGACGAGGACGCGCATGCGCAGGGCCCGCCGCGGGATCAGAGGCAGCCGTCGACGGCGTCGCGCGGCAGGGCGCGCTTGACGTCGAACACCACCGAGCCGGGCTTGCCGAAGGCGCGCACGCCGTCGGCGCCCAGGGCCACGAACTGGCGGTGCGAGACCGCCAGGATCACCGCGTCGTACTGGCCCTGTGCCGGCTCGGCCACCGGCGAGATCCCGTACTCGTGCTGCGCCTGCGCGGGCGAGACCCAGGGATCGTGCACGTCGACCGCCACGTTGTAGGTGCGCAGCTCGTCGATGATGTCGGTGACGCGCGTGTTGCGCAGGTCCGGGCAGTTCTCCTTGAACGCCAGCCCGAGGATCAGCACGCGCGCGCCTGCGGTGTGCAGGCCGCGCTGCTGCATCAGCTTGACCACGCGCTGGGCGACATGGCCGCCCATGCTGTCGTTGATGCGGCGCCCGGCCAGGATCACCTCGGGGTGGTAGCCGATCTGCTGCGCCTTGTGGGTGAGGTAGTAGGGGTCCACGCCGATGCAGTGGCCGCCGACCAGGCCGGGGCGGAAGGGCAGGAAGTTCCACTTGGTGCCGGCCGCCTCGAGTACCTCGTGGGTGTCGATGCCGAGCCGGCCGAAGATCAGCGCCAGCTCGTTGATCAGCGCGATGTTGACGTCGCGCTGGGTGTTCTCGATGACCTTGGCGGCCTCGGCCACGCGGATGCTGGACGCCTTGTGGGTGCCGGCGGTGATCACGCTGGCGTAGAGCGCGTCGACGAAGTCGGCCGCGGCCGGGGTGGAGCCCGAGGTCACCTTGAGGATGGTTTCGAGGCGGTGTTCCTTGTCGCCGGGGTTGATCCGCTCGGGGCTGTAGCCGGCGTGGAAGTCCTCGTTGAAGCGCAGGCCCGACTCGCGCTCGATGATCGGCACGCACACTTCCTCGGTCGCGCCCGGGTACACGGTGGACTCGAAGATCGCCACGCCGCCGCGCGAGATCGCCCTGCCGACGGTGCGGCTGGCCGATTCCAGCGGCCGCAGATCCGGGCGCTTGTACTCGTCGATGGGCGTGGGCACGGTGACGATGAACACGTTGCAGCGACGCAGCGCCTCGGCGTCGGCCGTGCACTCCAGGTGGGTCGAGGCGCGCAGCTCCTCTTCCGACATCTCCAGCGTCTGGTCGTGGTGGCGGCGCAGCTGCTCGACGCGCGCGGCGTCGATGTCGAAGCCCACGGTGGGATAGGTGCGGCCAAAGGCGGCGGCGAGCGGCAGGCCGACGTAGCCCAGCCCGATCACGGCGATGCGGATGTCGTTGCGTTCGGGAAGCGGAGCGGTCATCGGTCGGGCCGTCTGTCCAGAAAAGGTGAGGGTTGCATTCTAGGCGCGGCCGGGTGGCCGGACGCACGGGGCGCGACTTGGCAGAACGTCGAATGCGCCCGCATGCGGCCAGCGCGCGCGGCGCCGAGGTGTCGGATAATGCCGCCGGCACACACCGGACCTTGCAGCATGCGCATCCTCGTCTTCGGCGGTACCGGCTACATCGGCAGCCACACCTGCGTCGAACTGGCCGCGCGCGGCCACGACCTGGTGATCGCCGACAACCTGAGCAACAGTTCGGAGAAGGTGCTCGACCGGCTGCAGGCCATTACGGGCCGGACGTTCGACTTCTGCCGGGTGGACCTGCGCGACCGCGACGCCACCTTCGGCCTGCTTGCCGGCGGCGGCTTCGACGCGGTCATCCACTTCGCCGCGCTCAAGGCGGTGGGCGAGTCCTGCGAACGCCCGCTCGACTACTTCGACAACAACATCGCCGGGACCCTCAACCTGCTGCAGGCGATGCGGCATGCGCAGGTGTCGCGGTTGGTGTTCAGTTCCTCGGCCACGGTCTACGGCGACCCGGAACGGGTGCCGGTGGACGAGGACGCGCCGCTCAGCGTGACCAACCCCTACGGCCGCACCAAGCTGGTGATGGAACAGCTGATCGGCGACCTGTGCGTCGCCGATCCGGGTTTCCAGGCGGGCATCCTGCGCTACTTCAACCCGGTCGGGGCGCATGCGTCGGGACTGATCGGCGAGGATCCGAGCGGCGTCCCGAACAACCTGATGCCCTACATCTGCCAGGTCGCGGTGGGCCGGCGCGAGCGCCTGAGCGTGTTCGGCGGCGACTGGCCGACGATCGACGGCAGCGGCGTCCGCGACTACATCCACGTGGTCGACCTGGCCCGCGCCCATGCCGACGCGCTGGACGCGCTGGCGCGCACCGGCACCGGGTTCACCGTCAACCTCGGCACCGGCTCCGGGGTGAGCGTGCTGCAGCTGGTGCAGGCGTTCGAGCGCGCCAGCGGCCGCAGCATCCCGCATGCCATCGTCGCCCGCCGTCCGGGCGATGTCGCCGAGGTGTACGCCGATCCGGCGCGCGCGCATGCGCTGCTGGGCTGGCGCGCCGAGCTGGACGTGGACGCGATGTGCCGCGACGCCTGGCGCTGGCAGTCGATGAACCCCGACGGCTACGCCAGCTGAGCGCAGAGCCGGTCGGCGACGCCGGCCGGTTCCCGCATCCAGGCGTAGTGGTCGGGCCGCGTGCCGGCGGCAACGGCGTCGAGGCACTCCACGCGTGCGGCGGCCCTGGGCATCTTGCCCAGCAGGAAATCCAGCGACCCGCGCGGCGCCAGCCAGTCCTGCGCCAGCAGCAGCGCGTGGACCGGCCTGACCACGCCGGCCAGGGCCGCCTCGAGGTCGGTGGCCAGTCCCTCCGCCGCGTAGCGCCCACCGATGGCGGTGCGGGCCCAGTCGTCGATCACCTGCACGGCCTCGTTGCCACCGAAGCCGATGCGGCGGCCGGGCAGGGCACCGTTGATCCGCGCCAGCCACGGCAGGAACCGGTACGCCAGCGGCAGCCAGGCGCGGTGCGGCATGGGGAACGCGCGCCAGTACGGCGCACCGCTGGCGACCAGCCACAGCGCGTCGGCCGCGCCCGGCGCCAGCGCCAGGCGGCAGCAGGCGAGCTGGCCGCCGAGGCTGTGGCCGCCGACGATGCGGGGCGGGCTTCCGGACAGGATCCGCTCGACCGCGGCCTGGCTCGCCGGGATGTCCTGCACCAGCAGTTCGCGATAGCCCCAGTCCACCCCGTGGCCCGCGCGCAGGGTGCTGCTGCCGTGACCCCGCCACTCGTGCACGAACACCGCGACCCCGCGCGCGGCCAGCGCCTGGGCGAAGGGAAGGTAGTGGCGCGCCGCCACGCCCAGGGCAGGCAGCCAGAGCAGGCTGCGCCTTGGTGCCGGCGGGATGCATGCCAGCAGGTGCCAGCCATGGCCGTCGGCCGCGCGCACAGCGTGCTCGCTGGCGACGGGGGGCGGGTTCACGCCTCCGGCCCCCGGGCGCCGATGTGGTCGAGCACGCGCACCTCGCCGCGCCCGGGCCGGTAGCCCTGCCGCAGGGCGCGTCCCACGTAGTCCACGGCTGCCGCAGTCGCCTGCGCCGGTGTCAGGCCCAGGCACAGGTTGGCGGCGATGGCCGAGGCCAGGGTGCATCCGGTGCCGTGGCCTTCGATCGGCAGGCGGGGGTGGGTGAACGTGGTGGTGCCGGTGCCGGTGGCCTCGCGATAGCGGTCGACCACCAGCGCGCCCTCGTCCAGGTGGGCGCCCTTGAGCAGCACCGCCTTCGATCCGGTGGCCAGCAGCCGCGCCAGGGCCTGCTCCGCGTCGGCGGGGCTGGCGATGCGCAGCCCGGACAGCAGCTCGGCCTCGGGGATATTGGGGGTGAGCACGGTGGCTTTCGGCAGCAGCCGAGTGCGTAGTGCCTCCAGTGCATCCTCGGCCAGCAGGCGGGCGCCGGAGGTGGCGACCATCACCGGATCGACGACGAGCGGGACCGGTCCGTACGCGTCCAGCGCGTCGGCGACGGCACGGATCACCTCGGCGGTGGCCAGCATCCCGAGCTTGACCGCACCGACGTGGAAATCCTCGAAGCAGGCGTCGATCTGCGCACGCAGGAAGTCGACCGGCGGCACGTGCACGGCGGTGACGCCGCGCGTGTGCTGTGCGGTGAGCGCAGCGATCGCGGAGAGGCCATGCACGCCATGCGCGGCGAACGCCTTGAGATCGGCCTGGATACCGGCACCGCCGCCCGAATCGGAACCGGCGATGGTAAGAGCGGACACGGGGGAATCTGACATCGCCCCATTGTGCCCCGTGACGCGAAGGCGCGCGCTCCTTGCGACCGGGTCCCCTGCCGCCTCCGCGGGCCAAGGAGGGAGACGGCAGTGCCGCGAGGGCCCGTGTTCACTCCCTTCCCCCGCTTGCGGGGGAGGGAGAAGGCAGAGCGGCGACGGTCGCGAATATTTGCTCCCTCCCCCGCGCCGCGGGGGAGGGTTGGGGTGGGGGCGACAGGTCGCCGCGTGGCCCCAGCGCGCCTTCGGCGCGTTCGCCGCCCACCCGCCAGCAAAAAGGCCGCCCGGAGGCGGCCTTCCGAAGACATCGGGGCGGCGGGGCTCAGCTCTCGGTGCCCAGTCCCGCCACGCGGCGCGCCTGCAGGAACTTGCCGGCCCAGTAGCCGGTGTCGAGCTGGGAAACCGTCACGTCGCGGCCGGTACGCGGGGCATGCAGGAAGCGGCCTTCGCCGATGTAGATGCCGACGTGGTCGACACGCTTGCCGCGACGGCCGAAGAACACCAGGTCGCCCGGCACCAGGGAACCGCGATCGACCTTCTCGCCGTCCTGCGCCATCTCGCGCGAGACGCGCGGGAGGTCGATGCCCAGGGCGGTGCGGAACACGTAGCCGACCAGCCCGCTGCAGTCGAAACCGGCCTCCGGCGAGCTGCCGCCCCAGCGGTAGGGGGTCCCCAGCAGGGCCAAGCCGCGCTTGACCAGGGTCTGCACCCGACCCTCTTCCTTCGGCGCGGACGCCGCGGGGGCCAGGGCCGCCTGGGCGGCGATCAGCTGGTTGACGTCGCTGGCGAACAGCACGTCCTGGCTGGCGGGCCGCATGGCGCCGGCGACCAGGTTGGTAGTGACCGAGGACGCGGGACCCGGGGCGTCGGCCGAGTCGCCGGCAAGGCCGGGACCGGCAAAGACGGGGAGGGCGCTGGCGGCGAGCAGGCAACCGCAGAGGGCTGCGATCTTGCCCGGTCCGGCCGGAAGGGAGCGATGGATGGTGCGGCCGGACGGGGCGCTGGCTGTCGTCACGCGGGCTTCACTTGGAACGGAACAGCGGCGGAGTTTGCCCGAGTGAAGATGTTGTGATGTTAAATGCGGGTTAGACAAACCTGTCCAAGTGGGTGATTCCGCTCACAAATTGCAACGCCCCGTTCATTGCAGGACGCGCCGGGCCCCGCTGTAGTGGCGTCGCCAGTAGCTTCCGTCCAGATGATCGAGGCGTACGGTGCCTCCCGTGCTGGGGGCATGGACAAAACGTCCCTCGCCCACGTAGATGCCCACATGCGTGACCTGGTTCCCGCTTCCGAAGAAGACCAGGTCGGCCGTGGCCAGCCGGTGGGGCTCGATCCTGGGCCCCTGGTAGCTGGCCAGCTCACGCGAGGTGCGCGGCAGGCGCAGGTCGAGCATGTCCCGGAACACGTAATTGACCAGGCCGCTGCAGTCGAAGCCGCCCTCCGGGGTGTTGCCGCCATACCGGTAGGGCGTGCCGACCAGGCTGATCGCGCGCATGAGCACCGCATTGGCGGCGGCCGGATCGGCCGGCGTGGTCGCCGGCCAGTCGCGCGCGGGCACGGTTGCGGCCGGGCGAGGGGTGGGGCGGACGTCCCCGCCGCCGCAGGCGGCGAGCAGCAGGGCGGCGGCGACCAGCGCGAGCCCGGCCCCGATTGGCGTTGCCGTGCCCGAGTCCGGATAATGGCCGGCTCCGTCGCCCGACGGCAGGAAGCGTTCGCGTGGCGGTGTCATGCGCGGCATCCTGCCCGGGCGGTTTCCTCCAGACAAGCCGCGGCGACCGCCGCGCCCCGCAGCGAGCCGCCATGAAGATCGAGAAAGACCGCGTCGTCCGTTTCCACTACACCGTCTCCGAAGTCGGCCAGCCGGCGCTGGAGTCGTCGAAGGAGCGCGGCGAGCCGCTGGCGATCCTGGTCGGCCACGGCAACATCATCCCGGGCCTGGAGAAGGCCCTCGACGGTCGCGAGGCCGGCGAGTCCTTCGGCGTGGACGTGCCGGCGGCCGAGGCCTACGGCGAGCGCCGCGACGGGCTCACCCAGCGCGTGCCCAAGAAGCACTTCGGCGCGCAGCGGCTGGCGCCGGGCCAGCAGGTGGTGCTCAACACCAACTTCGGCCCGCGCGCGGTGACCGTGGAGAAGGTGGGCATGAGCGTGGTCGATGTCGACCTCAACCACCCGATGGCCGGCAAGGACCTGCACTTCGACATCGAGATCGTGGACGTGCGCGAGGCCGAGCCGGTCGAGATCGAGCACGGCCACGTGCACGGCGAAGGCGGCCACCAGCACTGACCTTGCCGCCGCTGCGCGACGCTCCTCGCGCAGCGGCTTCCAGCGGCTGGACGCCGCGACGCTTCGGCCAGGCGTATCCGTCCTTGGCGGCGGCGGCCGTTTCCGGCGATCCTTGCGTGCGACGCACAGGGGACGCCAATGACGCAGCTGCACGAACGCGGCCCTGGCGGGCCGCCCGCCTTCGCGCCCATCGATGCCGGCCAGCGCATCCAGGCCATGGACGTGGTTCGTGGCTTCGCGCTGCTGGGCATCTTCCTGATGAACATCGAATGGTTCGGCCGGCCGATGCAGGAAATGGGTTCCGGCATCGATCCCTCGGCCACCGGGATCGACCATGCCGCCGCCTGGGCGGTGCACGCCTTCGTCGCGGGCAAGTTCTGGGTGCTGTTCTCGCTGCTGTTCGGGATGGGCTTCGCGGTGATGTCCAGCCGCGGCGGCCACGGCCCGGCCTTCCGCGGCCGCTACCTGTGGCGATGCCTGGTGCTGCTGGGCTTCGGCGTGCTGCACGCCGTGCTGCTGTGGCCGGGCGACATCCTCCATGCCTACGCGATCACCGGCCTGCTGCTGCTGGCCTTCGGCGAGATCTCCAGCCGCGCGCGCCTGGTACTCGGCATCGGGCTGTACGGCGTCATGGCGCTGATGATCGTGTTCAGCGGCGGCCTGCTGTCGCTGGTGCCGGCCGATGAGCTCGGCGAAATGACGGCGATGGCCGCGCAGATGGAAACCGACGCGGCCCGGGCCGTCCAGGCGTATGCCCACGGCAGCTACCTGGACGTGGTGGCGCAGCGGGCGCGCGACTTCGCCAGCGTGGCCATGCAGGGCCTGGTGATGACGGTGCCGATGGCGCTGGGCGTGTTCATGCTCGGCGCCTGGCTGGTGCGGTCCGGACGCGTGCACGACATCGCCTCGCAGCGCGGCTTCTACCTGCGGCTGGCGCTGTGCGCGCTGCCGGTGGGCACGGTATTCGCGCTGATGGCGATGTCGGTGGGCACCAGCTTCGACGGCATGCGCGAGATGGGGCCGATGCTGCTGGCGAACGGGCTGATGATGCTCGGCAGCCTGCCGCTGGCGCTGGGCTACTTCGCGCTGCTGGTGCTCGGCCTGGGGGTTCCGGGCCTGTCGCGCGTGCTGGGCTGTCTGGCGCCGGCCGGGCGCATGGCGCTGACCAATTACCTGCTGCAGTCGCTCATCGCCTCCACGCTGTTCTATGGCTACGGTTTCGGACTCGGCGGCCAGATCGGGCGCGCCGGCCAGGTGGCGCTGGTATTCGTGGTGTTTGCGCTGCAGGTGCTGGCCAGCCACTGGTGGCTGGCGCGCCATCGCTTCGGGCCCATGGAATGGCTGTGGCGCTGGTTCACCTACGGCGCGCGCCCGCCGATGCGGCTGGCCTGAGCCCGCCGGCCGCAGCGCGGCCGTTACACTCCACGGATGCCCGAACGCAGCGACATCCTCGTCATCGGCGCCGGCGTGTCCGGCCTGGCCACCGCGCTGTGCCTGCTCGAACGCGGCCGCAGCGTCCGCGTGATCGACGCCGGCCGGGTCGGCGGCGGCAGTTCGCACGGCAACTGCGGCACGCTTACGCCCAGCCACGCCGGCCCGCTCCATGCGCCGGGCACCGTGGCCAAGGCGCTGCGCTGGATGCTGACGCCGGACGCGCCGTTCTACGTGCGCCCGCGCCTGGATCCGGTGCTCTGGGAATGGATGCTGCGCTTCGCCGCGCGCTGCAATCCGCGCGACTGGAACGCGTCGGCGCGGCCGCGCGCCGCCATCCTCAACGCCTCGCGCGACGCATTCCCCGACTGGATCGCGGGTCACGGCATCGACTGCGAATTCGCCGAACCCGGTGCCGACTGCGTGTTCCGCGATGCGGCGCAGATGGAAGCCTATGTGCGCCAGCTGCCGGCGCTGGCGGAGATGGGCATCGAATCGCAGGTGATCGATGGCCGGGACTACCTCGCGCAGGAGCCGGCGCTGCTCGACGGCGTGGTCGGTGCGGTGCATTACCCCGGCGATGCGCAGCTGCGCCCGGACCGCTATGTCGCCGGACTGGCGCAGGCGGTGCTGGCGGCCGGCGGCACGATCGAGACCGGGTGCCAGGCCTCGGCGGCCGGCCCCGACGGCAATGGCATGCGCGTGCAGACCACGCGTGGCGAGCGCCTTGCGCGCGAGGTCGTGCTGGCGACGGGGGCGTGGTCGCCGCTGCTGGCGCGGTCGCTGCGGTTGCGCTGGCTGCGCAAGGCGATGCAGCCGGGCAAGGGCTACTCGATCACCTTTTCGCGTCCGGCGCTGGTGCCTCGCCGGCCGATGACGCTGTTCGAGCGCAAAGTCTGCGTGACGGTGTGGGAGGACGGCTTCCGGCTGGGCAGCACGATGGAGTTCTCCGGCCACGACGCCACGCTCAACCGGCGCCGCCTCGACGCGCTGGCGCGCGGCGCCGCCGAGTACCTGCGCCAGCCGGTGGGGGAGGCGGTGCGCGAGGAGTGGTACGGCTGGCGGCCGCTGTCCTGGGACGACCTGCCGATCATCGGGCGCGCGCCCGGGCAGCCGCACCTGTGGCTGGCGACAGGCCACGGCATGCTCGGCGTGAGCATGAGTCCTGCCACCGGCCGCCTGCTGGCCGAGTTGATGACCGGCGAGCCGCCGCACCTCGACCCCGTGCCGTATTCCCCGGAGCGATTCGCATGAGCCGGCAGGATCTCGATTTCGACCTGGTGGTGCTGGGCGGCGGCAGCGGGGGCCTGGCCGGCGCCTTCCGCGCCGCGGCGCATGGCGCGCGCGTGGCCCTGCTCGAGCCGGGCGAACTCGGCGGCACCTGCGTCAACGTCGGCTGCGTGCCGAAAAAGGCGATGTGGCTGGCCGCGGAGCTGGCCGACCACGTCGCGCTGGCCTCGCAACTCGGTTTCGACGTGCCGGCCTCGGCCTCGCTGGACTGGCCGACCCTGGTCGCCAGCCGCCAGCGCTACATCCACGGCATCCACGCCAGCTACCGCCGGCGCCTGGACGGTGACGGCATCGTGCTGCTGCCCTCGCGCGGCCGGCTGCTCGATGCGCACACGGTGGAATGCGGGAACGGCACGCGCCTGCGCGCGGCCAACATCCTGGTCGCCACCGGTTCGCATCCGCAGCGGCCGGACGTGCCGGGCGCGGCACTGGCGGAAGTCTCCGACGATTTCTTTGCCCTGCACGCGCCGCCGGGCCGCGTGGCCCTGGTCGGCGGTGGCTATATCGCCGTGGAGCTGGCCGGCGTGCTGCAGGCCCTGGGCTGCCGCGTCGACATCCATGCGCGCAGCCAGCGCCTGCTCAGCCACGCCGATGCGGAACTGGCGGAACGCCTGCAGGAGAACTACCGCCAGCAGGGCATCGGCCTGCGTTTCGGATTCGATCTCGCGGCGATCGAGGGTGAGGCCGGCGCGCTGCGCCTGCGCGACGCGGCCGGGAACGCCAGCGACGCGTACGCGCACGTGTTCCTCGCCACCGGGCGCGTGGCCAACAGCCGCGGCATCGGCCTGGAAGAGGCGGGCGTGGAACTGGATGCGCGCGGCGACATCGTGGTGGATGCGTGCCAGCGCAGCAGCGTGCCGCACATCGCCGCGGTCGGCGACGTGACCGGCAAGATGACGCTGACGCCGGTGGCGATCGCCGCCGCGCGTCGCGCCATGGATCGCGTGTTCGGCGGACAGCCCGGGGCGCGCCTGGACTACGACAACATCCCCACCGTGGTGTTCTCGCATCCGCCCGTGGCCGGCGTGGGCCTGACCGAGGCGCAGGCGCGCGAGCAGCATGGCGATGGCGCGGTGCACGTATACCGCAGCGTGTTCCGGCCGATGCGCCAGGCGCTGGTCGATCGCCCGCAGCACAGCCTGTTCAAGCTGGTGTGCGTGGGCGAGGAGCGGCGCGTGGCCGGCATCCACCTGCTGGGCGAGGGCGCCGACGAGATCCTGCAGGGCTTCGCGGTGGCGCTCAAGCGCGGCATCACCCTGGCCGACCTGCACGATACCGTCGCGATCCATCCCACCAGCGCCGAGGAAGTGGTGCTGATGCGCTGAGTGCAGCGTGCCGCCGCCGGCTCCGGCGGCGACCGTTCGCCGAGTCTCAATGCCTGCGCGGCACCGACACGCCCTCGCGGGTGTGCTCGATCGGCACGATGCCGCCGTCGGCGTCGTAGTACAGGTGTTCGACCGCCACCGCGCGGCGGCCGAGCGCGCCGCCCTGGTCGCCCACCGTCAGCACGCCGTTGTGGTAGAAGAAATACCACTGGCCCTTGAACTCCACGATCCCCGGATGGATGGTGAAGCTGTTCTCCGCTGGGCCGCTGATCTCGCCGCGATACTTCCAGGGGCCGGTGATCGCCGGCGCGGTGGCGTAGGAGACCAGTTCGTCCTCCGACACCGACTTGTCCATCGAGGCGTAGGTCAGGTAGTAGGTGTCGCCGCGCTTGTGTACCCACGGCCCTTCGACGTACTTGGGCAGTTCGGCCTGCAGGATCGGACCATCGAGTTCGACCATGTTCGGCTTGAGCCGCGCGTAGTAGAAGTTGGCGTTGCCCCACATCAGCCAGGCCGTGCCGTCGTCGTCGATGAACACGGTCGGGTCGATGTCGTCCCAGGTGTGCGGGCCCTGCGGCGTCATGTCGTTGCTCACCAGGGCGCTGCCGCGCGCGTCGACGAACGGGCCGGTGGGGCTGTCCGATACCGCCACGCCGATGGCCTTGCCCGGCCGGGTCTGGTCGTGCTCGACGGTGGTGTAGAAGTAGAACTTCCCGTCCTTCTCGATCGCCTGGGAGGCCCAGGCGTCGCGGCTGGCCCACTTGAAGTCGGTCGGCTTCATGACCGCGCCGTGGTCGGTCCAGCGGGCCATGTCGGTGGTCGAATACACCCGCCATTCGACGATGTTGAACATCTCGTCGCCGCGGGCCATGTCGTGGCCGACGTAGAGGTAGAGCGTGTCGCCTACGACCAGCGGCGCCGGGTCGGCGGTATGGCGATCGGTGAACAGCGGATTGGCGGCGGCGGCACCGGGCGCCGGAGCGGTGGTGGAACAGGCGGCCAGCAGGAGGCAGGGGATCAGCAACAGCTGTTTCATTGGAAAGTCCGGTCGAGGGAGCGCCAGGGACTGGGCGCGAAGAGGGGGGCATGTTGGAGGTCGGCACGCGTGAACTGCGCCTCGTGGCGCGGGTCCCGCGACCGCGCCTGGCGCACGCCCGTACAATCCGGGTCATGGACATCTACACCCTGCATCGCGGCACCGCACCGCTGCTGGTCAGCCTGCCGCACGACGGCACCCTGGTGCCGGACGGCATCGCCGCGCGGCTGACGCCGGATGCGCGGCGCGTGCCCGACACCGACTGGCACATCGCGCGCCTGTACGACTTCGCGCGCGCACTTGGCGCCTCGGTGCTGGTGCCGCGCCATTCGCGCTACGTGATCGACCTCAACCGCGGCGAGGACGACGTCTCGCTGTACCCGGGCCAGAACACCACCGGACTGTGCCCGCTGGTGCGCTTCGACGGCGGGCCGGTCTATCTCGACGGTCAGGCGCCGGACGAGGACGAGGTGCGCGCGCGGGTGGAACGCTACTGGCGGCCCTACCACGAGGCGCTGCGCGGCGAACTCGAACGCCTGCATGCGGCGCACGGCCGGGTGGTGCTGTGGGAAGGCCATTCGATCCGCGGCGAGCTGCCGTTCCTGTTCGAAGGACGCCTGCCCGACCTCAACCTCGGGACCGCGGGCGGCGCCAGCGCGGGCGAGCGCCTGCGGCGGCGGCTGGAAGCGGCGCTGGCGGCGCAATCGCGCTACGACTGGGTGCACAACGGGCGCTTCCGCGGCGGCCACATCACCCGCCACTACGCCGATCCCGCGCGTGGCATCGAGGCGGTGCAGCTGGAGATCAGCCAGCGCGTGTACATGGACGAGGCGTCGTTCGCCTGGGACGCGACGAAGGCCGCGCAGGTCCAGCCGTTGATCCGCGCGCTGCTGCGCGAAGCGCTGGCCGGCGACTGAGCGCCATGGCCTAGTCACCCGTCGCCTCCAGCAGGCGCAAACCGAACAGTCGTGGCGTCCGGCGGCCGCCGCGCGCGACGAAACGAACCGCGATACCGTCGCGTCGCGCCAGCGCGGACAGGTCGGGCGGAAGCGCCACCTGCCGCAGGCGGAATTCGTCGGTGCCCGTCCCGGAGATGTCCACCGTCGCCAGCCTGCGGTCCGCGACCTCGACGTCCATCGCGACGTTCCAGTCGCCGCCGAACAGTTCGAGCGCCAGCGCGAGCGGCGCATCGCCGGCAGCTTCGCGGTGGGCCCGCAACCGGTAGCCGAACCAGGCGCCGGCATCGCGCCAGGCGCGGCCCATCAGCATGCCCGTGTTCGACTCGCGCCCTTCGTAGGCGTGGTCGACCTCGGGCTGCTGTTCGCCCGGCTGCACCTGGTCGAGCGTGCGCGCCTCCAGCGCCTGGCGTTCGCGCTCGCTCGCCTTGATCGCCGCCACCACGGCCGGATATTCCGCCGGCGTGGTGGTGCGCCAGTAGACCATGTAGCGCGCGTCGTGCACGCGGAAGAGGGGCTCCAGTCGCAGCGTGCGGAACGCACCGGGACGGATCAGCGCCGACGCGTCGAAGGCCAGCGGCTCGCCGGGTACGGGACGGATGTGCCTGGCCAGGTCGGCGCGCTCGCCGACCAGCATCGGCGCACCGTCCAGCGGCAGGTACGGCCCGGGCGCGATGTGGCTGCCGCGGCCGTCGTCGGCCACCAGGCCTTCGATGGCGTCCGCGCCGGTGCGCGCGGCCAGCGTCAGTGGCCCGTGCATCACCGCGACCCAGTCCGAGCCGTCCGGCAGGTTCTCGATCCGCGTGGCCATCGGCAGCTCGACGGCGACCTCGTCGCCGTCCCGCCAGTCCCGCGCGACCACCGCCATGCCGCCCGCCGTCGAATCCAGCGGCCAGCGCCGGCCATTGACGCGCACCACTAGGGGACCCTGCAGCCATTGCGGGTGGCGCAGCTGCAGTGCGAATGCCTGCGGGCGCTCAAGCTGCAGGCGCAGGCGGCTGCCCGCTTCGTCCGGAAATCCCGTGTCCTGCCGCAGCACCAGGCCGCGCTCGCGCCAGTGCAGGGTCGATGCGACATACAGGTTCACCGCCAGCGCATCCTCGCCCTTCGCATAGACGAAGGCGCCGTGCCGGCCGTGGTTCTCCATGCCGGTGCCCACGCAGCACCAGAAGCACTGCTCCGGCTGCGAGTAGACGCGGTAGTGGCGCGGCCGGATCGGGGTGAAGTAGACCAGGCCGCCATGCCCGGGATGCTGGGTGGAGAGGATGTGGTTGAACAGCACGCGCTCCTGGAACTCCGGGTAGCGCGGATCGGGCCGCAGGCGATGCAGCAGCGCCGCCAGGCGGAGCATGTTGTAGCTGTTGCAGGTTTCCGGCCCCTCGCGCGAGGCCAGCATCGGCGAAAAATCATCGGCCGGATGGAAATGCTCGCGTGCGCTGTTGCCGCCGAAGGCGACGCTGCGGCGCAGGGCCACGGTCTCCCAGAAAAAGCGGGCAGCATCGATCCAGGCCGGCTCGTCGTCGAGCTCGCCGATGCGCGCGAAGCCGATCACCTTGGGAATCTGGGTGTTGGCGTGCAGGCCATCGAGCCGGTCCTCGCGGCGCAGCAGCGGATCGAGGATGGCGCGGTGGCAGAAGCGCCGCGCCAGCGCCAGGTAGCGCCGGTCGCCGGTGATGGCGGACACGTCGGCCAGCACCTCGTTCATGCCGCCGTGTTCGGTGTCGAGGATGCGCTGCAGCCTGTCGTCGTCGAGCCCGGCGACGAGTCCCCCGCACCAGTCGGCGAAGCGCACCAGCAGCTCGCGCGCCCGCGCGTTCCCGGCCACCAGGTGCGCATCGCGCAGGCCGGCGAACATCTTGTGCAGGTTGTAGAACGGCACCCAGGCGCCATCGAGCGAGAAGGCCTCGGCCTCGAACGCACCCGAGGCGACGCGGTCCCACAGCCGGCGCCCGTTGGGCACGCCGCCCAGGTAACCATCGCCGTTGGCTTCCTGCACCTCGGCCAGCGCCTGCACCATCGCGTCCAGGCGCCGGCGCAGCTCGTCGTCGCCCTGCGCCGCCTGTTGCGCGAGCGCCGAGAGGTAGTGGCCTGCGGTATGGCCATCCAGGCCCATCGATTCCCAGTTCGGATATTTCGGCGCGGGCGAGGGCAGGCCGGCCTCGATGCGATACGGCGCGAGCAGGCGGTCGACGTCGAGCGCGGCCAGGTAGCGGCGGTTGAGCGCGTTCGCGTGCGCGAACGGTCCATCGGAGAGGCGTATGTCCGCAAGCGGGAAGGGAACGGCGGCGACCCCAGGGCTTGCCGATGCGAAGCCGGGCAGGGCGCCGGCTGCCGGCAGCATCAGTCCCGCGCCGGCGGCGGCGAGCAGGCGACGGCGCTGCGGCGATTGGATCGGCTCGTGCATCAGCGGCTCCCGCGCAGGCAGGCCGGCGGCAGCAACCGGGACGCGCGCGAAGCGCGAAGCCTCAGTGCGAATCCCCGGCGACGGTGTCGCCGCTGCCGCCCACCAGGAAATCCAGGTCGGCGCCCAGGTGCGCCTGCTGCACGTGGTCGACGTAGAGCTTGCTCCAGCCGCGCGCGGGCGCGGGCGGCGGCGTCCAGTCGGCGCGGCGCCGGGCCAGCTCCTCGTCGGCCACGTCCAGGTGCAGGCGGCGGGCTTCCACGTCCAGCTCGATGATGTCGCCTTCGCGCACCAGCGCCAGCGGCCCGCCTGCGGCCGCCTCGGGCGAGACGTGCAGCACCACGGTGCCGTAGGCGGTGCCGCTCATGCGCGCGTCGGAGATGCGCACCAGGTCGGTGACGCCCTGGCGCAGCAGCTTCGGCGGCAGCGGCATGTTGCCGACCTCGGCCATGCCCGGATAGCCGCGCGGGCCGCAGTTCTTCAGCACCAGGATGCTGTCGGCGTCGACCTCCAGCGCCTCGTCGTCGATGCGCGCCTTGAAATCGTCGATGTCCTCGAACACCACCGCGCGGCCGCGGTGGCGCAGCAGGTGCGGCGAGGCGGCCGATGGCTTGATCACCGCGCCGTCGGGCGCCAGGTTGCCGCGCAGCACGGCGATGCCGGCCTCGGGGCGAAGCGGCTCGGCCAGCGGCCGGATCACGTCTTGGTTCCAGCACGGCGCGTCGGCGATGTTCTCGCCCAGCGTGCGGCCGTTGACCGTCATCGCGTCCAGGTCGAGGTGCGCGGAAATCTCGCGCAGCGCCGCCGGCAGCCCTCCGGCGTAGTAGAAATCCTCCATCAGGTACTGGCCCGACGGCTTGAGGTTGACCAGGCACGGCAGGCGCGAGCCGATCGCGTCCCAGTCGTCGAGCGTGAGCTGCACGCCCAGGCGCCCGGCGATGGCCAGCAGGTGGATCACCGCGTTGGTCGAACCGCCGATCGCCGCGTTGGCGCGGATCGCGTTGGCGAAGGCCTGGCGGGTGAGCACCTTCGACATGCGCAGGTCCTCGCGCACCATTTCCACCGCGCGGCGGCCCGACAGGTGCGCCAGCCGGAAGCGGCGCGCGTCGACCGCGGGAATGGCCGCGTTTTCCGGCAGCGACATGCCCATCGCCTCGACCATGCAGGCCATCGTCGAGGCCGTGCCCATGGTCATGCAGCTGCCCTTGGAGCGCTGCATGCAGGCCTCGGCCTCGTTGAATTCCTCCTGGCTGAGGGTGCCGGCGCGCACCATCTCCGACATCTCGATCACGCCGGTGCCCGAGCCCACCGGCTTGCCGCGCCAGTTGCCCGACAGGGAAGGCCCGCCGGACACGCCGATCGTCGGCAGGTCCACGCTGGCCGCGCCCATCAGCAGCGAGGGGGTGGTCTTGTCGCAGCCCATCAGCAGCACCACGCCGTCGATGGGATTGGCGCGGATCGATTCCTCCACGTCCATCGAGGCGAGGTTGCGGAACAGCATCGCGGTCGGGCGGATCTGGGTCTCGCCCAGCGACATCACCGGGAACTCCAGCGGCAGGCCGCCGGCCTCGTACACACCGCGCTTGACGTGCTCGGCCAGCTCGCGGAAGGAGCTGTTGCAGGGCGTGAGCTCCGACCAGGTGTTGCAGATGCCGATCACCGGCCGGCCGTCGAACATCTCGTGCGGCAGCCCCAGGCCCTTGAGCCAGCTGCGGTAGTAGAAGCCCTGCTTGCCGTCGCGCCCGAACCACTGCTGGCTGCGGCGTGCCGGCTTGTTGGGTGCGCTCATGCGGTCGGCGATCCTGCCCGTGTAAGGAATGTCCGGCCGCGCCCGCAGGCGGTCACGGCGATGCGGGAACGATGCTACCGACGCGATACATGCGCGAAAAATAACAATTGCGGGGGTATCGATACCCGTCCCTGTATGCCGCTGCGCCCCAGACGTCGCGCCGGGAGCCGCCCGGCGACGCGTTGCGGGAGCGGGGAGCCCTTTCCTCGCCCGGAATGAGGGCACCCTCGGGTCGCCACGTACCTGGACCCAGCGCTGCGCCTCCGGGTCAGCCCGCGGACGCGGCGCCGTAGACCTCGCCGGCCACGTCGCGCAGCGACGCCAGCACGGTGCGCGCCCCCGGCGAGAGCAGCCAGTCGGTGCGGGTGATGAAGCCGAACGAGTCCATCCGGCACGACAGCTCCACCGGCAGCTGCCGCACCATGCCGTAGCCGGCGTAATGGCGCGCCACGTCCACCGGCACCACCGCCAGGTGGTCGCTGCCTTCCAGCAGGCGCGGCACCAGCACCAGCGCGGCGGTGCCGATCACCTGGCGCGGTGGCTGCAGCCCCGCGTTCTGGAACATCAGCTCGAAGCGGTGGCGCAGCACGCTGCCTTCGGGCGGGACGACCCAGCTCGCCTTGGCCAGCTCGGCCAGCGAGGGCCGGCCCCCCGCGAGCAGCGGATGGTCGGCGCGCGCGACCGCGCACACGTCCTCCTCGGCCAGCGGCTCGTACTGCAGGTTGCGCGTGTCGTGGCGCGGGAACAGGCGCCCGATCATCAGGTCAATGCGGTTCTGCGCCAGCTGCTCGAGCAGCACGTCGCTGCTTTCCACCAGCACCGACACGCGCAGGTCGGGATACTCGCGATGCAGCCGCGCCAGCGTCGGCGGCAGCAGGGTCATCGCCGGCCCGGCGATCGCGCCGATGCTGACGTTGCCGGCATGCCCGGCCTTGAGCGCCTCGATCTCAGCCCCCGCCTCGCCCAGGCTGGCCAGCGCGATGCGGGCGTGGCGGATCATGCTCTCGCCGTACCAGGTGGCGCGCATGCCGCGCGGCAGCCGGTCGAACAGCGGCACCCCGATCAGGTCCTCGAGGTCCTTGAGCAGCTTGGAGGCCGCCGGCTGCGACATGTTCAGCGACTCCGCCGCGCGATGGATGTTGCCCTGTTCCTCGATGGCGATCAGCAGCATCAGCTGGCGCGTCTTCAGGCGCGCGCGGACGAACCAGGGCGGGTTGGGCACGGCGGGGTCCTATAACGTGATCCATATGGATTATCACGATTTTCCTATTTGTTGCATATCCATGCCCCGACCAGAATGAGCCCGGCCCCAGGCGCCGCAGAGCGCCGGCCACGACCCGCGGGCTGCGCCGCAGCAGCGGGCAGGATCACGCATCCGCGGAGGGGCGATGCAGGACCAGAAGTTGCCGGTACTCGAGAAGATCGGCTTCGGCGCCGGCGACATGGCGGTGAACGTCGTCATCTCCTCGATGATGCTGATCATCACCTTCTTCTACACCGACGTGTTCGGGCTCCGGCCGACCGACGTCGCGCTGCTGCTGATCGTGGTGCGCATGTTCGATGCGGTCACCGACCCGCTGATGGGCCTGGTCACCGACCGCATCGAGACGCGCTGGGGCCGCTACCGCCCGTACTTCCTGGTGTTCGCCGTGCCGTTCGGCATCTCGGTGTTCCTGGTATTCACCACGCCCGACGCGGATTACGGAACGAAGCTGGCGTGGGCGTATGCCACCTACCTGCTGGTCACGCTGTTCTTCACCGTGGTCACCATCCCCTACATTTCGCTGATCGGCGTGCTGACCGCCGATCCGAAGGAGCGCCTGTCGGCCAACGGCTACCGGCTGTTCTTCGCCAAGGTGGCCGCGTTCCTGGTCACGATCCTGGTGCCGGTGCTGGCCGAGTCCTGGGGCCGCGGCGACCTCACCGAGGGCTACCGCTGGGCGATGGGGCTGATGGGGCTGATGGCGACCGTGCTGTTCCTGTTCTGCTTCTTCACCACCACCGAGCGCATTCGCCACCGGGTGGACCGCACGCCGCTGCTGCAGCAGGCGCGGCTGCTGCTGCGCAACGACCAGTGGCTGCTGTTGTGCGCGGTCTGCGTGATCGGCACCATCGGCTACGTGGTGCGCGGTTCGGTGGCGGCCTACTACGCCAAGTACTACCTCGGGGGCGATGCGCGGCTGCTGTCGGCCTTCCTCGCGACCGGCGTCGTCGCCGCGATCCTGGCGATGGTGGCTTCGACGTGGATCACCAAGCGCTGGTGCAAGGTCGCGATGTTCCGCTGGAGCCAGCTGCTGGTCGGCGTGCTGAGCGTGGCGATGTACCTGCTGGTGCAGCCGGGCGACGTTGTCCGCGCGTTCGTCCTGTATTTCCTGATCTGCTTCGTGGTGGACCTGCACGCGCCGGTGTTCTGGTCGGCGATCGTGGAGGCGGTGGACTACGGCCATGCCAAGAGCGGCCGGCGCGTGGCGGGACTGGCGATGGGCGGCATCTCGTTCTGCCAGAAGGCCGGCATGGGCGTGGCCGGTGCGATCGTGGGCGTGCTGCTGGCCTGGTTCGGCTACGTGGCCGACCAGGCGCAGAGCCCGCAGTCGCTCAACGGCATCGCCCTGATGCTCACCATCATCCCCGGCCTGTTCCATGCGCTGATGGGCGGCGTGATGTTCTTCTACCGCATCACCGACGGCTACTACGCGCAGATCAAGCAGAAGATCCTGGTCGACGCGCCCGCCGCGTAGACCAGCAGCAGGACACTCCATGAAGATCAGCAACCCCTTCATCCTCAACCGCGCCGATCCGCATATCTCGCTGTACGACGGCCAATACCACTTCACCGCCTCGGTGCCCGAGTACGACCGCATCGTCCTGCGCCGTTCGCCGACCCTGGCGGGGCTGGTCGACGCCGGCGAGCGCACGCTGTGGGCCGCGACGCCGGAAGGCCCGACGTGCTCGCTGGTATGGGCGCCCGAGCTGCACCGCATCGACGGCACCTGGTTCGTCTACTTCGCCGTGGCGCCCTCGCGCGAGATCAGGGACGACCTGTTCCAGCACCGCATGTACGCGCTGCGCTGCCGTGCCGTCGATCCGATGCAGGGCGAGTGGGAGCTTGCAGGCCAGGTCGACAGCGGCATCGATGCGTTCTGCCTGGACGCCACCAGCTTCGCGCACCGCGGCGTGCAGTACTACCTCTGGGCGCAGAAGCACCCCGACATCCCCGGCAACTCCAACCTCTACCTGGCGCCGTTGCGCGATGGCCTGTACATCGAGGGCGAGCCGGTGATGCTCACGCGGCCCGAGTTCGACTGGGAAGTGCAGGGCTTCCTGGTCAACGAGGGGCCGTCGGTGCTGATCCGCCACGGGCGTGTGTTCGTCACCTATTCGGCCAGCGCCACCGACGAACGCTATGCGATGGGCCTGCTGTGGGCCGACGCCGACGCGGACCTGCTCGATCCCGCCAGCTGGCACAAGTCGCCGGCGCCGGTGTTCGTCTCGGATGCGGAGCGGGAAGTGTTCGGGCCGGGCCACAACAGTTTCACGCTGGCGCCGGATGGCGTCACCGACCTGCTGGTCTACCACGCACGCAACTACACCCGAATCGAAGGCGACCCGCTGTGGAATCCCGACCGGCACACCTGCATCCAGCCGCTGCGGTGGGATGCGGACGGCATGCCGGTGTTCGGCAGGCCCCAGCGCGAAGTGGAGATTCCGGAGGCCACGCGGTGATCGCCCGATGGACGGCGCTGCTGCTCGCCGGCCTGCTCACGCTGCCGGTGGCGGCCCAGGACGCGCCGGCCAGCGACGACATGATGGAGAACCCGCCGGTCGCGCCGCCACGCGAGGGCTACTGGGCCGACGTGCTGGCGCACGACCCGGTGATGATCCAGGAAGGCGACACCTGGTACCTGTTCGTCACCGGTCCGGGCATCACGGTCTACAGCTCGAAGGACCTGGCGACCTGGAAGGCGGAAGCGCCGGTGTTCGCGCAGATCCCCGCCTGGGCCTATACGATCGTGCCGGAGTTCAACGGACATGTCTGGGCGCCGGACATCTCGCGCCACGACGGCCGCTACTACCTCTATTACTCGATCTCGAGCGGGGGGAAGAACACTTCCGCCATCGGCGTGGCGACCAGCGCCACGCTCGATCCGGACGATCCTGCGTTCGGCTGGCAGGACCACGGCATCGTGCTGCGCTCGGTCCCGCACCGCGACATGTGGAACGCCATCGACGCGAACCTGGTCGAAGACGAGGACGGCACGCCCTGGCTGGCGTTCGGATCGTTCTGGGGTGGGCTGAAACTGGTGAAGCTGCGCGAGGACCGGCTGCGCCCGGCCGAGCCGCAGCAGTGGCATACCCTGGCCAAGCGGGCGCGCTCGATCCTGGTCGACGATGCCGAACCCGAGCCGGGGGCGATCGAGGCGCCGTTCGTGTTCAAGCGCAACGGCTGGTACTACCTGTTCGTGTCCTGGGACCACTGCTGCCGCGGCGCCAGGAGCGACTACCGGATCATGGTCGGCCGCGCGCGCGCGCTGGCCGGCCCCTATGTCGATCGCGAGGGCAGGCGCATGGACCAGGGCGGCGCGACCGAAGTATTGCGCGGGACCGCGCGCTGGCCCGGCCCCGGCCACAACAGCGCCTATACCTTCGACGGCCGCGACTACCTCGTCTTCCACGCCTACGACGTGGAAGACGGGGGGCTGCCCAAGCTCAAGGTGCTGCCGATGCGCTGGGACGACGACGACTGGCCGGTGGTGGATCCGGCACCGCTGCGCTGAGCGGTCGTACGACGTGGCGTGCCGGACGGCGCGTGGCGATGCATGCGATATCGGCCTGCGGGACCAGCCCGCGGCCGGTCAATGGTGCTGGTGTCCGGGGTCGGGGCCTGCCGATCCGACCGGCTGCACTTCGAACTCCGCGGCGACTTCGCCAGCCCGTTCGAACACGAGCGTCGCCGGGATGCGGTTGCCTTCGCTGAATGCGTCGCCGGGCCCGATGAACATGAGGTGGTAGCCACCGGGCCGCATCTCGAGCGTGTCGCCCGCGGCCACCGGCAATCCGTCCGGCAACTGGCGCATGCGCGCCATGCCGTCCTCGTGGCGGACTTCGTGGATCTCGACGCGGGTGGCCGCGGCGCTGCGGACTTGCAGCAGGCGGTCGTGGCTGCCGCTGTCGTTGCGCAGGCGGAGGTAACCGCCCGCTACCGGCGCATTGGGCGGCACGGCACGGGCCCAGGCCTGCTCGAGGGTCATGCCGGCCGTGGCCGGCTGCGCCTTGGCGGCGGGAGCGGGCGGCGGTTGCGTCGTTGCCTGTGCCGCGTGCGCGTCGGTGTCGTGGCGTCCGCATCCGGTCAGCGCGACCAGCAGGGCGATCGCCAGTGTCCAGCGTGTCTTGGGCGTCATGGGGTTCTCCGTCGAACTGTCAGCCGGTGCGCGCGCCAGGCGCGCCGTGGTTCCGGCAGGGACACTCGCCGGCGCAGGGCCGGCCGATGAGCGGCATTGCCGCATTGGAGGAAGGGTGGGCCGACGCGAGGCGCATGGCCTGTCGCCCGGCGATCAGGTCGAGACCGGCGGGCCCTGCGCACCAAGTCCGTGCAGGTTGCGCCAGGTCCTGGTCGCGTGAGCGGCATGGACAGGGACCGCGGACGCGGCATGCCAGCCGGGTCGTGCAGGCGAGGCCGCCACTGCGCCGGGGAGGGGCGGTGGCAACGTGCAGTAACCACAGGCCTCGTCCATCGCCGGCTGCGGCGCAGGGACCGGATCGCGCGCTCCCTCGGGCGCTCTATCCAAAGCCAGCAGGCGCAGCCCGCCGGTGGTGCACATCTCCACCAGCATCGGGGCGGCGCGCTCCGTTGGCGACAGGATGCGGCTCACCGCGGGCGCGGCGGCCGCCAGCAGCATCGCGACGGAGGCGAGGAGCAGCATGCACCGCAGCAGGGGCGACGAGCGCGTCATGCGGCCAGTATAGGCCGGCGCCGAAGCCTGCCTTGCCGGGTGCCGCGCGGAGCCGGGCATGAAAAAGGCGGCCCGCAGGCCGCCCTTTCGATCGGTCCGGGATTACGGGCCGAAGATCTGTTCGATCAGGCCCGTCGCCAGCTGCACCATGTAGTAGCTGTCGTCGCGCGGGTCCGGGCGTACCCAGGTATAGCCGGCCGGCGGCGCGGCGAGGCCGTAGGCGCGGTAGTCGCGCACGTAGTAGGTGTCGGCCAGGTAGCTGCGCGGCAAGTACTGCCCGCGTGCCCAGCGGCGCTCGGCGCGGGCGAGGTCGCGCTGGTACTGGCGTTCCGCCTTCTGGCGATCCTTCCAGTATTCGCGCTCGGCCTTGCGACGGTCCTTCTCGTAATGGCGCGCGTTGTGGTGTTTGCCCGGGCCATGGTGGCCCGGCTTCCAGGGCGGATCGGCCACGGCCGCGCCCGGGATCGCCAGCATCAGCGCGCCGGCAAGCAGCAGGGGTTTCATCAGGCGGTCTCCCGTTGGTGGGCTTGGCGAGGACCGTAATGGCGCAGGAGTGAACCGCGGGAGAAAACAGGGTCCTCCGTTAACGCACGCGCAAGGGATGCGACAGGCGACCTTCAACTTCGGCATGCCGGTGCGGTGGCCGGACGCAAGGCGCCGCGCCGGCATCGGCGGGCCGCCATCGATCGGACCGCGGAACGTGGAGCGGATCATCGGCCGCCATTCGCCCGCTGCAGCGCGGCCTCGGCCCGGATCCAGTCGGCGACCTGTCCGACGTCCGGGCGAGGCATCCGCTCCGCCTGTACCAGCCAGTAGCCGTAGCCGCCGGTCTCCCCCGGCCGCGGCGGCGCCAGTTCCACCAGACGCCCGTCGCGCAGCATCGGCAGGACCAGTTCCCGCCGCCCCAGCGCGACGCCCTGGCCGGCCAGGGCCGCCTGGATCACGAGGTCGTACTGGTTGAAATGCAGGATCCTGCGGGTCGACGTGTCCTGGCGGGTGCCGCTTGCCAGCCAGTGCTGCCAGCGCAGCCATGGGTAGCGTTCCTCGAACTCCAGCAGGGTTACCGAGGCCGGCAGGCGCCCGCCGCGCAGGCGGCCGATCCGCAGCGCCGGGCTGGCCACGGGAACCACGGTCTCCTCGAACAGCAGGGTCGCGCCGGATGGCGCCTGCGATGCGGTGGTATAGCGCACCGCCAGGTCGATTCCGCCCTGGCGCAGGTCCATGACCTGGTTGTGCGCAGAGATGCGCACGTCCAGCCGCGGCTGGCGTGCCTGGAACCCGCCGAGTCGCGGCATCAACCACAGTGCGGTGAAGCCGATCGTCGTACTCACCGTCACCGTGCGTACCGCGCCGCGCGCGGCCGCTTCGGCGGCCGCGTCCTGCAACTGGCGGATGGCGGCGTCGGCGCTGCGGAACAGCGCTTCGCCCTCCGGGGTGAAGCCGATCGCGCGATGGCCGCGGGTGAGCAGGCGCGTGCCAAGCTGTCGCTCCAGCGCCTGGACCTGTCGGCTGACCGCGGACTGGGTGAGATACAGGTCCTGCGCGGCGAGGGTGATACTCAGGCGCCGGCCGACCGCGACGAAGCCGCGCAGCAGGTCCAGCGAAGGCAGCCGGGACAGCTCCATTGGCATTCCTGTGGTGAATGCTGGCAGTCGAAAAACTCGCTTGAACGGCTCTGTCTTTGCAGCCGATAGTGCACGAAACAAGCGGCAGGCGGGAGCGGAGCGATGCAGGAGGACAGGCCGGCGGATTCCCCGGACGCATCCATGGCCGGCACGCACTGGCTGCCGCGCCCGTGGACCATCGTGCTGGCCGGCGGCATCGTCATGGGCCTGGCGCTGGGTGCGCGCCACGTGCAGGGGCTGTTCCTGCTGCCGGTCACCCTGGAGCGGGGCTGGTCGCGCGAGCTGTTCGCGCTGGCGCTGGCGATGCAGAACCTCACCTGGGGCCTGGTGCAGCCGCTCGCCGGGCTGGTGGCCGATCGCCATGGCACGGTGCGCGTCGTGGCAACGGGCCTGCTGTGCTACGCGCTGGGCCTGTGCGGCATGGCCTGGGCGGGCAGCCCGGCCGCATTCGTCCTGTCTGCCGGCGTGCTCGTCGGCATCGCGTTGGCCGGCACCGCGTTCGGAGTGATCTATGCCGCGGTGGGGAGGCTGGTGCCGGAGGCGCGACGGCCCTGGGCGATCGGCATCAGCGGTGCCATCGGCGGCCTCGGCCAGTTCCTGATGGTGCCGGCCGTGCAGGAACTGATCGCCGCCTTCGGCTGGCAGTCCGCACTGCTGGGACTGGCGGTGCTGGCCGCAGCCGCGCTGCCGCTGGCGCTGCCCCTGCGGGACGCGCCAGCCACCCGGCATGACCAGGGCGAGGAGCCGCAGTCGCTGCGGGCCACGCTGCAGGTGGTGCGCTCGCATCGCGGCTTCTGGATGCTCAACGCCGGCTTCCTGGCCTGCGGTTTCCAGCTGGCCTTCATCGCCACCCACCTGCCGGCCTGGTTGATCGACCGTGGCCTTGGTCCGCGCGCCGGCGTTGCGGCGTTGGCGACCATCGCCCTGGCCAACATCGTCGGCACCTGGGCCTGCGGCGTGCTGGGCGGGCGCCTGCGGCAGAAGCGCCTGCTTGCCGCGATCTACCTGGTACGCGCGCTGGCCATCGCGGCGTTCGTGGCGCTGCCGCCCAGCATGGCCGGCGTGTACGTCTTCGCCGCGGTGATGGGCCTGCTCTGGCTGGGAACGGTGCCGCTGACTACCGGCGTGCTGGCGCGTGCGTTCGGCATGCGCTATCTCGCCACGCTGTTCGGCTTCGTCTTCATGGGCCACCAGCTCGGTTCGTTCCTCGGCGTGTGGATGGGCGGGCTCTTCTACGAGGCAACCGGCTCCTACGACGCGGTCTGGCTGGGCGCGGTGGCCCTGGGACTGGCGGCGGCCGCGCTGCACTGGCCGATCGACGACCGGCGCGTGGTCTATGCGACGGCGGTGGCGCGGTGAGGATCCGGGCGCCACGGCTGCGCGCGCTGCAGGCGCTGGCCGCCTGCCTGGTCGTGGCGCTGTGCGCGGTCGCGTTCCGCGGCTGGCTGGCGCCACGCGACATGTCGCTGTGGCTGGGTGCCTGGCTGTCGGGCCTGTGCATGTGAGGGAGGCGGGATGAGCACGGCCGCGCTGGAATTCTGGTTCGACTTTGCCAGCAACTACTGCTACCCGGCGGTGATGCGGGTCGAGGCGCTGGCCGCGGCGCAGGACGTGGTCGTGCACTGGCGACCGTTCCTGCTCGGGCCGGTGTTCAGGGCGATGGGCCGGGGCGAGGCGCCGCTGTTCGAGCATCCGGCCAAGGGACGCTATGTCTGGCGCGACATGGAGCGCCGCTGCCGGCTGCACGGCCTGCCGTTCCGGCGGCCCTCGGTATTTCCGCGGCGCGCGCTGCTGCCCATGCGCATTGCCACGCTGGGCGTCGGCCAGGCCTGGATGGGCGCATTCTGCCGCCGCGCGATGCACGCGGCCTTCGCGCTCGACCGGGAGATCGACGAGGACGGCGCGATGCGGGAACTGCTGGGCGACCTCGGGCTGCCGGCCGATCGGCTGATCGCCGCCGCCACGGACGCCGGCAACAAGTCCGCCCTGCGGGCACGCACCGACCAGGCGCTGGCGCGCGGCATCTTCGGCGCACCGATGCTGCTGGTGGGGGGCGAGATGTTCTGGGGGGACGACCGGCTCGAGGAAGCGGTGGCATGGGCGGCAAGAGGAGGCGACGATGCCGGCGCCTCCTGAGCAGGCGCCGCGGGTCGCCATCGTGACCGGCGGCAGCCGCGGCATCGGCCGCGCGATCGTGGAGCGGCTGCATCGCGACGGCTACGCCATCCTGTTCACGCATTCGTCGTCGGACGGGGAGGCCGCGGTGCTGCGGTCGGCGCTGGCGGGCGGCGCGCCGCCCTGCGCGGCGCTGCGTATCGACGTGGCCGATGCCGAGGCGCCCGCCCGCATCTTCGACGCGGCGCAGTCGCTGGGCCGCGTGACCGCGCTGGTCAACAACGCGGGCGTCACCGGCGCGATCGGATCGATCCGGTTGCTGGACGACGCCACGCTGTCGCGCGTGGTGGCGACCAACCTGGTCGCGCCGGCCAGGCTGTGCCGGGAGGCGGCGCTGCGATGGTCCGAGGGCACGCCCCGCGCCATCGTCAATATCTCTTCGATCGCCGCGAGGACCGGATCGCCAGGCGAGTACGTGGCCTATGCCGCCACCAAGGCCGCGATCGACACGCTGACCCGCGGCCTCGCCCGCGAACTCGCGCCGGCCGCCATCCGCGTCAACGCGGTATCGCCGGGGACCATCGACACCTCCATCCACGCCCGCGCCGGCGAGCCCGGCCGAGCCTGGCGCGTCGCGCAGCGCGTACCGCTCGGACGGCCGGGCCAGCCTGAAGAGATCGCGGCCGCAGTGGCCTGGCTGCTGTCCGACGAGGCGTCGTATGCCACCGGCAGCGTGCTGGAGGTCACCGGCGGGCTCTAGCGGCAGGCGGGCGCGGGCGTCGACGCGTGCGGTTACCCTGTGACGGAACACGCATCGAAACAGGGCGCGCCTGTTCCCGCCTGTCGCTTCGGCGCGGCCCAGGGGCGGGGACGGGACCAGCCAGGAGTCCAGGCATGAGCGGCATCACGATCTACCACAACCCCCGCTGCAGCAATTCGCGCAAGGCATTGGCGCTGATCCGCGACAGCGGCGTGGAACCGGACGTCATCGAATACCTGCAACAGCCGCCCACGCGCGAGCGCCTGCGCGAACTGGCGCAGGCCTCGGGCGAGGGCGTGCGCGGCCTGCTGCGCGGCAAGGAGGCGCTGTGCGCCGAACTCGGGGTGGACGATCCGGCGCGCAGCGACGATGAACTGCTCGATGCGATGCGCGCGCATCCGGTCCTGATCAACCGCCCGATCGTGGCCACGCCGCTGGGCGTACGCCTGTGCAGGCCGCCGGAGCGGGTGCTGGAGATCCTGCCGGACCGCCAGGGCGCCTGAGGATCATGTCCGGCGTCAGCCGGGGAGCCGCGCGACCACCTTGATCTCGAAGTCGAACCCGGCCAGCCAGTTGACGCCCACGGCGGTCCAGGCCGGGTAGGGCGCCTGCGGGAACACCTCGTCCTTGACCGCCAGCACGGTGTCGAACTGGCGCTGCGGATCGGTGTGGAAGCTGGTCACCTCGATGATGTCGTCGAAGCCGGCGCCCGCGGCCCGCAGGGTGGCCTCGAGGTTGGCGAAGGCGCGCCGCACCTGTACCTCGAACTCCGGCTCCGGCGTGCCGTCGTTGCGGCTGCCCACCTGCCCGGACACGAACAGGAAACCGTTGCTGCGCACCGCGGCCGAGTAGCGGTGCTGTTCGTAGAGGGCGTGTCGCCCGGCGGGGAACACGGTGTCGCGCTGCTGCATGGTCGATCTCCTTTTGGGCGGGTGGCCCGTGTGTGAGGCCACTCTAGGCAGCGCGGCGACGCCGATAAACACGACGATCCGGGGAACACTGTTTGTAGAATCGCGACAATCTCCGTACCGGACCCCCGCATGGACCGTTTCGACGCGATGCAGGCGTTCGCGCGCGTGGTGGAGACCGGCAGCTTCACCCGCGCCGCCGAGACGCTGCAGTCGAGCCGCACGCGGGTCACCCAGCTGGTGCAGCAGCTCGAGGCGCACCTGCGGGTGAAGCTGCTCCACCGCACCACGCGCAAGGTCGCGGTCACGCACGATGGCGCCGCGTACTACGAGCGCGTGGTGCGGCTGCTCGCCGAACTGGACGATGCGGAGACCAGCCTCTCGACCGCCTCGGCGTCGCCACGCGGGCGCCTGCGGGTGGACGTGCCCGCGCCGCTGGCCAGCCTGGTGCTGGTGCCGGCGCTGCCCGGCTTCCATGCGCGCTACCCAGAGATCCAGCTCGACCTGGGCGCCAGCGACCGCAAGGTGGACCTGGTCGACGAGAACGTGGATTGCGTCGTGCGCGGTGGCGCGCTGGACGGCGGTGCTTCGCTGAGGGCGCGGCACGTGGCCGACCTGCCGCTGGGGGTGTACGCGGCGCCGGCCTACCTGGAGCGCCACGGCAATCCGCCGCATCCCCTGGCGCTTGAGCAGGGTACGCACCATGTCGTCGGCTATCGCGGTTCGCGGCCCGGAGCGCCGCCGGGCTATGCGCTGCGCCGCGGCGACGAGCAGGTGCAGGTGCAGGCCCGGCACGTGCTGGCGGTGGACGATGGCAACGCCTACCTCGCCGCGGGCGTGGCCGGCATGGGCCTGCTGTGGTTGCCGCGCTACATGGCGCGCGGCCCGCCGCTGCGCGGCGAACTGCTGCCGCTGCTGGAGGACTGGCAGCTCGACCCGATGCCGCTGCATGCGGCCTATCCGGCCAGCCGGCACGTCAGCCGCAAGCTGCGCGTGTTCATCGACTGGATCGCCGCGCTGCTGGCGCAGCAGTCCCCGTGGATCCTGCCGCCTTCGCCGCCGGAGGCGCGTCGCCCGCGCTGAGCGGGCCCGCGCGCCGGCCAGCCGGCTCAGATCAGCCGCGCGAATCGCATCCAGTCCGCGGTGCGCTGCGCGCCGAGCGCGAACGGATGCGCGGGTGCCCAGCCGAGCCGGCTTTTCGCCAGCCCGTTCGAGACCCAGCAACGATAGGCCTCGCGCACCACGCGGCCCTCGCTGGGCATGCGCGGCGAGGGCGCGACATCCACCGGCGCGGCGAACCGCCGGCCCTGGAACCGCGACTTGATCATCAGCTTGCGCTCGGGACCGATCGCGCCCGACAGCAGCTCCTTGGTGCCGCGGATCATGCGGCCGACCGGCGGAATGGTCGCGAGCTGGGCGTGGAAGGCGGGTGAGGCGGCCAAGCGGACCGCGGCGGCGACGCTGTCGCGCGCGCGCGGCGTGGTGGCGCGGCGGTGCGCCTCGATCTGCTCCAGCGTGTGGTCGAAGATGCGCTTCTCGCCCTCGACCATGCCCGCAAACGTGGTGATGAAGCCGCGCCAGGTCATCCGGTCGTCGCCGTTGATCAGGAAGGCGCCGCCGTTGGCGTCGTCGCGCTCGAGCGCAGCCAGGATCGCCTCGCAGACATCGTCCACGTAGACCGCGTTGCAGATGCCGCTGCCGCCGTCCACCAGGCTGACGAAGCCGTTGCGTGCGTCCTGCACGATGGGGGTGACGAAGAAACTGTAGGGGCCGTAGACGATGGTCGGACGCAGGACCACGGTCTCGATCGCGCCGCGCCTGCCGGCCGCGGCCACCACGGCCTCGGCGGCGGCCTTGGCGTCGGAATAGGCCTCGCCCCAGCGCCGGACCGGCGCGTTGGCCTCGGTCAGGACTTCGGTTCCCGGGGCGGGGCCATGCACGGCCATCGAACTGACGTGGACCAGGCGGCGCACGCCGGCGCGCGTGCAGGCCTCGACCAGTTGCATGGTCTGCTTCCTCGCGCCCTGGTCGTCGCCATGGGCGAGGTTGACCACCGCATCGCAGCCTTCTACCGCGCGCGCCAGGCTCCCGGGGTCGGACATGTCGCCGCCGGCCAGCTCCGGGTCGAGCCGGGCGATGCGCGCGGCGCGCGAGTAATCGCGCACCAGGGCGCGGTAGGGAATGCGGTATTCGAGCGAGAGCAGCTCGCACAGGCGCGAGCCGATGAAGCCAGTGGCGCCGGTGACCAGGACCTTCGCGGGCCTCATGCGCGTGCTCCGATCCGGGCCAGCCAAGGCTGCTCCATCGGCGTGCGCCGGGCATAGGCGGTTTCGATCACCTGAAGCGCGCGCAGCGAGGATTCAGCGCTGACGAAGGGCATGCGCCGCTCGCGCACCGCGCCGATGAAATCGTCGAGCTGGGCGCGGTAGTGGCCCAGCCGGTCCCAGGACTTCGCGCACACGATCTGCATCTCCATCGGGCCGCGGCGCGATTCGCGGTACAGGGTGAGGATGCGCGGGTCGGAGGTCGCGGCTTCGAGCGTGCCGCGCTCGCCCACCACGCGGATGCTGCGGCGCAGCCGGTGCGACCAGCTGAACTCCATGCGCGTGGGCACCGGGCGCCCGCCGATGCTCAGGGTGCCGGTGAGGCGCGCGTTGCTCTCGAAGCCGCCGAAGGCGTCGTCCTCGTAGGCGATCTCGTCGAGGTCGCCGAACAGCCACAGCACGCGGTCGAGCAGGTGCACGCCGTTGTCGAACAGCACGCCGCCACCGGTGCAGCGGCGGTCGAAGTAGGAGTTGCTGGCCATGGGCCAGTCGAGCGGGGCGCCGTCCTCGACGATCACCTCGCGTACCTCGCCGATCTCGCCATCCTCGACCAGGTCGCGCAGCCACAGGTTGTGCGGGAAGAAGCGCATCATCAGCGCGACGGCCAGCACGCGCGCATTCGCGCGGGCGACCTCGACCATGCGGCGGCCGTCGTCGGCGCTGATCGCCAGCGGCTTCTCGCACAGCACGTCGATGCCAAGCTCCATCAGCTGGATCGAGACCGGGGCGTGGAAGCGGGCGGGTACGGCGACGATGGCGGCATCGACCTTGCCGGCCAGCTGGGCGACGTCGGTGACGATCTCCGCGTCGATGCCGGCCTCGCGCGCCGCCTGGACGGCGTTGGCCGGGTCGCGGTCGCAGAGCATGGCCACCTCGACCCGCGGATCGGTGCCGACCACCGGCAGATGCGCCTCGCGCGTGATCGCGCCGCAACCGACGATGCCCAGCCGCAACGGCCGGCCGGATTGGATGCTAGTCAAACGCCCGCTTCCCCTGTTCTCTTCCGGGGTGGATAACGCGAAGTGGGCGTGGATCCGGACTCTGGTGCCGGAAGCCGGAAAGAGGAAGGGCGCCGAAGCGCCCTTCCGGTGGCCGCCTTGCGGACCGGATCAGTGCAGCCGCAGCACCACGATCGACTTCGCCGGCAGCGCCACCTTCAGGCGGTCGCCGTCGAGCGAGGCCCCGTCGAACTGCGCCGGTTCGACCCGCTCGGGCTGGTCGAAGGTGTTGTGCGCGGTGATCGCGTCGGCGGTCAGCACGCGGCCGGTGACGGTGCCGGCCTGCACGCCCGACAGGCTGGCCGAGACATCGGCGGCGCGGTTGGGGTCGAGGTTGGTCAGGGCCACGTACACGTGCCCGTCCTTCCCGCGCACCGCCGAACCGTGGACCGCCGGTACCGAGGTCTCGCCGAGCCGGTACTGCGGGGTCTCGAGATCGAGCGGCAGGTGGGTCGCGTCCTGCCAGGGCTTGTACATCTCGAAGGCGTGGTAGGTGGGCGTGAGCACCATCTTCTCGTCCTGGGTCAGGATCATGGCCTGCAGCACGTTCACCATCTGCGCGATGTTGGCCATCTTCACCCGCTCGGCATAGCGGCTCATCACGTCGAAGTGGATCGAGGCCACCAGCGCGTCGCGCAGGGTGTTCTGCTGGTGCAGGAAACCCGGGTTCACGCCTTCCAGTCCCGCGTACCAGGTGCCCCACTCATCCAGGTACAGGGCGACCTTGTTCTCCGGATCGTGCCGGTCCATGACCTCGATGTGCTTGCGCAGCAGCTCGTCCACCTTGAGCGCGCTGGACAAGGTTTCGATCCAGCCAGCCTCGTCGAATTCGAACGAGGAGGCGCGCGGCGGCCACCCGCCCGGCACCGTGTAGTAGTGCACCGACAGCGCATCCATGTGCTTGCCGGCGATCTTCATCATCACCTCGGTCCAGTTGTAGTCGTCGCCGTTGGCGCCGGCCGCGACCTTGGTGATCGCGGTCCCGGCCGGCACCTTCACGAAGGTCTGGTACTGGCGGTGCAGGTTGGCCGCGTGTTCGGGCGTCATGTTGCCGCCACAGCCCCACATCTCGTTGCCGATGCCGAAGAACGGCACCTTCCAGGGCTTGTCGCGTCCGTTGGCGCGGCGTTCCTCGGCCAGCGAGGAGCCCTTCTCGTAGGTCATGTACTCGACCCATTCGGCCATCTCGCGCGGCGATCCGCTGCCGGTGTTGCCGGAGACGTAGGCATCGGTGCCCAGCAGCTCGGCGAAGTCCATGAACTCGTGGATGCCGAAGCTGTTGGGTTCGGTCACCCCGCCCCAGTGGGTATTGATCTTGACCCGGCGCTTCTCGCGCGGACCGATGCCGTCGCGCCAGTAGTACTCGTCTGCGAAGCAGCCGCCAGGCCAGCGCACCACGGGGACCTTGAGCTCCTTCAGCGCCGCGACCACGTCGTTGCGGTAGCCCCTGGTGTTGGGGATCTTCGAGTCCTCGCCCACCCAGATGCCGCCGTAGATGCCGTAGCCCAGGTGCTCGGCGAACTGGCCGAAGAGGTAGCGGCTGACTTCCGGCCCGGGCTGGTCGGCGCGCAGCGTTGCCGTGGCGGCGACCCGGTCCTGGGCCACGGTCGTGCCGGCCATGAACAGGCCGGTGGCGAGCGCCAGCGCGCGCAGGGGTGTCTTGAGCATCGGTCTTCTTACCTCGGTGGGTGCGGAATGGAACGCCGCCGGGCGGTCGCCGCGGCGGCCGGGATCAGAAACGGTAGCGCATGCCGACCGCGAACGTCCGGCTGTACAGCGCGGAGCCGAAATTGTGCGTGGCCGGGTACTGGTAGTAGCTCTGGTACAGCTCGTTGGTGAGGTTGGTGGCGTCGAAGGTCAGCGACAGGTTCTCGCTGGCATCGTAGCTGAGCTGGAAGTCCAGGCTCTTCTCCGCATTGAAATACACGCCCAGCGGATTGGCGAACTGCGCGGCCTCGTAGTGGTGCAGGAAGTCGTCGCGCCAGACGTACGACAGGCGGGCGCCGAAGCGGCTGCGCTCGTAGGCGAGCACGACGCTGTAGGAGCTGTCGGAGATGCCGAACATCGGCGTGGTCACCGTGTCCACGACCTCGCCCGCGGTGTTGGTCACCGGGATGTCCTGGCTGGAGTCGAGCGCGGTGTAGCTGGCCTGCACGCCGAGGCCCTGCAGCAGCCCGGGCAGGTTCGCGGGGAACCAGACCACGCCCAGTTCCACGCCCTCGAGCTCGCCGCTGGAGGCGTTGTCGGGCTGGGTGAGGATGTAGTCGTAGTTCTCGAAGGTCACCCGTCGGCGGAAGTCGGTGACCATGCCCTCGATCTCGCGGCGGAACAGGGTGGCGTAGACGGCGCTGCCCGGCTGGAAATACCACTCCAGGCCGAGGTCGTAGTTCTTCGACTCGGTCGGCTCCAGGCCGGGATTGCCGCCGGTGGCGGTGCCGTACCCGATATTGGTGACGTCCTCGACGTAGATGATGTTGGGATTGAGCTGGTTGAATGCCGGACGGCGCAGGGTCTCGCCGTAGGCCGCCCGCAGCATCAGGCCGGGGGTGAAGGCGTAGCGCAGCATCAGGCTGGGCAGCAGCTTGGATGCGCTGGCCGAGGCGCTGCCCTCGCCGAAGACCATGTCGGTGTCGACATTCACGTAGCGCAGCCCGACCTGGCCGTCGAGCGTCTGCTCGCCGAGGTCGAAGGCGAAGTCGCCCTGGACATACGCTGCGGTGGTGGCCTCCTCCACGCGGAAGTCCTCCGCCATGGACAGCTGCGCGCCGAGGGGCAGTCCGTAGAGCGCCCGGTAGGCGTCGGCGTTGTCGCGGATGTGGTGGCCATTGGCGACCACCCACGAGGACGGAACGTCGGACTCGCCGTCGAAGAAGCCGCGGTTGACCGACTGCAGGTTGCCGTTGCCCACCAGCGAGCAAGCCGGCAGGCTGCGGTCGCACAGCGCGGGGGCGGAGGTGCGGTGGCCCTCGCTGGCGCTGCGGTCGTCGTGCCGCAGGCCGAAGGCGAGCTTGTGGACCGGCCCCCATTCGGCGGCGTAATCGCCGTCGAAGGTGAACGTGACCGCGTCGCCGCGCCGGTACAGCGCATTGTCGTAGAGCTCGGCGAGGTTCCACTGCGCCGGATCGGCCGGGTCGCTCTCGTCGACGTCCGGCGTGGCCGGGTTGTCGTCGAAGCCGAACGCGGGCTTGCCGCCACCGCTGTTGAAATCGGCCCAGACCGCATGGGTGACGCGGTCGGCGCGCATGGCGAAGAAGTCCTCGTCGTATTCGCTTTCCTGGTAGGTCAGCTCCGAGCGCAGCTTCAGTCGCTCGCCTACGTCCCAGCGCCCGCCCAGGGCATAGAGCCAGCTGTCGGTGCGGCCGGTCAGCAGGTCGCCGCTGGTGAAATTGTAGGGAGCGCCGACGCCGGCGCGCGAACGCACGACGTTGGTGCCGGGATACAGCTGGATGTTCTCGGCCGCGTCGGGGCCCAGCGCACCCCACCAGTCGACGAAGGAGAACAACAGCGAATTGAAACGCTCGTCGCGGTAGCCGTTGTAGAACGTTTCGAACACGTACTCGGACGAGTCGTCGGGCGCCCACTGCAGCGAGACGCTCGCGGCGGGCCGTTCGCGCTTGCCGGCCAGGTCGCTGGCGAAGATCGCGTCGCGCGAAAGGATGTATTCGTACTGCTGGCCGCGTATCGGTACGGTGGAGCCGGGGCTGAAGGGCAGGCCGGCCTCGAGGCCCGGCTGCCAGACCTCCTGGCCGTCGATGACGGTCGGGATGCGCTCGAAGGGCACGAAGCCCGCCGGGGCGTCCTCGGTGAAGAAGGGCACCATCGCGCCCGCGGTCACGCTCTGGTCGCGATAGTGGGTCACGGCGTAGGAGACGTTGGCCAATGCGCCGAAACGACCGCCCCCGACCTCCCAGGTGTTCGCCACCAGTGCGCTGAGGTTGGGATCGGTCTCGCCGTTCTGCTCCTGGTGGATGCTGCGGGCGGCCACGACCGCGGTGGCACCGTCGAAATCGAAGGGGCGGTGGGTGTGGATGTCGATCTGGCCGGCGATGCCGGTCTCGATCAGGCTGGCAGAACGCGTCTTGTAGATTTCCACGCTCGACAGCAGGCTGGCCGGGATGTCGGCCAGCGCCACCGAGCGGCCGGACGCGGTGAAGATGTTGCGGCCATTGATGGTGGTGGTGACGTCGTTGAGGCCGCGGATGGACACCGTGGACACCTCGCCGCCCCCGCGGTCGGTGGTCTGCACGCCGGTGACGCGCTGCAGCGCCTCGACGAGGTTGTTGTCGGGGAACTTGCCGATGTCTTCGGCCACGATGGCGTCGACGATCTGCATCGAGCCCTGCTTGATCTGCAGGGCATCGATCAGGCTCGCGCGCAGGCCGCGCACTTCGATGCGATCGAGTTCGGTCGCATCGGCGCTGCCGGCGGCCGCGGCGCAGGTTGCGTCGGGGTCGGCCGGGGTGGGGCAGGGGGCTTGCTGTGCGGCGGCGGGCAGCGCGGCGAGCGCCAGCAGCAGGGCGGCGGGAAGCGCGGCGCGGCGCGGCTGGCGCGACGCGAGGGGGCGGGACGTGCGGGTCATGGGCAGGCCTCTGTGTCGTTCGTGTTCGCCCGGCCTCGCGCCGGAACGGACCTTGCGGTATCCGGGAAGACACCGGTCATGCGGTGTCATCCCGGGTGCGGAAAGCCGTGGGATGGGCGAGTGCGGTCGTCGACCGGCTGCCGCGAACCGGGCGGCAGGAGGCGTTGGACAGGAAATGGGGGCGGTGCATGGCGTGCGCGCACGCCGACTGCTGTATGCGTCGTCACTTTCAACCCCTCCCGGTCTACGAATGGACGCGATCAACCCGAGTTGTAGGGCCGCTGGCTGTCTGCGGCGGCCGATGCATCGCGGCGCTTGTACGGCCTCGCCTTTTGCGATGCGGACCGAGAATAGGCGGGGCTTCGATAACCTTCTAATGAATTTAACAAGCCAATCGATACGGGTTCGCGTATCGAACCGCTGCCATTCCAATCCCGCAAAAAGTGATTCCTGAAGCGGGATGGCTGCGCGTCGGCGCCGGCCCCTATGCTGCGGCGCCACGGCAGACGCCTTGAACCCGGGAGAGTTGTGGACAGGATCCGATCGTTCGGCAGTCTTGCCGATGGGCGCGTCGTGCGCGCGCACTGCATCGGCGAGGAGGACGGCCTCCACGCCGAGATCCTCGACCTCGGCGGCATCCTCGCGCGGCTGCGCGTTCCCGGCGCCGGCGGACCGGTGGATGCGGTGCTGGGACTGCCGCACGCGCAGGCCTACTACGACGATCCCGCTTTCCTCGGCATCCTGGTCGGCCGCTACGGCAACCGCATCGGCGGCGCGCGCTTCAGCCTCGACGGGCAGGCGCACGTGCTGGCCGCCAACGAAGGCCGCAACCACCTGCATGGCGGCATGCTCGGCTTCGGGCGGCGGATCTGGCGGGTCGTCGAACATCGCGCCGATGCGCTGGCGCTGCATTACCGTTCGCCGGCGGGCGAGGAAGGGTATCCGGGCAATCTCGATGTCACCGCGCGCTACCGGGTCGACGGCGATGCATTGCGGCTGGTGTTCGAGGCCTCGGTCGACGCCGCCACGCCCTTCAACCCGACCCACCATCCCTATTTCAACCTCGCGGGCGATCGCGGCGTGCCTGCCGGCCGCCAGCTGCTGCAGGTGCCGGCCACCGGCGTGCTGCCGGTGGCGCCGGACCTGATTCCGCTGGGGCATGTGCAGCCGGTGGCGGGCACGTCGTTCGACTTCCGCGAGGCGGCCCCGCTGCAGGCGCGGATGGATGCGGACGATCCGCAGATCGCCATCGCCGGGGGCTACGACCACTGCCTGGTGCTCGAGGCCGGGCGCACGCACGTCGCGGCGCTGTATTCGCCGCACAGCGGCGTGGCCATGCGCATCGACTGCGACGCGCCGGCCGTGCAGCTCTACGGCGGGCAGGCCCTGCCGCGCCAGCATCCGGGCCTGGGCGACGGACTGTGCCTGGAGCCGCAGGACTATCCCGACGCACCCAACCAGCCGGCGTTCCCGAGCGCGATCCTGCGCCCAGGGACGCCATACCGGCGCGAAATCAGCTACCGCTTCGCCTGTCCGGGACGCGATCGCGACTGGGCCGAAGTGGCCGCGGTGCTGGGGCTAACCTGACGCCAACCGCCTGCCGGCGTACGGCAGGGACGAACCCGCGGCGCCGCATGCCGCGCCGACACAGATATTTCATGGAGAGAGCACCCGTGGCAAGCATCAACCTGGCGATCGTCGGCGTGGGCAAGATCGTGCGCGACCAGCACCTGCCCGCCGTCGCTGCCGACGGCGACTTCCGCCTGGTCGCGGCGGCCAGCCGCAACGGCCGCGTCGAGGGTATCGACAACTTCGACAGCATCGGCACGATGCTCGCCGCGGTGCCGTCGATCGACGCGGTCTCGCTGTGCATGCCGCCGCAGTACCGCTACGCGGCGGCGGTGCAGGCGATCGACGCCGGCAAGCATGTGTTCCTGGAAAAGCCGCCGGGAGCCACGCTGTCGGAGGTCGAGGACCTGGCGGCGCGCGCCGCGGCGCAGGGCGTGTCGCTGTTCGCCAGCTGGCATTCGCGCTACGCCCCGGCGGTGGAGGCCGCGCGCGCGTTCCTGGCCGGTACCCGGATCCAGCGCATGCGGGTGACCTGGAAGGAAGACGTGCGCCAGTGGCACCCCAACCAGGACTGGATCTGGCAGCCCGGTGGCCTGGGCGTGTTCGACCCGGGCATCAACGCGCTGTCCATCGTCACCCGGATCCTGCCGCGGCCGGTGTTCGCCACCGCGGCGACGCTGGAGTTCCCCGCCAACCGCCAGGCACCGATCGCCGCCTCGATCCGGTTCTCCGACGCCGGGGGGCTGGACCTGGCCGCCGAGTTCGACTGGCGCCAGACCGGCCGCCAGAGCTGGGACATCGAGGCCTCCACCGACGCCGGCACGATGCTGCTGGCCGAGGGCGGGGCCACGCTGTCGGTGGACGGGCGGGTGGTGCACAGCGAGCCCGAGCAGGAGTACCCGATGCTGTACCGGCGCTTCGCCGGGCTGGTGCGCAGCGGCGCCTCGGACGTGGACCTGGCGCCGCTGCGCCATGTGGCGGATGCGTTCATGCTGGGCCAGCGCCAGGTGGTGGACCCGTTCGACGACTGACCCGCAGCGGATTGCGATATACGCTAATGGGTATCGATTTCTCGAACGAATGAATTGGATGCATATCCGTCGACCCGGCAGAATCGGCGGCTGGCACTCAAGTCAGGACGGACTGCGCCGATGCGACTGATCCAGCTGCAAGACGACGCGGGCGACGTCCGCGTGGGTGTGGTCTCGCCCGACGGCGCGCAGGTGCGCCTGCTCGACGGGCTGGACGGCACCTACGCGCTGGCCAGCGTGGCCATCGCCACCGGGCGCAGCCTGGCCGACGAGGCCGAGGCGACCCCGGGCGCGACCCGCCTGGACTATCCGGCGCTGCTGGCCGCCGGCCGGGTGCTGCCACCGCTCCAGCATCCCGATCCAGCCCACTGCCTGGTCACCGGCACGGGCCTCACCCACCTGGGCAGCGCCGCGGCGCGCGACGCCATGCACCAGAAGCTGCAGCAGCAGGCCGAGGAGGGCAGCCTCACCGACTCGATGCGCATGTTCCAGTGGGGCGTGGAGGGCGGCATGCCGGCGCCGGGCAAGCCGGGCGCGCAGCCAGAGTGGTTCTACAAGGGCGATGGCGGGATCCTCGCCGCGCCCGGCGCGGAACTGGCATCGCCCGATTTCGCCCTCGATGGCGGCGAGGAGCCCGAACTGGTCGGCCTCTACCTGATCGGCCCGGACGGCACGCCGCACCGGCTCGGTTTCGCGATCGGCAACGAGTTTTCCGACCACGTCACCGAGCGCCAGAACTATCTCTACCTGGCCCACTCCAAGCTGCGCGCCTGCGCGGTCGGCCCCGAGCTGCGCACCGGCGCGCTGCCGCGCGACCTGCGCGGCACCAGCCGCCTGCGGCGCGACGGCGCCGTGGTCTGGGAGAAGCCCTTCCTCACCGGCGAGGCCAACATGTGCCATTCGCTGGAGAACCTCGAGTACCACCATTTCAAGTACGCCGCGCACCGGCGACCGGGCGACGTGCACCTGCATTTCTTCGGCACGGCGACGTTGAGCTTCGCCGACGGCGTACGCGCCCAGCCGGGCGACGAATTCGAGATCGAACTGCCCGAACTGGGTGCCCCGTTGCGCAACCGGCTGCGGGCCGTGGCGGCGGGTTTCGCCCCGGGCGGGGTGCGCGCGCTGTAAGGTTGGCGTCGGCGCGCCGCCCCCGCCCGCGCACCGTCCGGCCGCTTCGGCGGTCGCGACACCAGGACAAGAAAGGAGAACGTGAGGTGACCGAGCAACGCTTCAGCAGCTACATCGCCGGCCAGTGGGTCGAGGGCGCGGGCGACCACGCCGACGAAAACCCGTCCGACCTGGCGACGCCGGTCGGCAGCTACGGCCGGCTCGATGCGCAGCGCGCCGCGCAGGCGGTGGACGCGGCCGCGGCGGCGCTGCCGGCCTGGTCGGTCTCCAATCCGCAGCAGCGCGCCGACATCCTCGACGCGGTCGGCAGCGAGATCCTCGCCCGCAAGGAAGAGCTCGGCCGGCTGCTGGCGCGCGAGGAGGGCAAGACCCTGCCCGAGAGCATCGGCGAAGCCGCGCGCGCGGGGCAGATCTTCAAGTTCTTCGCCGGCGAGGCGCTGCGCATCCCGGGCGAGAAGCTGGCCTCCACCCGCCCGGGCGTGGACGTGGAGATCACTCGCGAACCGGTCGGCACGGTCGGCATCATCGCGCCCTGGAACTTCCCGCTGGCGATCCCGGCCTGGAAGATCGCGCCGGCGCTGGCCTACGGCAACACCGTGGTGTTCAAGCCGGCCGAGATCGTGCCGGGCTGCGCCTGGGCGATCGCCGAGATCCTCTCGCGTGCCGGCCTGCCCGAGGGCGTGTTCAACATGGTGCTGGGCAGCGGCCGCGAGGTCGGCCAGGCGCTGGTGAACCACAAGTCGCTGGACGCGCTGACCTTCACCGGATCGGTGCCCACCGGCCACGCGCTGCTCAAGCAGGCCGCAGAGCGCGCGCTCAAGGTGCAGATGGAGATGGGCGGCAAGAATCCGCTGGTCGTGCTGGCCGATGCCGCCCTCGACAAGGCGGTGGAATGCGCGGTCAACGGCGCGTTCTTCTCCACCGGCCAGCGCTGCACGGCCTCCAGCCGCCTGATCGTGGAGAGCGCCGTGTACGACGAGTTCGTCGCGCGTATGCAGGCGCGGCTGGCGAAGGTGCGCGTCGGCGATCCGCTGGAAGCCGGAGTCGACATCGGCCCGGTGGCCAGCGGCGACCAGCTCAAGACCAACCTGTCCTACATCCAGGCCGGCCACGACGACGGCGGCGAACTGCTCGCCGGCGGCGACATGGTGGAATGGAAGACCAAGGGCCACTTCCTGGCGCCGACCCTGTTCGCGGCGAAGCCCGGCGACCGCATCTCGCGCGAGGAGATCTTCGGGCCGGTGGCGGCGGTGCTGCGCGCCGACGACTACGAGCAGGCGCTGGCGATGGCCAACGACACCGAGTTCGGGCTGTGCGCGGGCATCTGCACCAGCTCGCTCAAGTACGCCACGCACTTCAAGCGCCACGCCCAGGCGGGCATGGTGATGGTCAACCTGCCCACCGCCGGCGTGGACCCGCACGTGCCCTTCGGCGGGCGCAAGGCGTCCAGCTACGGTCCGCGCGAGCAGGGCCGCTACGCGGTGGAGTTCTACACGACGGTCAAGACCGCCTATACCTCGGCCTGAGGCCGGCCACGCGCCGCCGCGCCGTGGGAGCGCGGCGGGCGCCTGGTGGTAGCGCAAACACAACGACGTTCGGGAGGGAGCGATGCGGAAGTTTCTGGGTGTGGCGGCGATGTTCTGCGCGGCGGCGCTGGCCGGGTGTTCCGGCGGCGACGGCGCGGGCGCCGGTGCGGGGGGCGATGCGATCACCGTCGGCTTCAGCCAGGTGGGCGCGGAAAGCGAATGGCGCACGGCCAACACGCGCTCGGTGAAGGAGGCGCTGGCGCCGCCGGAGTTCAACCTCAAGTTTTCAGACGCGCAGCAGAAACAGGAAAACCAGATCAAGGCGCTGCGCTCGTTCATCGCCCAGGGCGTGGACGTGATCGCGTTCTCCCCGGTGGTCGAAACCGGCTGGGACACGGTGCTGCGCGAGGCCAAGGCCGCCGGCATCCCGGTGGTGCTGACCGACCGCGCGGTCAACGTCGCGGACGATTCGCTGTACGCGACCCTGATCGGCTCGGACTTCGTCGAGGAAGGCCGCCGCGCCGCGCGCTGGCTGGTCGAGGACAGCGAAGGCCAGGACGGACCGATCCGTATCGTCGAGCTGCAGGGCACCGTGGGCTCGGCGCCCGCCAACGACCGCATGAAGGGCTTCAAGGAAGTCATTGACGCCGACGCGCGCTTCCAGATCGTGCGTTCGCAGAGCGGCGACTTCACCCGCGCCCGCGGCAAGGAAGTGATGGAAGCCTTCCTCAAGGCCGAGGGGCGCAACATCGACGTGCTGTTCGCGCACAACGACGACATGGCGATCGGCGCGATCCAGGCCATCGAGGAAGCCGGCCTCAAGCCGGGCACCGACATCCGCATCGTGTCGATCGACGGCGTGCGCGGCGCGTTCGAGGCGATGAAGGCGGGCAAGCTCAACGCCACGGTGGAATGCAATCCGCTGCTGGGCGAACAGCTGGCGCAGCTGATCCGCGACGTGCACGCGGGGCGCGAGGTGCCGAAGCGGGTGCAGGTGGAAGAGGGTGTGTTCACCCAGGACCAGGCCGAAGCCGAACTGCCCAACCGCAAGTACTGAGTACGCAGGTGAAGTCCGCAGCTCGCGTCCCGGCAAACGCGCGGTTCTTCCCGCTCTCCTGCGCGGCCGCGCGGGCAGGGTGCGGGCGTGCGACGGGGCCGGTCGCGGGACGCATGGGAGCCTGCGCTTGAATCCCGTGGTGCTGCGCGCCGAAGGCCTGCACAAGCGCTTCGGCGCGACGCGCGCGCTGGAGGGCGTCGGCCTGTGCCTGCGCGCGGGCGAGATCCACGCGCTGATGGGTCAGAACGGCGCCGGCAAGTCCACCCTGATCAAGCTGCTCACCGGCGTCGAACGGCCGGACGACGGCAGCGTGACCCTCGACGGCCGCAGGATCGACCCGGCCACGCCCCTGGACGCGCAGCGCGAGGGCATCAGCACCGTCTACCAGGAGGTCAACCTCTGCCCGAACCTGTCGGTGGCCGAGAACCTCTATGCCGGGCGCTATCCGCGCCGCTTCGGCCTGATCGACTGGCGCCGCGTGCGCGAGGGCGCGCGTGCGCTGCTGGCCGAACTGCACCTCGAGCTCGACGTGGACCGGCCGCTGTCGTCGTGCCCGGTCGCGGTCCAGCAGATGGTGGCGATCGCGCGCGCGCTGGGCGTGTCGGCGAAGGTGCTGATCCTCGACGAACCGACCTCGAGCCTGGACGAGGGCGAGGTGCGCGAGCTGTTCGCGGTGATGCGGCGGCTGCGCGAACGCGGCATGGCGATCCTGTTCGTCACCCACTTCCTCGACCAGGTCTATGCGGTATCCGACCGCATCACCGTGCTGCGCAACGGGCGCCTGGTCGGCGAGTACCTGCCGGCCGAGCTGCCGCAGGCCGCGCTGGTGCGCGCCATGGTCGGGCGCGAGGTGGAGCTGGCGGGCGGCCGGGATGCCGCCGCGCCGCCGCCTGGCAACGCGCAGGTCGTGGTCGAGGCGCGCGGGCTGGGTCGTCGCGGCAGCCTGCATCCGGTCGACCTGCAGCTGCGCCGCGGCGAGGTGCTGGCGCTGGGCGGCCTGCTGGGCGCGGGCCGCACCGAACTGGCGCGGCTGCTGTTCGGCCTCGATCGGGCGGGCAGCGGCGAACTGCGCATCGAAGGAGAGGCGGTGGAACTGCAGCATCCGGCCGACGCCGTCGCGCGCGGGCTGGCGCTGTGTCCGGAGGAACGCAAGACCGAGGGCATCGTGGCCGGGCTGTCGGTACGCGAGAACATCGCGCTGGCGCTGCAGGCCCGGCGGGGCTGGCGGCGCGCGCTTTCGCCGGCCGAGCAGGCGCGGATGGCGTCACACTACGTCGAGCTGCTGGGCATCCGCACCGCCGACATCGAGACCCCGGTGGGTGCGCTGTCGGGCGGCAACCAGCAGAAGGTGGTGCTGGCGCGCTGGCTGGCGACGCAGCCGTCGCTGCTGATCCTGGACGAGCCCACGCGCGGCATCGACATCGCCGCCAAGCAGGAAATCATGGCCGAGGTGGTGCGCCTGGCGCGCGAGGGCATGGCGGTGCTGTTCATTTCCGCCGAGATCGAGGAGCTCACGCGCCTGGGCGACCGCATCGCGGTGCTGCGCGAGCGGCGCCTGGCCGGCGAATTGCCCGGCGGCAGCGATGGCGGGCAGGTGCTCGAACTGATCGCGGGGCAGGGCTGATGTCCACCGCATCGCCGCTGCCGCCGCCCTCGCTCCTGCGCCGTGCCTTCGGGCACCCGCTGGCCTGGCCACTGCTCGCACTGGTCCTGCTGCTGGTCGGCAACGGCCTGCTCAACCCCGGTTTCCTCGCGCTGGAATGGCGCGACGGGCGCCTGTACGGCAACCTCGTCGACATCGCCAACCGCGCCGCGCCGCTGATCCTGGTCTCGCTGGGCATGACCCTGGTGATCGCCGTGCGCGGCCTGGACATCTCGGTGGGCGCGGTGCTGGCGATCGCCGCGACCGTCGCGGCCTGGACCATCACGCGCATGACCGCGGGCGGCAGCACCGGACTGCTGCCGCTCTTCGCCGCCATCGGCGCCGCGCTCGCCGCCGCCGCCCTGTGCGGGGTCTGGAACGGGCTGCTGGTGGTGAAGGTGGGCATGCAGCCGATCATCGCCACCCTGATCCTGATGGTCGCCGGGCGCGGCGTCGCGCAGCTGGTCAGCGACGGGCAGATCCTGACCATCTACTACGCGCCGTATGCGTTCCTGGGCGGCGGATTCCTGCTGGGGCTGCCGTTCGCGCTGTTCGTGGTGGCGGCGCTGTTCATCGCGCTGAAACTGCTGCTCGACCGCACCGCGCTGGGTCTGTTCGTCCGCGCCATCGGCCACAACCCGCTGGCCGCGCACGTGGCCGGGGTGCGCGCGCGCGCGATCACGCTGTGGCTGTACGTGTTCAGCGGCTTCTGCGCGGGCCTGGCGGGGCTGCTGGTCAGCTCCAACGTCGCCAGCGCCGATGCCAACAATGCCGGCCAGCTGCTGGAGCTCGATGCGATCCTCGCCGTGGCCCTGGGCGGCACCGCGCTGGCCGGCGGCCGCTTCAGCCTGGCCGGCAGCCTGGTGGGCGCGCTGATCATCCAGACCCTGACCACCACGATCTACGCCATCGGCGTGCCACCGCAGGTCAACCTGGTGGTCAAGGCGCTGCTGGTGCTGGCGGTGCTGCTGCTGCAGTCGCCCGACTTCCGGCGGCAGCTGCGCGCCCTGGTGACGCGGCCGGCGGGAGGTGCGGCATGAGCGCGGTGCCGCTGCGCACGATGCTGGGCCCGGGCGGGCTGGCGCGCCTGCGGCGCGATCCGCGGCTGGTCTCGCTGGCGGTGACCATCGCCCTGTTCGCCGGCATGTCGTTCGCCGGCGGCGCGCTCTACGACGGCTTCCTGCGCCCGCAGGTGTTCCTCAACCTGTTCATCGACAACGGCTTCCTGCTGGTGGTCGCGGTCGGCATGACCTTCGTGATCCTGACCGGCGGCATCGACCTGTCGGTCGGGGCGGTGGTCGCCTTCAGCACGGTGCTGCTGGCCAGCCTGGTGCAGCGGCACGGCTGGCACCCGCTGCCGGCGATCGGCGTGGTGCTGGCGCTGGGCACCGCGTTCGGCGCGCTCATGGGCGTGCTGATCCAGCGCTACCGGCTGCAGCCGTTCGTGGTCACGCTGGCGGGCATGTTCCTGGCGCGCGGCGCGGCCACGCTGGTGAGCGTGGAGTCGATCGGCATCGACCACGCCTTCCATGTCGCCATCGCCAGCCTGCGCGTCCCGGTCGGTGGCGGCGCTTCGCTGTCGGCGGGCGCGCTGATCGCGCTGGTCGTGGTGGTGGCAGGAGCGCTGCTGGCGGGCAGGAGCCGGTTCGGCCGCAGCGTGTACGCGATCGGCGGCAGCGAGGCTTCGGCGCGATTGATGGGCCTGCCGGTGGACCGCACCCTCGTCCAGGTCTACGCGCTGAGCGGGTTCTGCTCGGCGCTGGGTGGCGTGGTGTACACGTTCTACATGCTCAGCGGCTACAGCCTGCATGCGATGGGCCTGGAGCTGGATGCGATCGCCGCGGTAGTGATCGGCGGCACCCTGCTGGCCGGCGGCAGCGGCTACGTGCTCGGCACGGTGTTCGGCGTGCTGGTGCTCGGCCTGATCCAGACCCTGATCGTGTTCGACGGCGCCCTGAGCTCGTGGTGGACGCGCATCGCCATCGGCGTGCTGCTGCTGGCGTTCTGCCTGCTGCAGCGGTTGCTGGCTCGGGGCCCCGCGGGCGGCGGCGGGCATGGCTGAGCGGATCTCGCGTGCGCGGGCCGTCTGCATGCTGGTCGCGCTGGGACTGCTGGTGGCGTGGCTGCCGCTGCAGGCGGCCGGGTCGCCTGCGCTGGCCGATGTCGCGAGCCCCGACGGCCGCCTGCGCGTGGAGATGGCGCTGGACGACGCCGGTCGGCCCAACTGGCGGCTGCTGCGCGACGGCCGCGAGGTGATCGCGTCTTCGCCGCTGGGCATGGTCGGCGAGGGCGTGGACCTGGCGCGCGGTCTGTCCTACGCCGGGGCCGATGCGGTGCGACCGGTGGCGGACGACTACGAACTGTTGTCCGGCAAGCGCCGGCACAACGCGTATCGCGCCAATCGCCGCGTGCTGCGCTGGCAGGACGCGCGCGGGCACGAACTGTCCGTGGCCTGGCAGGTGTCGAACGACGGTGCGGCGTTCCGGTACGAACTCGAGCGCCCGGTGCCGGGGCTGGACACCTGGACGCGGGACGCGGCGACCTTCCGCCTGCCGTCCGCTGCCCATGGCTGGCTGCAGCCGCTGGCCGAGCCCAAGACCGGCTTCGCGCGCACCAATCCTTCGTACGAGGAGGACTACCTGCAGGACGTGCCGGTCGGCACCCCCACGCCGATGGGGCACGGCTGGGCGTTCCCGGCGCTGTTCCGCGCCGGCGAAGACTGGATCCTGCTGAGCGAGGGCAGCCTGCGCCGTGGCGATGCCGGCAGCCGCCTGCTCGATGGCGCGACCGCGGGCGAATACCTGGTGGGCTTCCCGGATGAACGCGAGGCGCTGCCGGGTGGCGCGGCGCTGCCGTGGATCGAGGCGTTTCCCTGGCGTTCGCCATGGCGCATCGTCGCGGTCGGCGACCTGGCCACGGTGGTCGATTCCAGCCTCGGCACCGACCTGGCCGATCCGCCGGCGGTGCCGGCGCCGTCGATCCCCGGCAAGGCGTCGTGGAGCTGGCCGCTGCTGGGCGACGAGCACACCGTGTTCGAGGTGCAGCGGCGGTTCGTCGACTACGCCGCGCGAATGGGCTGGCGCTACACCTTGGTCGACGGGCTGTGGGACACGCAGATCGGCGAGGACAGGTTACGCGAGCTGGTCGCGTACGCACGCGGCCAGGATGTCTCGGTGCTGGTCTGGTACAACTCGGCCGGCGACTGGAACGACGCGCCGCAGACGCCGCGGGGCAGGCTGTTGGACCAGGCCAGCCGCCTGCGCGAATTCGACAAGCTCAAGGCCATGGGCGTGGCCGGGCTGAAGGTCGATTTCTTCGGCGGCGACGGCTCGTCGATGATCGCCTACTACCTGGACCTGCTGGCCGACGCCGCGCCCTATGGCTTCCAGATGAACTTCCACGGCGCCACCCTGCCGCGCGGCTGGCAGCGCACCTGGCCGCACCTGCAGACGGTGGAGGCGGTGCGCGGGCTCGAGTTCGCCACCTTCGAACAGCCCAACGCCGACCGCATGCCCGTGCACGCGGCAACGCTGCCCTTCACGCGCAACGTGTTCGACCCGATGGACTTCACCCCGCTGGCGATGGTCAAGCTCAACGACCGCGTCCAGCGTCGCACCAGCCCGGCGTTCGAGCTGGCGCAGTCGGTACTGTTCGTCTCCGGGATCCAGCATTACGCCGAGACCGCCGAGGGGATGGATCAGGTGCCGGAGTATGTACGCGGCTTCCTGTCCGGTCTGCCGGAAGTGTGGGACGACAGCCGCTTCCTCGATGGATATCCGGGCCGGCACACGGTGTTCGCGCGCCTGGGCGGCGGGCGCTGGTACGTGGGCGGAATCAACGCCGGTCCCGGGCCGCGCAAGGTGACGCTGAAGGCCGAAGCGCTGGGCGCCGGCCCGCAGCGCGGCCTGCTGATCGCGGATGGCGATGATGCGCCCGGTTTCGCGCAGCGGCGGGTGGAGTTCGCGCCTGGCGAGCCGCTGGAGCTGGAGTTGCCGGCGGCGGGCGGATTCGTGCTGCAGCTGGACTGATGCAAAGGCGCGGGTACCGCGCCCTGCCTGGAGGTGACCGATGGTGTTCGCGCGACCTTTCCATCTGGCGTGGCTGCTGCTGTCACTGCTGGCGGGCGGCGCTTCCGCCAGCGCCGCGCCGGCCACCTGGTCGGCCGACAACGGCAACGGCACCTACACCAATCCGATCTTCTACGACGAGTTCTCGGACCCGGACCTGATCCGCGTCGGCGACTGGTTCTACATGACCGGCACCACCATGCACGCGGTACCTGGCTTGCCGGTGCTGCGCTCCCGCGATCTGGTGAACTGGGAGTTCGTTTCCTACGCCATGCCTTCGTTCCCCGAGGGTCCGGAGTACCGGCTCGAGGACGGCAAGGACATGTACGGGCAGGGCATCTGGGCGCCGGTGCTGCGCCACCATGCCGGCCGCTTCCACATCTTCGCCAACATCAACGAGCGCGGGCTGCACGTGTTCACCGCGGAGGACGCCGCGGGGCCGTGGACGCACACGGTGATCGACCGCAACCTGCACGACCTGTCGGTGCTGTTCGACGACGACGGCCGGGTGTGGGCGGTGTTCAACTACAACGAGGTGCGGCTGGTCGAACTCGAGCCGGACCTGTCCGGCGTGGTCGAGGGCAGCGAGCGGGTGATCATCCCGGCCGGCAACGGCATGGGAGAGGGGCACCACTTCTACAGGATCGATGGGCGCTACTACATCATCAGCGCCAACTACGCGCCGGTCGGCCGCATGCAGGCCGCGCGCGCAGAGCGGCTGGACGGGCCGTGGGAAACGGTCGCGATCAGCGCCAGCGAAACCATGGGGTTCCAGCGTGGCTGGTGGGAGAACGGCGTCGGCCAGCGTTCGCCGATTCCGACCGACGCCTCCGGTTTCTCCGCGCACAAGCCTGGGGACAACGAGCTGGGCGCGGTGCCGCTGCACCAGGGCGGCATCGTGCGGACGGCGGGCGGCGAGTGGTGGGGTTTCTCGATGATGGATCTCAAGTCCATCGGCCGCACCACCTTCCTCTCGCCGGTGACCTGGCATGAGGGTTGGCCTTATTTCGGCCTGCCCGGGAACCTCGGCCGCTCGCCGCGCACCTGGCGCAAGCCGCAGGTCGATGCGCAGGTGCAGCCGCACGCGCCGTACGTGCGCAGCGACGATTTCGCCGCGCCTGCGCTGCAGCCGGTATGGCAGTGGAACCATGAGCCGGAAGAGGGCAGGTGGTCACTGCGCCAGCGCCCCGGCCACCTGCGCCTGCATGCGCTGCCGGCCGCGGGTTTCCTGCATGCGCGCAACACGCTGACGCAGCGCGTGGTGGGGCCCGAGGCCACCGCCACGGTCGTGCTGGACGCCGGCGGGCTGCGCCCGGGCGACGTTGCTGGACTCGGGCTGCTCAACATGCCGGCCGCGTGGCTGGCGGTGGTGCAGTCGGGCGAAACCCGGGCGTTGCGCTGGTACTCGCAGGCGGGCGAAGACCACGTCGATGTGCCGCTGCCGGCCAGCCGGATCCACCTGCGCGTGCGCGGCGACCATGACCAGGACCTGGCGCGGTTCGCCTGGAGCGCCGATGGCCGGACGTTCCAGGACATCGGCGAACCGGTACGGCTGCCGTACCAGCTCAAGACCTTCCAGGGCACGCGCTACGCGCTGTTCGCCTTCAACCAGGAGGGACGCGAGGGCGGCCACGCCGATTTCGACGGCTTCGACCTGGTCGAACCCCTGGCCGACCGTTCGCGCAACGTCCCCTACGGCCAGTCGGTGACCGTATCCAACCTGGGTGATGGCAGCGTGGCCGCGGTGCACGCGCTCGGCGTGCTGCATCCGGTGCAGGCCGATTCGGAACCGGCAAGAACCGCAGCCGCGCGCTTCCGCGTGCACGACCGCGGGGCGGGGCAGGTTGCGCTGGAGGCGCTAGACGGCAGCGGATTCCTCACCGTCGTCGGCATCGGCCTGTCCGCCGACGTGCGCCTGCTGCCCGAGCATCCGGTCGACAGCCGCTTCATGTGGCAGGACCTGCTGCGCGGCGAGTTCATGCTGCTGTCGATGAAGACGCATCGCTATCTCGGCATCCTGCCCGGCAGCGGAGAGCCTTACGGAGCGGACCGTCCGGGACCGCGACCGGACCGCAAGGACGGGACGGTCATGCGGTGGAGTGCTGCTGCCCCGGATTAACGCACGTTTACGGCGCCGCTGGCATGCGAGGGGGGGCGCAGGATGTTGCAGGATTCGGAAACGCCGAAGTGCAACAGCAGGGTGTGCGCGGCGCTGGGTACGGGTACCCCTGGGTACGAATGTCCCCCGGCGTCGGCCTGCGGCCAACGGGCACCCGTACCCGCGTGGATACATTCCGCGTCGTCTTGGAAAGGCAGAGGCGGAGCGACGTCGCGACAAAATATTCGTGCGGGGCCAGTCGGGACAGGGAAGGACTCGACTGCGCGCCATTGTCATGCCGGACGCGGTGAGGAGCCTCGGAAAACCTGGCTGGATTTCCCGCACCGCTCGAGGTGACAGTTGTCCAGGTGTTCTCCAGGCGGGTCGTGATCTGCTCATCCGGTTGCGTCGGCGAGCCGCACGGCTGGACAAGCGACGGCGAAGCGGCCGACGGGCATAACTTGGGCGCGCGAAGCAAGGCGGCGAGTCAAGGCGGACGGCCCGAGGCAGGCGCGGCCCCTCCGAAGACGCGCTGCCTGGACTACTCCGTTCGGACGCCACGGGGCTGTCGCCCCGACCAACGCCGGTGAAGATCCGGGGTCAGACCTCCAGCGTCGCCGGACCTCCCCTCTGTTCCAGCCGCGCCACCCAGAACATTCCGTCGCGAAGCCAATGAGCCCGTCGCCACGGCCTAGGCCAATGACGCGTCGGGGTCAGACTTCCAGCGTCGCCAGGTCGCCCTTCTGCTCCAGCCACGCCTTCCGGTCCGAGGCGCGCTTCTTGGCCAGCAGCATGTCCATCAGCCCGCTGGTCTCGACGTCATCGTCGATGGTCAGCTGCACCAGGCGGCGGGTGTCGGGGTGGATGGTGGATTCGCGCAGCTGCGAGGGATTCATCTCGCCCAGGCCCTTGAAGCGGGTGACATTGACCTGGCCCTTGAGCCTCTCGCGCTCGATCTTCTCCAGCAGCAGGCGCTTTTCCTCCTCGTCCAGCGCGTAGAACACCTGCTTGCCCACGTCCACGCGGAACAGCGGCGGCATCGCCACGAAGATATGGCCGGCGCGCACCAGGGCCGGGAAGTGCCTGAGGAACAGCGCCGAGAGCAGGGTGGCGATGTGCAGGCCGTCGGAGTCCGCGTCGGCCAGGATGACCACCTTGCCGTAGCGCAGCCCGGTGATGTCGTCCTTGCCCGGGTCGCAGCCGATGGCCACGGCCAGGTCGTGCACTTCCTGCGAGGCGAGCACGCCGCCCGAGGCCACTTCCCAGGTGTTGAGGATCTTGCCGCGCAGCGGCAGGATCGCCTGGAAGTCCTTGTCGCGCGCCTGCTTGGCGCTGCCGCCTGCCGAATCGCCCTCCACCAGGAACAGTTCGGTGCGCGAGAGATCCTGGCTGATGCAGTCGGCCAGCTTGCCTGGCAGGGCCGGACCCTGCGTGACCTTCTTGCGGACGATCTGCTTTTCGGTCTTGAGCCGCGCGCTGGCGCGTTCGATCGCCAGCTGGGCGATGCGCTCGCCCAGCTCCACGTGCTGGTTGAGCCACAGGCTGAAGGCGTCGTGGGCGGCGCCCTCGACGAAGCCCGCGGCCTGGCGCGAGGACAGGCGCTCCTTGGTCTGGCCGCTGAACTGCGGATCGGTCATCTTCAGCGACAGCACGAACGACACGCGGTCCCACACGTCCTCCGGCGCCAGCTTGACGCCGCGCGGCAGCAGGTTGCGGAAGTCGCAGAACTCGCGCAGCGCGTCGGTGAAGCCGGTGCGCAGGCCGTTGACATGGGTGCCGTGCTGCGCGGTGGGGATCAGGTTGACGTAGCTTTCCTGCACCAGGTCGCCCTCCGGCACCCAGGCCACCGCCCAGTCGACCGTCTCGGTGTCCTTGCGCAGCGCGCCGACGAACAGCTCCGGCGGCAGCAGTTCGCGGCCGGCCAGCTCGCCCCTGAGGTAGTCGCGCAGGCCGTCTTCGAAGAACCAGCGGTCGTTCTCGCCGGTGGCCTCGTCAAACAGGGTCACGGTCAGGCCCGGGCAGAGCACGGCCTTGGCCCGCAGCAGGTGGCGCAGGGCGCGCACGCTGAACTTCGGGCTGTCGAAGTACTTCGGGTCCGGCCAGAAGCGCACGCGCGTGCCGGTGTTCTTCCTGCCGACGGTACCGACCACTTCCAGCGGCGTGGCGCGGTCGCCGTCGCGGAAGGTGATGCGATGCTCCTGGCCCTCGCGCTTGATGTGCACCTCGACCAGGGTCGAGAGCGCGTTGACCACGCTCACGCCCACGCCGTGCAGGCCGCCGGAGAAGGTGTAGTTCTTGTTGCTGAACTTGCCGCCCGCGTGCAGGCGGGTCAGGATCAGTTCGACGCCGGGGATCTTCTCCTCGGGATGGATGTCCACCGGCATGCCGCGGCCGTCGTCGGACACCTCGCAGCTCCCGTCCTTGTAGATCGTCACCGCGATTTCCCGCGCATGCCCGGCCAGCGCCTCGTCCACCGCGTTGTCGATCACCTCCTGCGCCAGATGGTTGGGGCGGGTGGTATCGGTGTACATGCCGGGGCGGCGCTTGACCGGATCCAGGCCGGACAGGACTTCGATGTCGGCGGCGTTGTAGCGGGAATTCATCGGGGGCGGGGGCGGACTGCGGAGGCGCGCAGGATGGGGGGCGGGGCGGGGGTGGTCAAGGCTGGCGGGACGCCGTCGCGGAGGCTGCGACGAACCCGATGGCGCCCGCCCCATCGGGCGCGCGGCCCTGTTCCGCCTGCCACGGGCGCGGCCGGGCTCGACCGGCCGGTACGAGCATCCGCGGCGAGAGCCAAGGCCGCCGACTGCGCGACCGGCGGTGCATCGAACGCTTTTACGGGGTGTTCATGGGCGGCCATCCGGCCCACGTCCGGCGGAACCGGCACGGGCGTCCGGCAGTTATCGGCGCCGCGGCAGCGTGGCCATCTTCCACGCCGCCGGCAGCGCGCTGCGCCGGAACACCGTCGTCCGTGCGGCAGGTGGGCAGCCGCCCAGGCGGCTGCCTGGTCGACCCCGCTGCCCGCACTGGATCGCGAGTCCCTTCCGTGTGGCCGGCGGGACCGGACCGGAGGCCAGCCCGGCCCTGCCGGCGCGCTGGCGTCGGGCGATAGAGGCGGTCTGCGGCACCCTCACCTCGCGCAACTAGGCCGCTTGGGCGGTTCCGCTGCGGGGTGGGTGGCCCGCCGGGGCCGGAGTCAAGGGGGCGGCGGGCGCGCCGAGCCTGTAGAATGGGGCTTTCCAGCGGGTGCCCACTCCCCATGACTTCCCCCAGTTCCTTCACCCCGCTCGTCTTCGTCACCGGCGGGGTCGTGTCCTCGCTCGGCAAGGGCATCGCCGCCGCCTCCCTGGCCGCGATCCTCGAGGCCCGGGGCCTGAAGGTGACGATGATGAAGCTGGACCCGTACATCAACGTCGACCCGGGCACGATGAGCCCGTTCCAGCACGGCGAGGTGTACGTCACCGACGACGGGGCCGAGACCGACCTGGACCTCGGCCACTACGAGCGCTTCATCAACGTCCGCCTGGGCGGCAGGAATTCCATCACCACCGGCAAGATCTACGAGTCGGTGATCCGCAAGGAGCGCCGCGGCGACTACCTGGGCGCCACCGTGCAGGTGATCCCCCACATCACCGACGAGATCAAGCGCTGCATCGACGCCGCCACCCAGGGCTTCGACGTGGCCCTGGTCGAGATCGGCGGCACCGTGGGCGACATCGAATCGCTGCCCTTCCTGGAGGCGATCCGCCAGATCCGTACCGACCGCGGCCCGGACAAGGCGCTGTTCATGCACCTGACCCTGGTGCCGTACATCGCCGCGGCCGGCGAGCTCAAGACCAAGCCGACCCAGCATTCGGTCAAGGAACTGCGCTCGATCGGCATCCAGCCCGACGTGCTGGTCTGCCGCAGCGAGCAGCCGCTGCCCGACGGCGAGCGGCGCAAGATCGCCTCGTTCACCAACGTGCCGGAAAAGGCGGTGATCTCGGCGATCGACCTGGACAACATCCACAAGATCCCGATGTGGCTGCACGCGCAGGGCCTGGACGCGCTGGTGGTCGATCGCCTGCGCCTGGACGGCAAGGCGGCCGCGCAGGCCGACCTGTCCGAGTGGCTGGCGGTGGTGGATGCGGCCGAACATCCGATCGACGAGGTCACCATCGCCGTGGTCGGCAAGTACGTCGACCACAAGGACGCCTACAAGTCGGTGGGCGAGGCGCTCAAGCACGGCGGCATCCGCCAGCGCACCCGCGTCAACCTGCGCTGGATCGAATCGCAGGACATCGAACGCGACGGGGCCGACAAGACCCTGCATGGCGTCGATGGCGTGCTGGTGCCGGGCGGCTTCGGCGACCGCGGCTTCGAGGGCAAGGTGCTGGCGGCTCGCCACGCGCGCGAGCAGGGCCTGCCGTATTTCGGCATCTGCTATGGCATGCAGGCGGCGGTGGTGGATTTCGCCCGCCACGTGGCCGGCCTGGAAGGCGCCAACAGCACCGAGAACGACCGCCAGAGTCCGCATCCGGTGATCGGCCTGATCACCGAGTGGCGCACCAGCACTGGCGAGGTCGAGCGCCGCGACGAGCGCTCCGACCTCGGCGGCACCATGCGCCTGGGCCTGCAGGAGCAGCGCATCAAGCCGGGGACCAGGGCGCGCGAGCTGTACGGCAAGGACGTGGTCGGCGAGCGCCACCGCCACCGCTACGAGTTCAACAACCGCTATCGCACCCAGCTCGAGGATGCCGGGCTGGTGATCTCGGCCAAGTCGATGGACGACCTGCTGGTGGAGATGGTGGAGCTGCCCGGGCACCCCTGGTTCATCGCCTGCCAGGCGCATCCGGAGTTCCTGTCCACCCCGCGCAACGGCCATCCGCTGTTCGTCGGCTTCGTGCGCGCCGCGCGCGAGCGTAGGGCCGGCGGCAAGCTGCTCAAGGAAGCCAAGGCGTGAAGCGATGCGGGTGGCGAGGTCCGCATCCAACGGGCCTTGGGCCCGATCGCCTGTCCTACCGTGGCCGAGTGCAGGAGGCATGGTGTTTCTGCGGATGGAAACCTGTTGATGATTAGATCGGCCTTGCCCTTGCTGGCGGCCTGTCTCGTCTGCTCGCAGCCGGCAGCGGCCTGCACGAGCGTGCCGGGTTGGTCGACAGAAGAAACTTACGAGGGTAACGAAGCGATCGTGGTGGCTGAGCTGACGTCTGTCTCCGAATCGCGCGGAGCTGATGGCTCGCTGTCTGTAGAATCGTCGTTCCGCGTGACTGAGACGGTACGTGGCGAGGTGGCAGTCGAAGGAACTGCGGTCGAAGTCCATATGCCGGTCGAACGGGTTACGCCGAATGCCGATGGGGTGGTTTACGAGATCGCTTGCGGCCAAGATCGTATTCTTTCCCGCGCATTTGTCGGACGTCTCCACCTGCTGTTCCTGGAGCCCTTGGCTGACCGGCGTTGGCGGGTCCATTGGGGCTCCACTGCAATTCCGGACCCGGCGTCGCCCGCAGGTCAGTCCATGCTTTCCGAAGTTCGAAGACTTGCATCCCTACAGAGGCCTCAATGACCGCTATCGCCAAGATCCACGCACGCGAAATCCTCGACTCCCGCGGTAACCCCACCCTCGAAGCCGAAATCACGCTCGCCGACGGATCCTTCGGTCGCGCCGCCGTGCCCTCGGGCGCCTCCACTGGCGCCAAGGAAGCGGTGGAACTGCGCGACGGCGACAAGACGCGCTATCTCGGCAAGGGCGTGCAGAAGGCCGTGGCCAACGTCAACGGCGCCATCGCCGAGACGCTCAAGGGCTTCGATGCCGCCGACCAGGCCGGCCTCGACAAGCGCCTGATCGACCTCGACGGCACCGAGAACAAGGGCCGCCTCGGCGCCAATGCGCTGCTGGCGGTGTCGCTGGCCAACGCCCACGCGGTGGCCGCGTCGAAGAAGCTGCCGCTGTGGCAGCACCTGGCCGGCGGCCGCGCGCCGGTGCTGCCGGTGCCGATGATGAACATCATCAATGGCGGCGCCCACGCCGACAACAATGTCGACTTCCAGGAGTTCATGGTGCTGCCGGTCGGCGCGTCCTCGTTCTCCGAGGCGCTGCGCTGCGGCACCGAGATCTTCCACGCGCTCAAGTCGGTGCTCAAGGGCCACGGCCTGTCCACCGCGGTGGGCGACGAGGGCGGTTTCGCCCCTGATTTCCGCAGCAATGTCGAAGCGCTCGACACCATCCTCGAAGCGATCGGCAAGGCCGGCTACAGCGCCGGCGACGACGTGCTGCTGGGCCTGGACGTGGCCTCGAGCGAGTTCCACGACAACGGCAAGTACAACCTGGTCGGCGAGAACAAGCGCCTGACCAGCGAGCAGTTCGTCGATTTCCTCGCCGACTGGGCCGCGCAGTACCCGATCGTCACCATCGAGGACGGCATGGCCGAGGACGACTGGGCCGGCTGGAAGCAGCTGACCGAGCGCGTGGGCAACAAGGTGCAGCTGGTCGGCGACGACCTGTTCGTGACCAATCCGAAGATCTTCAGGGAGGGCATCGACAGCGGCACTGCCAACGCGATCCTGATCAAGGTCAACCAGATCGGCACCCTGACCGAGACCCTGGAGGCCATCGCCATGGCCGATGCCGCGGGCTACGCGGCGATCGTCTCGCACCGTTCGGGCGAGACCGAGGACACTACGATCTCGGACATCGCCGTGGCCACCACCGCGACCCAGATCAAGACCGGCTCGCTGTGCCGCAGCGACCGCGTGGCCAAGTACAACCAGCTGCTGCGCATCGAGGAACAGCTCGGCGCTTCGGCGAAGTACGCCGGCCGCGACGCCTTCGTCTCGCTCAAGCGCTGACGGATCGCCGCCATGCGCTGGTTGCGGTTGCTGCTGCTGGCGCTGGTGGCGCTGCTGGGACTCCTGCAGTACCGGCTGTGGTTCGGTAACGGCGGGCGGCAGGCCGTCGAGGTCCTGGACGCGCGCGTGCAGGAACAGGGGCGCCAGAACGAGGGCCTGGGCCAGCGCAACGCCGCATTGGCGGCCGAGGTGGCCGACCTCAAGTCGGGAGAGGCGGCGATCGAGGAGCGGGCGCGCAACGAGCTGGGCATGATCCGACCGGGCGAGACTTTCTACCGCGTGGTCGACGACGCGCGCACCGCGCCCGCTCCGCCGCCCGAAGCGGAGCAGGGAGAGGCGCCATGAGTCCCGGCAGCCTGGTGGCGGGCGCGCATGCCGCGCAGGTCTGGGCGATCGTGCCGGCCGCGGGTCGCGGCCAGCGCTTTGGCGGTGCGATGCCCAAGCAGTACGTGGACGTCGCCGGTCGCCCGCTGATCGCGCATGCGCTGCACGCGCTGCTGTCGCATCCGGCCGTGTGCGGCGCGGTCGTGGCGCTGGCCGCCGATGACGCATGGTGGCCGGGCTGGAGCTCGATGGACGGCAAGCCGTTGCTGCGCGTGGACGGCGCGGACAGCCGCGCCGGTTCGGTGTTGGCCGCGCTGGGCGCGCTGCCGGAGCAGGTGAGGGCGGACGATTTCGTGCTGGTGCACGATGCGGCCAGGCCCAACCTCGGCCACGCGGACCTGGGCGCGCTGCTGGAGCGCGGCCGTGGCGACCCGGTCGGGGCCATCCTCGCCGCGCCCGTGCGCGACACGCTCAAGCGCGCCGGCGACGACGGCGGCATCGATGGCACCGAACCGCGCGAGCGGCTCTGGCGCGCGCTGACCCCGCAGCTGTTCCGGCGCCTGCAGCTGACCCGCGCGCTGGAAGCGGCGCGCGAGGCCGGCGTCGAAGTCACCGACGAGGCCATGGCGATGGAGCGCCAGGGCATGCGTCCGCTGCTGGTCGAGGGCGACGAGGACAACTTCAAGATCACCACCACCAGCGACCTGGCGCGCTTCGAATTCCTGCTCGCCCGGCGGACCCTGCACGGAGAGAACGGATGAGGCGATTGGCGGCAGCGGCGTTGTTCGCGATGATCGCGACGGCGGCCCACCCGGCCGCGGCGCAGGAGGGCGTGGGCGACCTCGAGGCCTGCGTGGTGGAGGCGACGACGGCCGACGACCGGCGCGCCCTGGTGCGCTGGATGTTCTCCGCGATCTCGCTGCATCCGGAACTGCAGGACCTGCCCCAGCCGACCGGCGCACAGCGCGAGGAGGCCAACCGCGGCATGGGCGCCGTCATGGAGCGGCTGCTGGCGGAGGACTGCGCCGAGCCGGCGCGCCGGGCGTTCCGCGACGGCAGTGCCGACCAGGCCGTCGGAAACGCGTTCCGTCGCGTTGGCGAGTTGGCCGGCGAGGGACTGTTCGCAGACCCGCGCGTGGCCGCCGAGGCCTCCGGCCTCATCCGCCATGTCGACATGAACCGGATCGTGGAGCTGTTCCTGCCGTGAACATGAGGATCGGCCAGGGTTACGACGTCCATGCCTTCGGCGACGGCGACCACGTGATGATCGGTGGCGTGCGCGTGCCGCACGAACGCGGCGTGCTCGCGCACAGCGATGGCGACGTGGTGCTGCACGCGCTGTGCGACGCCATGCTCGGCGCGCTGGCGCTGGGCGACATCGGAATCCACTTCCCGCCTTCCGACCCGCGCTGGAAGGGAGCCGACAGCCGCGTATTCCTGCGCCACTGCAATGAGCTGCTGCGCGAGCGCGGCTGGCGCGTGGGCAATGCCGACGTCACCGTGGTCTGCGAACGTCCCAGGGTCGGGCCGCATGCGCCGGCCATGCGCGCGCTGATCGCCGACGAACTCGGCATCGGCATGGACGACATCAGCGTCAAGGCGACGACCAGCGAACGCATGGGCTTCACCGGGCGCGGCGAGGGCATCGCCGCGATGGCGACCTGCCTGCTCGTGCGCGCATGAGCGAGGCCGCGGCTGCACGCCTGCGGGCCCACGGCGCCCCCGTGCTGCATGCGGGCATCCGCCAGGCGCCCGAGGATTTCGTCGTCGAGGAGATCGACGCATTCCAGGCCAGCGGCGCCGGAGAACACCTGCTGCTGACCGTCGAGAAGCGCGCGCTCAACACCGCCTTCGTGGCGCGCAGGATCGCGCAGTGGGCGGGCGTGCCGGAGGCGGCCGTCGGCTATGCCGGGATCAAGGACCGCCACGCGCTCACGCGCCAGCGCTTCACGGTGCAGCTGCCCGGGCGGGAGGCGCCGCCGCCGGACCTGCTCGCCTTCGAGGACGCCGGTTCCGGCGAGGCGCTGCGGGTGCTCGACGCGACCCGCCACGCGCGCAAGCTGCCGCGCGGCGCGCTGGCGGGCAACCGTTTCGTCCTGGTGCTGCGCGCGGTGCGCGGAGAACGCGAAGCCATCGAGGCGCGACTGCGCGCGATCCACGCGCGTGGCGTGCCGAACGGATTCGGGGGACAGCGCTTCGGCCACGGCGGCGGCAACGTCGGCAAGGCGCTGGCGATGTTTTCCGGCCGGCGCGTGCGTCGCGAGGAACGCTCGATGCTGCTGTCGGCAGCCCGTTCGGAACTGTTCAACCGGGTACTGGCGGCGCGCGTCGCGGCGGGCAGCTGGGACCGCGGCCTCGACGGCGAGGTCTGGATGCTGGACGGCAGCCGCAGCGTGTTTGGCCCGCAACCGTTCGACGAGGAGCTGGCGGCGCGCCTGGCGGCCTTCGACATCCATCCCACGGCGCCGCTGTGGGGCCGGGGCGAACGACGCAGCCAGGGCGCCGCATTGGCCGTGGAGAATGCGGTGCTTGATGAGCCGGTCGCGCTGCGTCTGCGCCACGGACTCGAGGCGGCCGGACTGCGCCAGGAACGGCGCGCGACGCGCATGCGTGCGGACGGCCTGGCATGGCAATGGCTCACCGACGACGCGCTGCGCCTGGCATTCTCCCTTCCGCCGGGCGCGTATGCGACCAGCGTGCTGGCCGAACTTGGCACGATCGAGGATGCGGCGTCCGGCGACCATTCGTCGGATTGACGGATCGGACACTGGCGCGGGCGTGCGCCGGGCGTATATCTGTGGACCGCGCGGCGCGTGGTCGTGCCGACGCGGCAACAGGAGCGCAGCCATGAACGCAGCCCTTCGTGTCGTTACCGCAACCGTCCTGCTGGCGGGATTGGCCGCCTGCGCCAGCAGCTCCGGAATCGCACGGCGCCCGGTCGTGCAACCGCAACCGGGAACCCTGGTCGCCGACGCGGTCTATGTTTCGCGCGTCGAGCGATTGGCAGGACGGCGATACATGCAGGTCCATTGGGTCAATCCTCCGCAGCGGCGGGTCGATTGACCGCAGGGAGGCGCCGTGGGCTACCGGCACCCAAAGCATCCCGGCCCTAGCGCGGCCTGAGCAATACCAGCACCGCACCCGTTCCGCCTTGCGAGGCGGGTGCGGAATGGAATGCCAGCACGTCGCTCCGCTGGCGCAGGAGCCGATCGACGAGGTTTTTGAGCACCGGCACGCCGCCCGATCCCAGGCCCTTGCCGTGGATCACGCGCACGCAGTGCGCGCCGCGGTCGCGCGCGTCGAGCAGGAAGCTGCGCAGCAGCGCCTCCGCGCCCGCCGCCGTGGCGTGGTGGAGGTCCAGTTCGTCCTGCGCGGCGTACTGCCCCTGTGCGAGCCGCTTGAGCACGCGCACGGGCACCTCGTCGCGGCGATGGCGCAGCGTATCGCCGGCTTCGATGGTGTCCGGCCCGAGCATGCGCCGGAATTCGTCCCTGGCGTCGGCCTCGTCCAGGTCGCCCATGCGGGTGCCGGGACGCGGTTTCGGGCGCTGCGGGGGCGCATCGGCCGGCGGCAGCTCGCGCACGGGCCCGATCGCGCTGCGGAACAGCGCGGCGTCGTCCTCGTCGGGCGGCTTGCGGTCGTGGCTCATCGGCCAAGTATGCCGTTTCCGGGCTGAGCGTCCGGCATCGCGGGGCGCGCATCCGGTATCATCGCTGCATACGCGTCGCGACAGGGGTGGATCCGGGGTTTCATGCGAGTACTGGTCAGCAACGATGATGGCGTCGACGCACCGGGCATCCGCATCCTCGCGCAGGGCCTGCGCGATGCGGGTCACGAGGTCCTGATCGTCGCGCCGGACCGGGACCGCTCCGGCGCCAGCAATTCCCTGACCCTGGACATGCCGCTGCGCGTGCAGCAGCTCGAGGAGTCGGTGTGGCGCGTCTACGGCACGCCGACCGACTGCGTGCACGTGGCGATCACCGGCATGTTCGACGTCGAACCCGACATCGTCGTCTCGGGCATCAACAACACCGCCAACCTCGGCGACGACGTGATCTACTCGGGCACCGTCGCCGCGGCGATGGAAGGCCGGTTCCTGGGCCTGCCGGCGATCGCGATGTCGCTGGCCACGGTCAACCACGACGGCCGCCACTACGAGACCGCGGCGCGCGCCGCCGTGGAGATCGTCGAGCGCCTGAAGGCCGATCCGCTGCCGGCCGACACCATCCTCAACGTCAACGTGCCCGACCGCGCCTGGAGCGAGATCGCCGGCTTCGAGGTCACGCGCCTGGGCAACCGCCATCGCGCCGAGCCCTGCACGAAGCAGGAGGACCCGCGCGGCCGTACCTGGTGGTGGATCGGCGCCGCCGGGCCGGAGATGGACGCGGGCCCCGGCACCGACTTCCACGCCGTCCGCTTCGGCCACATCTCGATCACCCCGATCCACGTCGACCTGACCCGCTACCAGGCGCTGGAGCAGGTGGCGAGCTGGGTCGGCAGCCTCGCGGCGGAACTGAAGGAGCCGCGGCCGTGATGACGCCGCGACTGCGCCTGCAGCCCGAGGCACTCGGCGTGGGCATGACCTCGCAGCGCGTGCGCGACCGCCTGATCGAGCGACTGCGCGCCAACGGCATCCGCGACGAGCGCGTGCTCAACGCGATCCGCACCGTGCCGCGCCACCTGTTCGTGGACGAGGCGCTGGCCACGCGCGCCTACGAGGACACCGCGCTGCCCATCGGCCATGGCCAGACCATCTCGCAGCCGTGGGTGGTCGCGCGCATGACCGAGGCGCTGTTCGAGGACGGTCACCAGCCGCGGCGCGTTCTCGAGGTCGGGACCGGTTCGGGCTACCAGGCCGCCGTGCTGGCCGCGCTGGGGCTGGAGGTGCACACGGTCGAACGCATCGGCGACCTGCTGCGGGTGGCGCGCAAGCGCTTCCGCTCGCTGGGGCTCAACGTGCGCAGCAAGCACGACGATGGTCGCGCCGGCTGGGCCGAGAACGGCCCCTACGACGGCATCCTGGTCACTGCCGGTGCCGCGGCGCTGGTCGATGCGCTGACCGAGCAGCTCGCGCCGGGCGGCGTACTGGTCGCCCCGGTCGGCGCGGCCAACGCACAGCAGCTGCTCATGCTGCGCCGGCAGGCCGACGGCTCGCTGCTGCGCCGGGAGCTGGGCCAGGTGGTGTTCGTGCCGCTGCTGTCCGGCACCCTGGGCTGAGCCGTGTCCATGGAGGAGCAGGCCGCCCGCGAGGCGGACGAGCAAAGCCTCGGCACGCAGATCGAGGGCATGATCGCGCGCATGCCGCCCGACCATGTGAGCCTGGGCGAGCTGCTCGACCTGTTTGGCGACGAAGGCCTGCTGCTGCTCACGATCCTGCTGACGCTGGTGTTCCTGATCCCGGTGTCGATTCCGGGCGTGAGCACGGTGTTCGGCGCGGCGATCCTGCTGGTGGGCGTGAGTCGGGTGCTCGGGCGCCAGCTGTGGGTGCCGCGCCGCGTGCGCGAGCGGCGGCTGCCGTCGGACCGGCTGCGGCCTGGCCTCGTCGGCGGCCTGCGCTGGGTGACGCGGCTGGAGCGGCTCAGCCGCCCGCACCGGCTGCCGATGCTCGTCGACGGGCGCGCCCAGGACCTGCTCAACAATCTGGCTTTCATCGCCGCAGCCCTGCTGTTGATGGCGCCCTTTGGCTTCGTGCCTTTCAGCAACACCATCCCCGCCATCGCGCTGCTGGCCTATGCGATCGGCTTCATCCAGCGCGACGGAGGCGCGGTGCTGCTCGGTCACCTGGCCAACATCGGTACCGTGGTCTATTTCAGCGTACTGATCGGCGGCAGCGGACTGGTTGCGCAGGAACTGTTCAAGCGCCTTGCGGGATGATGGCCGCGCCGCCACCGTTCCGCCGGACCGAAGGACGATACGGAAGATGACGACCCCATCGCGAATTCCCGCCGCTGCGCTGGCGCTGCTGTGCGCGCTGCTTGTCGCCGCATGCAGCAGCAGCACGGTGGTGCGCGCGCCGGGTACCGCCGGCACGCCGAAAACCTCCACGCCCAAGCCAGGTGCCAGCGTGGTGGTCAAGCGCGGCGACACCCTCTACCGGCTGGCGGTGAGCAACGGCATCAGCCCGATGGACCTGGCGCTGTGGAACGGGATCTCGGCGCCGTACACGATCTACCCGGGGCAACGTCTGTGGCTGTATCCGCGCTCGGGCGCCCAGGCCGCGCGCACGACCACCGCGCCGTCCGCCGGCACCCGGCGTCCGCCGGTGGTGCGGCCGACCCAGACCCCGCCGCAGCCGACCACGCCGCCGCCGGTGCGCAGCAGCATCGCCTGGCGCTGGCCCACCGACGGCCAGATCATCAACCGCTACGCCGACGGCGACCCGACCCGGCAGGGCATCGACATCGCCGGCAAGGGCGGGCAGGCGGTGCGCTCGGCCGCCGATGGCGTGGTGGTGTATTCGGGTTCCGGACTGGTGGGCTACGGCGAACTGGTGATCGTGAAGCACGACGAGCAGTGGCTCTCGGCCTACGGCCACAACCGGACCCGGCTGGTGAACGAAGGCGCACGGGTCAAGGCCGGCGAGCAGATCGCCGAGATGGGCAGCACCGGCACCGCGCGGGAAATGCTGCATTTCGAGATCCGCTACAACGGCAAGCCGGTCGACCCGCTGCAATACCTGCCGCGACGCTGAGGGGCGGTCGTTTCCTGTGGGAGCGGATCCCCGGCCCGGCGCAGCGCGCCGGGCGCTCGCGGGCGCGCGATCCTGCGGATCGCCGGCGGCGCCCGCTCGCCCGCTACAACGGCAAGCCGGTCGACCCGCTGCAGTACCTGCCGCGCCGCTGAGGGGCGGTCGTTTCCTGTGGGAGCGGATCCCCGGCCCGGCGCAGCGCGCCGGGCGCTCACGGGCGCGCGATCCTGCGGATCGCGAGCAGCGCCCGTCCGCCCGCTACAACGGCAAGCCGGTCGACCCGCTGCAGTACCTGCCGCGACGCTGAGGGGCGGTCGTTTCCTGTGGGAGCGGGTCCCCGGCCCGGCGCACCCGGCGTGCGGGAGCGCAAGATCCCGCGAATTGCAGGCACCACCGCTCGCCGCATATCGGCGAGCACCCGCTGCAGCACCGGTCGAGGCCCTGGACGCTCCAAATCTTGGGGGGCGGCGGATCCGCTCCGCGCCAGCGCCGGGACTACGGGGCCAGGATGAATCCGGCGACCACCCGCCGGCCTTCCCCGGCCAGCACGTTGTAGGTGCGGGCGGCGGCGGCATTGGTCATGGTTTCCAGGCCGATGCCGCGCGAAAGGCAAGCGGCCAGCACCGCCTGCGGCGGGAAGGCCTGGCGGTCGCCGCAGCCCAGGACGATCAGCTCGGGCTCCAGCGCGAGCAGCGGTTCGAGGTCGGCCACCTGCAGGGCCTGGACATCGCCCGCCGGCCAGCCTTCCAGCAGCCGGTCCGGCGCGACGATGAAGCTGGCGTCCAGGCTGCGGTCGTTGACCAGGGCCGAGCGGCCGTCGGCGCCGCGCAGGAAGAATTCGAAATCGGGCTGTTCGTGGACCAGCTGCATCGCGGGACGAGGTCAGGCCCGCGGCAGGACGATTTGTCGCTTGTCGCGGGAGGGCCGGTACAGGACCGCCACGTGGCCGATCCGCTGCACCAGCGCGGCGTCGGCGCGGCGCGCGATCTCGGCGATGAGCTGGTCGCGCTCCTCGCGGTCGGCGGCCGCCACCTTGATCTTGATCAGTTCGTGATGTTCCAGGGCGCCGTCGATCTCGGCCACCAGCGCGTCGGTCACGCCCTTGCCGCCCACCTGCAGCATCGCCTTGAGTTCGTGCGCTGCCCCGCGCAGGAAGCGGTTCTGGGCGGCGGTCAGGGCGATCGACATCGGGAATTCGGCAGTGGGCGGGGGACGGCAGGGTATCATGCCGCCGCTCATTCCCCTCTCCGGGACTGCGCCGCCGCGACCGCGGCCGCAGGCCCACCGGCCCTCGCCGCACAGGCGGAAGGGGGCGGAAGACCCCCATGGCGACCCGCAGCAAGAGCAGCCAGCGCTGGCTGAAGGAACACTTCTCCGACCCCTTCGTGAAGAAGGCCCAGGCCGAGGGCCTGCGTTCGCGCGCGGCCTACAAGCTCGAGGAACTGGTCGAGCGCGACCGCCTGCTCAAGCCGGGCATGGTGGTCGTCGACCTGGGGGCCGCCCCCGGCGGCTGGTCGCAGTGGGTCCGGCAGGAGCTCGATCGCCTCGACCCCGCGCGGCCGGGCCGGGTGATCGCCCTGGACATCCTGGACATGCCGCCCCTGGCCGGGGTGGAGTTCCTTCATGGCGATTTCAGGGAGGATGCGGTCTTATCGGCCCTTGAGACCGCACTCGGCGGCCAGCCCGTGGACCTTGTGTTGTCCGACATGGCCCCCAACAAGAGCGGTGTGGACGCGGTCGACCAGCCGCGTGCGATGTACCTGTCCGAACTGGCGATGGATTTCGCCGACCGCCACCTCAAGACCGGCGGTGCGTTCCTGATCAAGCTGTTCCAGGGCGTGGGTTTCGACGACTTCGTGCGCGACCTGCGCAGGCGCTATGCGAAGGTGGTCATCCGCAAGCCCGCCGCGTCGCGCAAGCGGTCGCCCGAAGTCTATGCGTTGGCGCAGGGCAAGCTGGCGGCAATCAAGTAGCATGAGCCCATTGGAGTCCCGGAAATCCCGATGAACGACCTCGTCAAGAACCTCCTCCTGTGGGCGCTGGTCGCCGTCGTGCTGATGCTGGTGTTCAACAGCTTCAACCCGGGGCAGGGCGCCACCGGCGAAGTGCGCTACTCCCAGTTCATGGAGCAGGTGCGCCGCGACCAGATCAAGTCGGTCAAGATCGCCGAGGACGAGAAGACCGTGGAGTTCGTCACCAAGGGTGGCGAGACCGGCACCGTCATCGCGCCTCGCCGCGACGAGGGCATGATGGACGACCTGATCAACCACAAGGTCGACATCCAGGCAGCACCGCCGTCCAGCGGCCCGTCCTTCATCTACATCCTGATCAACCTGCTGCCGGTGGCGCTGATCATCGGCTTCTGGTTCTTCATGATGCGGCAGATGCAGCAGGGCGGCGGCAAGGGCGCGATGTCGTTCGGCAAGTCGCGCGCGAAGCTGCTCAACGAAGACCAGACCAAGGTCACCTTCGCCGACGTCGCCGGCTGCGACGAGGCCAAGGAAGAGGTCTCGGAGCTGGTCGAGTTCCTGCGCGATCCGTCCAAATTCCAGAAGCTGGGCGGCAAGATCCCGCGCGGCGTGCTGATGGTCGGCCCGCCCGGCACCGGCAAGACCCTGCTGGCCAAGGCGATCGCCGGCGAGGCCAAGGTGCCGTTCTTCTCGATCTCCGGCTCGGATTTCGTCGAGATGTTCGTCGGCGTCGGCGCCAGCCGCGTGCGCGACATGTTCGAGCAGGCCAAGAAGCACGCGCCGTGCATCATCTTCATCGACGAGATCGACGCGGTCGGGCGCCATCGCGGTGCCGGCCTTGGCGGTGGCCACGACGAGCGCGAGCAGACCCTCAACCAGTTGCTGGTCGAGATGGACGGCTTCGAGGGCGGCGAGGGCGTGATCGTGATCGCCGCGACCAACCGTCCCGACGTGCTCGACCCGGCGTTGCTGCGCCCCGGGCGCTTCGACCGCCAGGTGGTGGTCGGTCTGCCCGACGTGAAGGGTCGCGAGCAGATCCTGCGCGTGCACATGCGCAAGGTGCCGCTGGCCGAGAACGTCGAGCCGATGGTCATCGCCCGCGGCACGCCCGGCTTTTCCGGCGCGGACCTGGCCAACCTGGTCAACGAGGCGGCGCTGTTCGCCGCGCGCGAGAACGCGAAGGACGTCCGCATGGACCACTTCGACAAGGCGCGCGACAAGATCCTGATGGGCGCCGAGCGCCGCTCGATGGCGATGAGCGAGGACGAGAAGACGCTGACGGCCTACCACGAGGCGGGCCATGCCATCGTCGGCCGCCTGGTGCCCGAGCACGACCCGGTCTACAAGGTCACCATCATTCCGCGCGGCCGCGCGCTGGGCGTGACCATGTACCTGCCCGAGGGCGACAAGTATTCGTACAACCGCACCGCGATCGAATCGCAGCTGTGCTCGCTGTACGGCGGCCGCGTGGCCGAGGAGCTGATCTTCGGCGCCGACAAGGTCACCACCGGCGCCTCCAACGACATCGAGCGCGCGACCAAGATGGCGCGCAATATGGTCACCAAGTGGGGTTTGTCCGAGGAACTTGGACCGATCGCCTACAGCGAGGACGAGGACGAGGTGTTCCTCGGCCGTTCGGTGACGCAGCACAAGAGCGTCTCGGACGACACCGCCCGCAAGATCGACGAAGTGGTGCGCGGCATTCTCGACAAGGCCTACGCACGCACCACCACGATCCTGACCGACAACCTCGACAAGCTGCATGCGATGGCCAAGCTGCTGCTCGAGTACGAGACCATCGACGTGCCGCAGATCGATGCGATTATGGAGGGCCGCGAGCCCCCGCCGCCGATGGGCTGGATCGAGTCGGGCCGGGGCGGGCCAGGCAAGGGCGGCGATGGCGATTCGCGCCCGCTGCCGCCGATCGGCGGTCCGGCCGAGCAGACCTGAGCCGCGCCCCCGCTGCGGGGCAGGCCATGCGGACAGCGAAGGCGCCGGGCAACCGGCGCCTTCGGTGCATTTTGGGCCCTGAACGGCGCTGTCGCCGGCGGTGGCGCCGCGCGCGCTCCGAGACCACAATCGGCCGATTCCAGGCCGCAGACATCCCGACTTCAATGTTCGATACCGCTCCCCAGCTCGACTGCGCCGGCCGCATCCTCCGCCTCGACAGGACGCGGGTGATGGGCATCGTCAACGTGACTCCCGATTCGTTCTCCGACGGCGGCGCGCACTTCGACGCCGATGCCGCGGTGGCGCACGGCCTGCGACTGGCCGAGGAAGGGGCCGACCTGCTCGATATCGGCGGCGAATCGACCCGCCCGGGCGCGGCGGAGGTGTCCTTGGAGGAGGAGCTGCGGCGGGTCGTGCCGGTGGTCGAGCGGCTGGCGCGCGAGACCGCGCTGCCGATCAGCGTGGACACCTCCAAACCCGAGGTCATGCAGGCGGCGGTGCAGGCGGGCGCGGGACTGGTCAACGACGTCAGCGCGCTGCGCCGCGAGGGCGCGCTGGACATGGCCGCATCGCTTGGCGTGCCGGTCGTGCTGATGCACATGCAGGGCGAGCCGCGATCGATGCAGGACGCGCCGGACTACGAGGACGTGGTGGGCGAGGTGCATCGCTTCCTGGCCGAGCGCATCTTCGCCGCGGAAATGGCGGGTATTTCGCGCAAGAAGATCGTGGCCGATCCCGGCTTCGGCTTCGGCAAGACGACGCAGCACAACCTGCAGCTGTTGGCGCGGCTGGAGCGTTTCCTGGAGCTGGGCGTGCCGGTGCTTGCAGGCCTGTCGCGCAAGCGCTCGATCGGAGAGCTGACCGGGCGGGACCAGCCCCAGGAGCGGGTGTTCGGGTCGGTGGCGGCGCACCTGGTCGCCGCGCAGCGCGGGGCGCGCATCGTGCGCGTGCACGACGTGGCCGCCACGGTCGACGCGCTGCGCGTCTGGGAGGCGGTCGCCGGTGTTCCGGAGCCGCGCAAGCCCGGCGCGGCGCCGGCGATCAGCTGGCCCGACGGGATCTGAACATGGCTTGCGCTAGACAGGTAGCGCGGCAACTGCAGGACGGAGGATGCGATGGCGACGGGTTGGGCAGGCGATGGCGCGGTGCAGGACCAGATCGACGCCACGGTGGAGGACGCGATCAAGCGCGCGCGCAGCCAGCTGCCGCAAGGTCCGGCGCGCATGCGCTGCGAGGAATGCGACGCCCCGATCCCGGAGGCGCGACGCAAGGCCATGCCCGGCGTGCGCCTGTGCATCGCCTGCCAGGAAGCCGAGGAGCAGGACAACCAGGCGCACAGCGGCTACAACCGCCGCGGCAGCAAGGACAGCCAGCTGCGTTGAACTACAGCCCTTTCCTGCGCAGCTGCTCGAGCTTGGCCTGGTAGCGTTCGGCCACGCCGGCCCCGGCGAGGGCCTGGGCGCGGCGTAGCGACTCGCCGGCCTTCCGGTACTCGCCGAGATGCAGGTAGGCGCGGGCCAGTCCGTAATGGAACTGGTGCTCGCCGTCGTGCAGCGAGATGGCGCGACGGTAGCGTTGTGCTGCCTTCGCGTACTCGCCGCGAGCTTCGTCCTCGGTGGCGAGCAGGAAGTAATGGAAGGGGTTGCTGCGCTGGATCCGGTCGACCCTGGCCCGCAGCTGCCGTTCCCTGGCCTTGTCGCCGCGGGCGGCGTAGAGGGCGGCGAGGTTCATCAACGCGCCCTCGTGCTGGTCGTTGAGTTCCAGGGTCTTCTTGAAGTGGTGCTCCGCGTCGGGCTCGCGGCCCTGGCGCAAGGCCAGGACGCCCGCGTTGTTCCACGCGGCGGGATAGCTGTCGTCCGCGGCGAAGGCGGCCGTCATGTAGTCGCCCGCCTCGGCGTACTGCTGCCGGCCCACCAGGGTCGCGGCGCGGTTGGAATGGAAGATCGCAAGCAGCCGCTGGTCATCGATCTTCTTGGGCGGATCCACCGCCAGGATGCTGTCGCTGGCGACATCGACCGAATAGCGATGACCGGCGATGCGGATGCCTGCATTCACGTGGTTGCTGAAGTAAAGGGTGTTGCCTTCCCGATACCAGCTCAGGACCCGCGGAATCTCCTGTCCGTACGCGTCGATGCCAGCCGCACGCGCCAGCGCGATGGTGAGGATGGTGAAGGACAGGCAGTTGGCCTCGCGCGTCTGCCATGCCTGCGCCACCGTGTGGTCGGCATCGTGCCGGTAGCGCATGGCGAGGCCGTCGTCGTCGAACAGGAAACGCACGAGCCGGTTGAGCCGCTGCTGGTCGGAACCGCTTCCGGGCCGGACGACCCGCTGGTGCAGCGCCTCGCGCAACGCGGCGGGGACGGCGAAGACTTCGTCGATTCCGGGGGGCGGCCCGAGATCGGGCGCGGCCTGGACCACGGGCGGCGCAAGGGCGACGGGTTCCGGCGGAGCCGGCGCGGCGTCGGCGGGCGAGATGGCCAAGGCGGCGGCGAGCAGCGATGCGAACATGACGATGGTCCTCCCATGTGTCGCCTGCGCCAGTCTACGCCTGGGGTCCGCCGCGCGTATTGCTGCGGTGCGGTGTGCGCAGGCGGTTTCGGACCAGCGGCAGCGGGGAGGCGCCCGACTAGCAGACCGCCGTCGCATCGCACGGTGGAATCGCGCCAGGAACTGCAAACATTCCCGCGCCAGCGGCGGCGGAGGCGACGGGGCCTCCACCGCCGGGACAGGTTCAGTCGAGCAGCTGCAGGCCCAGGATCACGCCAAGCACGGTTGCGAGCACGGTGTAGTCGCCGCGGTCGTTGCGACCGCCGTAGCGGTAGCGACTGTGGTAGCCGTCTTCATACCCGCGCTCGAATCCCTGCCGGAAATAATGGGCGTACTGGTCGTGCGCGATGTAGCGGCCGCCGTAACCGTAGCTCGCATCGAGATAGCCATCGCTGTTGCGGTAGTCGTAGCGCCAGCCGTCCTCGCGGTCGGCGCGGCCGGCGCGCAGGCCCTCCTCGTAGCCGCGGCGGACGGCTTCGCGCATCAGGTCCGCGCCGTAGCGGTTGGTCTGGTACCACCGGCCCCCGTAGTTGTAGCGGTAGCTGGCGGGCGTGTAGTAGAACGGATCGTTCGCGTAGTCCCACGAGGTTGCGCGCCAGCGGCGTTCCTGCTCGCGCAGGCGCGCGTGATAGTCGCGCTGGTAGCGGTACTGCGCCATGCGCCGCTGTTGCTGCAGCATGCGCGCGCGCTCGGCGTTGCGCTGTTCGGCGATCCGCTGCTGGCGCTCGCGATCGCGGTGGAACCGCTCTGCACGCTCGCGTTCGGCCCGGATCAGCGCCTGCTGGCGGTCGCGGTCGAGGCGGCGGGCCCGATCGCGGCTGCGGTCGTCCCTGCGATCGTCGCGGGCCTGCTCGCGCCGCGGCTGGGGCGTGGCCATCGCGCGCCGGCCGGGATCGTCGCGGCGCGCCTGCTGGCGCTCGCGCGACAGGTTGCGTTCGCGATCGGCTTGCTGCTGCAGTGCCTGGCGTCGCTGCGCGTCGCCCGCGTCCTGCCGGGCCTGCCGGCTGCGCGCAACCTCGTCGCGCGCCCGCGCCTGTTCGCGGAGCGTGGCCTGCCGTCGCTGCGCCTGCGCCCGCTGCGCCTGGTCACGAGCCTGCTCGCGCTGCGCCTGGGCACGCTGCGCCTGCTCACGCTGCATCTGGGCAGCCCGCCCCTGGTCGCGCCGGGCCGCCTGCTGGCGTTGGGATTCGGCCCGCTGCGCCGCCTGCAACTGCTGTCGGCGGGCGCTTTCGCGCTGGGCGGCCGCATCCGGAGTGCGGCGCGGCTGCATCTGGCGTTCCGCCTCGCGCTGTCGAGCGACGTTGTTCCCGGGGCGGGGCTGGGCGATCGCACGGGGCGCCTCCCGTGCCTCACGCGCCTGGCGGGCAGGCTGGCGCTGTTCCCGGGCAGGGCCACGCGGGCGATCGGCCTGCTCGCGCCGCGCAGGCGTTTCCGTGCGACGCGGCTCGCGGTCGCGCTGGGTGCGGTGCTCGCGGCGTTCGCGTTCGCGTTCCTGCGCGACGGCGGGAGCGACGGTGGCGACTGCCAGTCCAAGCGCGAGGGTGGCCTGGAGGACAAGGCGGAAGGTAGGCTGCTGCATGGTGGTGACCCCTGCCGACACCCGGGTCGGCGCAGGGCATAGTGTTTGCGCTCGTGCAATGAACCGGCTCTGAGGATTTCCAGGCCGGTTCAGGGCCCGGAAGGCGAAACCGCTTCCACTTGAACCGGCATCCAACCGGCGCCGGGACGGTGTCAACCGCGGCTTCTCCAGGGCGTGGGGCGGCCGGTGGGTTAGTCTTCCGCGCGGTCTGGTTTGGAGCGTGAGCGGTCGATGGCGACAGGGCGTGAGGGCTGGTGGCGGCGATGGCGCGCGCGCGATGTGGTCCAGGACCCGCCGGTCGAGGGCGCGCGGATGCCGCGCATCAAGCGCGGCTGGCGTTTCACCGAACTGCAGTTCACCGGCGGCGTTTCGCAGAGCCGGATGCGCACGTTCCGGCCGGGCGAACTGCTGATCGACTATACCCGCACGATGATGGCGAGCCTGCTGTTCCGGCCGCAGCCCGCGCTGATCGGCATGATCGGGCTGGGCGGCGGATCGCAGGCCAAGTTCTGCCATCGCCATCTGCAGCGGACCCGGGTGGAAGTGGCCGAGAACAACCCGCACGTGCTTGCCCTGCGCCGCAGCTTCCGGGTGCCCGCCGACGATGCGCGCCTGCGGGTGATGCTGGCCGACGGCGCGGCGTTCGTACGCGAGAACAAGGCGCGCTTCGACATCCTGCTGGTCGATGGCTACGACGAGTCCGGCATTCCGGCCGCCTTGTCGAGCCAGGCCTTCTACGACGACTGCCGCGACGCACTCGCGCCGGGCGGGGTGCTGGCCGGCAACCTCTACGCCACCGATTTCGAGGACCATGTCCGCAAGCTGCGGCGCAGCTTCGGACGCGACCGCGTCTGGGTGCTGGAGGAGGCGCGGCAGAGCAACCGCGTGGCGTTCGCCTGGGCCGGCGACCCGTTTCCGGACGGACGCATCGACCTGCCGACGGTGACCGCGCGCATCGAACCGGGCGCCGTGCGCGAGCTGGGCGACGCCTTCGCCCGTGTCGCGCGGGCCTGGCAGGCGCGCTGACGGCCTTGCCATCGGGGGCCCGCCGCGCGAAAGTCTCCGGTTCACGCCAGAAGGGGTAATGCCGATGCGCCATCCGATCCTGCGGACCACGGGCCTGTTGCTGTTGCTCGTCCTGGCTGCGCCGATCCTGGCCGCCAGCGGCGGCATGACATTGCGCCAGGTCGCCGAAGTCCGCGCGGTGGGCCAGGCATCGATCAGCCCGGACGGCCGGCAGGTGGCCTACACGCTGTCGGTGCCGCGCGTGCCCGGGGTGGACGACGACGGTCCGGCCTGGACCGAGCTGCACCTGGTCTCGCGCGAGGGCGCCAGCCGCGGCTACGTGACGGGCAAGGTCAACGTCGGAGCGCATGCCTGGATGCCCGACAGCCGCTCGCTCGCCTACCTCGCCAAGCGCCAGGGCGACGAGACGCGCAGGCTGTACCGCATCCCGGTCGATGGCGGCGAGTCGGTCGCCATCGCCAGCCTCAAGTCCGACATCACCGCTTTCAGCCTGTCGCCCGATGGCCGGCGCGCCGCGCTGCTGGCCGGCGCGCCCGAGAGCGACGCGCTCAAGGCGCTGAAGAAGAAGGGTTTCAGCCAGAAGGTCTACGAGGAGGACTGGCGCCCGGTGCAGCTGTGGATCGCCGACCTCGGTGACAGCAGCGCGGAGCCGCGCCTGGTGCCGGTCGAGGGCAGCGTGCAGTCGGTCGAGTGGAGCCCGGCGGGAGACCGTCTCGCGCTGACCGTCGCGCCGCGCCAGCTCACCGACGACACCCTCGTGTTCACCCGCATCCGGATCGTCTCGCCCGAAGGTCGTGTGCTGGGTCGGGTGGAGAATCCCGGCAAGGTGGGCGGACTGTCGTGGAGCCCGGACGGCGCGCACCTGGCCTTCATTTCCGCCGAAGACAAGCACGACGCCCAGCAGGGCCGGCTGTTCGTGGCCGGCCGTGACGGCGGCGCCTGGCGCGACCTGCTGCCCGGGCTGCCCGGACACGTGGTCGACATCGAGTGGCGCGACGCGTCCACCGCGCAGTTCATCAGCTGGGAAGGCGTGCAGGCGCGGCTGGGCGAAGTCGGTGTCGCAGGCGGCGGGCAGCGCACGCTGCTGGCGGGGGAAGGGCCGGTCTGGGCCGGCTTCAGCCGCTCGGCGGCGGGCGACATCGCGCTGACCGGCAGCACGCCGCAGCAGCCGTCCGAAGCCTACCTGCTGCCGGCCGGCGCGGGCGCTCCGCGCAAGCTGACCGACAGCAATCCCTGGCTGAAGGACGTGCGCCTGGCCCGGCAGGAGGTGATCCGCTACGCCGCGCGCGACGGGCTCGAGATCGAAGGGCTGCTGGTGCATCCGCTGGAGCGCCGCGGCAATGCGCGCGTGCCGCTGATCGTGGTCGTGCACGGCGGTCCGGAATCGCATTACACCAACGGCTGGCTGACCAGCTATGCGCAGCCGCTGCACCACGCCGCGGCACAGGGCTATGCCGTGTTCCTGCCCAACTACCGCAGCAGCACCGGTCGCGGCGTGGAGTATTCGAAGAAGGGCTTCGGTCGCCCGGGCATGGAGGAGTTCGACGACGTGGTGGACGGCGTCGACCACCTGGTCGCCAGCGGCCTGGTGGACAGGGACAAGGTCGGCATCACCGGCGGCTCCTACGGCGGCTACGCCAGTGCCTGGGGCGCGACCTACTACAGCGAGCGCTTCGCCGCCTCGGTGATGTTCGTCGGCATCTCCGACCAGGCCAGCCTCGTGACCACGGGCGACATTCCGTGGGAGCAGAACCTGGTGCACATGGGCACCTGGCCGTGGGAAAACCCGGAACTGTTCCGCAAGACCAGCCCGATCGCCTATGCGCAGCAGTCGAAGACGCCGACCCTGATCCTGCACGGCGAGGCAGACCCACGCGTGCCGGTGATGCAGTCGTACATGTTCTACCGCTATCTCAAGCTGGCGGGGCAGGCGCCGGTGCGGCTGGTGCTGTACCCGGGCGAGGGCCACGGCAATTCGCGCGCGGCCTCGCGCTACGACTATTCGCTGCGCCTGATGCAGTGGATGGACCACTACCTCAAGGGCCCGGGCGGCGAGCCGCCGCCGTACGAGATCGACTACGCGCTGCCGGCGGGCGACGCGAAGAAGTGATGTGCCCGGGCGCCATGGACGCGGCCGGATGAGCGCGGCGGTGCAAGCCGCCGCCGCGCCGCCGTCCGGCGCGGCCAGGCGCCGGGTGCTGCTGGCCAGCCTGGTCGGCACCACCATCGAGTTCTTCGATTTCTACATCTACGCCACCGCGGCGGTGCTGGTGTTCCCGCACCTGTTCTTCCCGCCGGGCGATCCGGCCTCGGCCACGCTGCAGTCCTTCGCCACCTTCGCGCTGGCGTTCATCGCGCGGCCGTTCGGCTCGGCCCTGTTCGGTCATTTCGGCGACCGGGTCGGGCGCAAGGCGACGCTGGTCGCGGCTCTGCTGACGATGGGCATCTCGACCGTGGTGATCGGCCTGCTGCCCACCTACGCGCAGGTGGGCATCGTCGCGCCCTTGCTGCTGGCGCTGTGCCGGCTGGGCCAGGGCGTGGGCCTGGGCGGCGAGTGGGGCGGGGCGGTGCTGCTGGCCACCGAGAACGCGCCGCCCGGGCGGCGCGCCTGGTACGGCATGTTCCCGCAGCTGGGCGCGCCGATCGGGTTCCTGCTCTCGACCGGCGTGTTCCTCGCGCTGACCCACTGGATGAGCGACGCCGCCTTCCTGGCCTGGGGCTGGCGGATCCCGTTCCTGGCCAGCGCGGTGCTGGTGATGGTGGGCCTGTGGGTGCGGTTGAGCATTTCCGAGACGCCGGATTTCCAGCGCGCCATCGAGCGCGAGGAGCGCGTGCGCCTGCCCATGTTGACCGCCGTGCGCGACCATCCCTTCGCCCTGCTCGGCGGCACCCTCGCGCTGGTGGCGACCTTCGTGCTGTTCTACCTGATGACGGTGTTCGCGCTGAGCTGGGGGACCTCCAAACTCGGCTACACGCGCGAGCACTTCCTGCTGCTGCAGATGCTGGGCGTGCTGTTCTTCGCCGCCACCATCCCGCTGTCGGCGCTGTACGCCGACCGGTTCGGACGCCGCAACGCGATGGTCCTGGCGACGGTGCTGATCATCGGCTTCGGCTTCGTGTTCGCGCCGCTGCTGCAGTCGGGCAGCGACTGGGGCGTGCTCGCCTTCCTGGCGCTGGGCCTCGGCGCGATGGGCCTGACGTACGGGCCCTGCGGCACGATCCTGGCCGAGATGTTCCCGACCACGGTGCGCTACACCGGTGCCTCGCTGGCCTTCAACCTGGCCGGCATCCTGGGCGCATCGCCGGCGCCCTACATCGCCACGCGGCTCGGCGAACGGTATGGGCTGGCCTCGGTGGGCTGGTACCTGGCCGGCATCGGCGCGCTGACCCTGCTCGGCCTGCTGATGGTGAGGCGGCCCGCGCACGCGGGCTGATGCCTTGGCCGGCCGGCGGCACCGCTCCGCGTGGCGTTCACGGCGCAAGCGGGCATCACGGTCCTAGACTGGAACGACGCCCGTCCGGAGGAGAACGCGTGAAGGCCTGGATCCCGCTTGGCATCGTCGCCGTGGTGTTCGCCGGCGCGCTGCTGCCGCTGCAGGCATTGATCAACGCGCGGCTGGGCGCGCTCACCCAGGGAGCGCTGTACGCCTCGTTCGTCTCGTTTCTGGTCGGCACCTGCCTGCTCGGCGCGCTGCTGCTCGCCAGCCGCACGGCGCTGCTGCCGCAGGCACCGCTGTCCGCGCTGCCGCCCTGGATCTGGCTGGGCGGCGCGATCGGCGCCAGCCTGGTGCTGGCCTCGACGCTCATGGTGCCGCGGATCGGCGCCGGCGCCCTGGTCTGCCTGATCGTGCTGGGGCAGGTGCTGGGCGCGCTGCTGCTGGATCACTTCGGCGTGCTCGGCGCGCAGCGTGCGGCCGATCCGCTGCGCATCGGCGGGGCGGTGCTGGTGCTGGCCGGCGCCGTGCTGGTCATGCGCCCCTGGCAGTCCGCATGAACGCCATGCAGCCGCTGCCCGAAGGCCAGATGCACGCGCTGGAGCTGGCCTATGCCACCCCGCCTCGGGCCTACCACGACTTCAACCATGTCGCCGAGGTGCTGCGCCACTACGCGGCCGTGGCGGAAGGCCCGGGCTGGCTGCAGCCGGTGGAGGTGCGCCTGGCGGTGCTCTATCACGACGCGGTGTACGAGCCCGGCCGCAAGGACAACGAGGCGCGGTCGGCCGCGTTCGCGCGCGAGCAGATCGGGCACTGGCTGCCCGGCGCCGGCGTGGAGGTCGGGCGCGTGGCCGAACTGATCGAACTCACCGCGCGCCATGGCCAGTTCCGTCCCGCCGATTTCGGCAAGACCGCGGTGGCCGACGACACCCGCCACTTCCTCGACTGCGACATGGCCATCCTGGGGGCCGAACCGGCGGGATTCGACGCGTACGACCGTGCGATCGCCGCCGAGTACCGCGGCCACGTGCCGGGCTGGCTGTTCCGCATCAACCGCCGGCGCTTCCTCAAGTCGCTGCTGGCCAGGCCGCGGATCTACCTCAGCGACTTCTTCCACGAGCGCTACGACGCGCAGGCGCGCAGCAACCTGCGCCGGGCCGTGACCAGCAAGCGCTGAGCGCCGCACGACCCGGAGCGGCTATGATCGGCCGATGGCCAAGCTGCTGCTCAACCTGCGCAACGTGCCTGAAGACGAGGCCGAGGACGTCCGCGCCTTCCTGCGCGAGGCGCGCATCGAGCACTACGAGACGCGGCCCAGCCCGTTCGGCATTTCCGCCGGGGGTATCTGGGTGCGCGAGGACGACGACGTCCCGCGCGCGCGGCAGCTGATGGCCCGGTACCAGCGCGAGCGCGCGACCCGCGTGCGCTCGGAACGCCTGCGCGCCGAACGCGAGGGCACGGCCGAGACCTTCGCCGACGTGGCCCGCGCGCAGCCGCTGCGGGTGGTGCTGACCGTGCTGGCGATCCTGGTACTGGTGGCGCTGATGGCGCTGCCCGCGGTGCTGATCGGGCGCTGACGGGTGGGGGCAAGCGCGCCTGGCCGGCTGGTGCGGGGGATCGGGCGCGGCAGCATGGTCGCGCTGTTCATCAATTCGGTGGTCGGCGCCGGCATCTTCGGGCTGCCGGCGCGGGTGCACGAACTGCTGGGTCCGTACGCGCTGCTGGCCTATGTCGCCTGCGCGCTGCTGGTGCTGATGGTGGTGCTGTGCTTCGCAGAGGCCGGCAGCCGCTTCGAGCAGACCGGCGGGCCCTACCTGTACGCGCGCGAGGCGTTCGGCCCGGTGGTGGGCTTCCAGGTGGGATGGCTGGTCTGGCTCACGCGGGTCACCGCATTCGCCGCGCTGTGCAACCTGCTCATCGACTATCTCGGACACCTGTCGCCCGCGCTGGCCAGCGGCGCCGGGCGGGTGGCGGTGGCCGCGCTGCTCACCCTCGCGATCGCCGCGGTCAACCTGCGCGGCGTGCGCGCGGCCGCCATCGTCGCCAACGCGTTCACCGTGGCCAAGCTGGTGCCGCTGCTGCTGTTCGTCGCAGTCGGGCTCTTCTTCGTCGAGCCGTCACGCTACGTGCCGCAGCACGTCCCGGGCCCCGCGGATTTTTCCGCCGCGGTGCTGCTGCTGGTGTTCGCGTTCACCGGCTTCGAGACCGCGACGGTACCGGCAGGCGAGGTGCGCGATCCGCGGCGCACGCTGCCGTTCGCGATCCTCGCATCTCTGGCGCTGATCGTGCCGCTGTACGTGCTGATCCAGGTCGTGGCGATCGGCACGCTGCCGGGCCTGGGCGGCTCGGCGACGCCGCTGGCGGACGCGGCGGGCCGCTTCGCCGGCAGCCTCGGTGCGGGCGCGATCGTGCTCGGCGCGCTGGTTTCGATCACCGGTACCCTCAACGGCCTGGTGCTGTCGGCGCCGCGCCTGCTGTACGCGATGGCCGAGCACGGGCAGCTGCCGGCGCCGCTGGCGCGCACCCATGCGCGATTCCACACCCCGCACCGGGCGATCGTGTTCACCGCGGCCTGCATGCTGGCGCTGACGCTGTCGGGCTCGTTCCTGGGCGCGGTCGCGCTGAGCACGATCACGCGCCTGCTCGCCTATGCGGCGACCTGCATCGCGGTGCCGGTGCTGCGCCGGCGCGAGGGCGATGGCCTGGCACCGGCCGCGTTCCGGGTCCCGGCCGCGGCCTGGGTCGTGGGCGGCGCACTGCTGGTGATCGGCTGGCTGGTGCTGCATGCGGGCCAGGCCGAGCTGCGCAACGTCGCGCTGGCGATGCTGGCGGGCGCGCTGCTGATGGCGGTCACCGGCGTGCTCGCGCGCCGCGCATGACTTTCGGCATGACCCGCGGGCGCAGCCTGCGGGGTAAGGTCGGGGGCCGGCGGCGTCGTGCCCCGGCTCCCTTTCCGACCAGAACCGGGGCATCGATGTCCAGATTGACCGCGCTCGTGTTGTCCTTCGCCGTGGCCATCGCCTGGCCCGCCTCCGTCCTCGCCCAGCGCAGCCTGTCCTTCGATGCGCATGCGCTGCCCGGGCAGGGTGCGGTGGCGATCGCGGTAGGCGAGGGCCTGTCGGGAAGCGCCAGCTTCGATGCGATCGACGCGCGCAGCGAAGGCGCCCTGAGGCGCGCCGCGCAGGCGGATGGATTCGGCGGAAAGGCCGGCAGCCAGCTCGACCTGCGCGGCTTCGCCGGCTACGACCGCCTGCTGGTGCTGGGCACCGGCAAGGACGCCCTGACCGGAAAGGCGCTGCAGGACCTCGGCGGCCGCGTCGCCGGTGCGTTCTCGCGCTCGACCGCGCCGCGCGTGGACCTGGTCTGGGACGGCAACGAAGCGGAAGCCGCCTCGCACCTGGCCTTCGGCGCCGCGTTGGGCCAGTACCGCTTCGACAAGTACCGCTCGCGCAAGGACGACGACGAGGCCGCGCAGGCGGGCAAGGGCGAGCTGGTGATCCGCACCGCCGCCGGGGCGGGCGCGAGCGCGCACTGGACCGCGCAGTGGAAGCCGGTGGCCGAAGCGGTGGCGCTCGCGCGCGACCTGTCCACCGAGCCGGCGAACGCGCTGTGGCCCGAGGAATTCGTGGCTCGCGTGCGCACGGCGGCGGCGGGCCTGCCGCTGCGCATCGAGGCGCTGGACGTGCCGGCGATGCAGAAGCTGGGCATGGGCGGCATCCTGGCCGTGGGCCAGGGCAGCGTGCGCCCGCCGCGGCTGCTGTTGCTGCGCTACGACGGCGGCGCCGCGGGCGAGGCGCCGCTGGCCTTCGTCGGCAAGGGCATCACCTTCGACAGCGGCGGCATCTCGATCAAGCCGGGCGCCAACATGTGGCAGATGAAGGGCGACATGACCGGCGCCGCCAGCGTGGTGTCCACCGTGATCGCGCTGGCCGGGCGCAAGGCACCGGTGAACGCGGTGGCCGTGGCGGCGCTGGCCGAGAACATGCCATCGGGCAGCGCCGCGCGCCCCGGCGACGTGATCCGCACCGCGTCGGGCAAGACCTTCGAGATCATGAGCACCGATGCGGAGGGACGCATGGTGCTCACCGACGCGCTCTGGTACGTGCAGCGACAGGACCGGCCGAAGCTGGTGATCGACGTGGCCACCCTGACCGGTTCGATCATGGCCGCGCTGGGCGAGGACTACGCCGGCCTGTTCGCGCGCGACGACGCGCTGGCCGCGCAGCTGCTGGCCGCGGGCGAGGCCAGCGGCGAGGAGCTGTGGCGCATGCCGTTGCGCGAGGAGTACGGCAAGCGGCTGAAGTCGCCGATCGCCGACCTGCGCAACGGCGGCGGCTCGCCCGGAGCGGGCGCGGGCGCGTACTTCATCGGCGAGTGGGTCGACCGCCAGCTGCCCTGGGCGCACCTGGACATCGCCGGTTCGGACTGGGCCTCCAGCGGCAGGCCCACCGTGCCGGAAGGCGCCACCGGCTTCGGCGTGCGCCTGCTCGACCGCTTCGTCCGCGACCACCACGAGGCCTCGGCGCGGTGAGCCTGCGGTGGGCCGCCGCGCCCGCCGCTTACAATGGCGGCATGATCCGCAACATCGCCGCCTACCGCTTCGTCGAGATCGCCGACCCGCCGTCCCTGGCCGCCGACGTGCGCGCCTGGGCCGAGGCGGGCGGGCTGCGCGGGACCGTGCTGGTCGCACCGGAAGGCATCAACCTGTTCCTGGCCGGCAGCGACGGCGCCATCGACGCGTTCCTGCGCCAGCTGCGTGGCGACGCGCGGGTGGGCGACATCGCGGTCAAGGACAGCTGGAGCGACACGGTTCCGTTCGCGCGGCTCAAGGTCAAGCTCAAGCGCGAGATCATCAGCTTCCGCCGCGACGAGGCCACGCCGCTGCGCGGCGGCCGCGCGCCTGCCGTCGCGCCCGCGGACCTCGCGCGCTGGCTGGCGCAAGGCCACGACGACGACGGTCGCCGGGTGGTGATGCTGGACACGCGCAACCGCGAGGAAACCGCGCACGGTGCCTTCGCTGGCGCGCTGTGCCTGCCGATCGACAACTTCACCGACCTGCCCGCGGCGCTGGACCCGCACCGCGACGCGCTGGCCGACGCCACCGTGGTGAGCTACTGCACCGGCGGCATCCGCTGCGAAAAGGCCGCGCTGTGGATGCGCGACAGCGGCATGGACAACGTGCTGCAGCTCGAGGGAGGCATCCTGGGCTATTTCGAGGCGGTCGGCGGCGCCGGTTACGAAGGGCGCTGCTTCGTGTTCGACGAGCGCGTGGCCCTGGATCCGCAGCTGCGCCCGCTGGTCGACGGCGACGCCCTGCGCGCGGAGGCCGCATGAGCTGGGTCGGACTGGTCGTGCTGGCGGTCGGCGCGTACCTGGCCTGGAAGCTGGTGGGCGCGCTGCTGAAGATCCTGATGTTCGTGCTGGCGCTGGTCGGCCTGTACTGGTTCCTGGCTCCGCTCATGGGCTGGCCGTCGGTGTCGGACCTGGTCTACGTGCTCGGCCCGGACTTCGGCGGGCGGCGCGTGGAAGAAGTGCTGCATCCGTCGGGCATCGCCGGCGAGGTGGGCGACCGGGTCGTCGACGGGCTGGTCGACCGCATCCTGTCGCCGTCGCCAGAGCCGCCGACCGGGTCGCCGGTCGAGCCCTTGCCGGAGCCGCCGCCCACGGACGCCGACGCGGACGACGTGCCGCCTGCCGCCGTGGACACGCCGTCCCGCTAGCGGCCGGACTCCGCGGTCGCGTCGCCGGCCATCGCGGCCGCGGTCGCGCGCAGCCGCTCGCCGGTGGCCGCATCGGCCGGGAAGAAGGATTCGATCGCCAGTTCCGACAGCGTGACTTCGACGGGCGTGCCGAACACGGTGGTGGTGCTGAGGAACGACAGCTCGCCGATCGGGGTGCGCAGGCGCAGCGGTACCACCACGGCACCCGGATCCGCCGCTTCCTCGTGGTCGGGCGCGGGATAGCCGGCGAGCTCCTCGCGCAGCGCCTGCAGCGTGGCATCGCCGGTCGCCTGGACCTGCTGGTCGAGGCGGTGCAGCAGGTGGCTGCGCCACTGGCCGAGGTTGGCGATGCGCGGCGCGACGCCGTCGGGATGCAGGCTCAGGCGCAGCACGTTCACCGGCGGCGCGAGCAGTTCGGCTGCCACGCCTTCGAGCAGGGGCGCCAGCGCGCGGTTGGCCGCCTGCAGGTTCCAGTGGCGGTCGACCGCCAGGGCCGGGTAGGGCTCGTGCCCCCGCAGCACCAGGTCGATCGCCTTGCGCGCTTCCTCCAGCGAGGGATCGTCGATGCGCCGTTCGCTGTACACCGGCGCATAGCCGGCGGCGACGAACAGCGCGTTGCGCTCGCGCAGCGGCACCTCCAGGCGGTCCGAAAGTCGCAGCAGCATCGCCCGGCTGGGCACCGAGCGGCCGGTCTCGACGAAGCTCAGGTGGCGCGGGGAGATGTCGGCCAGCCCGGCGAGGTCGAGCTGGGACAGGCGGCGGCGCTGGCGCCAGTCGCGCAGCTGGTCGCCGACGTTGCGCATCCGGGAATGGGTCGTGGTGGTCTGCATGGCCGCCACCTTAGCCCCTGCCGGGGCGGTTCGGCTTTACCCGCCAGGTAATCGCCGTGGCGACCCGCCCCGCCCACGATGGCCGCGTCATCCCACAAGGAGCCACACCATGACCCTGCGCCAGACTCTCGCCCATCCCCGTTTCCTGCCGCGCCTGCTGCTGGTCGACGCGCTCGCGTCGGGCGCCACCGCGGTGCTGCTGGTCGCCGCGGCCGACCTGCTGGCGCCGCTGCTGCAGCTGCCGGCGGGCCTGCTGCGAACCGCCGGCGTCGTGCTGCTGCCCTTCGTCGCGGTGGTCTACGGCCTGTCGCGCCAGGCCGCGCCTGCGCGCGGCGCGGTGGCCGCCGTGGTGGCGGTCAATTTCGCCTGGGTGGCGGCCAGCGTGTGGGTGGCCTTCGGCGGCGACTGGCAGCCGAGCGTCGCGGGCATCGCCTTCGTGCTGGGGCAGGCGCTGGCGGTGCTGGCGTTCGCCGACCTGGGCTGGATCGGGCTGCGGGCTTCGCGGCCCGCGGCCGCCTGATCGCACTTCCCCTGGAGCCGCGCCCTCACGGCGCGGCTGTGCGCGTCAGCCGAACTCGCGCGAGGGCAGGGCGATGCGCCGCTGCGGCCGGCCGACCAGGTCGAGGAAGTTGTTGAACACCGCGTCCGCGCGTTCCTGCATCGTCGCGATGTGCTCGCGGGTATGGGCGCGGATCGCGGCCTCGTCGTGCAGGCCCTCGCGCCGCTCGAGCTCGGCTCGGTAGCCGGGCGTGGCCAGCCAGCGATCGATCAGCGGCTCGTCCATTTCCAGGTGGAACTGGAAACCGTAGGCCTTCTCGCCCCAGCGGAAGGCCTGCTGCTCGCAGGTCTCGCTGCGCGCCAGGTGCACCGCGCTGCGCGGGATCTCGAAATGCTGGCCGTGCCACTGGAATACCGGCGCCTCGTCGCCGAGCGGGGCCAGCACCGGGTCGTCGCGGCCGGCATGCGTCGCCTGCAGCCGGTACCAGCCGATCTCGGGCACGCGGTGGCGCCGCACCGGTGCGCCCAGCGCATGCGCCAGCAGCTGCGCGCCCAGGCAGATGCCCAGCACCGGCTTGCCCTGGCCGAGCATGCGCTCGATCGCGCGCAGTTCGGTGCGCAGGTGCGGGCGCGTGGCCTGGTCCTCGACGTTCATCGGACCGCCCAGCACCACCAGGCCGCGGTAGCGGTCCACGTCGGGCTCGGCCTCGGGCTCGCGCTCGAAGTTGACGAAGCGGATGCGGTGGCCACGCCGGCGGATCAGCGGGTCGAGCGTGCCCAGCGGTTCGGCGGCCACGTGCTGGAAGACGAGGATGCGGGACATGCGGCGATTCTAGGAAACGATCGCGGCCGGTGGACCGATGGTTGCAGCTGTGACGCCCGCGGCCGGGCGCCGTCTCGGCTCCCGCCCTCAGGCGCGGCGGCCGCGCGGTCCCGGCCTGGCGCCGCGCGGACCGGGCGGCTTGCCGCGGGGCCGGCCCGCGGGGGCGCCCGTGCGGCCACGCGGAGCGCCGCGGTCGTCATCCTCGGCCCGGCGCATGCGCAGCTGCTGGCCCGAGACCCACACCTTCTTCAGGTGCTCGAGCACTTCGCGCGGCATGCCCTGCGGCAGGTCCACCAGGCTGTGGTCGTCGCGGATGTCGATGCGGCCGATGTAGCGGCTTTCCAAGTCGGCCTCGTTGGCGATCGCGCCGACGATGTTGCCCGGCTGCACGCCGTGCATGTGGCCGACCTCGATGCGGAAGGTCTCCACCGGAAAGGCCGGGTCGCCGTCCGTGCGCGCGGCGCGCGCAGGGCGCTCGCGCGGCGCCCGCGGCGGCGGCGCGTCGTCCTCGAACATGGCTTCGGCGTCGTTGCGCGCGCGGCCGCGCGGCGCGGCGGCGGGTGCGGGGGGCGCGTCGGCGCCCTCGCGCTCGCGCCGCTCCATGCGCTCCCGCGGGCCGCGGCCCTCGTCGCGGTCGCGGCGCGGCGGCGGGGCGGCGATCAGCAGCGGGGTGTCGCCCTGGACCACGCGGGCGAGCGCGGCGGCGATCTCGGCGGCCGGCACGTTGTGCTCGCGCTCGTAGCGCTCGACCAGGTCGCGGAACAGCGCCAGGTCCGGGCTGCCCAGCGCGCCCGTGATGCGGTCCATGAACTTGCCAAGGCGGCGCTCGTTCACGGTCTCCACGCTCGGCAGCTGCATCGGCTCGATCTTCTGCCGCGTCGCGCGCTCGATCGCCCCGAGCATGCCGCGCTCGCGCGGCGCGGCGAACAGGATCGCCTCGCCGCTGCGCCCGGCGCGGCCGGTGCGGCCGATGCGGTGCACGTAGCTCTCGGTGTCGTAGGGGATGTCGTAGTTGAGCACGTGGCTGATGCGCTCCACGTCCAGCCCGCGCGCGGCCACGTCGGTGGCCACGAGGATGTCGATGCGGCCGTCCTTGAGCTGCTGGATGGTCTTCTCGCGCTGCTTCTGGTCGAGGTCGCCGTTGATCGCGGCGGCGGCGAAGCCGCGCGCGGACAGGCGGTCGGCCAGTTCCTGCGTGCCCAGCTTGGTGCGCGCGAAGATGATCATCGCGTCGAAGGGCTCGGCCTCGAGGATGCGGGTGAGCGCGTCGAGCTTGTTGGTGCCGCTGACCATCCACACACGCTGGCGGATGTTGGCCGCGGTGGTGGTCTGCGACTTGATCGCGATCTCGACCGGATCCTTGAGGTAGGTCTGGGCGATACGCTTGATCTGGCTCGGCATGGTTGCCGAGAACAGCGCCACCTGGCGCGTCTCCGGGGTTTTCTTCAGCACCGCCTCGACGTCGTCGATGAAGCCCATGCGCAGCATCTCGTCCGCCTCGTCGAGCACCAGGGTGCGCAGCTCCGACAGGTCCAGCGAGCCGCGGTCGAGGTGGTCGATGACGCGCCCGGGCGTGCCGACGACGACCTGCACCCCGCGCTTGAGCGCCGAGAACTGCTGGCCATAGCCCTGCCCGCCGTAGATCGGCAGCACGTGGAAGCCGGGCAGGTGGCTGGCGTATTTCTGGAAGGCCTCGGCCACCTGGATGGCGAGTTCGCGCGTGGGCGCCAGCACCAGCACCTGCGGCTTGCGCGCGTCCGGCTCCAGCCGGGCCAGCGCCGGAATGGCGAAAGCGGCGGTCTTGCCGGTGCCGGTCTGGGCCTGGCCGAGCACGTCGCGGCCGGCGAGCAGCGGCGGGATGGTGGCGGCCTGGATCGGCGAGGGGGATTCGTAGCCGACGTCGCCCAGGGCCCGCAGCAGGGGCTCGGAGAGCTGGAAGTCGGAAAAGGAAACGGTAGGCGTCTGGGCGCTCATGGGCAGGATCGCGCCGATGGCGCCACGCTGAGGGGCCGCCAATTCTACTCCCCGGCGGGCCCTGCAACCGTGAATGGCGGCGCATGCGCGTCCGCGCGCAGCACCAGGTTGCGGCCCCGGCGCTTGGCCTCGAGCATCGCCGCGTCCGCGCGCGCCACCGCCAGCTCCAGCGGCTCTCCAGCCTGGCAGGCCGCCACGCCGCAGCTGACGCTGGCCGGGATGGGCCCGGGGAGCGCGGCGACCGCGCGCCGGACCCGCTCTGCGCAGGCATAGGCATCGTCCTCGCCGGCGTCCGGCAGCAGGGCCAGGAACTCCTCGCCACCGACGCGCGCGACCAGTTCGCCGGCCCGGCACTGCTCGCGCAGGGTCTTGGCCACGGTGCGCAGCAGCATGTCGCCCATCGCGTGGCCATGGGTGTCGTTGGCGCGTTTGAAGTGGTCGAGGTCGAAATAGGCCACCGCGACCCGGCGCTGCTCCGACAAGGCGCGCTCGAAGGCCCGCACCGCGCGCGTCTGCCAGCCCTCCCGGTTGAGCAGTCCGGTCAGCGAGTCGACGTGGATGCGCGAGAGCAGGCGCTGGCGCAGCTGGAACACGTCCAGCGACGTGTCCAGCCATACCCGCCGGTAGCCCAGGCCGATGCCGACGCCGACCAGCGTGTAGCCGGCATAAGCCAGGAACAGGGCCGGCCCGGCGCCCTGGATGGCCAGCATCGCGAACAGCGGGATCGAGAACGCGACGATCACCGCCGCCGCGGTGGCCCGGTGCAGCGCGAACGGCAGCACGATGATGGTCGTCAGCACCGCCGCCACGTGGGTGAGGCTCATGCGCTCCGGTTCGGCCAGCGTGGTCATCGCGATCCCGGCGCTGAACACGCAGGCGTAGCCGACCAGCGCCGCTTCGCGCCAGTGCGCGCGCAGCCGCGCGCGTATCAGCAGCGCCATGGCCACCAGCAGGGAGAACAGCAGCAGCCGGCGCGGCAGGCTCTCCATGGCCATGGCAGGCGACACCGCGTAGTCGCGTGTCCAGCCGATCAGGAACAAAAGGGGCAGGCCGAAGGTGAGCGCCGTGCGGCTGGCCGCCGTGTTGCGGTAGGCGTAGACGAAGAAGTTGCGCCGTTCGCCGCGTTCCAGGCTGGCGATGTTGCCGTCCAGCGCGCGCGTCCACTTCCAGGCCATGGCGCTTCCCCTCCCGCAGCCCCGGTGCCGATCACAGCCCGCGCCGCCGATGAAGCAAGCGCCGGCACGCTGCCATGTTCGCATGGATGGGCGACGCGGCCGCGACGGCCCGGGCGCTACCCTGTGCGCATGGACCTGCCTCGCCTGCACTTCGACAACGCCTTCGTCCGCGAACTGCCCGGGGATCCCGAGACGGGTCCCCGGGTGCGGCAGGTGGCGGGGGCGGTCTGGTCGCGGGTCATGCCGACGCCGGTGCAGGCGCCCACCCTGCTGGCGCACTCGCGCGAAGTGGCGGAAGAGCTGGGGTTCACCCCCGGGCAGCTGGCCAGCCCGGCGTTCGCCGAGGTCTTCGGCGGCAATACGCTGTTGCCGGGCATGGACCCGGTGGCCAGCAACTACGGCGGCCACCAGTTCGGGCACTGGGCCGGGCAGCTCGGCGACGGCCGCGCGATCAGCCTGGGCGAATGCATCACCGCCGCCGGCGGGCGCCGCGAGCTGCAGCTCAAGGGGGCCGGGATGACCCCGTACTCGCGCTCCGCCGACGGCCGCGCGGTGCTGCGCTCGTCGATCCGCGAGTTCCTGTGCAGCGAGGCCATGCACCACCTGGGCGTGCCGACCACGCGCGCGCTGTCGCTGGTGTCCACCGGCGAGGCGGTGGTGCGCGACATGTTCTACGACGGACATCCCGCGCCCGAACCCGGCGCCATCGTCTGTCGCGTCGCGCCGTCGTTCCTGCGTTTCGGCCACTTCGAGCTGCCCTACGCCGCGGGGGACCTCGAACTGCTGCGCAGGCTCGCGGATTTCTGCATCTGGCGCGACTTCCCGCACCTGCTGGGCGCGCGCGCCGCCGAGCCGCTGGACGCGCTGCGCCGGGCCGGCGCGTTCGACGAGACACGCTATGGCGACTGGTTCGAGGAGGTGTGCGTGCGAACCGCGCGCACGGTGGCGCACTGGATGCGGGTGGGCTTCGTGCATGGCGTGCTCAATACCGACAACATGTCGATCCTGGGCCTGACCATCGACTACGGGCCCTACGGGTGGATCGACGACTTCGATCCGGACTGGACGCCGAACACCACCGACGCGCAGGGCCGGCGCTACCGCTTCGGCTGGCAGCCGCGCGTGGCGCACTGGAACCTCTCGCGCCTGGCGCAGGCGCTGTCGCCGCTGTTCGGCGACGTGGCGCCGCTGCAGGCGGGGCTGGACCGCTACGTGGAGGCCTGGCAGGCGGCCGAGCGCGAGGTCGTCGCCGGCAAGCTCGGCCTCGCCCGCTGCCGCGACGGCGACCTGGCGCTGATGGAGCGCCTGCAGGCGCTGATGCAGTCCGCGCAGGTGGACATGGCGATCTGGTTTCGCGCGCTGGCCGAGCTCGACCCCGCGCAGCCGTCGCTGACGCCGATGGCGGACGGGTTCTACGACGCATCGCTGCGCGAGGCGCACGCCGCGGACCTGGAGCAGTGGCTGCGCGACTATGCGTTGCGGCTGCGCGACGATCCGCTCGACGCGGCCGCGCGGCGCGCGCGCATGCGCGCGTCCAACCCCAAGTACGTGCTGCGCAACTATCTCGCCCAGCAGGCGATCGACCAGGCGGCGGCGGGCGATCCGTCGGGGATCGCCGACCTGCTGGAGGTCATGCGCCGGCCCTACGACGAGCAGCCGGGGCGCGAGGCCCATGCGGCGAAGCGGCCGGACTGGGCACGCAGCCGCGCGGGATGCTCGATGCTGTCCTGCAGTTCCTGAGCGGGCGGCACAGGCATGCCCCCAGGACCGCTGCTGACCGCGGCGGGGCCCGGGCTCACTGGTCCAGGAACGCGCCGCAGCCGCGCAGCGTGTCCGGCCCGACCTTGAGCTCGACGGTCGCCGGGTAGTCCATGTCGCTCATGCCGTCGCTGCAGGCGGACTCGACGATCCGCAGCTCGACCTCGCTGCCATCGTTGGCGATGCCGCGGAAGCCCTCGCGCCCGGGCAGGCGGGTGGCACCGGCAACGCGCAGCGGACGCTCGCCCATGTCCAGCGCCAGCTGGATGTCGGGCGCGTCGCCGCCCGCCACCTCCAGCGACCAGAACGGCTCGGTCCCCAGGCCGCGGAATACCACGCCGCGTCCGCGCGCCTCGTCCCAGGGCGAGACCTCGTCGGTGCTGGCGCAGGCGTGGCGCTGGCCGTCGAGGACGAGGGTAGCCTCGTTGCCCTTGTTCCAGAACTCGTTGCCGGCTGCATCGGAATAGCGCGCGCCCGAGGCTGAGAGCGCCTGCGGCAGCACGATGCGGCGGGTGGCGACGGTCAGCACCAGTTCGCTGCGCGCGTTGTCGAAGCGCGCGCCGGCGAGCAGGTCGCCGCAGCGGAAGCGGGACTCGACGACGTCGGGCGCGGCTGGCGCCGTCGCAGGACCGGCGCCGGATGGCTCCGGTGCAGCCTCGGGCGCAGGCCGGCAGGCGGCGAGCAGCAGGAGGGCGAGGCAGGCGGGAGCAGGGCGCATCGGACGTCTCCGGGCGGGAGGTCTCACTGTCCGCAATCGCAGCGCCCGACGCAAACCGCGGCTGCTCAGTCCGGCGCGCGATCCACCCGCATCACCGGATACAGGTCCAGGCGCTCGTCCCAGGACGGATGGCGGCGATAGAAGAACTCCAGGCGCGCGTCCGGGCTATCGGCGAACGCCTGGTCATCGCGCAGGCGTCGTTCGAACTCGGCTTTCAGCGCCGGATCCGCGGCCAGCATCTCGCGCGCCACCGCTTCGGCGACGTAGGCCTCCATGTATTCCTTGCGCTCGAAGGCGTTGTTGAACAGTCCCCACTGGAGCAGCGAATCGGGCGCCTGCGGCTCGAGCAGGGCCATCGCCAGGCGTGCGCGCGGCTGGGCGATGGGTACGAACAGCGCCCCGGCGCCGACTTCGCGCGACTCCGGTGCCCAGGCGCCCTCGACCTCGAGCCGCTGGTGCCCCTCGACCGGTTGCGGGGCGAAGCGCTTGCCGGTCGCCCGGAACACCTCGACCTGCAGCATCTTCGCCGGCTGCGTCGCGCAACCGTCCCTCGCTTCGCAACCGACGCGGCGATAGGCGATCCCGTGCACGTCCAGCCTGGGCGCGACCAGGCCGGCATGGGCCGCGGGCACCAGGTAGCCCGCGCGCGGGGCCGCCACCTCGACGCGCGGCAGGACCGTGTCGCGCAGCGGCACCTTCCACACCTGCGGCGTGGACTCGTCGTAGCGCGTCATCGGCGCACCCGACACTTCCGACGGCGTGCGCGTATAGGCATAGCCGCGGAAATCGATGACGCGGCTGGCGTCGGTCGCCCTGTAGTCCAGCGCCACCGGCTGGCCGGACAGGTCCCGCGCATCGGCCGCGCGCGCCAGCGCCATCCAGTCGCGGCCGCGCCGCGCCACCTGCTCCAGCACCGAGACGATGGTGTTGCGGGTGATGCGCACGCGCACCGGGTACTCCTTCCACGAGTGGGTCTCGACCAGCATCCCGAGCCGGTTGCGCAGCTGGAAGTAGCCGGTGGAAAAGCGCGGCGGCGAGACGCCATCCTCGAAGCCCGAGGCCGGGTCCTCGTAATCCTCGAACGAGGGATAGAACGGCAGCGGCAGCGAGCCCTGCGCGGCGAGGTCCGCCATGGTGCCGTCGCGCAACGCGCGGCCGGCCTCGCGCAGCGCCTCGTCGCCCCCGTGCAGCGGCTCGACCTGGATCGAGATGTCGTGCTCGAACTGCGCGCCGTCGGTGGCGTGCAGGTCGATGGTGGCGATCGGGTCCCATTCCCCGACCAGGCGCAGCATCGCCCGCATTTCCGGCGAGTCGGCCTTGGCGTAGTCGCGGTTGAGGTTGTAGTTCTGCGCCGTCGTGCGCCAGCCCATTTCCTCCGGGCCGCGCTGGTTGGGGCGATTCCAGGCGCCGAAGCGCTCGTGGCCGTCGACGTTGAACACCGGCACGAACACCCACACCAGCTGCTCCAGCGCGCCTGCCGCGGCGGCGCCCTCCAGGACCTCGCGCAAGGCCAGGAAACCGGCGTCCTTGCCGTCGATCTCGCCGGAGTGGATGCCGCCCTGCATCAGCACCACGGGGATGCCTCGCTCGCGCGCCGCCGCAGGCGTCAACGCGCCGCTGCGGGAGATCGCCAGCGCCTTCATCGGCCGGCCCTCGGGCGTGGTGCCGAGATCGAAGCAGCGCACCGCGTCGGGATGCCGTTGCGCGAAGGCCGCGCACAGGGCGATGGTCTCGTCGTAGCGGCCGGTCTTCACGAAGCCGCTGCGCTCGGAGACGGTCGTCAGCGGCGCCTGCGCGACGACCGACAGGGGCGTCGCCAGGGCGAGCAGGGTGGCGAACAGGGCCTGTTTCATCGGGTATCCGGTGCGAGGACAGGCCGGCATCATGCCAGCGGGGTTGCGCGACGCCCAAGTGTCAAGGGGCGGGGCGCATGGGCAGATCCCGCCGGATCGGCTAGCCTGCCCGACTTCGCCCATCGGACCCGACGCCCATGAACCACGGCGCCACGCCCGCCAACCCCGCCCAGGGCCGCATGCCCGGCCAGATCAAGTACATCATCGGCAACGAGGCCTGCGAACGCTTCAGCTTCTACGGGATGCGCAACATCCTGGTGCCGTTCCTGATCAGCTCGGTGCTGCTGCAGTACCTGCCCGAGGGCGCGGACCGCGAGTCGATGGCCAAGGAGGTGTTCCACTCCTTCGTGATCGGCGTGTATTTCTTCCCGCTGCTGGGCGGCTGGCTGTCCGACCGCTTCTTCGGCAAGTACAACACCGTCCTGTGGTTCTCGCTGATCTACTGCGCCGGCCACGCCTGCCTGGCGCTGTTCGAGGGCAACCGCACGGGCTTCTTCACCGGCCTGTTCCTGATCGCACTGGGCTCGGGCGGGATCAAACCGCTGGTGGTCAGCTTCTGCGGCGACCAGTTCGACCAGAGCAACAAGGACAAGGCCAAGGTCGTCTTCGACGCCTTCTACTGGATCATCAACTTCGGCTCGTTCTTCGCCTCGCTGTTCGCGCCGCTGCTGCTGCGCCATTTCGGGCCGGCGGTGGCGTTCGGCGTGCCGGGCGTGCTGATGTTCATCGCCACGGTGATCTTCTGGATGGGGCGCCGCCAGTACGTCAACGTGCCGCCTTCGGGCAACGACCCGCACTCCTTCCTCAACGTGGTCCGCACCGCGCTGCGGCAGCGGCGCGCGGGCGAGGGCAATGCCGGCGCGATGGTGGCCTGGACCGGCATCGTGGCGGCGGCGTTGATGCTTGCCCTGTGGGCGCTGGACGCGGTCGGCGCCGGGGTGCCATGGCCGGAGGCGTTCGGCTTCGTCATCACCGCCTGCCTGGCGCTCGGCGTGCTGATCGCATTCGGCGGCTGGGGCGCGTCGCTGCAGCTCGAGCGTGCGCGTGGCCTGCATCCGGACGCGGCGGTGGACGGCGTTCGCGCGGTGCTGCGGATCCTGATCGTGTTCGCGCTGGTGACGCCGTTCTGGTCGCTGTTCGACCAGAAGGCCTCGACCTGGATCATCCAGGGCAACGCCATGGTGATCCCGCACGAGGCGTCGTGGTGGCCCAGCTGGCTGATCCAGGAGCCGGCGCAGATGCAGGCGCTCAATCCGCTGCTGGTGATGCTGCTGATCCCCTTCAACAACCTGGTGCTGTACCCGCTGCTGCGCCGGATGGGCTTCCAGGTCACGGCGCTGCGGCGCATGGGCTGGGGCATCGCGTTCTCGGGCGTGGCCTGGATCGTGGCGGGCGTGCTGCAGCTGTGGATCGACGGCGGCGCGCAGGTCTCGCTCACCTGGCAGGCGCTGCCCTACCTCCTGCTGACCTTCGGCGAGGTGCTGGTCTCGGCCACCGCGCTGGAGTTCGCCTACAGCCAGGCGCCGCATGCGATGAAGGGCGTGATCATGGCCTTCTGGTACCTGACGAGCACGTTCGGCAGCCTGTGGGTGCTGCTGACCAACGCCGGCGTGCGCAACGACGGCTTCAAGGCGATGATCGCGCAGACCGGGCTCAGCGAGCCGGCCTTCCTGATGTTCTTCTTCGCGGCCTTCGCCTTCGTCGCCGCGGCGGCGTTCGCGCTGTACGCGCGGGTCTACCCGATGCAGGACAACTACCGCGTCGCCACCTGACGCCCGCCGGAGCCGCGCATGCCCATCGTCACCTTCGTCCTGATCGGCCTGACCGTGCTGGTGTCCTGGCAGGCGTTCAACAACCGCGCGCTGCTGGAGCGGTTGCTGCTGTGGCCACCGGCCATCGACCGCCACCGCCAGTACGACCGGCTGGTCACGCACGGCTTCGTGCATGCCGACATGCAGCACCTGCTGTTCAACATGATCACGCTGTTCTTCTTCGGGCGCGCGATCGAGCCGGTGTTCGTCGACCGCATCGGCCAGCTCGGCTATGCGGCGTTCTACCTGTCGGCGATCGTCATGGCGATCATGCCGACCTATTTCCGCCACCAGAAGGACGCGGGCTACCGCAGCCTGGGCGCGTCCGGGGCGGTGTCGGCGGTGCTCTTCAGCTTCATCCTGTTCGCGCCGTGGAGCCTGATCTTCGTGTTCTTCGTCCCGGTCCCCGCGATCGTCTACGCCGCGCTGTACGTCGGCTACTCGATCTGGATGGACCGGCGCGGCGGCGACAACGTCAACCACAGCGCCCACCTGTGGGGCGCCGCCTACGGGATCCTGTTCACCGTGCTGATGGAGCCGCGCGCGGCCAGCACCTTCGTGGCAAGATTGCTCAGTCCGTCCTTCGGCTGATCGCGGCGCCCCGTGCCGCGGCCCAGGGCGGTGATGGGGGCGGGGATGGGGCACGGGACGTGGATGGCCGCGGCGGCGTGCGTGCTGGCGTGCGGCGCGGCGATGGCGCAGGACGTGGCGGCACCGGAGCCGCCTCCGATTCCGGACCGGGCGGCAGGCGATGCGTTCAGGGCGGCGCCCGACCCCTGGCGCGCCTACTTCTCGCAGGCACGCGAGGCCGAACGCCTCGACGACCCGCTGGCGCGCTGCCTGGCCTACCCGGACCTGCCCGGCAACCGCTGGCCGGACGGCCATGCCGAGGCCCACTGCCGCTACCACGCGTTCAGGCCGCTGCCGCTGGCAACGGTGGAAGGCTATCTCGACCGCGGCGAGCTGGCGGCGCTGGACGCGGTGTTCGAGGCGTTGCTGGCGGCGCATTTCTCCGAGGCCGGCAGCGAGGAGATCCACGTCGCCATCGAAGCCTTCGACCAGAGCGAGGAGGCCGGGCGCATCTCCGGACGCTGGCTGGAGCTGGCCCCGCGGAGCCCGTATGCCCTCCTGGCGCGTGCGAATCACTACAAGGACGCGGCGTGGGACGCCCGCGGCGGCAAATGGGCCTCCGAGACCCCGATGGAGCAGATGCGGCGGATGGGCGTCCTGGCCGAACAGGCGGTGCCGCTGTTCCGGCGCGCCATCGCGCTGGAGCCGAGGCTGATGCCGGCCTACGTGGGCCTGCTCAGCGTGGCGATGCTCGGTTCACGCGAACATCTCGAGCGCGAGGCCTACCGCGGCGCGATGGCTCACGACCCGGCGTGCGTGGATTTCGCCCGCCAGCGGATGGCATCGCTGGCGCCCCGCTGGGGCGGGGACTACGAGCGGATGCTTTCGTTCGGCGTGGTGCTGTCGCGCCACGTGGCGCGTCGTCCGCAGCTGGCGATACACATCGCAGCGCCCTATGGGGACCGCGGGAACCGGCTCAGCCACGACAACCGGTTCGACCGCGAGACGGCCGACATCCTCGAGATCGCCGTGCGCACCGGCTCCAACGAAGATCATCTGCGCGACGCGGGCAACGTGTTCCTCAACCTGCCCGAGGACCAGGACGGTCCCGACCGCTGGAAGGGCGTGGCGCTGCTGCTGCAGGAATACCGGTTCAACACCACCAACGCATGGGCGCACCGGCAGATCGCGTGGCAGCTGGTGCGTCACGAGCCCGAATGGGCGTTGCGACACGCACTGGCCGCGCTGGCCCTCGATGCCGACGATGCGAGTGCGCACTACCTGGCGGGCGGCGGCTATTACGGCAGCCGGCGCTGGGAACAGGCCGAAGTGCACTTCCTCCGCGCCGCCGACGACGCGACGCAGCGCCGCGGGGCTCTGGGTGCGCTCGGCTCGATGTGGATGATGCACGCCGGGCTGGAGGCGACGGAGGCTGCGACGAAGGCCAAGCCCTACGTGGACCGCCTGCTGTCGGAATATCCGGAGGAGGGCCTGGGCTGGATGCTGCGGATCCTCATCTCGAGCGCGCTGGACGGCCGCACGGACCAGGAGTCGGTCAACATGTTCCGCAAGCACGCTGATCGCGGCGATCCGGTGCAGGCCCAGGCGGTGGACTCGATCGAAGCCGCCTACCGCGCCGCCGAAGGCCGCTGACGGAGCTCAGGCCGACGAGGTCTGGGCGTGGTGCTGCTGCAGATCCGCGTCGTTGACCTGGTAGGTCCGCTCCAGGCCGCTGTAGATGAGCGAATCGAGCTGGGAGAACTCCAGGGTGTCGACGTCGCCGCTGCGGACGAGGTCGAACAGGCGGTTGATGGCCTGGTGCTGGACGCTGCTGTCGATCATCGTGGGCCCCCTGCGGCGACGTTTTCGTTGACCCGGACGAAGCAGGTTGCGTGCCAGAGTGAAACGTGATGGTCGTCAAGTTCCAGGCTGACGCGCCGCGTCAGCCGATGGCCTGCCGTGCGCATACTGGCCGGTGAGGGCCGCCGGTGCCGGTGCCCACGGATCTTCGTAGAGGAGGAGCGCAATGGACGTCGAACATCGCCCGGGGCAGGGCTTCCACATCGACCTGGACGGCCATCGTGCGGTCCTGGACTACACGCTCGGCGACGGCCGGATGCGGATCACCCACACCGGGGTGCCGACGGAACTGCGCGGTCGCGGCATCGCCGGCCAGCTGGTGCGGGCGGCCTTCGACCACGCCCGCGCGCAGGGACTGCGCGTGGTGCCGCAGTGCGAGTACGCCGCCGCCTGGCTGGAGCGCCATCCCGGCTACGCCGATCTCGCGGACCAGGCCTGAGACCGGGGCGGCGCGCGGTTCCTCGCGTCCTCCACCCGACGCGGCGCGCTTCGGGCCGGCAAGTGCGCGCGCGATCTGCGAGACTGCGCGTCCTCCAGCACCTCCATCCCCATGCGGCTCAACCGTCACATCAGCGAGTCCGGCCACTGTTCCCGCCGCGAGGCCGACCGCCTGATCGGGGAGGGCCGGGTCACGGTCAACGGCATCCGCGCCCGCGTCGGTGCCGAAGTAGGCGAGGACGACGCCGTGCTGGTGGACGGTCAGCCGCTGCGCCAGCGCCGCGTCGCGCCCGGCAAGCGGCGCCACGTCTACATCGCGCTGTACAAGCCGGTCGGCGTGACCTGCACCACCGAGTCCTCGGTCAAGGGCAACATCGTCGATTTCGTCGGCCACGAGCAGCGGATCTTCCCGATCGGCCGCCTGGACAAGGATTCCGAGGGCCTGATCCTGCTGACCAGCAATGGCGATATCGTCAATGCGATCCTGCGCGCGGAGAACCGGTTGGAGAAGGAATACCTGGTCGCGGTGAACCATCCGGTCACCCCCGAGTTCCTGCGCGGCATGAGCCGCGGGGTTCCGGTCCATGGACAGACCACGCTGCCGTGCCGGGCCAGCAAGCTGGGCCCGTTCGGCTTCCGGATCGTGCTGGTGCAGGGCCTGAACCGCCAGATCAGGCTGATGGCCGCGCATTTCGGCTTCCGGGTCAAGCAGTTGCGTCGAGTCCGCATCGGCAGCGTCCGGCTCGGCCACCTCAAGCCGGGGCAGTGGCGCAACCTCACCGACGCCGAACTGTCGGCCCTGCTGCCGGGGCGTGAAGACTGGTGAGGCGGTTGACAAACCCGGTTCACACTTTCCCCTGAAAGTGCGCTATCGTGCCCGGACTGTTCAAGGCCGGGATCACGGTACATCGTGGCTCCGATGCGGTAGATCACCAGAGTTACAGGCCGTCCCCCCCGGCGGTTGCTCCAGACGATCCGCTCCATCGTTCGCGTTACCCCTTGCTCGATACAGTCCAGGCAGCCCCCGATAGGGCCTGGTATCCATCCACTGTCAGTTTCAAGGAGTAACAACATGTCCGAACGTCAGACCGGCACCGTCAAGTGGTTCAACGACGCCAAGGGCTTCGGTTTCATCACCCCGGAAAGCGGCCAGGACCTCTTCGTCCACTTCCGCTCGATCCAGGGCACCGGCTTCAAGTCCCTGCAGGAAGGCCAGAAGGTCACCTTCAAGGTCGTGCAGGGCCAGAAGGGCCTGCAGGCCGACGAAGTGCAGGCCGTCTGAGCGACACAGCGCTCAAGGCAACGCCTCCAAGGGCCCCGGGTGGAAACACCCGGGGCTTTTTGTTTGTGGACAGCATCGCGCGGCGCTCCAGTGCCGCCATGTACTGGCTGGCATCGTGCGTCTCGTCCACGTGTCGTGTGCAGGGCGCGGCTGGTCCTGCACGGGCGCCTTGACCTTTCCTGCACGCGGACAACGTTACAAAAGCGTTAGCGCAAAGGGCTTGCGCACTCGTCTCGACAGGGGGTTCCATGAAGCGGTGGCTGGTTCCGGTGGTGTTGCTGTGCGTGCTCGCCGCGTGCCGTGGCGAAGCGCCCGGACCGCAGGGGACCGTCGCGCCGGACGCGGACCAGGCGGACCCGGCCGAGGCGCCAGCGCCCGAGCCCGTGGTGCTCGAGGACGTGGTCGAAACCGACCCGCGGTACATCATCGGCATCTCCTGGGCCAAGGGCGTCGACCGCTACCCGGGCCTGTCGGTGCTGCTCAAGCAGTACGCCGACGCCGCGAAGGCCGAGGTGCTGCAGGCGGTCGAGGCGATGGAGCCCGAGGCTGGCGCGATGTACGACCTCGCGCTCGAGTTCCAGGTGCTGGCGGATACGCCGCAGGTCTTCGCGGTGGCGGCCGACGGCGGCAGCTATACCGGCGGCGCGCACGGCGCGCCGCTGATCGCGCGCTTCGTGTGGCTGCCCCAGGAGCAACGCCTGCTCACCGCCGATGAGCTGGTTCCCCGGCAGGAAGCCTGGCGCGAGGTGTCCTCGTATGTGCGCGAGCAACTGCACGCGGCCCTGTCGCAGCGGGTGGACGCCGACGAACTCGATCCGGACGAACGCGGCCGGGTGATGCGCTCTGCCGGGCGCATGATCGAGGAGGGCACGGCTCCCGATCCGGAAAACTTCGCCCAGTTCGAACCCGTGCCCGGCGCCGACGGACGGCTGGTCGCGCTGCGGTTCGTGTTCCCGCCCTACCAGGTGGGGCCGTATTCGGACGGGGTGCAGACGGTCGAGGTGCCCGCGCGGGTCCTGCTGCCGCATGTCGCGCCCGCCTACCGGCCGCTGTTCGCGGACGCGCAGCCTGCGCAGTAGACTGGCCCGCGACTGTGGCCGGCCACGGCGGCCGGCACGGAGCGGGAGCAATGGCGGACGCGCGCTTCAGGGCCCGTCTGCAGGACCTGCTTGCGGATGCCGACATCCAGCTCGACGGCCCGCGTCCCTGGGACCTGCAGATCCACGATCGCGGTTTCCCCGCCCGCGTGCTGGCGGGCGGCTCGCTGGCGCTGGGCGAGTCGTACATGGACGGCGCCTGGGACGTGGCATCCCTCGACGGCCTGCTGTACCGGCTGCTGCGCGCGGGCACCGACCGGCGCGTCCACGGCTTCGCCGAACTGCGGCTGGCCGTGCTGGCGCGCCTGCTCAACCTGCAGCGCGGCAGGCGCAGCTACCAGGTCGGCGAGCGCCACTACGACCTCGGCAACGACCTCTACCGCACCATGCTGGGCCGGCGGATGGTCTACAGCTGCGGCTACTGGCGGCAGGCGTCCGACCTGGACGCGGCGCAGGAGGCCAAGCTCGACCTGTGTTGCCGCAAGCTCGGGCTGCAACCGGGCATGCGCCTGCTCGATATCGGCTGCGGCTGGGGCGAGATGCTCCGGTTCGCCGCGGAGCGCCATGGCGTATCCGGCGTCGGCATCACCATCTCGCGGGAACAGGCCGCGCTGGCGCGCGAGCTGTGCGCCGGGCTGGCGGTCGAGATCCGCGTCCAGGACTACCGCGCGCTGGACCAGCGTTTCGACCGCATCGTGTCGATCGGCATGTTCGAGCACGTGGGGGTGAGGAACTACGCGACCTACTTCGACGTCGCCCGCCGCTGCCTTGATGACGACGGACTGTTCCTGCTGCACACCATCGGCGGCAACCGGAGCCGCACGCATACCGACCCCTGGATCGCGAAATACATCTTCCCCAACTCGATGCTGCCTTCGGCCGCGCAGCTGGCCACGGCGCTGGAGGGACGTTTCGTCATCGAGGACTGGCACAACTTCGGCGCCGACTACGATCGCACCCTCCAGGCCTGGCGCGCCAACATCGAGGCGGCCTGGAGCACGCTGCCCGCGCGCTACGACGAACGCTTCCGCCGGATGTGGCGTTACTACCTGGGCGCGTCGATGGCGAGCTTCCGCGCCCGCTCGATCCATCTGTGGCAGCTGGTGCTGTCGCCGCGCGGCGTCGCCGGCGGTTACGTGGCGCCGCGCTAGGGCTCAGTTTTTCGCCGCCTCGGGGTAGAGGACCAGCAGCGCGCGCAGCACGCCGTTGGTCCAGCCGAAGCCGTCCTGCAGCGGGTACTCGCCGCCGCCGGCGGCCGCGTCGCCAGTGACATCGTACTTCTCGACCAGCTTGCGCTCGGCGGCGAAAACCTGGAGGTTGCGCCGGATCCAGCGATGGGCCACCTCGCGCGCCAGCGCATCCTCGCCGTAGCGCGACAGCCCGCGGATCGCCAGCCACTGCAGCGGGGCCCAGCCGTTCGGCATGTCCCACTGTTCGCCGCTGCGTATCGTGGTCGATGCCAGTCCGTGGCGCTGCAGCAGCCTCGCGCGCAGGGTCTCGGCGACCCGTGCGGCCTGGGCGGGCCCGGCGATGCCGAAGTACAGCGGATAGACGCTGGCCAGGGTGACCGCGCCGGTGGAGCGCATGTCGGCCCACAGCAGGTCGGTGAACACGCCCCGGTCCTCGTCCCACAGCAGCCGGCGGATCGCCGCGGCGCGAGCCTCGGCGCGCGCGTCCATCCGACTGGCGCGCGCGATGTCGCCAACCTGTCGATAGGCGTCGGCCAGCGTGGCCTCCAGCGCGTACAGCAGGCTGTTGAGGTCGGGCGGCACGATCTCGACCGTGCGGATGCTGTGCAGGCTGCGCCCGTCGGCCAGCCAGCGCGAGCTGAAGTCCCAGCCGCTTTCGGCGCCGGCGCGCAGGTTGCGGTAGACCTCGGCGCGGGGGCGGTCGCCGGCCGCCGCCGTGTCCAGGTCCATGACGTGGCTCTCGTCGCGCGGCGTGTCGCAGTCGTCCCAGTAGCGGTTGAGCACGGTGCCGTCCCGCAGCCGCACTGCGCGGCGATGCGCCTGCCCGGGCGCGAGCGCATCGGCGCCATCCATCCAGAAGGCGTATTCGCGCTCGAGCTGCGGCAGGTATTTGGCCAGCACCCCGGGGCCGTCGCGTTCGGCCAGCAGGCGCAGCATCGGCGCGAAGAACGGCGGCTGCGACCGGCTCAGGTAGTAGGTGCGGTTGCCGTTGGGCACGTGGCCGTAGCGGTCGATCAGCGCGGCGAAGTTGGCGACCATCGAACGCACCAGGTCGAGCCGGCCGCTCTCCACCAGGCCGAGCATGGTGAAGTAGGAGTCCCAGTAGTAGATCTCGCCGTAGCGCCCGCCGGGCACGACGTAGGGCTGCGGCAGCGGCAGCAGCGAACTGCGCGCGTCGCCCGGCTGTGGCTGGCGTTCGAGCACCGTCCAGAGGCGGTCGATGTGCGCCACGACGTCGTCGCGGGGGTCGGTACGGTACTCCCCGCCTGCCGGCGAAGGCAGCTCGAAGCGCTGCTCGATGAAGCGGCGCATGTCGAAGTCCGGTTCGCCGCGCCGCTGCGCGTATTCGGCGGCGATGGAGGCCGGCGCCGCCGAGGGAACGGCATCGACCATCGACTTGGGATCCGGCAGCGCCCGCTGGGCGTCGGCGAACAGCGGGCCGTAGATCTCCGGAAATCCGGCCACGCACTGCTGCGCGGACCCGGCCAGCGGGACGGCCCACAGCAGCAGGGCGAGCAGCGGGCGCGGATGCTTCATCGCAGGGCCTCCTGCAGGGTGGTGGCGATGTCGGCGTCGATCCGCAGCGTGGCCAGCCCGTCGGCGCGCGTACGGCCCGCATTGAGGATGGCGATGGGCAATCCTGCCGCGTCGGCCATGCGCGCGAACCGGAACCCCGACCACACCATCAGCGACGATCCGGCCACGAGCATGGCATCGGCTTCGTGCAGGGCGCGTTGCGCCTCGTCCACCCGCTGGCGCGGCACCGCCTCGCCGAAGAACACCACGTCGGGCTTGAGCAGGCCGCCGCAGCGCCCGCACCAGGGCGGCCGGAACCGGTCCACTGCCTCGTCGGCAAGGTCGGCGTCGCCGTCGGGCGCCATCCGCGCCGCGCCGGCCTGCCAGTCGCGGTTCGATTCGACGATCTGCAGCTGCACTTCTTCGCGCGGGCTGCGGGACCCGCAGCCGAGGCAGACCACGGCATCGAGCCGGCCGTGCAGGTCGATCACCGCGCGGCTGCCCGCGCGCTGGTGCAGGCCGTCGACGTTCTGGGTGAGCAGCAGCCTCACGCGGCCGCGGCGTTCCAGCTCGGCCAGCGTGGCATGGGAACCGCCGGGCTGCGCGGCGCGGAAGCCCGGCCAGCCGATGCTGCTGCGGGCCCAGTAGCGGCGGTAGGCGGCGTCGCTGCCGGTGAACGCCTGCAGGGTGATGGGCGGCGTCCGCTTCCAGTCTCCGTTGCGGTCGCGGTAGTCGGGAATGCCCGAGCCGGTGCTGCAGCCGGCGCCGGTGAGCACGAACAGGCGCCGGTGGCGGTCGAGCCACTCGCGCAGCAGGGACGAGGCAGCCGGGTCGGGCAGGGGCGGGTCGGGCAGGGAGGACATGCCGCGATGCTAACCGCCCCCATCCGGGGGGGCGGCAACCGGCGGCGGCCGGCGCCGCCGTGCGGTGCTGTCCGCCCCAAAAAAAACGCCGCCGGGAATCCCGGCGGCGCTTCAGGCTTGCGGACGGCGGTTCAGTTCGACGCCGGCGCGTCCAGCCCACGCTTCTTCAGCAGCGGCTCGATCCGCGGCTCGTGGCCGGTGAAGTCCACGAACAGCTGCTTGGCGTCCTTCGCCCCGCCGCGCGAGAGCAGGGTCTCGCGCAGGCGGTCGCCGTTCTCGCGCTTGAGGCCGCCGTTGGCCTTGATGTACTCGACGGTGTTGGCGTCCAGCACCTCCGACCAGATGTAGGCGTAGTACGCGGCCGCGTAGCCGCCCATGATGTGGCTGAAGTACGGCGTGCGGTAGCGCGGCGGCACCGGCGCGTAGTCCAGGCCCACCGACTTCAGCGCGGCCGCCTCGGTGGCCATGATCTGGTCGGCCGAAGGCAGCTTGTCCTGCGGCAGCTGGTGCAGGTACTGGTCGAGCATCGCCGCGCCGAGGTATTCGGTGGTGGCGAAGCCTTCGTTGAAGGTGGCCGAGGCCATCTTCTTGTCCAGCAGCGCCTGCGGCAGGGGCTCGCCGGTCTGGTGGTGCTTGGCGTAGTTGGCCAGGATCGACGGCCAGTCGGCCCACATCTCGTTGACCTGCGACGGGAACTCGACGAAGTCGCGCGGCACGTTCATGAAGAAGTACGGGTACTTCACGTCCGAGAACATGCCGTGCAGCGCATGGCCGAACTCATGGAACATGGTGGTGACCTCGTCCCAGGTCAGCAGGGTCGGCTCGCCGGCCGGCGGCTTCGGAATGTTCTGGTGATTGGCGACCACCGGCAGCGTGCCCTCGAGTTCGGACTGGCCGACGTAGGAGTTCATCCACGCGCCGCCGCGCTTGGACGGACGCGCATAGGGGTCGAAGATGAAGATCGACAGCGGCTTGCCGTCCTTGTCGAAGACGTCGTAGGTCCAGGTGTCGGGGTGGTACTTCGGCAGGTCGGTGCGTTCCTTGAACGTGATGCCGTACAGCTCGGTGGCGGCGAAGAACACGCCGTTCTCGAGCACGTTCTTCATCTCGAAGTAGGGCTTGAGCTGGTTGTCGTCGAACTCGTACTCGGCCTGGCGCACCTTCTCGGTGTAGTAGGCCCAGTCCCAGGGCTCGAGCTGGAAGCTCGGTTCGCCCTTGGCGGCCTGTTCGCGGTCGATCATCGCCTGCAGCGCGGCGCCTTCGCGACGCGCGTTGGCAACCGCGGCCGGGGCCAGGCGGCCGAGCATCGCGTTGACCGCCTCGACGGTGCCGGCGGTCTCGTCGGCCAGGGTGAAGGCGGCGGGCGTGTCGTAGCCCAGCAGCTTGGCGCGTTCGCCGCGCAGCTTCAGCACCTCGGCGACGATGCCGGTGTTGTCCCACTGGTTGCCGCGGCTGCCGCGGGCGACCGAGGCCTTGTGCACGCGCTCGCGCAGGGCGCGGTTGTCCAGCTGCGGCAGCAGCGGCTGGCCGGTGGTGTTGAGCAGGGTCAGCAGGTACTTGCCCTCGTGGCCCTTGGCCTTGGCGGCAGAGGCGGCGGTGGCGATCTGCGATTCGCTCAGACCGGCCAGCTCGGCGACGTCGTCCACCAGCACGGCCGAGTCGTTGACCTCGTCCAGGACGTTGTTGGAGAACTGGGTGCCCAGCGCGGCCATGCGCGCGTTGATCTCCTTCAGCCGTGCCTTGTCGGCATCGGCGAGCTTGGCGCCCGAGCGCACGAAGCCGTCGTAGTACTCCTCGACCAGGCGCACGCCCTCGGCGTCGAGGCCGAGCTCGTTGCGCTTGTTGTAGACCGTTTCCACGCGCTGGAACAGCTGCGGATCGAGCATGATCGCGTCGCGGTGCGCGGCGAACTTCGGCGCATAGTCGCTGTTGATCTTCTTGCGCGCGTCGTTGGTATCGGTGCCGTTGAGGTTGCCGAAGATGCGTCGCGCGTTGCCCAGCAGCTGGCCGGACTTCTCCAGCGCCAGGATGGTGTTTTCGAAGGTCGGCACCGAGCGCTGGTTGGCGATCGCCGCGATCTCCTGCAGCTCCTGCGCCATGCCGGCGTCGAACGCCGGGGCGAAGTGCTCGTCCTTCAGCTGGTCGAACTGCGGGTAGCGCAGCGGCAGCGGGCTGGTGGTGAACAGGGGGTTGCCGGCCTGGGCCTCGTTCGCCGTGGCGACGCTGGCCGCGCCGTCCGCGGCCGCGGTCTGGGCGATGGCCGGAGCGGCGACCGCGGCGGTCAGCGCGATGGCCAGGGCAGCGGTGAGCGGGTGCTTCATGGGGCAGTCCTTCGAAAATCGGAATCGCCAAGGGTAGCCGATGGGGGGCGGGGGGCCGCCATGACGAACGGCACATGGCCCGCGCCGCGCGGGTGGCCTGCGGGCGGGCTTACACTGCCCCGGCCGCCGCCCCGGCTCCCGCCGGGTGCCCGGGACCCACCGGAGATCGACATGAAGCGCCATCTACGCCTGTGCCTGATCCTGCTGGCCCTGGCCGGCCCCCTCCAGGCGGCCGGGCCGCTGCGCTACGTGGTGCTGGTGGACGGCGGCAAGCCTGCCGGGCACCAGACCATCGACACCGGCGAGGACGGCGTGGTCCGCAGCGAGTTCGTGTTCAAGGACAACGGCCGCGGCCCCGAACTCAGGGAGACTTTCACACTCAACGACGACGGGACCCTGCGGACCTACAAGGTGCAGGGCAGCTCCACCTTCGGCGCGCCGGTCGACGAGGAGTTCTCCCTGGTCGACGGCATGGCACGCTGGCGCTCGACCTCCGACCGGGGCGAACAGCGCGTCGAGGCGGGCGCGCAGTATTCGCCGCTCGGGGGCTCCCCTGCGGTGACTTCGGTCGCGCTCGCGGCAATGGCCGCGCGCCCCGACGGCCGCCTGCCGCTGATCCCCAGCGGCACGCTGAGCGCGCGCCAGGTCGCGACGGCCGAGGTCACGCGCGGGAACGAGACCCGCCAGGTGCAGTTGATGGCGGTCACCGGCGTCGGCTTCACGCCCGGCTTCGTCTGGGCGACGGTCGAGGCGCGGCCGCGCCTGTTCGCCTTCATCTTCCCGGGCTTCCTGCAGATGGTGGAGGCGGGCTGGGAGGCCAATGCCGACGCACTGGAAGGCTTGCAGAAGGCCGCCGAAGCCGAGGCGCTGGTGTCGCTGCAGCAGCGGCTGGCGCATCCGCTGAAGGGCAGCACCCTGATCCGCAACGCGCGCGTGTTCGACAGCGAGCATGTCAGGCTTGGCGATGCTTCCGACGTGCGTCTGGAAGGTGGGCGCATCGTGGCGGTCGGTGCGGCCGGCAGCGACCGGGCACAGGCCGACCAGGTGATCGACGCGGCGGGCCGGGTGCTGCTGCCCGGGCTGTTCGACATGCACGCGCACGCTTCGCGCTGGGACGGCGGCCTGCAGCTGGCGGCAGGCGTGACCTCGCTGCGCGACATGGGCAACGACAATGCGACGCTGCAGCAGCTGATGGCCGAGGAGCGCGCCGGCACCCTGCTGATGCCGCGCATCGTCCCGGCGGGCTTCCTGGAGGGCGAAAGCCAGCAGTCGGCGCGCAACGGCTTCGTGGTCAGCGACCTGGCGGGCGCGCGCGAGGCGATCGACTGGTACGCCGCGCACGACTATCCCTACCTGAAGATCTACAACTCCTTCCCGAAGGAGATCCTGCCGCAGACGGTGGCCTATGCCCACGAAAAGGGCCTGCGGGTGACCGGGCACGTCCCGGTGTTCCTGCGCGCGCAGGACGCGATCGAGGCGGGCTACGACGAGGTCAGCCACATCAACCAGCTGATGCTCAACTTCCTGGTCGAGCCCGACACCGATACCCGAACCCTGGAGCGCTTCTACCTGCCGGCGCGCGAGCTGGCCGACCTGGACCTGGATTCGAAGCCGGTGCAGGACTTCATCGCCACCCTGGCCAACCGCCAGATCGTGATCGACCCGACCCTGGCCACCTTCGAGTTCCTGCACCAGCGCAATGGCGAGATCTCGCCGATCTTCGCCGGCATCGAGGACCACCTGCCGCCGGACGTGCAGCGCGGCCGGCGCGCGGCCGAGATGGATATCCCCGACGACGCCACCGGCCAGCGTTTCCGCGCGTCCTACGCGAAGATGGTGGACTTCGTCGGCCGCGCCTGGCGCGCCGGCGTCCCGCTGGTGGCAGGCACCGACGAGGTGCCCGGCTTCACCCTGCACCACGAGCTGGCGCTGTACGTGCGCGCGGGGCTGACTCCGGCCCAGGCCCTGCAGGTGGCGACCTGGAACGGCGCGAAGTATTCCGGCACGCTCGATCGCCTGGGCAGCATCGTCCCCGGCAAGCTGGCCGACCTGGTGCTGGTGGATGGCGATCCGACCACCGACATCGCGGCATTGCGGCGCGTCGCCACCGTGATCAAGGGCGAGGTGGCCTACTACCCCGCCGAAATCCTGACCGAGCTGGGCGTCAAGCCGTTCGCGGATCCGGTGCCGGTCCTCGCCGGCGGGCGCTGAACGTGGCAACCGTGCAGCAGTTCCGGGCCACCGCCATCGACGGTCGCGAGGTCGACCTGTCGACGTATGCGGGCAAGGTGCTGTTGATCGTCAACGTCGCCTCCAGGTGCGGCTTCACGCCACAGTACGCGGGCCTGCAGCAGCTGTGGCAGGACTATCGCGAGCGCGGCCTGGTGGTGCTGGGTTTTCCCTGCGACCAGTTCGGCCACCAGGAGCCGGGCGACGAGGCGCAGATCCACGCTTTCTGCACGCTCGACTACGGTGTCGATTTTCCGATGTTCGCCAAGGTCGAGGTCAACGGGGCCAACGCCCATCCGCTGTGGGCCTGGCTCAAGCGCGAGAAGCGTGGCCTGCTCGGCACCGGTGCGATCAAGTGGAACTTCACCAAGTTCCTGGTGGGGCGCGATGGCCGGGTGCTCGACCGCTTCGCGCCCAGCGAGACGCCCGAAGCGCTGCGTCCCCGCATCGAGGCGGCGCTGGGCTGAGGCGGGCGCGGCGGCGCCGCGCCGCCATGTTCAGTGGACGATGGTGACCGGAACCTGGGCGCCGGCCAGCACCTTCATCGAGACCGAGCCGAGCAGGGTGCCCTTGATCGCGCCGCTGCCGCGCGAACCCATCACGATCAGGTCCGCCTTGCGCTTCGCGGCGATGCCGATAATGCCGTCGGCGACCGCGTCCACCACTTCCACGAACTCGACGGCCACCTTGCTGCGCGCCAGCGCCTTGCGGGCCGGGGCCAGCATCCGCTCGAAGTTTTCCTGGTGGTGGCGCTGCGCGGCCTCCGCGCCGATCTTGCGCTCGACGCCGGGGAACAGCGCGTCGTCGACCGCGACCACGATCAACTTGCCGGGCTTGGCGAACGAACGGGCCAGGGCCTGCGCGTGCTTGAGGGCGCGCGTGCTCGTCTCGCTGCCGTCGACAGGAACCAGGATCTTCATTGCGATGCCTCCGAAGGGTGCGTGGATTGTAGCCGCGAAGCCGGCCGCGGCGCGCGGGTGGGGTCACTTCTCGACGAAGGCGCGTTCGAACACGTAGTCGCCCGGCGTGCCGATGCGCGGCGCGGCCACGAAACCGCGCCGGTCGAGCAGGGCGCGGAAGTCGGAGAGCATCTGCGGGCTGCCGCAGATCATGGCGCGGTCGCGGCCCGGATCCAGCGGTTCGAGCCCGAGGTCGGCGGCCATGCGGCCGCTGTCGAGCAGGTCGGTCAGGCGGCCGCGCTGGTCGCGGCCCTCCCAGTCGAAGGACTCGCGGGTCACCGCCGGGTAGTACAGCAGCTGGCGGCTGATCTGCGCGCCCAGGAATTCGTGGCGCGGCAGTTCGTTGACCAGGTAGTCGCGGTAGGCCAGGTCGCCCGCGCGGCGCACCCCATGGGCCACGATCACGCGCTCGAAGCGCTCGTAGGTTTCCGGATCCTTGATCACCGACAGCCAGGGCGCCAGCCCAGTGCCCGTGCCCAGCAGGTAGAGGTTGCGGCCCGGGTGCAGGTCGTGGATCAGCAGGGTGCCGGTGGGCTTGCGACCCACCAGCACCTGGTCGCCCGGCTGGATGTGCTGCAGGCGCGAGGTCAGCGGGCCGTCGGGCACCTTGATGCTGAAGAACTCCAGCTGCTCCTCCCAGTTGGCGCTGGCGATCGAGTACGCGCGCAGCAGCGGCTTGCCCTCGGCCTGCAGCCCGATCATCACGAACTGCCCGTTCTCGAAGCGGAAGCCGTCGTCGCGGGTGGTGGTGAAGCTGAAGTAGCTGTCCGTCCAGTGGCGGACGTCCAGCACCGTCTCGGTGCCGAAAGCGGAAGACATGCGGGGAGGTCGGGGAGAGTCAGCCGCGCATTATAGCGGAGCGATGAGATCGGTTCTCATCTTGGCTGCGGGCATTTTGTCCGGGACAGCTTGTTGCGCGTGCGGGCGGGGGGCGTGATCCGGCGGACCCTTGGGCTCTGAGCTTTGCTCTTCCGGCCGCGGAGACATCGCTACCCGAGGGGCCCGGCCGCGGCCGCCGGGTCTTCTCCGCGAATGTCCTCCGGCGTCCGCCTGCAGGCGGATGCCTCCTCCTTGATTTCGCTGCGAACACCTGCCGGCCGCGACCGGGCCCGGCTTGCGGTGGCGGCGCCTGCGCTTTTGCTGCTGGTGTCGCACGCTGCCATCGGCTCCAGTCGACCCGCGCGCGGGCAAGTGAGCGTGCGCTCTACGGACATTGGTAGCGCAATGGGCGTCATGCCCGTCGGTTGCTAGCGATATCCCGCCGCCTGCAGCTCGAACAGTTCGGCGTAGCGGCCGCCCTGGGCCATCAGCTCGTCGTGGGTGCCGCTGGCCTCGACCCGTCCATCGGCCAGCACCAGGATCCGGTCGGCCATGCGCACGCTGGAGAAGCGGTGCGAGATCAGCACCGCGGTACGTTCGTCGGACAGCTCCTTGAAGCGCTGGAACACCTCGAACTCGCTGCGCGCGTCCAGCGCGGCCGTGGGCTCGTCGAGGATCATCACCTGCGCGTCGCGCATGTAGGCACGGGCGATCGCGATCTTCTGCCACTGGCCGCCGGACAGGTCGACGCCGGTCTTGAAGCGGCGGCCGATCAGCTGGTCGTAGCCCCCGGGCAGCGAGGCGATCACTTCGTCGGCCATCGCCCGCCTTGCCGCGTCCTCGATGCGGGCGCGGTCGTCCATGCGGTCGATCTGGCCGACGCCGATGTTCTCGCCGGCGGTCAGGTGGTAGCGCACGAAGTCCTGGAAGATCACGCCGATGTTGGCGCGCAGCGCGTCGATGTCGTATTCGCGCAGGTCGCGGCCGTCGAGCAGGATGCGGCCTTCGTCGGGGTCGTACAGGCGCGCCAGCAGCTTGACCAGGGTGGTCTTGCCGGCGCCGTTCTCGCCGACCAGGGCCAGCACTTCGCCCGCGCGCAATTCGAAGTCCATGTGCCGTACCGCCCAGCGCTCGGCGCCGGGGTAACGGAAACCCACGTCCTCGAATACGAAGCCCCGCGCGATCGGGTCGGGGAAGGGCAGGGGGTTTTCGGGCGACGTGATCTCCGGTTCGATCTCGAAGAACGAGAACAGGTCGTCCAGGTACAGCGCCTGCCCGGCGACCTGCGAGAAGCCGATCAGCAGGCCCTCGAGCAGCTGCCGCAGCCGCCGGAAGCTGCCGGCCAGGAAGGTCAGGTCGCCGATGGTGAAATCGCCGCGCACCGTGCGCCAGGCGATGTAGCCGTAGGCGATGTAATAGCCGAGCGTGCCCAGTGCCGCGAGCAGGGTGCCCCAGACCGCACGCCGCCGCGCCAGCGCGCGGTTGGCGAGGTAGAACTTCTGCGCCAGCGTCCGGTAGCGGTCCACCAGAAAGCGGTGCAGGTTGAAGATCTTCACTTCCTTGGCGGTCTCGACGCTGGCGCCGGTCTGGCGCACGTACTCGAGCTGCCGGCGCTCGGGCGTCCACTGGAAGTTGAGCGAGTAGCCCAGCGCGTTGAAATGCGACTCGCCGACGAAGGCCGGGACCAGGGCGATGGCCAGCAGCAGGATCAGCCATGGCGCATACACCAGCAGGCCGATGGCGAAGCTCACCACGGTGATGGCGTCCTGCATCTGCCCGAACAGCTGGCCCATCAGGCTCATCCGGCCCATGGTCTGGCGCCGCGCCCGGTCCAGCTTGTCCTGCAGGTCGGGATCCTCGAAGTCCTCGAGATCCAGGGTGGCCGCGTGCTCCATCAGGCGCACGCTGGTGGCGTTGGTGAACAGCTCCGAGAGCTGGCCGTCGGCATAGCTGACCAGGCGGCCGAGCAGGTCGGACAGGATGGCGAGCCCGAATTCGAGCGCGAGCAGCCACATCAGCGGACGCAGCTCGCCGGACCGCCAGGCCTCGTCGAGCAGGTCGAATCCCGCGTCCAGCCCGACCAGGCGGATCGCCTCGTCGATGATCAGCTTGCCGATGTACAGCATCGCGACCGGCAGGAAGGCGCGGACCAGGCGCAGGCCGATGGCGGTGAGCGTCAGCGTGCGGCTGGTGCCCCAGATCAGGCGCAGGAACGGGGGGATGTTGCGCATCGCGTCGAAACGCTCGCGCAGGCTGGGGCGCGAGTCGGCGCGGCTGGGTTTGGGGGCGGTTTCGCTGCCGCGTCGGCTCATGCCGGCATTGTGCATCGGGACCGTGCGCGTGTCGCGAAGGCCGGCTGCGGGGCCTGCGTTGCGGGTGCGCCCGGCACGGCGCCGCCATGCGCTGCGACGCGGGCGCGGCCGGCGTCGCACCCCGTCGCGCTGCGGCGGGACGATGCCGCCGGTCCGCTCATCCCGGCGGCCCGGTCAGGGCGGGCCGGCTTGCGGGGCCTACAGTACCTCGGACGCGTAGTCCGCCAGCCGCGAGCGCTCGCCACGGCGCAGGGTGACGTGCGCGCTGTGCGCCCAGTTCTTGAAGCGGTCCACCGCGTAGGTCAGGCCGGAGGTCGTCTCGGTGAGGTAGGGCGTGTCGATCTGCTCGACGTTGCCCAGGCACACGATCTTGGTGCCGGGGCCGGCGCGGGTGATCAGCGTCTTCATCTGCTTGGGCGTGAGGTTCTGCGCCTCGTCCAGGATCAGCCAGCGGCTGAGGAAGGTGCGCCCGCGCATGAAGTTGAGCGAGCGGATCTTGATCCGGCTGGCCAGCAGGTCGTTGGTGGCCGCGCGGCCCCAGCTGCCGCCTTCCTGGTTGTGGGTGAGCACCTCGAGGTTGTCGGTCAGCGCGCCCATCCACGGCGTCATCTTCTCTTCCTCGGTACCGGGCAGGAAGCCGATGTCCTCGCCCACGCTGACCGTGGCGCGGGTCATGATGATCTCGCGGTAGCGCTGCTGGTCCATGGTCTGGGCCAGGCCGGCGGCCAGGGCGAGCAGGGTCTTGCCGGTGCCGGCGGTGCCCAGCAGGCTGACGAAGTCGATTTCCGGGTCCATCAGCGCGTTGAGCGCGAAGTTCTGCTCGCGGTTGCGCGCGGTGATGCCCCAGACCGAGTGCTGGCTTCGCCGGTAGTCGTCGACGATCTGCAGCACCGCCTTGCCGCCCTCCACGCGGGCGACGCGGAACTCCGCGTCGTCGTCGCCGGGCAGGTACAGGTACTGGTTGGGATGCCAGTCGCCGGCCTCGTCCACCGCCACCTCGTAGAAGGTGCGGCCGCGGTCGGTCCACGAGCGCAGGTCCTTGCCGTGGCGGGTCCAGAAATCCTCGGGCAGCGGCGTGGCGCCGGTGTAGAGCAGGCTGAAATCGTCCAGCGCCCGGTCGTTCTCGTAGTCCTCGCTGACCAGGCCGGCGATCGCGGCCTTGATCCGCAGGTTGATGTCCTTGGACACGAACACCACCGGCAGTTCGGGCGACTCGCGCCGCAGCTGCAGGATCGCGCCGAGGATGCGGTTGTCGGGCGCGACCGCGCCGAACGAGGTCTTGTCCTCCTTCGGCACCGTGGTCTGGAAGCGCAGCTTGCCGATGCTGGCCGCACCGCGCAGCTGCAGGCCGTTGGGACGTTCGAGCAGCAGGCCGCTCTCGATCTTGTCGGTGCCCTGGGCCTCGATCAGTTCGTTGATGAAACGGCTGACCTGGCGCGCGTTGCGGCTCGCTTCCGAGGTGCCCTTCTTGCCGTTGTCGAGTTCCTCGATCACCTGCATCGGCAGGAACACGTCGTGCTCCTCGAACCGGAACAGCGCCGTGGGATCGTGCATCAGGACGTTGGTGTCGAGCACGTAGATGCGCTTGCCGTGGGTCATCATCGGAGCATTCGCCTCCTGGCGGCGGGAAGACGGGCGCGGCCGCGCGCCGCCGCGGCCTGCGGGGCAGGGCGGCGGTGGCGACGGTCCGGGAAAGGGGTCACGCGGGTCGTGCGGCCTTCAGTGCATCGAGTACGGCCTGGGCGTGGCCGGCGACCTTGACGCCGCGCCACTCGCCGGCCAGGCGCTGGTCGGGCGAGACCAGGAAGGTGCTGCGCACCACCCCCATCACCTTGCGCCCGTACATGTTCTTCTCGTGGATCACGTCGAAGGCGCGGCACAGCGCCTCGTCGGCGTCGCTCACGAGCGGGAAGCGGAACCCCTGCTTGGCGCAGAAGTTGTCGTGCGACTTCACCGAGTCGCGCGACACGCCCAGCACGTCGGCGCCCAGGGCCTCGAACTGCGGCAGCAGGGCATTGAAGTCCAGCCCCTCGGTCGTGCAGCCGGGGGTGGAATCCTTGGGATAGAAGTACAGCACCAGCCAGCGGCCGGCGTAGTCGGCGAGCGTCGCGCTGGCGCCGCCGGACAGCGCCAGCGGCAGCTTCAGCGTGGACTTGGGAAGGGCCTTGCCGGTTGCGATCATTCCACCGTCATTCCGTGGGATCAGAACTTCATCGGATCCATGATCGCGTCGAGGTTCAGGTGGTCGCAGAACTCGAGGAAGTCGTCGCGCAGCGCGGCAATGTGCATGTTCGCCGGCACGCCGATGGTCACCTGCGCCGAGAACATGTCCGCGCCGGTCTGCATGGCGCGGTAGCGCGAGCAGTGCAGGCTTTCGATGGTGATGCCCTGGCGGTCGAAGAAGTCGGCGAGCTGGAACAGGATGCCCGGCTTGTCGGCGGCCACCACCTCGACGATGTAGGGCAGCAGGTTGGACTGGATCGGCTTGGGGCCGGTGCGGTACCACACCAGCTTGAGGTCTTCCTCGCGCTCCAGGCGGGTGAGCATCGCCTCGAGCTTGGCCACCGAATCCCAGGAACCGGTGGCGAGCGCGGTCACCGACACGTCGCGGCCGACGGTCGACAGACGCGTGTCGACGAGGTTGCAACCACTGTCCGCGATGCGCCGCGACACGGCCAGCAGGGGAGATGCCGGATGCGTCGTATAGGCGTTGATCAGCAGGTGGTTCTCGTTCGGCGAGGGCCGGGATGCGGTGTCAGGATCGGTCAAGGCGGCGTCCGCGGCGAAGGTCCGTAATGGTGCGGTGAAGTTCGTGATGAACGGTGGCCCGGGCATCGCCCGGCGATGGGGGCAGCATACTTGCCCGTGCTTCCGGGCCGCAAGTAACATGCGGGCACCGAAATATCCGTTCACGCGCCCGGTTCCAGGCGCTTTCGCACGAGACCTGGCCCTTGCGACTTTCCGGCAGCATCACCGCGCTGGCGACGCCGTTCACCGCGACGGGAGAACTCGATCTCGACGCCTGGCGGCGACTGTTGCAGGCGCAGTGCGAGGCCGGGACGCAGGCTGTGGTCGTGGCCGGTTCGACCGGCGAGGCGGCCTCGCTGCTGGACGTGGAATACGACGCGCTCCTGCGCACCGCGGTCGAGACCATCGGCGGGCGCATCCCGGTGCTGGCCGGAACCGGATATTCGGCCACCGGAAAGACGATCGAACAGACCCGTCGCGCCGCCACGCTCGGTGCCGACGCCGCCCTGGTCGTGACGCCGCCCTACGTACGTCCCACCCAGGCCGGACTGCTGGCGCACTACGGCGCCCTGGCCGAGGACGGCGCGCTGCCCATCGTGATGTACAACGTGCCCGCGCGCACCGGCTGCGACCTGCAGCCGGCGACCGTGGCCAGCCTGGTCGACCATCCCCGGATCGTCGGCGTGAAGGAGGCGGTGGCCGATCCGGCGCGCATGGCCGAATGGTTCGCCTTGCGCCGCGAGGGCTTCTCCGTGCTGGGCGGCGACGACGCCACCGCCGCGGAGGCCATGCTCTCCGGCGCCGACGGCGTGATCTCGGTGGTCTCCAACCTGGTCCCGGCGGCCATGCGCCGGCTGTGCGACCTGGCTCGCGCCGGGCGCCGCGCCGAGGCGCTGGACTGGAATGCCGGCCTGGAGCAGTTCCACCAGTTTGCCTCGCTCGAGCCCAATCCGATCCCGGTCAAGGCCGCGCTCGCCCTGCTGGGCGTGGGACATGGCCCGCGCCTGCCGCTGACCGTACTGAGCGCGGCCAACCAACCCGCGGCCGTGCGCATCGCCGCCGCCGCGGTGGCAATCGAGCACAGCCTCCGCGATCCGCTCGCGGCCTGACCCCTTTTCCGCAGGAGACTTCAACGATGCGTCATTCCCGCCCCCTGTTCCGCGTGCTCGCGATCGGCCTGCTGGCCGCGGCCGTGCTCGGCACCAGCGGCTGCAAGTGGTTCCGCAAGGGCAGCGATCTGTACGCCGGCAGCCCCGAGACCCGGCCGCTGGAAGTCCCGCCGGACCTCGACCGCCCCGACACCTCCACCGCGATGGCGCTCCCAGAGACCGGGTCGGTGACCCGCTCGGGCACGGCCGCCGCGGGCAGCCCGGCCCCCAATGGCTTCGCCGTGGCCGGCGAGCGCGACGAGGTGTTCGCCCGCGTGGGCGAGGTGCTGGCCGCCACCGAGGGCCTGACCGTGGTCAACCGCGCCCAGCTGCTGGGCACCTACGACGTGGACTACGGCAACACCAAGTTCCTGGTGCGCGTGACCAAGACCGACACCGGCGCCTATGTCGCCGCGGTCGATCCGCGCGGCCTGCCGGCCGGCGGCGAGGCGCCGCAGCGGCTGATCGCCGCCCTCAAGGCCGCGCTGGCGCCCTGATTCCGGGCTGATTCAAGGACTCTTCGCGATACGCCAGCGGCGGGTCGATCCCGTCGCGGCGCCGGAAACGGAGGCACCTTCGCCATGGCGCAGACAGCAAGCGCGGCGCTGATGCCGGCATGGAACGACTGCCGGCGTTCGTTCATCGGCTGGGGCGCCTACATGGGCCTGATCGCGGTCTACTGCGTGCTCCACACCGCCATCGTCGAGGCTGCGCCCGTCGACCTGGCCGATTCGGCCGCCTGGCCCCTGCGCGAATGGGGCATGTGGCTGCTGCTCACGCCGCTGCTGTGGGCGGGTTTCCGCCGCGCGCAGGCCAAGGCCGGGGTCTCGCGGAGCGCGGCATGGCGCCATGGGGCGCTGTGCGCCGCCGCGCTGTGCCTCGCGCTCGCATGCCGGGTCGGGCTGGACGTGCTGGAAGGCGCCCGCGCCGCGTCCAGCCTGGTGCATTTCCTGCCCCGGCACGCCACCGCGCTGGCGCTGGTCGTGCTCGCCTGGCAGCTGGCGGGACGCCGCGAAGACCGGGAACTGGTGCGGACCGCCATCTCTTCGGAACCGGAGCCGGATCCGGCGCCGGCGATGTCGGCCACGCTGCTGGTGTCGCAGGGCCGGCGCGAGCGCCTGGTCCAGCTCTACGAGATCGATGTGGTCAGCGCCGCCGGCAACTACGTCGACATCCGCTGCGGCGACGAGGTCTACCTGCTGCGCTCAACGCTCACGCAGCTGGAGCGGACCCTGCCGCCCGGACAGTTCGTGCGCGTGCATCGCTCGCACCTGGTGAACCTGTCGTCCCTGCAGCACATGACCCGGACGCCCGCAGGCAACGGCTCGGTGGTCGTGCGCGGCGGCCATGTCGTGCCCATGAGCAAGAAGTACCGCTCGGTGCTGAAGGCGTCCTGCGCCATTCCGGCCATCGACGCCTGATCGACGGCCGCGGCCCGTAGCGATCGCGGCGACTGGCGGCCGCGCACGCGTCGGCGTCGACGACTGCGCGGATCGCCGCCCGCGCGCTCGGACGCCTGTCCCGACACCCCGCCTGCCGGACGTTCGTCCCGCCATCCGGACATCCGCGTCAGCGCGATTGAGCCGCCCGCGCCAGCCTGTTCGACTGCCACGGCCGCGGGGCGTGCTGCCCCGCGCCTCCGTTCCCCGATACAGGAGTCGCCGTGGACACCCCGCACGCATTGAGCAAGCCCACCCTGTGGCTGCACTGGCTGGTCGCCGCCCTCGTCCTGCCGCTGCTGGCGGTGGGCATCTACATGGCGCTGGCCGAAGCCTGGGGCCTGTACGACCTGCACAAGTCCCTCGGACTGGTCGCCCTTCCGCTGCTGCTGGCGCGGGCCGCCTGGCGGCTGGGGCAGGGTTGGCCGAAGCCGGTCGGCCGCTACACGGCCATCGAGCAGCGGCTGGCGAAGGCCAGCCACTGGACGCTCCTGCTGGGCGTCCTGGCCATGCCGCTGACCGGCATGCTCTATTCGGGCGCCAGCGGCAACGGCTTCGGCGTGTTCGGGCTGGAGCTGATGCGGTCGCGTCCGCATCCGACCGAACCCCATGCGGTGGTGCCGTACAGCGAGGCGCTGTCGACGCTGGGCGAAACCGCCCACGAGTGGATCGGCTATGCCCTGGTGGTGGTGCTGGCGCTGCACGTGGCCGGGGCCGTCAAGCATCATCTGGTCGACGGCGACGGCACCCTGCGGCGGATGCTGGGTCGGCGGGTCTAGATAACGAGGGGTGCCGGCCGGTGCGGGCTTCGGCGGCGCCGGCGCCGCGCGCGGGCCGCGGCAGGCGGCTCAGCGCTCGAGCAGCTTGAGCTTGTCGGGCTTGCCTTCCCAGTCCTTGGCGTCGGCCGGCGGATCCTTGCGCATCGTGATCACCGGCCACTCCTTCGACAGCTCGGCGTTGAGCGCCGCGTAGTGCTCCTGGCCGGCGGGCACGTCGTCCTCCGGATAGATCGCGTTGATCGGGCACTCGGGTTCGCACAGGGTGCAGTCGATGCACTCGTCCGGGTCGATGACCAGGAAGTTGGGCCCTTCGTGGAAGCAGTCGACCGGGCACACCTCGACGCAGTCGGTGTACTTGCACTTGATGCAGTTCTCGGTGACGACGAAGGGCATGTCGCAAAGATTCCGTGGTGGCGGGCGTGGCAGCACGCGATTTTAGAGCACCCGCGCCGCCAGCGGTGCGAAGCGTTCGCATCCATCCGCCCGGCGCGTGTGCAGCAGGCGGCGACGGCGCGATCGCCGGCGCTTCGGCGCGGCCGCAGGCGGTCGGCGGGCCGGGGTTGGACCCGGAAAGCACAAGGCCCGCTTGCGCGGGCCCTGGGCGGAAGATGGCGCTCCCTACGGGATTCGAACCCGTGTTTTAGCCTTGAGAGGGCCACGTCCTAGGCCTCTAGACGAAGGGAGCAGGGGTGCCGCCGAAGCAGCGCCGGATGGACTTTCCGGCTGCACCGGCGTCCCTGGAAGGCCAAGGTGCCGGTGCAGCTTGCTAGTATAGCAGCGATACACGGCCGTCGAATACACCCATGTCGGCCCCGATCCGGAACCAGCAGGCCCGATGCCGACCAACACCCCCGTGATTCCCGCGCTGAGGATCATTCCGCGCGACCAGCACCCGATTTCGCGTCGAGCGATCAGTCCCAACGCCCTGCGCGTGCTGTACCGCCTGCATGAAGCCGGCCACCGGGCCTGCCTGGTGGGCGGCGCCGTGCGCGACCTGCTCGCCGGGCTCGAACCCAAGGACTTCGACGTCGCCACCGACGCCACGCCCGAGGAGGTGCGCCAGCTGTTCCGCAACTGCCGCCTGATCGGGCGCCGTTTCCGCCTGGCGCACGTGGTGTTCGGCCGCGAGATCATCGAGGTGGCGACCTTCCGCGCCAACATCGACGACGGCAGCGGCGACCGCCAGGTCCACGATGACGGCCGCCTGCTGCGCGACAACGTCTACGGCACCATCGAGGACGATGCGGTGCGCCGCGATTTCACCGCCAACGCGCTGTATTACGACATCGCCGACTTCTCGGTGCGCGACTACGTCGGTGGCTTCGAGGACGTCAGCAACCGGGTGCTGCGCCTGATCGGCGACCCCGCGACGCGCTATCGCGAGGATCCGGTACGCATGCTGCGGGCGATCCGGCTGGCGGCGAAGCTGCGCTTCGAGATCGGTGCCGAAACCGCGGCACCGCTGTCGGCGCTGGGCTCGCTGCTGGCCGAAGCCGCGCCGGCGCGGCTGTTCGAGGAATGCCTGAAGATGTTCCTGTCCGGGCACGCGGTGGCGAGTTTCGAGGGCCTGGAGCGGCACGGCCTGCTGGCGGCGCTGTTTCCCGAGAGCGCGGCGGCGCTGGCGGCCAACCGCAGCGGCGCGCTGCGGCGGATGGTCATCGAGGGCCTGCGCGGTACCGACCAGCGCGTGGCCGCGGACGAGCCGGTCTCGCCCGCATTCCTGTTCGCGGTCCTGCTGTGGCCGGCCTACTGCCGCGCGCTGATGGCGCTCCAGGCGCAGGGCCTGAACACGGTCGAGGCCGAGCGCCGCGCCGCCGATCGCGTGACCTTGCACCAGCTGTCCACCATCGCCCTGCCGCGCAGGTTCTCCCTGCCCATGCAGGAGATCTGGTTGATGCAGTCGCGCTTCTCCCTGCGCCAGCGCAAGCGGGTGGTGCGCACGCTCTCGCATCCGCGCTTCCGCGCCGCGTTCGACTTCCTGGTGCTGCGCCGCGCCGCCTCGCCGGCGCACGAGGAAGACATCGCCTTCTGGCAGGAGGCGCAGGGCAATCCGGACGCCGCCATCGCGCACCACCCGGCGTCCGCGGACGAGGCCGGGACCGAAGGCGGCCCGCGCAAGCGTCGCCGCCGGCGGCGACGCAGCCACGCGGCCGGCGAATGACCCCGGCCGTCGCCTGCATCGGGCTGGGCGGCAACCTCGGCGACGTCGCGCGCACCCTGGGCGATGCCCTGGCGGCGCTGGACGCGCTGCCCGGCTCGCGCCTGCTGCGCGCCTCGCGGTTCTACCGCACGCCGGCCTGGGGCCGGCGGGACCAGCCCGATTTCCTCAACGCCGCCGCGCTGCTGGAAACCTCGCTCGCGCCGCGTGAACTGCTCGCGCAGCTGCTGGCGGTGGAACAACGCTACGGCCGCGAACGCGAGGCCGGCGCGGACGGGCGCTGGGGGCCACGCACGCTCGATCTCGACCTGCTGCTGTACGGCGAGGCGGCCGTCGACGAACCCGGCCTGCGCGTGCCGCATCCGCACCTGCACGAGCGCGCGTTCGCACTCGTGCCGCTGGCCGAGATCGCACCGGACGCTCGGATCCCGGGGCACGGCCGCGTGGGCGATGTGCTCGATCTATTGGATGCGGCGGGCATCGAAGCGATACCCTAGCCGCATGGACACTGCAGACAGGCCGATCACCGTCCCCGGGCTGGCCGAGGCGCGCCAGGCCGGCCGCCGCCTGGCGATGCTGACGGCGTACGACGCCGGTTTCGCGCGCGTATGCGATGCCAATGGCGTCGACCTCATCCTGGTGGGCGATTCGCTCGGCATGGTGGTACAGGGCCACGACTCGACGCTGCCGGTCAGCGTCGAAGACATGGCCTACCACGTGGCGGCGGTGGCTCGCGGCCTGCGTCGCGCGCTGCTGGTGGCCGACCTGCCGTTCCAGGCCGACGCCACGCCGGAGCGCGCGCTCGATGCGGCCACGCGGCTGCTGCAGGCCGGCGCCGGGATGGTCAAGCTCGAGGGCGCGGGCCCGCACAAACTGGCCGCGATCCGCTTCCTGGCCGCGCGCGAGATCCCGGTGTCGGCCCATCTGGGCCTCACTCCGCAGTCGGTGCTGCGCTTCGGCGGCTACAAGGTGCAGGGCCGCGAGGCCGCCGCAGCGGCGCAGCTGCGCGCCGATGCGCTGGCGGTGGCCGAGGCGGGCGCCTCGCTGCTGGTGCTCGAATGCGTGCCGTCGGCGCTGGCCGCCGAGATCACCGCCGCCTCGCCGATTCCCACCATCGGCATCGGCGCGGGGCCGCATTGCGACGGCCAGGTGCTGGTGCTGCACGACATGCTCGGACTGGACACCGGTCACCGGCGTCCGAAGTTCGTCAAGGATTTCCTGGCCGAAGGCGGTTCGGTCGCCGGCGCGGTCCGCGCCTACGTGGCCGCGGTGCGCGGCGGCAGTTTCCCCGGCCCCGAACACGCCTACTGAGCCATGACCGACATCGTCACCGACCTCGCCGTGCTCCGCGGGCACGTCGCGCGCTGGAAGCGCGAAGGCCTGCGCGTGGGCTTCGTGCCCACCATGGGCAACCTGCATGCCGGGCACTTCTCGCTGGTGCGGCTGGCGCGCACGTGGGCCGACCGCGTGGTCGCCAGCGTGTTCGTCAACCCGACCCAGTTCGGGCCGAACGAGGATTTCTCGCGCTACCCGCGCACGCCGGAGCAGGACGCCGCGGGCCTGGGCGAAGCCGGTTGCGACCTGCTGTGGCTGCCGTCGGTGGAGACGATGTATCCCGATGGCCCGGATGCGGCGGTCCGGATGCGCGTGCCCGGCGTCACCGAGCTGCTTGAAGGCGCGCATCGCCCCGGCCATTTCGACGGCGTCGCCACCGTGGTGGCGCGCCTGTTCAACCAGGTGCAGCCCGATGTCGCCGCCTTCGGCAGCAAGGACTACCAGCAGCTTGCGGTGATCCGGCGCATGGTCCGCGACCTGGCCTTCCCGATCGAACTGCTGGCGGGCGAGACCGTGCGCGAGGCCGACGGCCTGGCGATGAGTTCGCGCAACCAGTACCTGGACGCGGCGCAGCGCGCCGCCGCCCCCGAGATCCATCGCACCCTGCTGGCGATGCGTGAGGCGACGCGCGCGGGCGTGTCTCCGGCGCAGGCCGAGGTCGACGCGGCTGCGCGGCTGCAGGGCCACGGCTTCGCGGTGGACTACGCCGCCCTGCGGCGCGAGGACCTGGAACCGGTGGGCGATGCGCCGTCGGGCCGGCTGGTGGCGCTGATCGCCGCGCGCATCGGCAACACCCGCCTGATCGACAACCTCGCCTTCGACGCGGGCTGAGCCGGGGCGCGCGCCGGCTGGGCAGATCGCCCCGGGAACTCTGCGTCGATCTGGTTGCCTTCGCAACGATGCGCGGTGCGCGCATTCGCCGCGACAGCGCGGCATCGGCACGCCGCCGATCGACCCTATACTCCGTGGATGCGCACGCTGCGTCGCGCACGGTTGCGGTTGATCCGCATCGTCCACTTCCAAGGAAACAGGCAGGCTTCGTCCATGTCGGATTTCGCGACCCTCCAGTCCCACGCACAGCGTCTGGACTCCACCTCCATCGCCTCGCTGCTCCACGACGACCCGGCGCGTGCGCAATCGCTGTCGCTGCGGGTCGGTCCGCTCTACGCCAGTTTCGCGCGGCAGCGCTACGACGCGCCGGCGCTCGACGCGCTGTTCGCGCTGGCCGATGCGGCCGACTTTCCCGGCGCGATGCGGCGCCTGCTCGACGGCGGGACGGTCAACGCGACCGAGGGCCGTGCGGCCCTGCACACCGCCCTGCGCGGCGACGCGTCCGACGCGCAGGTCGCGCGCGAATGCGCCGCGCTCGCGGTCCAGGCGCGCACCCGCATGGCCACGCTGATAGACGCGTTGTCGGCCAGCGACGTCACCGACATCGTCAGCGTCGGCATCGGCGGCTCGGACCTCGGGCCGCGCCTGGTGGTCGATGCGCTGGCCCTGCCGGGCGCGCGCTTCCGCGTGCATTTCCTGTCCAACGTCGACGGCAACGCCGCGCAGCGCGTGCTGGCCGGGCTGGATCCGGCGAAGACCGCGGCGATCCTGATCTCCAAGACCTTCAGTACCCAGGAAACCCTGCTTAACGGCCGCATCGTGCGCGACTGGCTGGGCGACGACGCGCGGGTATATGGCGTCAGCGCCAACGTCGAGCGCGCGGCCGCGTTCGGCATCGCGCCCGGGCGCATCCTGCCGATGTGGGACTGGGTGGGCGGGCGCTACTCGCTCTGGTCGGCGGTCGGCTTCCCGATCGCGCTGGCGCTGGGGATGGACCGCTTCGAAGCGCTGCTGGCAGGCGCGGCGGAACTCGATGCGCACGTCGCATCGGCCGCGCCCCGCGCGAACCTCGCCGTGTGGCATGCGCTGACCGCGATTTGGAACCGCAACGCGCTGGGCCTGTCGACCCAGGCGGTGCTGCCTTACGACGAGCGCCTGAAGCTGCTGCCCAACTACCTGCAGCAGCTGGTGATGGAGAGCCTTGGCAAGTCGGCGCGGCTGGACGGCGCGCCGCTGGGCGTCGATACAGTGCCGGTGTGGTGGGGCGGCCCGGGCACCGATACCCAGCACAGTTTCTTCCAGGCGCTGCACCAGGGCACCCAGGTGGTGCCAGCCGATTTCATTGGCGTGGTACGTAGCGAGGACGGCCATGCCGACAACCATCGCGCCCTGCTGGCCAACCTGCTGGCGCAGACCGAGGCGCTGGCCAACGGCCAGGCCAGCGATGATCCGCACCGCGCCTACGCCGGCAGCCGCCCGAGCACGCTGCTCCTGCTGGACGCGCTGACGCCGCAGTCGCTGGGTGCGCTGATCGCGCTGTACGAGCACAGCGTCTACCTGCAGTCGGTGGCCTGGGGCATCAATGCCTTCGACCAGTTCGGCGTGGAGCTGGGCAAGCAGCTCGCCAGCCGGCTGCTGCCGGCGCTGGAAGGCAAGGGCGGGGCGGAGGATCCGGTGACGCGCGCGCTGCTCGCGGAGATCCTGGCGCGCCAGGGTTGAGCGGCTCGCGCGACGCGTCGGTTCAGGCTGTCGCCGGCAGCGCGGGATCCGGCGCGGGTCGATGGCGGGCCAGCGCCCACAGCACGTGCTCGCGCACGACCGGATCGACGCTGTCGCGCCGCGACTCCAGTGCCGCGACCACCGCGGGCGACGACGGCGCATTACCCAGCGCCACGGCGATGTTGCGCAGCCAGCGCGTGTAGCCGCTGCGGCGGATCGCCGAGCCTTCCGTGCGCTGCAGGAACTGCTCCTCGGTCCAGGCGAACAGCTCGGCCAGCGAAGCCTGGTCGAGGCGGTTGCGCGCACGGAAGTCCGGTTCGTCGGTGCGCCGCGCGAACTTGTTCCAGGGGCAGACCAGCTGGCAGTCGTCGCAGCCGAAGATGCGGTTGCCGATCAGCGGACGCAGCGCCTCGTCGATGCTGCCCTCGTGCTCGATGGTCAGGTAGGAGATGCAGCGGCGCGCGTCGAGCCGGTGCGGGGCGAGGATCGCGCCGGTCGGGCAGACCTCGATGCAGCGCACGCAGGTGCCGCAGTGCGCGCTGGCCGGCGGATCGACCGGCAGCGGCAGGTCGACGTAGATCTCGCCGAGGAAGAACCAGGAGCCGCCGTCGCGGTCGATCAGGCAGGTATGTTTGCCGATCCAGCCCATGCCGGCGTTGCGCGCCAGGGCGCGTTCGAGCACCGGCGCCGAATCGACGAACACGCGGTGGCCGAACGGCCCGACTTCGGCCGCCACGCGCCCGGCCAGCCTCTGCAGGCGGTTGCGCATCAGCTTGTGGTAGTCGCGGCCCAGCGCATAGCGCGCGACGTAGGCCCGTTCGCCGTCCTCCAGCGTGCGCCACGCGGCGTCCGCATCCTGCCCGTAGTCAAGGCCCACCGAGATCACGCGCACGGTGCCCGGCACCAGCTCCTGCGGACGCGAACGCTTGTCGCCGTGGCGCGCCATCCAGTCCATGTCGCCATACAGGCCCTGCGCCAGCCAGTCGCGCAGGTGCGCCTCGTCCTCGCCGAGTTCGATGCCGGCGATGCCGCAGCGCTGGAAGCCCGCCTCGCGCGCCAGTGCCTTGATGCGCAGGGCGAGGGCCGCGGGATCGGGGCGCGCGTCGCGCGCGGCGCTGGCGGGGGGCTGGGGCACGGCACCAGTATAGAATCCGCGCGATGGACGCCGACCCCGACCACCGCGGCACGCCGTTGTACGACGTGGCCGCGTTGCGTGCGGTCGAAGCGCGCGCCGCCGGGCGCAGCGGGGATGCCTTCATCCTGATGGCGCGCGCTGGCCAGGCGGCCTGGCGCGAAGTGTTGCGGCACTGGCCGCAGGCGCATCGCATCGCCGTGGTCTGCGGTCCCGGCAACAACGGCGGCGACGGCTACGAGCTGGCGCGCCACGCGTTGCTGGCCGGTCGACAGGTACGGGTGCTGCGCCTGCAGGCGCATGCACCGCGCACGTCGCTGGCGCAGCGCGCCTGCGCCGCCTTCATCGAGGCCGGCGGATGCGTCGAGGACGCCGGGGAGGGGATGCCGCTGGCCGAGAGCGATCTGGTGGTGGATGCCATGTTCGGGATCGGCCTGGCGCGGGCGCCCGATGCGCAGGCGACCGCGCTGATCGGGGCGATCAACGCCGCCGGCCTGCCCGTGCTTTCGCTGGACCTCCCCAGCGGCGTGGACGCCGCCACGGGCGCCGCGCCCGGCGCCGCGGTTCGCGCCACGCGCACGCTGCAGTTCATCGCCGCGCACGCCGGGCTGGCCACGGGCGCGGCCCTGGCCTGCACCGGCGCGCTGTCGCTCGCTCCGCTCGAATGCGCGCATCTGCTTGCCGACGTGCCCATGGCGGCACTGCGGCTGGATGCCGGCGACCTGTCCGGCTGGCTGGCGCCGCGCAGGCGCGACGCACACAAGGGCGACAGCGGTTACGTGCTGTGCGTGGGCGGCGACCTCGGGACGGGGGGTGCGGTGATGCTGGCGGCGGATGCGGCGCTGCGCTGCGGTGCCGGCCTGGTCGGCATCGCCACGCGGCCAGAACACGTGGCGCCCGCGCTGGCGCGCAGGCCGGAAGCGATGGTGCGCGGGATCGACACGCCCGCGCTGCTGGAACCGCAGCTCTCCCGCGCCGGCGTGGTGGCGCTCGGCCCCGGGCTGGGGCAGGCGGAGTGGGGCAGCGCCCTGTACCGGCGCGTGCTGGAGGCGGACCGTCGGGTCCTGCTCGATGCCGATGCGCTGAACCTGCTGGCAGGCGAACCCCGCACCCTGCGGGCCGACACCGTGCTGACCCCGCACCCGGGCGAAGCGGCGCGCCTGCTCGGCATGCGCGTGGCCGAGGTGCAGGGCAACCGGTATGCCGCGGCCCGCCTGCTGGCGGAGAGGCACGGCTGCGTGGTCGTGCTCAAGGGCGCCGGCAGCCTGGTCGCCGCGCCGGGCCGCGTGCCGCGCGTGGTCGCCGCGGGCAACCCGGGCATGGCGGTGGGCGGCATGGGCGACCTGCTCAGCGGTTGCATTGCCGCGCTGTGGGCGCAGGGGCTCGATGCCTTCGAGGCGGCCTGCTGCGGCGCGTTGCTGCATGCGGTCGCCGGCGACACTGCGGCGCGCGACGGCGAGCGCGGCCTGCTGCCGGGAGACCTGCTCGATTCCATGCGGCGCTGGTCCAACGCGGAGGCGGTGTCGTGATTCGCCTCTACCTGGCCGACGAGGCGGCAAGCCAGGGCCTGGCCGCCGCGCTGGCTGCGTCGGCACCCGCGCCGGCCGTGGTCTACCTGCACGGCGACCTGGGCAGCGGCAAGTCGACGCTGGCGCGCGCCTGGCTGCGCGCGCTGGGCGTGACCGGAACCGTCCGCAGCCCCACCTACACCCTCGTCGAACGCTACCCGCTGGCGGCGGGGAGCGAGGCGCTGCACCTGGACCTGTACCGGATCGGCGGCGCCGCCGAACTGGAATACCTGGGCCTGGACGACGCCGGCGCATGCCTGTGGCTGGTGGAATGGCCCGAGCGAGGGGCCGGCGGCCTGCCGCCGGCCGACCTGCACGTGCATCTGGAGGTGGCCGGCAGCGGCCGGTCCGCGCGGCTCGATCCGGCCAGCAGCCGGGGCAGGGCCTGGCTGGATGGACTGTCGCTGCCGGCGGATTTGCGCCCGTTATCTGAACCGGAGCCATAGGAACCGGCGGCAGGTTGCCGTTTTGAAAGGAAAAGTGCGTTGCAAATCCGTATCAACGGTGATTGACTACGGCTCATGCGCACGCGGGGAATCAACGTCCAACAGGTCTTGCTGGCGGCGGCACTGCTGGCGGCGCTGCTCTGGAACCTCGCCCACGCCGCGGAAATCCGCGGTATCGAACTTCAGACCGGGCCCACCGGCACCCGCGCCGAGCTTCGCGTGGACGGCGAAGCCGAGTACCGCCTGATCTCGCTGGCCAATCCCGACCGCCTGGTCGTCGACCTGCCCGCCAGCCGCGCCGCGGGCAAGTTGGCCCTGCCGGCGCCTGCGGGCGTGGTCAAGACCATCCGCAGCGGCCAGCCCGAACCCGGCACCGTGCGCATCGTGTTCGACCTCGCCGAGCCGGTGGCCGCGCTCAAGCCCCGCTACGAGTCGGGACCCGGGGGCACCCGGCTGGTGATCGAGTGGCCGGGCGACGGACAGGACGATCCCATCGCCCGCATCGCCGCGGCCTCCGCCGGTGCCACGGCGCGGCGGACTGCCGCCCAGCCTGCGGCCAACGCCGCCGTACCGGCGGCCCCCGCGGTCGAGCCGCAGCCGCCCGCACCCGATCCTTCCGCCGCGTCCGCCGCCGCGACCTCGCGCCTGGTGGCGGGCCTGGCGACGGCGAAGCAGGCCGCCTCGGCGACCGCCGCGCAACCTGCTCCCGCCCCGGCACCGCCACCGCAGTCTGGCAACACCAGGGGGCAACCGGTGGCGATGCCGACTGCCGCAGCGGCTTCGGTCCAGCCTCCGGCGACGCCGGCAGCGGTGCCTGCGCCCGTCCCCGCGCAGCCGGCCATCGCCAACGGCGGCCGGCCGCTGGTGATCGCCATCGATGCCGGCCACGGCGGGCAGGACCCGGGCGCGATCGGCCCCACCGGCAAGCGCGAGAAGGACATCACCCTGGCCATCGCGCGCGAACTGGCGCGCCAGGTCAACGCCACGCCGGGCCTCCGCGCGCACCTGGTCCGCGACCGCGACGTGTTCATCCCCTTGAACAACCGCGCCCGCATCGCCCGGCAGGCGCGGGCGGACATGTTCATTTCGATCCACGCCGATGCGGCCGAGAACCGCAACGCCAAGGGATCCTCGGTCTACGTGCTGTCGCTGCGCGGCGCCTCGTCGCAGCGCGCGCGCTGGCTGGCCGACAAGGAAAACGCGGCCGACCTGATCGGCGGCGTGCGCGCCCCGAGCAACGACAGCGTGCTTACCAACGTGCTGCTCGACCTCACCCAGAGCGGTCAGATGAAGGCTTCCGAGGACGCGGGCAACCACATCCTCCAGGGCCTCAAGCGCATCGGCAACAACCACAAGCCGCACATCGAGCGCGCCAACTTCGCGGTGCTGCGCACCTCGGACATGCCCGCGATGCTGGTCGAGACCGCCTTCCTCTCAAATCCCGACGAGGAAAAGCGCCTGGTGGATCCGGCGTTCCAGGGCACCGTGGCGCGCGCGATCCTCGATGGCGTGCACACCTACTTCTCCAGCCAGCCGCCGCCGGGCACGCTGTACGCGGCCCGGGCCGCGGCCGGGCAGGTGGCGAGCGCGGGCGGCAGCCCGTAGTCGCTCAAGGGGGCCGGGCCCCGGGACGCCGGCGTCCGCCCACTGCGTTCGAAAGCGGGCGTTCCGCCTCGTCGCGGGCGCGCACCGCTATCATGCGCGGGTGCCCATCCAGCAACTGCCCGACACCCTGATCAACCAGATCGCCGCGGGCGAGGTCGTCGAACGACCCGCATCGGTGGTCAAGGAACTGGTCGAGAACGCGCTCGACGCCGGCGCGACGCGGATCGACCTCGACCTGGAGGAAGGCGGCGTGCGCCTGATCCGCGTGCGCGACGACGGAGGCGGCATGCCGGCCGAGGAACTGCCGCTGGCGGTCTCGCGCCACGCCACCAGCAAGATCGCCAGCCTCGACGACCTCGAAGCGGTGGCCACGCTCGGGTTCCGCGGCGAGGCGCTGCCGTCGATCGCTTCGGTCAGCCGCTTCCGGCTGTCGACGCGACGCGCGGAGGACGCGCATGGCGCCGAGCTCGCGGTCGAAGGCGGGCGTGTGAGCGAGGTGACGCCCAGGCAGCATCCGGCCGGGACCACGGTCGAGGTGCGCGACCTGTTCTACAACGTGCCGGCCCGGCGCAAGTTCCTGCGCGCCGAACGGACCGAGCTAGGCCACATCGAGGAATGGCTGCGTTCGCTGGCGCTTGCGCGCCCGGACGTCGAGCTGCGGGTGTCGCACAACGGCAAGGCATCGCGGCGCTACCGCGCCTTCGATCGTTCCGGCGGCGCCCTGTTCACCGGCGAGCGCCTGCTCGAAACCCTCGGCGAGGAGTTCGCGAAGCACGCGCTGCGCGTCGAGCACGAGGGCGCCGGCCTGCGGCTGCACGGCTGGATCGCGCAGCCGGCGTACTCGCGCGCGAGCGCCGACCAGCAGTACCTCTACGTCAATGGCCGCTCGGTGCGCGACCGCAGCGTCGCGCATGCGGTCAAGCAGGCCTTCGCCGACGTGATGTACCACGGGCGCCAGCCGGCCTACGTGCTGTTCCTCGAACTCGATCCGACCCGGGTCGACGTCAACGTGCATCCGGCCAAGCACGAGGTCCGGTTCCGCGACGCGCGCCTGGTGCACGACTTCGTCTATCGCACCCTGCACGACGCCCTGGCGGGCACGCGCGCGGGCACGGCGGCGCAGGCGGACGGTACGCAGGGCCTGGCGGCGCGCGATGCGGCGGCCGCGCCGTCCTGGCCTGCGGCCACCCCGTCTGCGCGCCCCTCCTGGGGCGGCCTGGCGGCGGCCCAGGTGCCGATGGCGCTGCAGGTGGACGAGGCGCGCGCGGCCTATGCCGCCCTGTACGCACCCGGGCCCGCCACGGCGGAGACGGAAGCGGCGGCGCCTTCCCTGCCGCACGCCGATGCCGCCGCGGGCGTCCCGCCGCTGGGCTATGCGGTGGCGCAGCTGCACGGCATCTACATCCTCAGCGAGGCGGCCGACGGGCTGATCGTGGTGGACATGCATGCCGCGCACGAACGCATCGGCTACGAGCGGCTCAAGGCTGCGCACGACAGCGAGGGCCTGCGCACCCAGCCCCTGCTGGTGCCGCAGGTGGTCGCGGTGTCCGAGCGCGAGGCCGACGTGGCCGAACAGGAATCCGCAACCCTGGCCGAGCTCGGCTTCGAAGTGTCCCGCGCAGGACCGCAGAGCCTGACCCTGCGCAGCGTGCCGGCGCTGCTGGCTGATGGCGATACCGAAGCGCTGCTGCGCGACGTGCTGGCCGACCTGCGCGAACGCGGCGAAAGCCTGCGGGTGCGCAGCGCCCGCGACGAGCTGCTGTCGACCATGGCCTGCCACGGTGCGGTGCGCGCCAACCGGCGCCTGACGGTTCCCGAGATGAACGCGCTGCTGCGGCAGATGGAGGCCACGGAACGCTCGGGACAGTGCAACCATGGGCGCCCGACCTGGGCGCACTTCCGGCTGGGCGAGATCGATCGATGGTTCCTGAGGGGGCGGTGATGCCGAGGATTCCGGGGGGCGCGACGGGGGTCGTGCTGGCGCTGCTGCTGGCCGCGTGCACGGGCGGACCCGGCGACGCTGCGAGTGACGAAGAGGCGGCGCAGTCGCCCGCGGATCCGGCGTTCGTCGCGGACAACGAGGCCTGGCGCGCCGAGCGTCGTGCCGCGCTGCTGGAGCCCGACGGCTGGGCGAGCCTGATCGGGCTGCACTGGATCGAGTTGCCCGCGCATTACGTGGGCAGCGGGGCGACCAACGGCATCCGACTCGCGAAGGGCCCGGAGAAGCTGGGCATGCTGCAGCAGCAGGGCGGACGCGTGTGGCTCGTCCCCGATCCCGGGGCGGCGCTGACCGTCGACGACGCGCCGGCGAAGGAGCGGATCGAGCTGCTGCCGGACGTGAGCGGGACGCCGACCATCGTGGCTTTCGACGAGGGCAAGGGCCAGCTGTCGCTGGTGGATCGCGGCGGGCGCAAGGCGCTGCGGGTGAAGCACGCCGAGGCGGCCAGCCTCACCGGCCTGGGCCCGCTGGAGTACTGGCCCGCGGATCCGGCCTGGCGCGTGCAGGCGCGTTTCGTGGCCCATCCGCAGGGCAAGACCATTCCGATCATGGACATCACCAGCCGCCAGGCGCCGCAGCCCAACCCGGGCGCGATCGAGTTCGAACATGGCGGCGCCGGCTACCGGCTCGAAGCGCTGGAGGGCGAGGACGGCGGCCTGTTCCTGGTCTTCGCCGACCGCACCAGCGGGCACGGGAGCTATGGCGCGGGACGCTACCTCTATACGGCCGCGCCCGATGCCGAAGGTCGCGTGCTGGTCGACTTCAACCGCGCCTACAACCCGCCCTGCGTGTTCACCGACTTCGCCACGTGTCCGCTGCCGCCGCCCGAGAACCGCCTGGACCTGGCGGTCACCGCAGGCGAGAAGAAATACCGCCGGCCGTAGGCCGCCGCCTCCGGGCGCGTGGCAGGTCGCAATGCATCGCCGATGCAGCGCGATGCGCGCGACCGGTCACATCCCCACGGTCTTCGGCGTCTGGAACGATGCCAAGCCCAATCGAAAAGGACAGATCGATGCGTCTTCGCCGCAATGCCCGCCGCTCCTTCCGCAGCGCCCTCGCGCTCGCCACCCTGCTGGCCCTCGCCGGCGCAGCCCATGCCGATGCGGCCCGCGAGCAGGCGCCCGTACCGCTGATGTGGAAGGTGTCCGACCAGGACAGCTCGCTGTACCTGCTCGGCTCGTTCCACCTGCTCAAGCCCGCCGACTATCCGCTCTCGCGCGACATCGACGTCGCGCTCGCCGATGCGGAACAGGTGGTGTTCGAGATCCCGCCCGAGGAGCTGGGCTCGCCGATGCTGGGCATGCAGATGGGACAGGCGGCGCTGCGTACCGACGGCACCGGCCTGGACAGCGAACTGCCCGAACAGACCCGTCAGGCGCTGGCGGAGTGGACCCGGGCCAACGCCGCGCCGCTGGAGGCGATGAAGCTGCCGGCGCAGGCGCTGCAGATGTTCGAGCCGTGGTTCGTCGGCCTGATGGTCACCGTGGTGGAGATGGGCAAGGCCGGCCTCGACCCGACGCTGGGCCTGGATACCCATCTCGCCCGGCGCGCCGGCGAAACCGGCAAGGCGACCGCGGGCCTGGAAACGGGCGTCGAGCAGATCGCGTTTCTCGACGGCATGGATCGCGCCGAACAGCTGCAGTTCCTGCAGCAGGCGCTGGAGGGGGCCGCCGAAGGCCCGGCCGAGATCGACAAGCTGCACTCGGCCTGGCGCAACGGCGATGCCGCCGCGCTCTGGGAGGGCATGGCCGCGGACATGCGCCGCGAATTCCCCGACCTGTACCGGCGCATCAACGTCGAACGCAACGCGGCCTGGGTCCCGAAGCTCGAGGCCAAACTGCAGGCACCGGAGGGCGACGACGTGCTGGTGGTGGTCGGTGCCCTGCACCTGCTGGGCGAGGACGGCGTGGTCGAGCAGCTGCGCGCCAAGGGCTACGAGGTCGAGCGGATCTGCTCCGCCTGCTCGAAGGACTGAACGCCCCCGCGTCCGGCGTCGCTCAGGCGCCGGACGCCGCTTCCATCACGATGCAGTCGACCGGGCAGGCGGGGACGCACAGTTCGCAGCCGGTGCACAACGTCGGCAGCACCGTGTGCATCAGCTTGTTCGCGCCGACGATCGCGTCGACCGGGCAGGCCTGGATGCATTTGGTGCAGCCGATGCAGTCGGCCTCCACGATCAGCGCGACCTGCGGCGGCGACTGCAGCCCGCGGCCGCGGTCGTAGGGCAGGGCGGGCACGCCGAGCAGGCGGGCCAGCGCAAGCGCACCGGCATCACCCCCGGGAGGACAGTGGTCGATGCCGGCCTCGCCCCGGGCCATCGCCTCGGCATACGGCCGGCAGCCCGCGAAACCGCACTGGCCGCACTGGGTCTGCGGCAGCAGGCGGTCCAGGCGTTCGACGAGGTCGGGGCGATCCGGCGTCTGCGTGCTCACGCCAGTCGCCTGCCGTGGGAGCCGGTCCGCGCGCGGTGCATGGGGTTCGGCCGCCCGGGTTCCTTCAGCGCACCGGCATGCCGGGCTCGGCGCCGGCATCGGCATCCAGCAGGGCCAGCGCGCCGCCGTCGAAGCCGGCCGACAGGATCATGCCCTCGCTCAGCCCGAAGCGCATCTTGCGCGGCGCGAGGTTGGCGATGAACACGACCTTGCGACCGACCAGGGTGTCCGGTTCGCCGTAACTGGCGCGGATGCCGGAGAAGATCTGGCGCTGGCCGAGCTCGCCGGCGTCGAGCAGGAAGCGCAGCAGCTTGTCCGAGCCCTCGACGAAGCCGCACTCGAGCACCTTGCCGATACGCAGGTCGAGCTTGGCGAAGTCGTCGATGCCGATATAGGCCGGCGCGTCGCCAGCGGCCTGCGCGAGCGACGCCTCCTTGGCGGCGTCCTTCGCGGCGGCCTTGGCGGGCGTGGCGTCCACGTGAGCGGCGAGGGTGTCCTTGCTGGCGTCGGTCATGGCCTGGATGTGCTTGGGGTCGATGCGGGTGAACAGGGGAACGTAGGACTGCAGCGTGCGGCCGTCGAGTTCGACGAAGGCGCCCGGGCGCAGGCCGTCGACGCCGAGGTACTGCTCGACGCGCGCGACGATGCCCGGCAGCACCGGCTTGAGCATGCCCGCGATGTCGGCGAAGGCCTGCAGCGAGGTGCCCAGCACCAGGTGCAGGTCGGCGCGGCGCGCGGGATCCTTGGCCAGCGCCCAGGGCGCGGTCTGCGCGATGTACTCGTTGACGCTGTCGGCCGCGGCCATGGCGCTGCGCGCCACGGCCGCGAAGTTGCCGGCTTCGTAGTCCGGCGGCGCCGTCAGGCTGGCCTTGCGCACGCCATCGCGCACCGCGCGCGCCTGCGCCGCCCAGCCTTCGCTTCCGCCTTCGGGCGTGCCGCCGGGCAGGACGTTGCCGAACTGCGTTTCCAGCAACTTCGCGCAGCGACTGGCGATGTTGACGAACTTGCCGACCAGGTCGCTGTTCACACGCGCGACGAAGTCAGACAGGTTGAGGTCGACGTCGTCCACGCCGCCGGAGGACTTGGTGGCGAAGTAGTAGCGCAGCGCTTCGGGATCGAGGCCGCTGTCGAGGTAGGTGCGCGCCATCACGAAGGTGCCGCGCGACTTCGACATCTTCGCGCCGTCGACGGTCAGGTAGCCGTTGACGTGCAGGCGTTCGGGCAGGCGCAGGCCGTTGCCCGACAGCACCGCCGGCCAGAACAGGCCGTGGAAGTTGACGATGTCCTTGCCGATGAAGTGGCGCAGCTCGGCGTGCTCGCCGGGCGCCAGCAGCCCGTCGAACGCCGCCTCGTCGAAACCGGGTTTGCGGCCGCTGCGAGCCAGCGCCAGCAGGCTGGAGAAGTAGCCGATCGGGGCATCCAGCCAGACGTAGAAGTACTTGCCCGGATGGCCCGGGATCTCGAAGCCGAAATAGGGCGCGTCGCGCGAGATGTCCCAGTCGCGCAGGCCGCCCTCGGCGTCGATCCACTCGCGCAGCTTGGCCTTGACGCCGGGGATGGCGACGTCGCGCTCCAGCCAGCCGCGCAGCGTCTCGGTGAAGTCGCCGACCCTGAAGAAGAAGTGCTCGGATGCGCGCAATTCCGGCGTCGCGCCGGAGACCACCGAGCGCGGGTTCTTGAGCTCGGTCGGCGAGTAGGTCGCGCCGCAGTTCTCGCAGTTGTCGCCGTACTGGTCGTCGGTGCCGCAGACCGGGCACCTGCCCTTGACGTAGCGGTCGGGCAGGAACATCTGCTTGACCGGATCGTAGAGCTGCTCGATCGAGCGACGGTCGATGTGGCCGCCGCGGTCGAGCGCGGCGTAGAAGCGCTCGGTCAGTTCGCGGTTCTCGTCCGAATGGGTCGAGTGGTACCAGTCGAAGTCGACGCGGAAGTCGCCGAAGTCGCGCTGCTGGCTGGCCTGGGTAACCTTGATGAACTCCTCGGGCGCCACGCCGGCCTTTTCGGCCGCGAGCATGATCGGGGTGCCGTGGGTGTCGTTGGCGCAGACGAAATGCACCTCGCCGCCGGCCATGCGTCGCGCCCGCACCCAGATGTCGGCCTGGATATAGCCGACCAGGTGGCCGATGTGCAGGTGCCCGTTGCCGTAGGGCAGGGCGCTGGTGACGATGGCGGGGCGGGGCATGGCGCGGCGTTCTGCGAAGGGGCGCCGATTATCGCATGGCCGCCGGAGCGCCCCTGCGCCGAACCCGGGAAACGGAAAGGCCCGGCGCGATGGCCGGGCCCCTGGCGCCTGCCTGGCGCGGCGCTACTGCCGCAGCCAGACCTGCGACTTGCAGATGAACGCGACACAGCCCGACACCTCGAGCTTGCTGCCGCCTTCGATCAGCTCCATCTTCGACTTGTACACCTTGCCCTCGTCGGGCTTGAGGATGGTGCCGCCGGCGTAGTCCTCGCCGTCGCGCCGCATGCCGCGGATGATCTCCATCCCGGTGATCGGCTTGTTCTTGCGATCGTCCTTGCACTTGTCGCAGGTGGGATTGGGACGGCTCGGGTTGAGCAGCTCGACGATGCGGCCGCTGAGGCTGCCGTCGGCGTTCTGGCTGATCTCGACGATCGACTTGGCCTGGCCGGTGTCGCCGTCGATGGTCTTCCAGCGGCCGACCGCGGGGTCGGCGGCGAGGGCGGAGGCCGCCATGAGCAGGGCGGATGCGCCCCCGAAAAACTGGATGGAACGACGAGCCATGGGTGTACTCCGGTAGAACCTGATGGGATGTATCACATGAGACCCGAATGCCGACCGGATCACAGTCCGCCGCCGCCGCAGTCGTTCACGAGGTAGTCCTCGATCAGGCCTAGCTGCCGGGTCATGATCCCGCGCGTCCATGCAGGGCCATGGCCGTAGTCCTCGATTTCGTGATAGACCACAGGATGCGCGGCGGACTTGGCGCGGGACACGAACCATTGAGACTGCTCGACCGGTACCGTCTGGTCGCGAACACCGTGGTAGACCATCAGCGGGATCTTGATGTCGCCGGCCCGGTCGAGGGGACTCAGACCCTTCACCGTGTGTGCCTGCGCCTGGCGGAAGAATGGGTTGCTGTAGAAGCGGGCCCAGATGCGGTTGATGTCGGTTACGCCAGCGCCGGCGATGGCACACTTGTAAATGCCGTTGGGCCGTACCGACGCTGCGAAGGCGGAGTAGCCGCCATAGGAGAAGCCGAACATCGCGATGCGGCCCGGCGCTGCGATTCCCTGGTCGATCAGCCACTTCGCGCCATCGTCCTTGTCATCCTGCATCTTCTGGCCCCACTCCATGTCGCCCGCCATCCAGAGCTTGCGACCCCAGCCGTCAGAGCCCCGGAACTGCGGCCGCAGTACCGCCATGCAACGCGATGCCATCAATGGCACCCACATCGATCCGTCGAAGTCCATCGTGTCGCGCGACCAGGGGCCGCCATGGGGATGTACGACCGCCGGCCACGGACCCGCGCCGCACAGCTCGCCGTCCGGGCGGGTCAGGAACGCCGGAACCTGCAGACCGTCGCGTGCAGGGTAATAGACGAGTTCGGTTCGGCCCAGCGCGGCGGTGTCGATCTGCGGATACGACTTGGCCAGCAGCGACAGTGACCCGTTGCGGAACAGGTAGTACTCCGGCGGATGAGAGGCGCCGTCCACGCTCAACAGCATGGTGGACAGGTCCGGCGTGAAATCGATAACACGGTAGCTCTTCTCCACCGGGTACTCGACGCTGGCGCGGCTGCCGGTCGCCGGGTCCACGAGTTCGGTGCGCTGCAGGCGGATGCCGAGCGCCTGGCGCAGACCCGCGTCGAGAGCCCGCATCCGCGGCGAGACCCATTCCACGTCGTCGCCGCGCGGACCCTCGTAGCCGAGACCGAGGATCTCGCCGAACCCTTCGCCGGCGCTGAGGTAGGGATTGACGATGACCCGGCCCGCGTTAAAGAAGGCGTGCTGGAACAGCACTTCCTTGCGCTTCTTCGCGGCGATGTCGTACTCGAAAATGCTCGACTTGTCCTGGCCCTCATTGCTCTGGATGAAGGCGATGTTCGGATCGCTGCCGAATCCGACGATCTGGGTCTGGTCGCGGTTCTTCACGTAGGACCGGAAGTGCTCCTCCCACGTACCGGACTGGGGATTGCGGAACTCTGCCGCGATGTAAGCGCCGGTGCTGTCGGTCCTGGTCTGCAGGCGAGCGCGCAGCTCGCCGGCCAGGTCAGTCACATAGCCCGCCACGTCTTCGCCGGTCATCTGGATGCGCGACGAGGACATGTTGCGCAGATCCACGCGGAAGACATCGCCACCCGAGCTGCCGATGTTGTTGATCACCAGGATGTGGTGCGGATCGTTGGGCAGGCTGTCGAGCACCGTCGGACTGGTCCTTGACTGCGCCAATTCCTCTTCGCGGCTCCGAGGGCGCGGAAGCGGCAGCGGTTCCTTCCACTGCTTGCCGGCTAGGTCGGTGATCATGAGCTTGCTGAGGAATGTCTTGACCACGCGCTCACCGCGCAGGTCGAACGGTTGCCAGAGCGATACCGCCAGCCTGTCGTTCTTGATGAAACTCACCCCGGTGAACTTCATCTTGTCAGAGCCGATCAGCGTCGGCGCCTGGTCGAGCGCGTCGGACCGCCACACGGCGATGTAACGGTCTTCGCCCTCGGCGCGTAGCGCAGCGATGTGCTTGCCGTCAGGCGACATGGTGAAACTGGAAAACGCCGGGAACGCGCCGAGCTGTTCGACTGTGGGCGTGGCAGGTGTCGCGGCCTGCAGCGGGCCGGTCGCGGCGGCAGCCGCGAACGACAGGGCAACGAGGATGTGCTTCATCGAATCCGTCTGTATTGGCTGGACCACCGCGAGCGTACATGATCGGCAGTGCGACAGAAAGAAGGCCGCCACCCTCGCGGATGGCGGCCTTTTTCAGCTTGCCGGCAGTGCGGCGGGCGTCAGAACGACTTGGTCAGGTTGAGGAAGAAAGTCCGACCGAAGAAGTCGTAGCCGCTGTACAGGGGGGCGTTGCCCAGCGTGTTGGTGTAGGCCGAGATGATCGGCGGCTGCTTGTCCGACAGGTTGCGGACACCGACGCGGGCCGACCAGTCGTCGCCCGAATACTGCACCGACGTGTTGTAGGTGAAGTAATCGTCCGTTTCCATCAGGTAGGTGTCCCGGTAGTCGGTGTCGAAGTACTCGTCGTAGTAGTCGTAGTCGTTGGTGCTTTCGACCCAGTCGACGCCGCCGAACAGGAACCAGTTCTTCACCCGGTACGAGAGTTCGAGCTGCCCCGTGTACTGCGGAGCGGCAACGGTGCCGGTGACATTGCGCAGCGGATCGGTCGGGAAGGTGCGGCCTGCCTGCGTCAGGTAGTTCGACACCAGGGCGGTAGCGCGGAAAGTGCCCGGTCCGATGTCACGCACGTAACGCGTGGTGAAGTCCCAGCCGCGTACCACGCTCTCGGAGATGTTCACGTAACCCGTGGTCACCGACAGCGCGTTGTTGGGGCCGCGACTGGCCAGGCTGCAGAAGCCGGCGTTGGAACTGAAGTCCGCCGGCTGGCTGTCGTAGCACAGGTTCAGCACCTGCTGGCCACCAAGCCGCGCCACGCCGTTGTCGACCTTGATGTCGTAGTAGTCCGCAGCGAACGACAGGTCGCCGAACCATTCCGGGAACTCCGGCTGCAACACCAGGCCGGCCGTGACCGCCACTGACGTCTCCGCCGCCAGGCCGGTTTCGGCACCGCCGCGGGTAATGACCGTGACGCTGTTGGTCTGGTTGAAGTTGTTCGGCAGGTTCAGGCTGGCACAGTTGATGTAGCGCGGGGTGCTCGGATTACGCGACGCCCAGTTGTTGCAGGGGTCGATGTTGGCGCCGAGGAAGCCACTGGTGGCGCCCAGGAACTGCTCGAACAGCGCGGGCGCGCGGAACGAGGTGCCACGCGACGCACGCAGCGACAGCCAGCTCACCGGCGTGTACAGCATGCCGACCTTCCAGGTGGTGTCGTCGCCGTACGAGTCATAGTCCGTGTAGCGGCCGGAGAAGTTGAAGGTCAGTTCCTGCGCGAACGGCAGGTTCGACAGGACCGGCACCTCAATTTCGGCGTATGCCTCCTGCACCGAGTCCGTGCCGCGTGTCGGCTGCGAGGCGGTGAACCCGTACAGGTTGTTTGCGATCGAGTTCGGGTCCGGCGTGTCGTCGATCTTCTGCTCGCGGTACTCGAAGCCGAAGGCCGCGCTCACCGTGCCGTACGGCAGGTCGAACAGCGGGCCGTTGACCCCGGCGTTGAAGGTCGATTCGGTGTACAGCGTGTTGCCGCGGGTGTCGTCCATGATCCAGTCGCGGTACTCGGCCGGCAGCTGGCCACCGATCACAGCGCCCGTCAGGACCGGTGCGGCTACGCAGCCGCCGGCCGGATTGCGGCAGGCAAAACCGCCCGCGCCGTCCGGCACGACGTCGAAGCTGCGCGCGATGCGGTCGGTCAGGCGGTTCTCGGTGTAGTAGTCCGCGTCCGAGCGGGCATAGCTGAAGTAGGTGTCGTAGTTCCATTCGGAACCGAGGTCACCGCGCAAGCCCAAGGTGGTGCGGTAGAAGTCGACTTCCTGCCAGTTCTTGTAGATGCCCCAGCCGACGAAGGCGCGGGCGGCGATCGGCAGGCCGTTGGTCGATCCATCGGCCGGCGCATTCGCGAATCTTGGCAGCCAGGACAGGTCGCCCAGCAGCGGGCTGCCGACCGGGTAGTCGATCGTGTGCTGCAGGTAGCCGTTCTGCGACGACTCGCGACGGTGGAACAGGCCTTCGAAGTAGAGCTCGGCATCGCCCAGCGCCTGCAGGTCGAAGCCACCCTCAAGGAATCCGGTGTAGTTCTTGGTCGGCGAGACCAGCGACTCGCGGAGCATCTGCGGGTCGAAGCTGTCACGGCCGTAGACATCCACGCCCTCGAACCCGGCCAGGCCCTGGGTCACGCCGGGGTTCGGGCGCCAGCGGTTGAAGAAGTCCAGACCGCCTTCCCACTCTTCGGGGAAGTAGGTGCCGTAGTAGCCGAGGCTGCCCAGGCCGGGCTGACCGAGAAGGTAGGCAGTCCCCAGGGTATTGATGGTCACGCCGCCGTTGTCAATGGTCCAGCACTTGGGCTGGCCCGTCACCGGATCGATGTAGTCGTCGGCGCCGTAGCTGCCGTCGGCATTGCGGCCGACCAGCGGCAGCGGGCAGTTGCTGGCCCAGTCGCGGTCGCCGAAGGTCATCTCGGCGCGCTGGTAGATCTCCATCGAACCGGACACGCGCCAGCGGTCGCCGGTCTTGCCGAGCATGATGCCGCCGCGGGTTTCCTCGCCGCCGCCGTCAGCCGTGGCGTTGTGCTGGAAATCGACGGTCACGCCATCCACCTTGGGCTTGGTGATGATGTTCACCACGCCGGCCACCGCGTCGGAGCCGTAGATGGAGGATGCGCCGTCCTTGAGGATTTCGATGTGGTCGATCGACATGTTCGGCAGAACGTTGAGGTCTGCAGAACCGACCGAGCCCCGCGAGCCCGCAGGCGACACGCGCCGGCCATTGAGCAGGAGCAGCGTGCGCGTCGCGCCCAGGCCGCGCAGCGACAGGGTGTTGACGCCGGGACCGCCGTTGACGACGAACCCACCGTAAGCGTTGTTGATCTGAGACGACCCGCCGGTCACCGAGTTGCTCTGCAGCACGCCTGCAGTCGAGCTGAAGCCGGCCGCCGTGGTCTCTTCACGGGTGATCACCTGGACTGGCGAGACGGAGTTGAAGGTATCGCGACTGATGCGCGAACCGGTGACGACCATCCGGTCGAGGACCTGGACCGGCGCGCCCTCGGGCGTGGTGGTCTCTTCGACGTCCGTGCCTTCTTGCTGCGCATCCTGGCCCGCCTCCTGGGCGAACGCCGTACCGGCCGGCAAGAGCAGCACTGCTGCCAATGCAAGCGTGAGCTGGTTCCGGGTGAAACCGCTGGACCTGTTGGTCAACCTCATTTAAATCCCCTTTAAATCAAGCGCTTGTGAAAGAAGTGGCCTGTGCTTTGCCCTCCTTGCGCTCGATCCTAACATTAAATTAGCAATGAATGACCGCTCCCTTAACGAAGGTGTCACGGCCGGGGAGTTCACGGCGCCGCTGGAGTAGGTCTTGCGCTGCGCCTACACTGCCCGGCCGATGAATACCTCTTCTCCTGCGCCGCGGCCGACGGGTAGCACACCGGCTGGTGCCACGCTTGATCAATCACTTGCGAGTGGAATCTCCCTGTTGCGGCAGGGTCGGTTCGGCGAAGCCGTGCGCCACGGCGAAGGGATGGACGCGCAGTGGCCGAGCCACCCCCGGGTCCTCGCGTTCCTAGCCGATGCCTGTCAGGCGGATGCAGATCCGGTCGCCGCGCTCGCCTGGATCGAACGGGCGATCGCGGTGGAGCCCGCCATCCGCCATCTGATCAAGAAGGCCTGGCTGCTCTCGGCGGCCCTGCGCCGCGACGAGATTCCGGCCCTCGCCGAACGGATTCTGGCCCAGGCCACGCGCGAGAATGCCCCGGCCCTCGTGTACTGGCAGGTGGCGAGGCTGTACTACCTGCATAACCGGTTGCGCGAATCGATCGACTGCTACGAGCGCGCGCTGCGTCTGGAGGACCGTCCGGACTGGAGCTACAACCTCGCGCTGGCGCAGTTCTACGCGGGCGATGCAGCGCAGGCGGAAGCGGGGCTGGAGAAGCTGCTGGCGCGGTCGCCCCAAGCCGGGACGGCGATCTACCTGCGCTCGGTGCTACGCCGGCAGAAGCCCGAAGACAACCACGTGGACGACATCCGTGCGCGCATCGCTGCCGGGTTCGCCAAGCCTGACAACGAGGCGGCCGCGCTGTACGCGCTGGCGAAGGAACTCGAGGATCTCGGCGAACACGGACAGTCGTTCGACGCGCTGCAGGCCGGCGCGTCGCGCAAACGCGCTGGACTCCAGTACGACATCGGGGCGGTGGTCCGCGGCCTGGGCGAGATCACGGACACGATGGACGCGACTGCAATGGCCGGCGCGACGCATGGCTGCAACGAGGCGGGTGCGATCTTCATCGTTGGCATGCCGCGCACGGGCACCACGCTTGCGCAACGGCTGCTGATGCAGTCTGGCAAGGTGGGCGATGCGGGCGAACTGCTCGACTTCGGCTTCCACCTGACCGCGGAGGTGGAGCGGATCCGCCGCCGCGATCCGGGGCTGTCCCCCACGCAGGCCGCGTTGCAGGCCGACCTGCAGGAGGTCGGGCGCCGCTACATGCTGGGCGCGCGGCAGATGGCCCATGGCGCCGACGTCTTCATCGACAAGTTGCCGACGAACTTCATGTACTGCGGGATGATCCGCAAGGCTCTGCCTAACGCGAAGATCATCCACCTCGTCCGCGATCCGCTGGACAGCTGCTACGCGATCTTGAAGACGCTGTTCTTCAGTGCGTACGAGTTCTCGTACGACCAGGCCGAGCTCGGCGATTACTACGCTGCTTACGTGCGGATGATGCGCCACTGGCACGCGGTCATGCCCGGCGGGATCCTGGACGTGCGCTACGAGGACCTGGTGACCCGTCCGGAGGAAGAGTCCAGGCGGATGTATGAGTGGTGCGGGTTGGAATGGACGCCGCAGGTGCTGGCGACCCCGGCCAGCGACGTCGCGTTCTCCACCGCCAGCGCCGCGCAGGTGCGTGAGCCGGTCCATTCGCGCTCTGTGAACAGTTCGCGGCGGCACCTCGATCGCTTGGGACCGCTGGTCGACCGGCTGGTCGCCGGCGGCGTTTCCGTCGCACGGGATGCCTGACGCCGCGTCCCGGGAGTGCTTTCCATGTCCAAGTCCATGATCCAGGTGCGAGCCGTACAGGGTCGTCTGACGCCGTTGCCGGCGATCCGCAACATCCTCGCCATCGGCTCGGGCAAGGGCGGGGTCGGGAAATCAACGACCTCGGTGAACCTGGCCCTGGCGCTGGCCGCCGAGGGCGCCCGCGTCGGCGTGCTGGACGCCGACGTCTACGGCCCCAGCATCCCGACCATGCTCGGGCTGTCCGGCAAGCCGGACAGCCCTGACGGCAAGTCGATCCTGCCGATGCGCGCGCACGGGATCGAGGCGATGTCGATCGGGCTGCTGGTCGATGCCGACACGCCGATGATCTGGCGCGGGCCGATGGCCACCTCGGCGCTGACCCAGCTGCTCAACGACACGCTGTGGGGCGGCGAGGAGGGCCTGGACTACCTGGTCGTGGACCTGCCGCCGGGCACCGGCGACATCCAGCTGACCCTGGCGCAGAAGATCCCGGTCGCCGGCGCGGTGGTGGTCACCACGCCGCAGGATGTCGCGACGCTGGATGCGCGCAAGGCGCTGCGCATGTTCGAGAAGGTGGAGGTCGCCGTGCTCGGTCTGGTGGAGAACATGGCCCAGCACGTGTGTTCGAACTGCGGGCACGTCGAGCACCTGTTCGGCCACGGCGGCGGCGAGCGCATGGCCGCGCAGTACGGGGTGCCGCTGCTGGGTTCGCTGCCGCTGGAGATCGCGATCCGCGAACAGGGCGATGCGGGGGTGCCGGTGGTGGCTTCGGCGCCGGAGTCGGCCGCCGCGACGGCGTACCGCCAGACCGCGCGCCGGCTGGTGGAGGAGCTCGAGAAGCGGCCACGCGCGCCGCGCAGCATCTCTGCGTCGCTGCTCTAGGAGAGCGCGGCGCCGGCGGGTTGCCCTCCATGCTGAGGCTGCGGCATCCCCGACCGGTAGCGCCCCACCACACATTGCGGCCGCACCGTGGGCCCAGCCATTGGCCAGCGCGGGGGAAGGCCGCGTGCTGGGGGCATGATGGCGCGCCAAGGTTCCTGCGGTCGCGCAAGCCCCCTACAATGCGGCGATTGGCCGCGAAGGCCGCAGGGAACCGCGCATGAGCATCAAGAGCGACCGCTGGATCCGGCGGATGTCGGAACAGCACGGCATGATCGAGCCCTATGAGGCCGGCCAGGTGAAGGAGGCGCAGGGCGGTCGCATCGTCAGCTACGGCACCTCGAGCTATGGCTACGACGTGCGCTGCTCGCGCGAGTTCAAGGTCTTCACCAACATCAACTCCACGATCGTCGATCCCAAGCACTTCGACCCGAAGAGCTTCGTGGACATCGAGGCGGACGAGTGCATCATCCCGCCCAACTCGTTCGCGCTGGCGCGCACGGTCGAGTACTTCCGCATCCCGCGCGACACCCTGGTGGTCTGCCTGGGCAAGAGCACCTACGCGCGCTGCGGCATCATCGTCAACGTGACCCCGCTCGAGCCGGAATGGGAAGGGCACGTGACCCTCGAATTCTCCAACACCACGCCGCTGCCGGCACGCATCTACGCCAACGAGGGCGTGGCACAGATGCTGTTCTTCCAGTCCGATCCCGACGACGTCTGCGAGACCTCGTACAAGGACCGCGGCGGCAAGTACCAGGGCCAGCGCGGCGTCACGCTGCCGCGCACCTGACGCGGCAGCGTGCGCGGTCGGCGCGGCCGACCCGCTTTTCCACCATCCACGCAGGGAGGCAGTCATGGAACAGCACAATCCGTACGGAAGCCCCGAGGCGGCCGTCGCCGACCTCGCCCACGGCAATCTCGCCGGCCGCGGCGAGCGGCTGGGCGCGGCGATCATCGACACCATCATCCTGCTGGTGGTGATGGTGCCGCTGATGCTGGTGGGCGGCTACTGGCAGATGGCGATGGCGGCCGGCGGGGAGGTGCCGTTCGGCGCCGCGCTGTTGTGGGCGGCGATCGGCTTCGCCGTCTTCGCGGCCGTGCAGTGGTATCCGCTCGACGCCGGCGGCCAGACCTGGGGCAAGCGCCTGCTCGGGATCCGCATCGTCGACATGACGGGCGCCAAGCCCCCGGTCGGCCGCCTGCTGCTGGTGCGCTACCTGCCGGTGCACGCGGTCGGCAACGTGCCCGTCGTCGGCATGGTGCTGGGCCTGGTCAACGTGCTGCTGATCTTCCGCGGCGACCGCCGCTGCGGACACGACCTGGTCGCCGGTACCCAGGTGGTGAGGAACGGTTGACCGCCCCGCGGCGGCTCAGCCGCGTAGCGCTGCGTCGAGCAGGCGGATCCGCTCGACCAGCGCTTCGGGAGAGTAGGGACGGGCCGCCACCCGGCCCCAGACGGGCGCCGGCCAGGCCGGGTCGCCTTCGAAGCGGGCGATCACGTGCACGTGCAGCTGCGGCACCAGGTTGCCCAGGGCGGCCACGTTGAGCTTGAACGGCTGGAACACGCCGCGCAGGAGTCGCGCGGCCAGGTCGATTTCGTCGGTGAGCAGGTGGCGCTGGGCGGCGTCCAGGTCGACGAGTTCGCGGGCGCCGGCGACGCGAGGCACCAGCACCAGCCACGGGTAGTTGGCATCGTCGAGCAGGCGCAGGTCGCACAGCGCCAGCGAAGACAGCGGGTGGGTGTCGACCGCCAGTTGCGGATGCAGTTCGTAGTGGTCGGGTTCTGGATGCCTGGCCATGCGGACTCCTTCAGCCCAGGACCGATGCGAGGAAATCGAGGCTGCGGCGGCGCGCCAGGGCCGCGCTCTCGGGATGGAAATGGCGCGGATCGACGTCGCGGTTGAACGCATGCCCGGCGCCGGGATAGACGTGGACGACGGCGTCCGGCCAGGCGTCGCGGTGCGCCTGGACGTAGTCCGGCGGGGTGCTCTGGTCGTCGGCGCCGAAGTGGAACAGCATCGGAGCGCCGAGCGCCTCGCCCAGGTAGGGCTGCGAGCGCGCGCCGTAGTAGGCCACGGCGGGCAGGCCGAGCCGGGTATTGGCCAGCAGGGCGACGCTACCGCCCCAGCAGAAGCCGACCACGGCCGCCTTCAGCCCCTCGCCCAGCAGCAGCTCGGCGGCGGCCCGGGTGGCGTCCACGGCCCGCTCGATGCCCAGTTGGCCGACCAGCTCGCGGCCGCGCGCGAAGCCGGCCTCGTCGTAGCCGAGCTCCACGCTGCGCGCCACCGGGTCGAACAGGGCGGGGGCCAGCGCCACATAGCCGGCCGCGGCATAGCCCTCGACCACGCTGCGGATGTGCTCGTTGACCCCGAAGATTTCCTGCAGGACCACGATGCCCCCGCGTGCGGCGGCGCGGTCCGGCGGATCGGCGCGCCAGGCGTCGATGGCGCCATGCGCGGTCTGGATGACGATGTCGCGGCCCATGGCGGGCTCCCTGCGGGCGTGGGGCGATTCTAGCCGAGGCTATAATTCGCGGCCCGTGACGCCAGCGCGTCCCCTCCCGCCTCCCGAATCATGTCCGCAGCCAACCCCAGGGTCGGTTTCGTCAGCCTTGGCTGCCCCAAGGCCCTGGTCGACTCCGAACGCATCCTCACCCAGCTCCGCGTCGAGGGCTACGACCTGGTGCCCAGCTACGACGATGCAGACGTGGTGGTGGTCAACACCTGCGGCTTCATCGACTCGGCGGTGGCCGAATCGCTCGACGCGATCGGCGAGGCGATGGCCGAGAACGGCAAGGTGATCGTGACCGGCTGCCTCGGCAAGCGTTCGGAGATGATCCGCGAGCAGTTCCCGGACGTGCTCTCGATCAGCGGTCCGCAGGACTACGGCACGGTGATGTCGGCGGTGCACGCGGCGGTGCCGCCCAGGCACGATCCGTTCATCGACCTGCTGCCGCGACGCGCGGCCGAGGACGATGTCGGGATCAAGCTCACGCCGAAGCACTACGCGTATCTCAAGATCTCCGAAGGCTGCAACCACCGCTGCAGCTTCTGCATCATCCCCTCGATGCGCGGCGACCTGGCCTCGCGCCCGGTCGACGAAGTGCTGCGCGAGGCCGAACGCCTGGTCGTGCGCGGCGGGGTCAAGGAACTGCTGGTGATCTCGCAGGACACCTCGGCCTATGGCGTCGACCTGCGCTACGCCGAGCGCGAATGGCGCGGCAAGGCGTATCAGACGCGGATGAAGGCGCTGTGCGAGGGCCTGGCCGAACTGGGCGTGTGGACGCGCCTGCACTACGTCTATCCGTATCCGCACGTGGACGACACCATCCCGCTGATGGCCGAAGGCAAGCTGCTGCCCTACCTCGACATCCCGTTCCAGCACGCCAGCCCGCGCATCCTGCGGCTGATGAAGCGCCCGGGCGCGGTGGACAAGGTGCGCGAGCGCATCGCTCGCTGGCGCGACGTCTGCCCGGAACTGGCGATCCGCAGCACCTTCATCGTCGGCTTCCCGGGGGAGACCGAGGCCGAGTTCGAGGAGCTGCTGGATTTCCTGCGCGAAGTCCGCCTGGACCGGGTCGGCGCCTTCGCCTATTCGCCGGTCGACGGCGCTACGGCCAACGCGCTGCCCGATCCGGTGCCCGAGGCGGTGAAGCAGGAGCGGCTGGCGCGTTTCATGGACGTGCAGGCGGAGATCTCGGCGCAGAAGCTCGAGGCCAAAGTGGGCAGCGTGCAGCGCTGCCTGGTGGACGTGGTCGACGGCGACCTCGCGATTGCCCGCACGCGCGCCGACGCGCCCGAGATCGATGGCGTGGTGCAGATCCAGAACGGCCTGGAGGCCGGCCTGCAGCCGGGCGACTTCGTCGACGTGGAGATCCTGGGCAGCGACGAGCACGACCTCTATGGCGAGGCGATTGCCGGCGCGCCGGCACTGCGGGTGCTGGGCTAGCGGACATCGCGCCCGCCGCGCCGCGCGGCGTCAGTCGCCGTAGCGCACGTCGACGATGTAGTAGCGCGCCGGCCCGGCCGGCAGCTGCGCCTCGAATTCGTCGTCGACACGCTTCCTGAGCATCGCCCGCGCCAGCGGCGAGTCGATGCTGATCCAGCCGCGCGCCGCGTCGGTTTCGTCGGGCCCGACGATGCGGTAGCGCGCGGTGTCGCCGGACTGCGCGTGCTCGATCTCCACATGCGCGCCGAAGAACACCGCGCCCGGGTCCGCCGGCGCGCCGTCCACCACGCGCAGCGCTTCAAGCCGCTTGCTGAGGTAGCGCACGCGCCGGTCGATGCCGCCCAGCTGCTTCTTGCGATAGGTGTACTCGGCGTTCTCGGAGCGGTCGCCCTCGGCCGCCGCCGCGGCCAGGGCCCGCACGACCTCGGGGCGCTGTACGCGCCAGAGGTCGTCGAGTTCGGCCTTGAGCCGCGCATGCCCTTCGGGCGTGATCAGCGCGGTGCTCTTCTCGGCCGGGGGACGCCAGCGGCCCATTCAGTTGCGGCGCAGGCTGTAGTTGAGCGTGCTGTCGATCGGCCGGCCCGAGGCATCGAGCGCGCGCAGTTCATCGCGCGAGACGATCTCGAACACGCGGTCGGCCTCGTCCTTGCTGTCGGGATCGAGCAGCAGCCGCTTGCCGGCCTCGTCGACAGTCCAGGTGCCGGTGAGCGAAGTCGTCGTGTCGCGCGCCTGGTAGGTCTGGCGCAGCGCGAACGTGCCTTCGCTGGCGATCTCCAGCCGCATCTCGATGCCGGGACAGTCCGCGCAGGGCAGGATGCCGGCGAACCGGCCTGCGAAGGCCTTGCGGTCGAAGCCCTGCGGGTCCTGCGGATCGTGCCGGACCACGGCGCTGGCGTCCGATCCTTCGAGCATGGGATCGGCCAGCGCGGCTTCGGCGGACTTGCCGGCGGCCTCGGTCCCGGTTCCGGGGGCCGGCGCGGTGGCGGAATCGGGGGCGCAGGCGGCGAGCGCGAGGGCGAGCGTGGGCGTCAGGCAGCGGAACAGGCGCATGGGCGGATTCCTTCCGGGTCGGGTGCGACAAGGATAGGACAGCGCGCCGGCACGGGGCATCGCGCGCTAATGCTCCGCGCCGGCGGCGACCGCGATGTCGACCGGATGCGCGATGGCCGTCTCCAGTGCAATGCGGATGCCGTCCACCATCGCGGCCAGCGGCAGGCCCGGCTGGCCGGGCCGGCGCGCGGCCTGGACGTCCGACCAGGGCACGTGGATGAAGCCGCCGCGCACGCCCGGCCGTCGCCGCAGCGCGTGCATCAGCCCGTAGAACACGTGGTTGCAGACGAAGGTGCCCGCGGTCTGCGAGACCGCGGCGGGAATGCCGGCGGCGGCCACGGCGGCCGTCATCGCCTTGATCGGCAGGGTGGAGAAGTAGGCCGCCGGACCGCGTGCGATCACGGGGCGGTCGACCGGCCGCGCGCCCGCGTTGTCGGCGATGCGCGCGTCGTCGACATTGATCGCCACGCGCTCGAGCGAGATCGCGTCGCGCCCGCCGGCCTGCCCCAGGCATACGACCAGGGCGGGGCGCGTGCGGCGCAGCGCCCGGCGCAGTACGCGCAGCGAATCGCCGAACGCCACCGGCAGCTCGTGGCCGACGATGCGGTGCCCGGCGATGGCGTGCCCAGCCAGCGCCTGCACGATCGCCTGGCTGGGATTGCGGTCGTCGCCGTCGAACGGTTCGAAGCCGGTGAGCAGGATCGGGGAAGAAGCGGGAGCACGGGGCATCAACGGAACACCACCAGGTACATGATCGCGATATTGCAGGCCAGCAGCGGCAGCGCCGTGGCCACCTGCTGGCGGATCACCGCATTGGGATCGCGCAGCTCCAGCAGCGCCGCCGGCACCAGATTGAAGTTGGCGGCCATCGGCGTGAGCAGGGTGCCGCAATAACCCGACAGCATGCCGATCGCCGCCAGCGAAGCGGCGTCGGCGCCGTGCATCCGCACCAGCAGCGGCAGGCCGATGCCGGCCGTCATCACCGGGAAGGCTGCGAAGGCGTTGCCCATGACCATGGTGAAGGCGGCCATGCCCAGCGCATAGGCCAGCACCACCACGAAGCGGTTTTCCACCGGGATCAGCACGCGGATCAGGCCGGCCACGGCCTCGCCCACGCCGGTGGCGGCGAACACGCTGCCCAGCGTGGCCAGCAGCAGCGGCAGCAGCGCGGCCCAGCCGATCGCGTCGAGCAGGCGGCGGGACTGTTCGATCGCCGCCCCCGGCCCGCTGCGCGTGAGCAGCAGCGCGGCCGCGGTCGCGACCAGGCAGGCCACGCCCAGGCCCACGAGCGTGGTGAGCTGCGCCCCGAACACGCGCGTGCCGCCGATCTCCAGGTCCGCGAACGGCACCGCCACCAGCACCGCGACCAGCGGGATCAGCAGCGCCGGCACGAACAGGCGGTTGCCCAGTCGCCGCGCCTCGGCTTCGCGTGCGGCGGGCGTGCCTTCGTCGCACTGCCCGCGGCCGAGGCCGCCGAAGCCGGCCAGGCAGGCGAGCACCACCACCAGGCCGCCGACCCACGCCGGCGGCATGCGGTCGGCCGCCAGCATCGCCAGCGCCAGCAGGCCCCAGAACAGACCGTTGGCCAGGCGGCGCGGGTTGCTGCGGTCGCGCAGCGCACGCAGCGCGCTCCAGGCCAGGTAGGCGCCGACCAGCCAGTAGATCCACTGCAGGTCGATCATCGCGGTTCTCCCGTTCCGGAGCGCGTCGCGATCGCCCCGGCCTCGCGCCGCAGGCGCCGGTCCAGCCGCGCCAGCCGCCAGCCGTGGATGAGGAAGGCGCAGATCGCGGTGGGGATACCCCACAGCGCGATGTGCAAAGGTTCGAGCACGATTCCGTGCTCGGCGTAGAAGCCCTGCATCAGAAGCACCGCGCCGAAGGCGATGAAGATGTCCTCGCCGAAGAACAGGCCGACGTTGTCGGTCGCCGCCGACAGCGCCTTCAGGCGCTCGCGCGCCTCCTCGGGCAGGTCGCCATGTCGGGCTTCCGCAGCGGCCTCGGCCATCGGCGCCAGCAGCGGCCGCACCGTCTGCGGATGGCCGCCAAGGCTGGTCAGGCCCAGCGCGGACGCGATCTGGCGTGCGCCGAGATAGGCGATCAGCAGGCGCCCGGCGGTGGCGCCACGCAGGCGCCGGATCCAGGCCTGGGCATGTTCCTTCAGTCCATGCCGCTCGAGCAGGCCGATCACCGGCAGGGTCAGCAGGAACACGGTGAGGTAGCGCTGCTTGGTGAACGCCTCGCCGAGGAGTTCGAGCACCTGCAGCGGCGTACGGCCGGCGATCAGACCGGTCACCAGGCCGGCGGCCACCACGATCAGCGCGGGATTCAGGCGCAGCGCGAAGCCGGCCACGACCACGGCAATCCCGAGCAAGGGCCAGTAGCTCATGCGGACTCCGGAGCGCCAGGAGGGACGATGGCGATGCCGTCATCGCGCAGCGCATCGTGCAGCGCCGCGGCAAAGGCCGCGGCATCGGGGCGATCGCCGTGCAGGCACAGGGTGTCGGCGCGGATCGGCACCCGGCCGCCATCGATCGCGCGCACCGCCCCGTCGCGCAGCATGTCGCGCACCTGCGCCAGCGCGTCCTCGACGCGCTCGACCACCGCGCCAGGCTGCCCGCGCGGCACCAGGCTGCCGTCGGCCGCGTAGCCGCGTTCGGCGAAGACTTCCTCGGCCACGGCGAGGCCGAGGCGCCGGCCGGCGTCCACCAGCCGCGAACCGGCCAGGGCGTACAGGCGCAATCGCGCGTCGCTGTCGCGCACCGCCCGGGCCACGGCGTCGGCGACCTGCGCATCGCGGGCGGCCAGGTTGTAGAGCGCGCCGTGCGGCTTGACGTGGGCCAGGCGCGTGCCGGCCTGCGCGCACAGCGTGGCGAGCGCCTCGACCTGTGCGTGGACCAGCGCGTGGATCTCCGCCGGCGGCAACGCCAATTCGCGCCGGCCAAAGTGCATGCGATCGATGAAGGACGGATGCGCACCGATCGCCACGCCGTGGCCAAGGCACAGCGCAATGGCCGCGCGCATGCTGGCCTCGTCGCCGGCGTGGCCGCCGGTGGCAATGCTGGCCGAACTGATGCAGGGCACGATCGCGGCATCGTCGCCGCAGCCTTCGCCGAGATCGCAGTTGAAGTCGATGCGCGTGGTCACGGGCGTGCTCCCCTGGCGGCGATGGCGAGCGCGATGCGGTGCATCCGCTGGCGCTGTTCGGCGTTCGCGCGGGCGGCGTCTGCCGGCGTGCAGGGAAGGAAGCGCAGGCGCGCGCCCGGTCGCAGCTGCGCCAGCAGCGGCAGGTCGGCGCGCGGCACGTGGCCGATGCGCGGATAGCCGCCGTGGGTCTGGGCATCGGCCAGCAGCACGATGGGCTGGCCGTCGGGCGGCAGCTGCACGGTGCCGGGCGCGACCGGTTCGGAGACGCGTTCGCGCGCGTCGGCGACCTGCAGTTCCTGCCCCTGCAGGCGCAGCCCCTGGCGGTTGCTGCGCGCGTCCACCCGCCACGGCGCCTGCGCGATTTCTGCCGCGTCATCGGTGCCTGGCAGCAGGCGGATCGTGCAGGGCTCACCGGGCGGGTGCGCGCAGGACAGGGGGCTGGGGTCGATCCACCACGCCGCCGGCCGCACGCGACGCGCCTGGATTGCGGCGGGAGCATCCAGCGGGAGACGGTCGCCGGCGCGGAGCGCACGGCCGTGGCAGCCCCCGAATCCGCCGCGCAGGTCGGTGCTGGCGCTTCCCAGTACCTCGGGCAGCGCGAATCCGCCGGCCACGGCGAGGTAGCTGCGCGCGCCGTCGCGGCACGCGCCCAGGGCCAGCCGCGCGCCGGCGGGCAGGTCGACGGGACGGTGGCAGGGAACGGCGACACCGTCGGCATCGGCTTCGATCTCGGCGCCGCAGAGCGCGACGCGCACCGCCTGCGCGAACCGCAGGCGCGGACCGGCGAGCGTGATCTCCAGCGCGGCCGTCGCAGCGGCATTGCCGACGAGCCGGTTGGCCAACGCATGCGCCCACGGATCCGCTGGACCACCGCTGGCCACGCCCAAATGCCGCAGGCCGAGCCGAGCGGCGGCCTGCACCGTGGTCAGCATCCCGGGCGATTCGACTTCCACGCCGCGCCTAGCCATGCGCGGCGCCCATGCGTGCGTTGTACTCGTCCAGCCCGATCGCGACGAAACGCAGGCGCTGGCCGGGCTGGAGCAGGCTGGGCGGATCGCGCCGCGGGTCGAACAGCGATAGCGGCGTGCGCCCGACCAGCTGCCAGCCGCCGGGACCGTCGCCCGGATAGATCCCGGTCTGTTGCCCGGCAATCCCGACGCTGCCCGCCGGCACGCGCACCCGCGGCGTGGCGTGGCGCGGGGCGGCCAGGGCCGGGTCGAGTCCGAGCAGGTAGGGAAAGCCCGGCGCGAACCCGATCATGCCCACGCGGTAATCGTCGGCGCAGTGGCGGGCGACGACCTCGTCGCGCGCAAGGCCGGTCCGCTGCGCGACGGCCTCCAGGTCTGGCGCACAGGACGGGTGGTAGCAGACCGGGATCTCGACCGGCGCCGCGTCGCGCGGCGCCTTCGCGACCGCGTCGCCGCGCAGTTGCGCCAGCCATTCGCCGACCAGGTCGAGCGCGAAACGGTCTCCGGCCTGCGCGGGATCGACGAACAGGGCCAGCGAGGCGTAGGCCGGCACGATGTCGCACAGCCACGGCGGGCGGGCCCGGGCGATCCGCGCGGCCAGCGCATGGACTTCGCGGTTGAGCGCGGGGTCGATGCGTTCGCCCAGGCGCAGCAGGACCGCGTCCTCGCCCAGCGCCTCGAGCGTGCAGCCGGCGGTGGCGTCGCCCGCCGTCATCCGCGCGCCGTGCGGTGACGCCGATGCGGCTGGCGGGCCGGCGACGGCATCGCGACGCTCAGCGCTTCCTGCCGCCGAGCAGGCTGCCGAGGATGCCGCGCACGATCTGGTTGGTGATGGTGCGCGCGGCCTGCTTGCCCGAGGCTTCGAGCACGCCCTGGCGCCGGCCGGTCCCGAACAGCACGTCGCGCACCGCCTTGCCGAAGCCGCCGTCCCGTTCGGCGGCGCGACCGCCCGCGGCCGGCGCCTTCGCCGCATCGGTGGCCGACTGCGCACGCGCGGCGAGGATCTCCGCGGCCGATTCGCGATCGATGGCGCGGTCGTACTTGCCGCCGACCGGACTGCCCGCGCGCACCTGCGCGCGTTCGGCCTCGGTGATCGCGCCCATGCGGCAGCGCGGCGGCGCAACGAGGGTGTGCTCCACCGCCATCGGCACGCCCTTGTCCTGCAGGGTCGAGACCAGCGCCTCGCCGGTGCCGAGCTTCGAGAGCGTCTGCACCACGTCCAGCGCCGGGTTGGCCACGAAGGTCTCGGCCGCGGTGCGCACCGCCTTCTGGTCGCGCGGGGTGAAGGCGCGCAGCGCGTGCTGCACGCGATTGCCGAGCTGGCCGAGGATCTCGTCCGGCACGTCGTCCGGGAACTGCGAGCAGAAGTACACGCCCACGCCCTTGGAACGGATGATCCGCACCACCTGTTCGATGCGCTGGCGCAGCGCGGCGGGCGCGTCGTCGAACAGCAGGTGCGCCTCGTCGAAGATGAAGACCAACCGCGGCTTGTCGAGGTCGCCGACCTCGGGCAGGTGTTCGAACAGCTCCGACAGCAGCCACAGCAGGAAGCTCGAATACAGGCGCGGCTTGAGCACCAGACGGTCGGCGGCCAGGATCCCGATCACGCCGCGCCCGTCGGGCGTGGTGCGCATCAGGTCGCTCAGCTCCAGCGCCGGCTCGCCGAACACGTGCTCGCCGCCTTCCTGCTCCAGCCGCAGCAGGGCGCGCTGGATGGCGCCGATCGACTGGGGGCTGACCAGGCCGTACTCGGTGGACACCGCCTTGCGCTCCTCGGCGACCAGGCCCAGCAGGGCGCGCAGGTCGGCCAGGTCGAGCAGCAGCAGGCCGCGGTCGTCGGCCAGCTTGAACACGATGTCGAGCACGCCGGACTGGGTGTCGTTGAGCTCGAGGATGCGCGAGAGCAGGGTCGGGCCCATCTCGCTGACCGTGGTGCGCACCGGATGGCCGAGCTGGCCGTACAGGTCCCAGAACACCACCGGGCTGCCTTCCGGCGCGTAGCCCTCGACGCCGATCTGCGCCGCGCGCGCCTCCAGCTTCCCGTTCATCGTCCCGGGCATGGCCAGGCCGGCAACGTCGCCCTTCACGTCGGCCATGAACACCGGTACGCCGATCCGGGAGAAGCCCTCGGCCAGGGTCATCAGGGTGACCGTCTTGCCGGTGCCGGTGGCGCCGGCGACCAGGCCGTGGCGGTTGCCGTAGCGCGGCAGCAGGTGGACCTGGGCGCCGTCGCCGCTGGTGATGGCCTTGCCGACAAGGATGGGCTGCATGCGCGTGGGGTCCCCGGTTGGAATGCGCCGATTCTAGGCCGTGGCGGCGCGCCTCCGCAGCGCCCCGGGGCTGCGTGACGCAACGTGCCGGGTTTCCTTGTGGCCCCCGGGTCCAGCGGCTAACCTGCCCGGCCCCTCGAAACCGGTCCGGTGGTCGATGTCGTTCGCCTCTCCCCTCCTGCGCCGCCTGCTGCTGGGCATCGCGCTCGCGCTGGTCGTCGTCCCCTCGCTGGCCCAGGCCCAGTCCCGACGCACCCAAGCGGCGATCGACGCGCTCAACCAGCGCATGGTCGCGGCCGAGGCGCGCTGGCGCGAGGCGCTGGTGAAGATCGGCAACAGCGACCCGGCCGGGCTCGACGAGAGCAACGCCGCGCTCGAGGACATGGAAGACGTGATCGTCGAGTGCGGCCGGATCAAGGGCTGCGGCTCGGGCAACCTGCTGGCCAGCTACAAGCGCCTGCTCAAGGCCCAGGCCGATGCCGCCGCCGGGGTCACGGGCGAGGAGATGGACGACCCGGGCGGGGAGGGCGACCTGGCCACCGGCGACGTGCCCGACAGCGCCACCGCCGCCTCGCTGCTGGCCGCCGAGGACCGGCGCTTCCTCGAACTGGTCAAGATGAACCCGGCGGTGCAGGGCGCGATCCGGCGCTGGCTGACGGACATGCGCGTGGCGCTGATCACCAGCCACGAGAACTTCCAGTACATGCAGCACCTGATGTCGCCCTCGTTCAAGCGGCGTGGCCTGCCGGAGGCGCTGCTGTTCGGCATCCTGGCCAAGGAATCCAACGGCCGCGTGCATTCGCGCTCGCGCGCCGGCGCGGCCGGGCCGCTGCAGTTCATGCCCGCCACCGGCAGCCGCCTGGGCCTGGGCCCGGACGGGCGCGGCTTCGACACCCGCTACGACCCGCGGGCCTCGGCCGACGCGGCCGCGGTGTACCTCGGCGAGCGCTATGCCGAGCTGGGCGGCGACAACATCGAGCTGTGGCTGGCCGCCTACAACGGCGGCGAGGGCCGCGCGCGCCGCGTGCACCGCGAGTCGGGCGGGCGCAGCTTCTGGGATCCGGACGTGTTCAACCAGTTCCCGCCGGAAACCCGCGACTACGTGCCGATGGTGATCGCGGCCGCCTGGCTGTACCTGCATCCGCGCGAGTACGGCCTGGTGTTCCCCCGCGTCGACGCGCGCCCGGCCACGATCCAGCTCAAGCGCCCGGCCTCGATCTACGAGCTGACCATCTGCCTGGGCAACGGCAACACGCGCGACGGCTACATGCGCGTGCTGCGCAACCTCAATCCGCAGTACGAGGCCGAAGCCTGGATCCCGGAAGGCACGCGCCTGAACGCGACCGTGCGCATGGCCGGGCTGTACGAGCGCTGGTGCACGCGTGGTCCGCGCGCCGACCTGGCCCGGCAGCTGGTGAACAGCGATCCGTCCACCGCGGTGGTGCGGGTGGGCAACGTCGAGGCCGTGACCCTGCCCGACGGCAGCGTGGTCCAGCAGGCCGTCGCGCCGGTCCCCGCGCCTGCACCGGCCGCGCCGCGTACGCACCGCGTGGCATCCGGCGAGACCCTGGTCGCGATCGCCCGCCGCTACAGCTGCGACACCAGGACGCTGGCGGCGGCCAACGGCCTCAAGCCGCCGCGCTACGTGCTGCGGCAGGGCCAGCAGCTCAAGCTGGAAGGCTGCCGCTGAGCCTGCGGCGGCGCCTGCGCGCCGCCGCCCGACCGGTCAGGGATGCGCGTGGGCAAGGTGGCCGTGCACGTGGTCGCCGCGCAGCGCCAGCGCGCGGTAGGCGACCGCTTCGGATGCGCTGAAGCCCGCGTCCCCGCCGCGCCGGCGGCCCTGCGCGGTCGTGTCCTCGCCCAGCACCAGGCGCGCGCCCAGGCCGGCGAACAGGTAGCGCTGGCCATAGGCCTTCTGCAGGGCGGCGAAGGTGGCCTCTCCGGTGCAGTGGCCGGGCGCGATGAAGTCGATCTCGTACGGGGCCAGCGTCTCGAGCACCCCGGCGATGGCGGCATCGTCGGCGTTGACGTAGTGGAAGCCGCCGACCACCAGGTGGACGTCCGGATCGATCTTCGCCGCCTCGGCGACGATCACCGGCAGGCCCGGGTGCGAGCAGCCGACCACCAGCAGCAGGCCGGCGTCGGTGCGCACCGCCAGCGACAGCTCGCGCAGTTCGCGCGTGCCGGCGACGTCCGAGACGGTGATGATCGCCCACACGCCCGGCGCGATCTCGGTGGTGGCCGCATGCGGCTTGAAGTTGGCCCCCGGCCACGCGCTGCCGAACTGCAGCGTTTCCGGCGGCTGGCCGTCGAAGTAGCGCTGGCGCGCGGGCAGGGACGGGTCCTTGCGGTAGAAGCCCGAGGGCAGGGATGAGCCGTAGATGCCGAAGCCCTCCTGCGGCGCATGCACCACCACGTCGGGGTTGGCCTCCAGCACCACCGCCAGCCCGGCCATGTGGTCGGCGTGGCGGTGCGAGAGCACGACGGTGTCGATCGTCGCCAGGTCCACGCCGGCAGCCTTCACGTTATGCGCGAACACCCCCGCGTCGTTGCCGGTGTCGAACAGGATGCGGCGACCGTCGACCTCCACCAGCGCGGCGAAACCCCAGTCCTTGCGCAGCGGCCCGGCGTCGCCGAAGGCGTCGTAGAGCACGGTCACGGTGGGCTGGGCGGGCGAGGCGGCCACCGGGCCGGCACCGGCCAGGAACAGGGCGAAGAGGGCGGGCAGCAACGGGCGCATGGCATCGGTCTCGGTGGAACGGGACCAAGAGCCTATGCCGCTGGCGCATCCGGCCATCATTGCCGGATGGAATGAGCTTATGCGGACGTGCGCCTCGCCAGCGCCTGGCCCAGTCGCACCGGCGTCTCGGCCGTCAGCGCCGGCTCGAGCTCGGCCACGCCGTCGGGCAGCAGCACGATCACGGTCGAGCCGTAGTTGAAGCGGGCCATCTCCTCGAAACGCTCCAGCACGACGTCTTCGCTGGTCCAGTTCTTCGAGGTGATGCGGTCGCCGTAGGCGGGGATCTCCTCGCCGCTCCAGACCGTCTCCACGCCCGAGACCAGCAGCGCGCCGACCATCACCACCGCCATCGGCCCGAAGTCGGTGTCGAAATGGCAGACCAGGCGCTCGTTGCGCGCGAACAGGCGCGGCACCGAGGCCACTGCGTCCGGTCCCACCGAGAACAGCCGGCCCGGCACGTGCACCGTCTCGCGCAGGCGCCCGGTCCAGGGCATGTGCACGCGGTGGTAGTCCTTCGGCGAGAGGTACACCGTCGCGTAGCGACCGTTGTCGTAGGCGCGCGCGGCATCCTCGCTGCCGAGCAGTTCGGCGGCGGTGAACGAACGTCCCTTGGCCTGGAAGATGCGGCCCTGCTCGATCCGGCCGCACTGGCTCACGCGGCCGTCGGCCGGCATCAGCAGCGCCTGCGGATCGGGGTCGGGCACGCGCGCGCCCGGCTTGAGCGCGCGGGTGAAGAAGGCGTTGAAGGTGGGATAGGCGCCCGGGTCGGATTCCAGCGCTTCCGACAGGTCGACGCCGAAGCGGCGCGTCACCGTGTCGATCAGCCAGGCGCGGGTGCGCGGGTTGTCCGAGTACGCCAGCGAGCGCGCCAGCGAGGACAGCAGCCGGTGCGGCAGCACCCAGGTCAGGGCGGTGACGAGGTTCATCGCATGTCCCGGCTGAGTTCGAGCAGGTCGGCGGCGATCGCGGCCGGGTCGTCCACCGCGCTGCCCGTCACCACCCCGGCCATGCGGCCGCGCGGGTCGAGCAGGGCCATCGAGGCGCTGTGGTCGATCGAATACTGGTTGGCCGGCGCGCCGTCCGGCGGCGGCACCTTGGCGAACACCATCGACAGCGAGCGGGTGAAGGCCTCCAGGGAAGGCACGTCGGCAGTGGCCGCGAGCGTGTCGCGGTGGAAGGCGTGGGCGTATTCGCCGATGCGGTCGGGCGTGTCGCGCTCCGGATCGACCGAGACGAACAGCACCCGCGGACGGGTCGATTCCGGCAGCGCCTCCCACTGGCGCTGGGCCTGCGCCAGTTGCGCCAGCGTGGTCGGGCACACGTCCGGGCAGTAGGTGAAGCCGATGAACACCAGGGTCCAGTGCCCGTGCAGCTCGCCGGGCATCAGCTGGGTGCCGTCGGACTGCTGCAGGGCGAAATCGGGCAGTTCGCGCGGCTGCGGGAACAGTTTCACCGCCTGCAGCCGGGGCTGCTGCGCCTCGGGGGCCGCGAAGAACTTGCGCGAGGCCAGCAGGCCGAGGCCGGCGAACAGCGCGACCAGCAGCACGACGATGACGGTGCGGTTGAACATCCGGGAATCCTGTCGGTCAGCGGGCCATGATACCCCGGCCGCCGCTATACTCGCCGACCGGCGTCGTGCCGGCACGGGCCCCCGCCATGACCGACGAACTGCAGACGATCATCGACCTGATCCGCTACGGCGCCAGCCGTTTCAGCGCGGCCGGGCTGACCTTCGGGCACAGCTACGACAACGCCATCGACGAGGCGACGCAGCTCACCCTGCATGCCCTGCACCTGCCGCACGACCTGGGACCGGCCTATGGCCAGGCGCGGGTCACGCTGGCCGAGAAGGAAGACGTGCTGGCGCTGTTCCTGCGTCGCATCGAGGAGCGCGTGCCGGCGGCCTACCTCACCGGCGAAGCCTGGTTCGCGGGCCTGAGCTTCAAGAGCGACGCGCGCGCGCTGGTGCCGCGTTCGCCGATCGCCGAGCTGATCCTCACCGGATTCGAGCCCTGGCTGGGCGGGCGCGAGGTGCGCCGCGCGCTGGACCTGTGCACCGGCTCGGGCTGCATCGCCATCGCCATGGCGCACTACAACCCCGACTGGCACGTGGACGGCGCCGACATCAGCGACGAGGCGCTGTCGCTGGCGCGCGAGAACGAGGCGCGCCTGCTGGTCGGGAACACCCGCTTCGTGACGTCCGACCTGTTCGCCGGCCTGCAGGGCGAGCACTACGACCTGATCGTGACCAACCCGCCCTACGTCACCAACGACGAAACCGACGCGCTGCCGCAGGAGTATTCCTACGAGCCCGAGCTCGGCCTGCGCGCCGGCGACGACGGCCTGGACATCGTGTTGCGCATCCTGCGCGACGCGCCGCTGCACCTGACCGAGGAGGGCCTGCTGGTCTGCGAGGTTGGCGAATCCGAGCGGCACCTGGTGAAGCTGCTGCCGGAGCTGCCGCTGGTGTGGGTGGAGTTCAAGGTCGGGCAGATGGGTGTCTTCGTGGTCGAGCGCCACGATCTGGTCGCGCACCACGCGCGGATCCGCGCGCTGGCCGATGCGCGGGAAGGCGCCGGGTCGTCGCCCGACGGCCTGTTCTGAGCCGCTGCCCGGCAGGCCCGCGAGCCGCGCCGTCGCTGCTCCGCGGCGGTTGCGCCTGAAACCGCGGCGCCGCGCGACCTGCCGGGTTTCAAGCCGGAAGCGCGGGTGCGACACTGGCGCTGCGCCGCAGCACGGCGCGCGGGCCGCGACGCCGCCGGCCCGCCCACCGAGGCAAGCGAGGCTCTGCGCACTTGAACACGTTCGGCCACCTGTTCCGCGTCACCACCTTCGGCGAATCGCACGGCCCGGCGATCGGCTGCGTGATCGACGGCTGTCCGCCGGGCATCGCGATCGCGCCGGAGGAGTTCGCGCACGACCTGGCGCGCCGCGCCACCGGCAAGACCCGCCACACCTCGGCGCGGCGCGAGGCCGACGAGGTCGAGATCCTGAGCGGCGTATACGAAGGCGTCACCACCGGCACGCCCATCGCCCTGCTGGTGCGCAACACCGACCAGCGCAGCAAGGACTACAGCGCCATCGCGCGCCAGTTCCGCCCAGGCCATGCCGACTACGCCTACTGGCAGAAGTACGGCATCCGCGATCCGCGCGGCGGCGGGCGCTCGTCCGCGCGCGAGACCACGATGCGCGTGGCCGCCGCGGTCATCGCCAAGAAATGGCTGGCCGGGCGCGGCGTGCAGGTGCGCGGCCACATGGCGCAGATCGGCGACGTGTTGCCGCGCAGCCACGACTGGGCCGTGGTCGAGGACAATCCCTTCTTCTGGCCCGATGCCGCGCAGGTGCCAGAACTTGAAAGCTACATGGACGCGCTGCGCAAGTCCGGCGATTCGGTCGGCGCGCGCGTGACCGTGGTGGCCGACGGCGTGCCGCCGGGCTGGGGCGAGCCCGTGTACGGCAAGCTCGACGGCGAACTGGCCGCGGCGATGATGTCGATCAACGCGGTCAAGGGCGTGGAGATCGGCGACGGTTTCGCCAGCGTGGCGCAGAAGGGCACGCAGCACCGCGACGTGATGACGCCGGGCGGGTTCCTGTCCAACCATGCCGGCGGCGTGCTGGGCGGCATCAGCACCGGCCAGCAGGTGGTGGTCTCGGTGGCGTTCAAGCCGACCTCCAGCCTGCGCCTGCCGGTGGAAGGCGTGGACGTGGACGGCAACGTGGTCGACATCGTCACCACCGGCCGCCACGATCCCTGCGTCGGCATTCGCGCCACCCCGATCTGCGAGGCCATGCTGGCCCTGGTGCTGATCGACCAGGCGCTGCGCCATCGCGCCCAGTGCGGCGACGTGGGCGAGGTGCCGCATCGCATTCCCGGCCGCGTTGATGGCTGAAGCGCGCCCGCGCGTCTGGGTGTCGCAGCCGCTGTTCGACGACATCGTCGCGCGGCTCGACGAACACTTCAGGGTCGACGCCGCGCGCGAGGTGACCGCGTGGCCGCAGGCGGCGATCGCGGCCCGGCTGCGCGAGGCCGACGGCGCCCTGGTCACGCTCAACGAGCGCATCGGCGCGGACGAGATCGCCGACGCGCCGCGCCTGCGCGCGGTCGCCAACGTCGGCGTGGGCTACAACAACCTCGACGTCGATGCGCTGCACGCGCGCGGCATCGTCGCCACCAACACGCCCGACGTGCTCACCGAGACCACCGCGGACCTGGGCTTCGCCCTGCTGATGGCGACGGCGCGGCGGATCACCGAGGGCGAGCGCTGGTTGCGCGCGGGGGAGTGGACGCAGTGGTCGTTCGACACCCTGCTGGGCCAGGACGTGCACGGCAGCACCCTGGGCATCCTCGGCATGGGCCGGATCGGGCAGGGCATCGCCCGACGCGGCGCGCACGGCTTCGGCATGCGCGTGCTGTACCACAACCGCAGCCGCCTGCCGGGCGGTATCGAAAGCAACTGTCGTGCGACGCTGGTGGACATGGATACACTGCTGCGCGAATCGGACCACCTGGTGCTGGTCCTGCCGTATTCGCCGCAGACCCGCCACGTGATCGACGCCGCCGCCCTCGCGAAGATGAAGCCGACCGCGACGCTGACCAACATCGCGCGCGGTGGCCTGGTCGACGAGGACGCGCTGGCCGACGCACTCGCCGCGGGCCGCCTGGCGTCCGCGGGGCTGGACGTGTTCGAGGGCGAGCCGGCGGTCAATCCGCGACTGCTGGCGCTGCGCAATGTGGTACTGACCCCGCACGTGGGCAGCGCCAGCCGGGCGACGCGTCGGGCGATGGCCACGCTGGCCGTGGACAACCTCATCGCCGCGCTGGGCCGTGGCCCCCGCGCCGGCGACCCGCCGACCCCGATCACCGGCAAAGCGACCGCCAAACGGTAGGGGAGCCGTCGCCGGTCATCCTGCGCGGGTTCCCCCGAACACAGCGAGTGCGCGCGCCGCGCGCGGCCCCACGCCATCTCCATTCCCGCATTCCCCGGACCTTCCTGAAATGAACACCCCGCAGAACCGTCGTTTCAACGTCGCCGTCGTCGGCGCCACCGGCGCCGTCGGTGAAGTCATGCTCTCGATCCTCGCCGAGCGCGATTTCCCGGTCGGCAAGCTGGTCCCGCTGGCCTCCGAGCGCTCGGCCGGCAGCACCGTCGAGTTCGCCGGCGAGGACCATGTGGTCCAGGATCTCGCCAGCTTCGACCCCGCCGGGATCGACATCGCCCTGTTCTCCGCGGGCGGCGACACCTCGAAGGAGTACGCACCGAAGTTCGCCGCCGCCGGCGCGGTGGTGATCGACAACTCCTCGGCCTTCCGCTACGAGGACGACGTCCCGCTGGTGGTATCCGAGGTCAATCCGGAACAGGCGAAGAACCGCCCGCGCGGGATCATCGCCAACCCCAACTGCTCGACCATGCAGATGCTGGTCGCGCTGGCGCCGCTGCACCGCAAGTACGGGATCGAGCGCATCAACGTGGCCACCTACCAGTCGGTTTCGGGTGCCGGCCGCACGGCGATGGAGGAGCTGGGCAAGCAGACCGCGCAGCTGCTCGGCTTCAAGGAAGTCGAGACGGACAAGTTTCCGGTCCAGATCGCGTTCAACCTGATCCCGCACATCGACAGCTTCCTGGACAACGGCTTCACCAAGGAGGAGATGAAGCTGGTCTGGGAGACGCGCAAGATCCTCGGCGACGAATCGATCCAGGTGAACCCCACCGCGGTGCGGGTGCCGGTGTTCTACGGCCACTCGGAGGCCGTGGCGATCGAGACGCGCGAGAAGGTGACGCCCGAGGCTGCACGCGAGCTGCTTGCCGCCTCGCCCGGCGTCGAGGTGGTGGACGAACGCCGGCCCGGCGGTTATCCCACCCCGGTGACCCACGCCTCGGGCAAGGATGCGGTGTACGTGGGCCGCATCCGCGAGGACCTGTCGCATCCGCGCGGCCTCAACCTCTGGATCGTCTCGGACAACATCCGCAAGGGCGCCGCCCTCAACGCGGTCCAGCTGGCCGAACTGGTCGCGGCCGAGGGCTGACCGCCAGGCGTCGCCGTTGACCGGCCCGGGCCTGCGGTGGAACACTGGCCCGGTCACAGCCAGGGAGTGGCCGATGCACGCATGGAAGCTGTGCGCCTGGATCGCGTTCGCGACATGCGCGCTGGGTCCGATGTCCGGTCCGATGGCCGGCCCGCGGGATGACGGGCCGCCCGCGCGCGACCGCGTTGGCCGGCTGCCGGTCGCCGGCCACTTCGATCGCACCGAACTCGAGCAGGCGATGGCGCTGGGCGGCGGCGCGCTGCGCGGCGTCATGGGCGTCAGCAACCGCGAGGGCGTCGGCGGCCTGCTGAAACGGGTGATCCGCGGCCGCGAGATCGCGCTGGCCGAGCACGAGTGGGTGCTGCTGCTGCCGATGACGGCCCACGTCCAGGAGTGGCACGCGCGCAACAACCGTGACGGAACGATCGAGCGTGAGGTGCGACTGCATCCCGAGGCCTGGACCTATGCCGGGCGGGTCCGCACCGATGCGGACGGCAATTTCTCGTTCGATGGGCTGCGTCCCGGCCGTTACCTGGTGCTGTCGAGTTTCATCGTCCCGTTCCGCGGGCACCGGGCGTCCCTGACCGGCGAATACACTACGAGTACGTCTACGCGGGGGTGGGTGCGGGCCATTACCGGGCCCGGCCGGTGACCCGCGTGGAGCGGTTCGACAATGCGATGGGAGTGCAGGTCGGCGAGATCGTCGAGATCCGGGAGGGGGCGGTCACCACGTTCGCGCCTCCTTCGCGGGCGCTGTACTGAGCGATGCATCATCCAGGGACGGAAGGAGGTCGCATGCGACGCAGGGCGGGATGGCAACTGGGCCTGGCCATGGCGATGGCCGTGCTGGCGCCCGTGGATCGGGGGGTGCTGGCGCAGGAGCCCGGGTGCCGCGACAGCGATGCCAGTTGCTGGTACCTGGTGGGGGGCATCGGCGAGGCGCCGGCGCGCGTTGCGTGGCTGGCCCGCGCCCGGGCAGGTTCCGCACAGGGTCATCGCCGCATCGAGCTGGTACAGGTGCTGGAGGAGCGCGGGGCGCCGCATCCGTATGTGGTCTGGGACCTGCAGGTGGACTGCGCGGCCGGCGCACTGCGCGCCGGGGAACGCTGGATCGCGGGCCGCGATGGCCTGCTGGCACGGCAGCCGGGCGATCCACAGTGGACGCCTGCGGCGGAGGCAAGGCATGGGGAGTCGTTGGCCCTGCCGCTGGCCTGCGATCCGGAGGTGGCCAGCGGCCGGAGCCCGACGCACGCAACCATGTTCATCGGGAACGCATGGCGGGCCCCGGACGCGCAGGCCTCCTTTCGACAGGTCTTCTGGGAGCCGCCAGCGCCGCCGCCTTGACCCGGGCGCTTCGGCAGCTTGACGGTGACTACCGCAATCAATAAGTTGCGACCGTCATTTCGACCGATCCTGATCCGGATTCCTGGGGGCCTTCTCTTGAAGACGCTGGCATGCCGCCTCGTCCTGCTGCTGGCGCTGCTGGTGCAGGTCCCGGTCGCGATGGCCCTGGGCCTGGGTCAGATCGAGGTGAAGTCGCGGGCCGGCGAGCCGCTGCTGGCCGAAATCCCGATCATCTCCACCGATCCGTCGGAGCTGGAGAACCTGCAGGCGCGGCTGGCCTCGCCGGAGACCTTCCGCCGCATCGGCCTGGAACCACCCTCGGGCCTGGTCTCGCAGCTGGACTTCGCCATCGCCCTGGATCCGCGGGGCCGCCCCGTGATCCGCATCACCAGCCCGGCGCCGGTGGAGCAGCCGCTGCTGACCTTCCTGGTCGAGGTGGACTGGGGCCAGGGCCGGCTGGTGCGCGAATACTCCGCGCTGGTCGATACGCCGCAGACGGTGGCCGCGCCCGCGCAGCCGCCGATCCAGGCGCCGTCCGCGGCGCCGTCCAACCTCATCGCGCGCCCGCCGCAGCCGGAACCGGCCGCGGAGCCTTCGCGGCCCGAGCAGGCGGCGGCCGCGGAAGAGCCGGCGCCCGCCGAGGCGGTCGCGGAGACGGCGACGCCTGTGCCGGCCCCTGCACCTGCGCCTGCGCCTGCGCCTGCGCCATCCGGCACGCCATCCGGCACGCCCGGCGAGTACGGGCCGGTGCAGGCTGGCCAGACCCTGGGCCGGATCGCCGCCGAGCTGTCGGCCGGCAGCGGCCAGAGCCTCAACCAGGTGATGCTGGCGCTGCTGCGCGCCAATCCCGAAGCCTTCATCGGCGGCAACCTCAACCTGATCCGGCAGGGCGCTGTGCTGCGCCTGCCTCCGCAGGAGGAGTGGTCGCAGGCCAGCGTGGCCGAAGCCAACGCGGTGGTGCGCGAACACGTGGCCCGCTGGCGCGAGATGCGCCGGCCGGTGCCGCAGCCCGACGCCGTCGCCGGGGCGGGGCAGGCGCCCGGGACGGCGGATGCAGCGGCGCCCGCCGCGGCGGCCGCGGGCACGGCGCCGCGGGTGGCCGATGCGCGGCTGGAGATCGTGCCGCCGGGCAGCGGCGAGGCAGGACAGGCAGGAACACGGACCGGCGCCGCCGCCGGAGGCGAGGGCGACATGCTGCAGCAACAGGAACTGGTCCAGACGCGTGAAACGCTGGCCGCGCGCGAGGCCGAGATCCAGGACCTGCAGGCGCGCCTGACCGAACTCGAGCAGCTGCAGCAACAGCAGCGGCAGCTCATCGAAATGAAGGACAGCGAACTGGCCGCCGCCCAGCAGCGACTGGCCGAGAGCAATGCGCAGGCACCGGCCGCGACCGCTGGCGCGCTGCCCTGGGCCTGGATCGGCCTCGGCCTGCTCGCTGCCGCGCTGCTGGCCTGGTGGCTGGCGCGGCGCAAGGCGGCCGTGCCCGCGCGCAAAGGCTATGGATTCGCCACGCCGGCCACCCCGCCGGCGCGGCCTGCCACCGGCCCGAAGCCTGCCAGAGCGGCCGATCCTGTGTCCGCGCCGCCCGCACCCGCGGGACCGGTCGCCCCGGCCGGACCGCCGCCAGCGGCCGCCGCGGCGGCCACGGCGCCCAGCCCACCGCCTGCCCCGGCACCACTGCCGATGGACGCCGCCGTGTCGTGGCATGCCGCGCCCGCCGCGGCCACCGGCGGCTCGCCGACCTGGCACGCGGCCGGCGAGGAACCGGGCTCCGCGTCGGCCGGCCCGGCACCGACCGGCCTGGCCTCGGCCGGACAGGAACGCATCGAGCTGGCCCGTGCCTACATCGACCTGGGCGATGCAGAGACCGCGCGCGGCCTGCTTCAGGAAGTCGCCGTGACCGGAGACGCGGTCGCCCGCGGCGAAGCCGAGCGCCTGCTGCGCGAACTGGCCTGAGTGCGGTACGCGATCGGCGTCGAATACGACGGCGGCGGCTTCCGCGGCTGGCAGCGGCTGAGCAAGCCCGGCGAGCCCGACGAGGCCACCGTCCAGGGCGTGCTCGAAACCGCGCTGTCCTCGGTGGCCGACGCCCGCATCGACACGGTCTGCGCAGGGCGCACCGACGCCGGCGTGCACGCGCAGTGCCAGGTCGCGCATTTCGACAGCGAGGCCGGGCGCGACCTGCGCGCCTGGACCCTGGGTGCGACCACGCGCCTGCCGCCGGCGGTCAGCGTGACCTGGTGCCGGCCGGTGGCCGACGATTTCAGCGCGCGTTTTTCGGCGGTGGCCAGGCGCTACCGCTACCGCATCCTCAACCGCCGGGTGCGTCCCGCGCTGGCCCGGCAGTGGCTGTCCTGGCACTGGCGGCCGCTGCAGGCCGAGGCCATGCACCACGCCGCGCAGGCGTTGATCGGCGAGCACGACTTCGGGGCATTCCGTTCGGCCGAATGCGAAGCCACCCACGGCCGCCGTGAGCTGCAGCGCATCGCGGTGGATCGCGACGGCGACGTGGTGACCATCGACGTGCAGGCCAACGCCTTCCTGCACCACATGGTGCGCAACATCGTCGGTTCGCTGCTGGAGGTCGGCGCCGGCGCCCGGCCTGGAGACTGGATCGCCGAACTGCTGGCCAGCCGCGACCGCCGCCTGGCCGGGCCCACCGCGCCCGCCAGCGGCCTGGTGTTCGTCGGCCCGCTGTATCCGGCGATGCACGGGCTGCCCGCCGAGGTCAGCCTGGACTGAGTCCGACCTGTGCGGCCGCGCCGCGACCGCGCACAATGCGCCACCGCCCCATGGAAACGCGTTCGTGTCCCAGCCTCCCTTCCGCACCCGGATCAAGTTCTGCGGCATGACCCGTCCCGGCGACGTCCGCCTGGCGGGCGAACTCGGCGTGGACGCGGTCGGCTTCGTGTTCGCCGCGCGCAGCCGGCGCCGGGTCGATGCCGCGCAGGCGGCGGCGATGGTCGAGGCGCTGGCGCCGATGGTCGATGCGGTGGCGCTGTTCATGGACAACCCGGCCGAGGAAGTGCGCGAGGTGATCGCGCGCGTGCGGCCGGCGCTGCTGCAGTTCCACGGCGACGAGGACGAGGCGTTCTGCCGCAGCTTCGGCCTGCGCTACCTCAAGGCGGTGCCGATGGGCGGGGAGGCGTCGCTGGATCCGCTGCAGCTGCACGCGCGCTGGCCGAGCGCGGCGGGCTTCCTGCTCGACGGGCACGCGCCCGGCGAAGCCGGCGGCGGTGGGGTCGCGTTCGACTGGTCGAAGGCGCCGCGCGGCCTGATCAAGCCCTGGTTCATGGCCGGTGGGCTGACCCCGGACAACGTGCACGATGCGGTCGCGTCCACGCGGCCCTGGGGCGTGGACGTGGCCAGCGGGATCGAGGCGCCGGACGGCGTGCCGGGCGCCAAGGACGGAGCGCGCATGCGCCGCTTCGTCGAGGAAGTGCGGCGCGCGGACTGCGGCTGAGGCGCGGCGCCAGCCGCGGCATCAGCCCCGGATGGCCAGTTCCGCGCGCAGCCAGCCGGCCAGGCGTTCCAGCTGCGGATCTGCATCGTGGCGCGTGCACAGGCACCAGTGCGCGCCGGTGTCGACAAATCCCCAGGGCGCGACCAGGCGCCCGCTGGCGATGTCGGCGGCGACCAGCGGCTGCGGGGCGATCGCCACGCCAAGCCCGGACACCGCGGCTTCCAGCAGGTAGTACAGGTGTTCGAAGCCGGTGCCCGTGCGCAGCGCCGCCGGGTCCAGCCCCTGCGCGTGCGCCCACTGCGGCCAGGCCTGCGGGCGCGAGGCGGTGTGCAGCAGTTCCTCGCCGAGCAGCGCGCCGGGCGGCTGCCCGTGCAGGCGCGCCGCGGCCGGATGGCGCGGGTCGACCACCGGGCCGATGCGTTCGGACGCCAGGGCGTGGACGCGCCACTGCGTCGGCCATGGCGGCTCGCCGACGAGCAGGGCGGCATCGAGGCCGGGCAGGGCGGGGCTGAAGTCGCCTTCATGCGGCGACAGGTGCAGCTGCAGGCCGGGCAGGTCCCGCCGCAGCCGCTCCAGCCGCGGGATCATCCAGCGCGCCAGCAGACTGCCCGGGCAGCCGATGACCCGCGTATCGGGCCCGGCGCCGCGTCGCAGGCTGCGGATCGCGTCCTGGATCTGTTCGAAGGCGATCCCGGCCGCCTCACCCAGGCGCTGGCCGGCATCGGTCAGGCGCAGGCCGCGGCCCTCGCGCCGGAACAGCGCCAGCCCCAGTTCCTCCTCCAGCAGCCGCAACTGCCGGCTGACCGCGCCGTGGGTGACGTGCAGCTCCGCGGCAGCGCGCCCGAGACTGCCGAGCCGGGCCACCGCCTCGAAGGCACGGAGCGCGTTGAGGGCAGGGAGGTTGCGACCCGACATGTGAGATTTCCTCAAAGGTCGACCAGATATTATCGATTTTTCGGCGGCGATACGTGCGCTACAGTGGAATCTCTCCAAGATCCGGTCCGCCCCGATGAACGCCCCAGCCCCGCAGGACTTCCACGCCTGGCCCGACGCCAGTGGCCACTTCGGCCGCCACGGTGGGCGCTTCGTCGCCGAGACCCTGATGGGGCCGCTGGAGGAACTGGCCGCGGCCTACGACGCCGCGCGCGTGGACCCGGCCTTCATCGCCGCCTACGACAAGGACCTCAAGCATTACGTCGGCAGGCCCAGCCCGATCTATCACGCCGAACGCCTGAGCCGCGAAGTCGGTGGCGCGCAGATCCTGCTCAAGCGCGAGGACCTCAACCATACCGGCGCGCACAAGGTGAACAACACCATCGGCCAGGCGCTGCTGGCGGCGCGCATGGCCAAGAAGCGGATCATCGCCGAGACCGGCGCCGGCCAGCACGGCGTCGCCAGCGCCACGGTCGCCACGCGGCTGGGCCTGGAGTGCGTGGTCTACATGGGCGCCACCGACATCGAGCGCCAGAAGATCAACGTTTACCGGATGAAGCTGCTGGGCGCCACGGTCGTGCCGGTGACCTCCGGCTCGGCCACGCTCAAGGACGCGCTCAACGAGGCGATGCGCGACTGGGTGACCAACGTGCGCGACACCTTCTACATCATCGGCACCGTGGCTGGCCCCGATCCGTATCCGCGCATGGTGCGAGACTTCAACGCGGTGGTGGGGCGCGAGGCGCGCGCGCAGATGCTGGAGGACTACGGCCGCCTGCCGGACGCGATCACCGCCTGCGTGGGCGGCGGCAGCAACGCCATCGGCCTGTTCCATGCCTTCCTCAACGATGCGTCGGTGCGCATCGTCGGCGCCGAAGCCGCGGGCGACGGGATCGACACCGGCCGCCATGCCGCCTCGCTCTCGGCCGGGCGCGTTGGCGTGCTGCACGGCAACCGCACCTACGTGATCTGCGACGACGACGGCCAGATCACCGAGACGCATTCGATCTCGGCGGGCCTGGACTATCCCGGCGTCGGTCCCGAGCACGCCTTCCTCAAGGACTCCGGTCGCGCCGAGTACGTGGGCGTCAGCGACGAGGAGGCACTGGCCGCCTTCCACCGCCTGACCCGCACCGAGGGCATCCTGCCGGCGCTCGAATCCAGCCACGCCGTCGCCCAGGCGATCAAGCTCGCGCGCGAACTGCCCAGGGACGCGCTGGTGCTGTGCAACCTGTCCGGCCGCGGCGACAAGGACGTGCACACCATTGCCGCGCGCGAAGGGGTGGAGGTCTGATGCCGGCTCCGCTCGCCGCGCTGCTGCTGGCCCTGGGCGGCGGCGCCGCGCCGGCACCGGACATCGACTGCGTGGCCGGGCTGTGCATCGACCAGCCATTCGACCCGGCCACCGCAGGGGACGGCTGGCAGGTCGCGGACTGGCCCGACCCCAAACTCTGCACCCAGGTGTCCGGCGGACGCCTGCCCGCAGGTGCCGGCATGATGCTGCTGGACGGACGCATCGCGCGCTTCGAGGTCGGCCTGCCATACGGCGGCGACGCCACGTCCGAGGCGCCGTTCGGACTGCGTCCGGGCATGTCGCTGGCGGAGGCCGGCGCGCTGTTGCCGGACGCGGACGTCGAGCCGCAACTGCACAAGTACGCCTGGCCACCCGGCCTCTACTTCATCTGGCGCGACCCGGCGCGCGACCGCGCCGTGCGCATCGAAGTGCCCGATGGCGTCGTCGAAACGATCCTCTGGGGTCGCGCCCAGGCCGTCGGTTTCAGCGAGGGCTGCGCATGACCCCGCGACCCGCCATCCTGTCCTTCATCCGGATTTCCTGCCCATGAGCCGTATCCCGCAGCGATTCGCCCAACTGGCCGGGCGCGGTCGCAAGGCGCTGATTCCCTTCATCACCGCCGGAGACCCTTCGCTGGCGGCAACGGTACCGGCGATGCACGCGCTGGTGGCCGCGGGCGCCGACGTCATCGAGCTGGGCGTGCCGTTCTCCGACCCGATGGCCGACGGCCCCACCATCCAGCGCAGCTCCGAACGCGCGCTGGCGCGCGGCGCCGGGCTGGGCTGGGTACTCGAGGCCGTACGCGAATTCCGGACCCGCGACCCGGACACGCCCGTGGTGCTGATGGGCTATCTCAACCCGGTCGAGATCCGCGGCGCCTCGCGATTCGGGCGCGAGGCCGCCGAGGCCGGCGTGGACGGCGTGCTGCTGGTCGACCTGCCGCCGGAGGAATCGCCCGAGTTCCGCGACGCCTTCGCCGCGCACGGCATCGACCTGGTGCTGCTGGTCTCGCCCACCACCCCCGAAGCGCGGCTGCCGGTGCTGCTCGGCAACGCCCGCGGCTACCTGTACTACGTCAGCTTCGCCGGCGTCACCGGCGCCTCGGACCGGCTGGACCCGGCGGCCGCCGCAGCGCACCTGCGCCGGATCCGCGCCGACAGCCCGGTGCCGGTGGTGGCCGGTTTCGGCATCCGCGACGCCGCCAGCGCGGCGGCGATGGCGACCGACGCCGACGGCGTGGTGGTCGGCAGCGCGCTGGTCGCCGAGCTGGCCGATGCCGGGGATCCGGACGAGGCGGCCCGCCGCGCCGGCGCGTTCCTGGCTCCGCTGCGGGCCGCGCTGGACTGAGCCCCGGCCAGGACATGCGCGGCCTGGCCGGCGTCGGAAGGCCGGGGGCGCGCGTGGCCGGCGCCGGGGGGGCGGGGTGCTCCGACCCGTGCGCTAAACTGCGCGCCTTCGCGGCCGCAGCCGCCAACGGATCCGACGCCAAGCATGTCCTGGTTGAAGAAACTGATGCCGCCGCGCATCCGCACCGAGACGGGCACCAACGCGCGCAAGCGCAGCGTGCCCGAGGGCCTGTGGGAAAAGTGCGAGCGCTGCAGCGCCGTGCTCTACGGCCCCGAGCTGGAGGAGAACCTCGAGGTCTGCCCGAAGTGCAACTTCCACCGTCCGATCCGCGCCCGTGCGCGGCTGCGCACGTTCCTCGACCCGGGTGAGCTTGCCGAGATCGCCGGCGAACTCGGGCCTACCGACATCCTGCGCTTCCGCGACCAGAAGCGGTACGCCGACCGGATCAAGGCCGCGCAGAAGTCCACCGGCGAGCGCGACGCGCTGGTCGTGATGGAGGGCCGGCTCAAGCAGATGCCGATGGTCGCTGCCGCCTTCGACTTCGCCTACATGGGCGGCTCGATGGGCTCGGTGGTGGGCGAGCGCTTCGCCCGCGGCGCCGAGCGCGCGCTGGAGCTGGGCTCGGGCTTCGTCTGCTTCTCGGCCAGCGGCGGCGCGCGCATGCAGGAGAGCCTGTTCTCGCTGATGCAGATGGCCAAGACCTCGGCCGCGCTCGGGCGGCTGCGCGCCGCGGGCCTGCCCTACATCTCGGTGCTGACCCATCCGACCACCGGCGGCGTGTCGGCCTCGTTCGCCATGCTGGGCGACATCAACATCGCCGAACCGGAGGCGCTGATCGGCTTCGCCGGCCCGCGCGTGATCGAGCAGACCGTGCGCGAGACCCTGCCCGAGGGCTTCCAGCGCTCGGAGTTCCTGCTCGAGCATGGCGCCATCGACCAGATCTGCGACCGCCGCCAGCTGCGCGACCGCATCGCGTCGCTGGTGGCGATGATGACCCGCCAGCCCATCCCGCAGGATGCCGCCGCATGAGCAGGAAGTACTTCGGTACCGATGGTATCCGCGGCCGCGTCGGCGAGGGCCCGATCTCGGCCGATTTCGTGCTCCGCCTGGGCAACGCCTACGGCCACGCCCTGCGCGAGGCCGCCGAGGCGCGCGGCGACAGCCGCAAGCCGCTGGTGGTGATCGGCAAGGACACGCGCATCTCCAACTACATGTTCGAGGCGGCGCTGGAGGCCGGCCTGGTCGCTGCCGGCGTGCACGTGCAGCTGATGGGGCCGATGCCCACGCCGGCGGTGGCGCACATGACCCGTTCGATGCGCGCCGATGGCGGCATCGTGATCTCGGCCTCGCACAACCCGCACTACGACAACGGCATCAAGTTCTTCTCCGCCGAGGGCGAGAAGCTCGACGACGCGACGGAGCTCGCGATCGAGGCCGCGCTGGACCGGCCGTTCACCACCGTGTCCTCCGAGCGCCTGGGCAAGGCGGTGCGCACCCGCGACGCGGTGGGGCGCTACGTGGAGGCCTGCAAGAGTTCTGTTTCGCGCACCTTCAACCTCACCGGCATGCACATCGTGGTGGATTGCGCCAACGGCGCGACCTACCAGATCGCGCCGCTGGTGCTGCGCGAGCTCGACGCGCGGGTCGACGCGATCGGCGTCGATCCAGACGGCACCAACATCAACGACGGCGTCGGTTCGATGCACCCGGAGACGCTGTCGGCGCGCGTACGCGCGGCAGGCGCCGACCTCGGCATCGCCTTCGACGGCGACGGCGACCGCCTGCTGTTCGTCGACAGCGACGGCGCGGTCCACGACGGCGACAACCTGCTGTACCTGCTGGCCACCGACTGGCAGGCCAGCGGCCGCCTGCGCGGTCCGGTGGTCGGCACGATCATGACCAATTACGGCCTCGAGCAGGCGCTGCAGCGCGCCGGCATCGAATTCCTGCGCACCAAGGTCGGCGACCGCTACGTGCACCAGGCCCTGCTCGAGCACGGCGGGATCCTCGGCGGCGAAGCGTCCGGCCACCTGTTGTGCCTGGACCGCGCCACCACCGGCGACGGCATCATCAGCGCGCTGCAGGTGCTGGAGGTGCTCAAGCGCCGCGGCCTGACCCTGCAGCAGGCCATGGCCGGCGTGCGCAAGCTGCCGCAGAAGACCGTCAACGTGCGCTACGGCAACGGCGCGCGCCCGGCCGAGGCCGAGAGCGTGCTCGCCGCGCTGGGCCGCGCCCAGGCGGCGGTGGAAGGCCGCGGCCGCGCCTTCCTGCGCCCCTCCGGCACCGAGCCGGTGGTGCGCGTCACGGTCGAGGCCGACGACGATGCGCTGGTGCAGTCCACCCTCGACACCCTGGCCGACGCGGTGCGCGCCGCCGCGGAAGCATGAACTGACCCGGATCGGTGCGGCCCGCGCGGCGGGCCGGCCTGATGCCGGATCGCAGACGTACCCGGAGTCCAGCATGAGTGCGCGTATCCCCACCCTCGACATCCGCCGCTTCGACAGCGACCGCGACGCGTTCGTGGCCGAACTCGGCGCCGCCTACCGCGAATGGGGGTTCGCGGGAATCAGCCACCACGGCATCCCCCAGGCGCTGATCGACGAGGCCTACGCCGCGTTCCGCAAGTTCTACGCGCTGCCGGAGGACGTGAAGAAGCAGTATCACATTCCCGGCGGCGGCGGCGCGCGCGGCTACACCCCGTTCGGCATCGAGACTGCGAAGGGATCCAAGCACTTCGACCTCAAGGAGTTCTGGCATATCGGCCGCGAACTGCCGGACGACTCGAAGTACCGCGACGTGATGCCGCCGAACGTGTGGCCGGCCGAAGTGCCCGAGTTCAGGGAATACGGCCTGGCGCTGTACAACGCGCTGGACGCCCTGGGCTCGCGCGTGCTGTCGGCGCTGGCCCTGCACATCGGCCTGCCGGCGGACTTCTTCGCCGACAAGACCAACTTCGGCAACTCGATCCTGCGCCCGATCCACTATCCGCCGATCACCGCCGACGACATCCCCAACGTGCGTGCCGGCGCGCATGGCGACATCAATTTCATCACCCTGCTGGTCGGCGCCTCGACCGCGGGCCTGGAAGTCCTGTCGAAGAAGGACGAGTGGGTGCCCTTCACCTCGGAAGGCGACACCATCGTGGTCAACATCGGCGACATGCTCGAACGCCTGACCAACCACGTCTATCCCTCGACCATCCACCGCGTGGTCAATCCTCCGGGCGAGGCCGCGCGCCAGCCGCGCTATTCGGTGCCGTTCTTCCTGCACCCGAACCCGGACTTCCTGATCGACGTGCTGCCGTCCTGCGTGAGCGAGGACAATCCCAGCCGCTACCCGGAGCCCATCACCGCGCACGGCTTCCTCGAGCAGCGCCTGCGCGAGATCAAGCTCAAGTAACCGCGCCTGCGAGCCGGCCGGCGCCGCGCGTTGGCCGGAACGCGCGCCACGCTGGCATCATCGGGGCGACCTGCAAGGGAGCCCGCGATGCCCTCGATCCTGTTCCGCTTGGTGGTCCTGGCCACCGCGCTGGCGCCGTCGTTCGCATGGGCGAAGGCCGCGGACGCCTGCGTGGCGCCGCTCGCACCACTCGAAGCGCACGCCGGCGTGCCGGACCTGCTGCGCAGGTCCGACGGCACGCCCGTCGCGGCGGTCGACTGGCCGTGCCGCCGGGCTGCGCTGCGCGCGACCGCAGAGGCGCATGTGTATGGCGGGAAGGGCCCCGACGACGCAGCGGTGACGGCGCGTATCGTCGATGGCCGGCTGCAGGTCGTGGTCCGCCGGGACGGACGCGAGGCGGGCTTCGAGGCCGAGCTGCACCTGCCGCCGGGGCCAGGACCGTATCCGGTGATGGTCCTTCTGGGGCCGGGCGGGGGCGTCGATCCGGCGCTGCTCGACGCCGAGGGCGTGGCGCTGCTGAAGTTCGACCCCACCCAGGTCGGCGCCGAGACCGGACAGTCGCGCGAACGGCGCGGCGCCTACTATGCGCTGCACGGCGGGGCGCAGGATGCCACCGGCACGCTGATGGCCTGGTCCTGGGGCGTGAGCCGGCTGGTGGACGCGATCGGGCAATTGCCAGACCTGCTGCGTGGCGATGCAGTCGCGGTGAGCGGCTGTTCGCGCTACGGCAAGGGCGCGCTCGCGGCGGGCGCGTTCGATACGCGTATCGCGTTGACGATCCCGGTCGAATCCGGCGCGGGCGGCGTGCCGCTGTGGCGTGGCGTGAGCACCGGCGGGGCGCAGCCGCCGCACAGTGCGTTCGGCGAACAGCCTTGGCTGGGTGAGGGATTTGCGGCGTTCGCCGACGACGTGGAACGCCTGCCGATCGACCAGCACGCGGTGCTGGCGCTGGTGGCGCCGCGCGGCCTGCTGGTGCTCGACAACCCGCACGTCGACTGGCTGGGCGCGCCGGCCGGCCATGCCAGCGCGCGCGCCGCGCTGCCGGCGTTCGCATTGCTGGGAGCGGCGGGCAACCTCGGCTACTACGGGCAGGTCGCCGACGGCCGGCACTGCGCCTGGCGCGACGAATGGGACCAGCCCGCCCGCGATGCGATCCGCCGCCATCTGCGCGGCCTGCCGGCGGACGATCTCGCGATCGTGCCGGCAGGTACGGAAGCCGCGCCGTAGACGGTCGGCAAGGCAGGACGCTCCGGTCCTGCCGAGCTGCCGGTGCAGGCGCATCGCCTGCCGGGACGTCGATCCGGCCTCAACAGCCGGCCACGTTGCACAGCGGCACGATGTTGGCGCTGCTGAAGCGCGGGCCGACGTAGCTGTTGCCGAAATCGCCGATGTGCGGGCCGCTGACCACGCCGTTGACGTGGTTGCCCGCGTGCGAGTTCGGCGTGTAGTTGCGCAGCCAGCCGCCGCCGCTGCTGCCGTAGGTCATGTCGCAGCCCTGCACCAGCACGTCGGTGCCCTCCCAGCCGGAGCTGTAGCTGCGTCCGGCGCAGATGTGCGTGTACTGGGTGCTCAGGTTGCTGGCGTAGCCGTGCGAGTAGATCTGCTGGTCGTAGCCCCAGTCCCAGCTGCGGCCCAGCCAGCCGACGTAGTTGGTCACAGGCTGGCCGGTGGTCGCTTCGCCGGAGAGGCGGATCACCGCAACGTCCCAGCGCCGGCCGCCGTCGCTGATCCAGTTGTTGAGCACGGTCGCCGACTGCCAGCCGTAGCGGCCGTACGGCGCGACGCCGTAACGGTCGGCCGGCACGAACACGAAGTTGCGGTTGAAGCCCTGGCCGCGGGTGTACACGCAGTGGGCCGCGGTGATGATCACCGAGTTGCCGCTGGCGACGTTGGCGGTGCAGTAGGAGCTGCCGCCGCCGGGCGTGGTGAAGTAGAGCTTGCCGATCTTGTTCCAGGGCGCGGCCGTCCACTGGAAGGTGTAGTAATTGCCGGGATAGCGCAGGTAGGGATGGTGGGCGCCGTCCTTGTCGGCCGAATCCTTGGCCGGCTGCTCGACCTCGGTGCCTGCCAGCGCCTCGAGCCGGCGCCAGGCCTCGCCGAACTGCTGGCGGGCCTGGTAGTCGGCGAAGGGCAGGGGGCTGCCGCCTTGCCGGGTGTTGTCCAGGAACGGCTGGCGCGGCGCGGGCAGCGCGGCCTCGGCGTCCTTGGGCTGCACTCGCGCGTCGGCGGGCCAGGGCAGCGGCGCCGCCGCGGCGCGCTGCTTCTCGGTGGCGAAAGGATGCGCCACCGCCGAGTCGGGGATCTTGCGCTGCGATTCGCTGCTGGCGGTGAGGACGGTGACCTCGCCCTGCGGCGTGCGCACCACTTTCTCCGAGGCCTGCACGGCGCCGGCGATGGAGCCGGTGGCGATCAGGGCGATGGCCGCGCACTGCATGGTCGTCGTGCGGGATGCATGGAGGGTCGTGCTGGATTTCATCTGCGGTTGCCTTTGCTCTGGGTCGCGGCGGCGGGAATTCGCCGCTGCGGGACGGGCAGTACGACCCCTGCGCGCCGCCGTGCGGCGGTGCGGTCGATGCCGTTGCGTTGGGGGAGGCGCGCTCCGCCTCGTCCTTGCCTTCGCGCCGCGCGGCCCCTTCACGCGCGGCGGTCCATCTCCGTGCTGCATGTCCGCACAGTCCAACGCCCCGCCCGCACCGCCGCGGACAGGGGCGGCGCGGAATCAGGGTTTTCCTACACGGGCTTGTCGTGCGAAGCGCCCGCGGGCGCCTATTCCGTGCTGCGGATGCGCGCGGAGTTCTTCGCCATGCGGCGCAGCAGGAAGCGCTCGGGCATCAGGCGCGTCGCCACGCGCAGCGCGCGGTAGACCGCGCCCGGCACCACCACCACCTCTCCGCGCTCGACGCCGTCGATGCCGGCGCGGGCCACGTCCGCGGCCTCCAGCCACAGCCAGCGCGGCAGCTTCGACATCATCGCGCGGGTGCCGGTGACGTCATGGAATTCCGACCAGGTGAAGCCCGGGCACAGCGCCGTCGCGTGCACCCCCGCGTCGGCGTTCTCGAGCGCCAGCGATTCGCTGAATTTCACCATGAAGGCCTTGACCGGCGCATACAGCGTCTGGCCGTCGGCCGAGGGCACGAGCGCGGCGAAGGAGGCGACGTTGAGGATGCGGCCGGCGCCGCTGTCGCGGATCGACGGGAGCAGGCGCCAGGTCAGTTCGCAGACCGCGCCGACCATCACCTGCAGGAAGGCGGCGTGGGTGTTCCAGTCGCTGCGCAGGTAGCGTCCGGGCACGCCGTATCCCGCGTTGTTGACCAGGATGCGGACCGGCACGCCAAGCGCGGCGATCGCATCGACCAGCCGCGCCGGTGCATCAGGGTCGGCGAGGTCGGCGGGCAGCACGTGCACCGGTACCCGGACGCGCAGCCCGGCCGCCAGGGCCTCCAGTCGATCGGTGCGCCGCGCGGTCAGGACCAGCGGCACCCCGCGCCGCGCGTATTCGCGGGCGATGGCTTCGCCGATGCCGCTGGAGGCGCCGGTCACGAGGGCATGGCCACGGGGGTCGGTCACGGTGTGGGTCCTCGGGCAGGGACGGGTGGCGTCGGCTATCCTTTGCGCCCTTCACACGTCAGGGGCAAGCGATGCGCCGCAGGATCGTAGCCGGAAACTGGAAGCTCAACGGCACCCGGGACTTCGCCACCGGCCTGGTCGGCGCACTCGCCGCCGAACTCCCGATCCAGGGCGTGGACATCGTGGTCCTGCCGCCGCTGCCCTACCTCGGCGACCTGATCGAGGATTTCGAGGATCGCCCCATCGCCTTCGGCGCCCAGGACGTGAGCCACAACGAGGAAGGCGCCTACACCGGCGAGGTCTCGGCGCGGATGCTGCTGGACGTGGGCGCGCGCTATGGCCTGGTCGGGCACTCCGAGCGTCGCCAGTACCACCACGAGAACAGCGACCTGGTCGCGAAGAAGTTCCTGGCCGCCTCCAGCGCCGGGCTGGTGCCGATCCTGTGCCTGGGCGAGACCCTGGCCGACCGCGAGGCCGGGCGCACGGCCGAGGTCATCGCCGCCCAGCTCGAGCCGGTGCTGGAGCGGGCCGGGGTGGCCCGGTTCCAGGGCGCCGTGGTGGCCTACGAACCGGTCTGGGCGATCGGCACCGGACGGACCGCCTCCCCGGAGCAGGCACAGGAGGTCCACGCCCTGATCCGTGGCCACGTGGCGGCGCGGGATGCTAGAATCGCCGATTCGCTGCCGATCCTGTACGGCGGCAGCGTGAAGCCGGCCAACGCCGCCGAGCTGTTCGCCCAGGCGGACATCGACGGCGGCCTGATCGGCGGCGCATCGCTGGTGGCGGCGGACTTCCTCGCCATCGCCCGCGCCGCGGCCCGCTGACCGCAGGTCACAAGACATTTCGAGTACGCCGCAATGCTGCTGTTGATCCTCAACATCCTGTTCGTCCTGGTCGCGATCGCCATGATCGCGCTGATCCTCATGCAGCGCGGTGCCGGCGCCTCGGCCGGTTCCGGCTTCGGCGGCGGCGCGTCGGCGACCGTGTTCGGCGCGCGCGGTTCGGCGAGCTTCCTGACCAAGGCGACGAAGTGGCTGGCCATCAGCTTCTTCGGCATCACCCTGTTCATGGCGTGGTACGCGACCCATCGGGCCACCGCGCCGCAGCCGACCGCCGACCTGGGCGTCATGTCCCAGGTTCCGGCTGCTCCCGTGGCCCCGGCCAACGTCCCGGCGGCGCCCGAGACCGGCGCTGCCGTTCCCGCTGCGCCGCAGCAGCAGCCGGCCGTCGAGCCGGCCGCGACCGCCGTGCCGGCGGCCCCGCAGGAAGAGAGCGGAGAGGAGACCGCGCCGGCTGCTCAAAACGAGCAATAACGCTTACAATTGCCGCGTTGCCCGGAGTGGGTTGGCGCGGCGACAGATTTGCCCAGGTGGCGGAATTGGTAGACGCACTACCTTGAGGTGGTAGCGGCTTAGGTCGTGGGGGTTCGAGTCCCCCCTTGGGCACCATATTTACCGATGTCGCGCGCGCGTCAACGCGCGCCGAGCGACGGCCGCTACAGTGCGGCAAGTAGCCGAGAGAACAACGAGTGCTGGCCGAATACCTGCCGACCCTGCTGTTCCTGATCGTTGCCACGGGGGTCGGCATCGCCCTGCTGATCATCGGCAACCTGTTGGGCCCCAAACTCCCGACCCCGGAAAAGCTGTCGCCCTACGAGTGCGGCTTCAACGCGTTCGAGGATTCGCGCATGCAGTTCGACGTGCGCTACTACCTCATCGCCATCCAGTTCATCATTTTCGACCTGGAAATCATCTTCATCGTGCCCTGGGCGACGGTGTTCCGCGAGCTGGGGCCGCTGGGCCTGGTCGAGATGGGCATCTTCGCGGGCATGCTGCTGCTCGGGTTCATCTACGTGTGGAAGAAGGGAGCGCTCGAATGGGAGTGATCCAGGCGATTCGCGGCCTGGCGGATTCGGCAAGCAACCCGCTGCCGGACGGACGCGTCGACGACATCCTGCGCCCGGAAACCCTGCTCGGCGGCTCGGCGGACAACAACCCGCTGCTCGAGCGCGGTTTCGTCACCACCAGTTCGGACGTGCTGCTCAACTGGGCGCGCACCGGGTCGATGTGGCCGATGACCTTCGGCCTGGCCTGCTGCGCGGTCGAGATGATGCATGCCGGCGCCGCGCGCCTGGACCTGGACCGCTACGGCGTGGTGTTCCGCCCGTCGCCACGCCAGTCGGACGTGATGATCGTGGCCGGCACCCTGGTCAACAAGATGGCTCCCGCGCTGCGCAAGGTCTACGACCAGATGCCCAACCCCAAGTGGGTGATCTCGATGGGCAGCTGCGCCAACGGCGGCGGCTATTACCACTATTCCTACGCGGTGGTGCGCGGCTGCGACCGCGTGGTGCCGGTCGACGTGTACGTGCCGGGCTGTCCGCCCACGGCCGAGGCGTTGATCTACGGCATCCTGCAGCTGCAGAAGAAGATCCGCCGCGCCACCAACTTCGGCGACCAGAAGACGGGGATGCGCCATGGGTGATCGCGTCTCGCGCGAGGCCGCTTCGGCCTTCGCGGCGCGCCTGCGCGCGCGCTTCCCGGATGCCGAGGTCGTCGTGGCGGAGCCGCGCGGCGAGGTGGGGCTGACCACGGCCGGGGACTGGCTGGAGGTGTGCACCGCGCTGCGCGACGAGTTCGGCTTCGAGTCCCTGGTCGACCTGTGCGGCATCGACTACCTCGGCTACGGCAGCGACGAGTGGGATACCAACGCCTCGTCCGAAGGCTTCAGCCGCGGTGTCGAAGGCAAGGGCCCCGGCCGCTTCCGCTTCGGCGAGTCGCCCTCGCAGCAGCTCGACGAGCCCGACGGCGTCGGCGCGATCCCGGTGCCGCAGCGGCGTTTCGCCGCGGTGGCGCAGCTGCTGTCGGTGCAGCACAACCGTCGCGTGCGCGTGACCTGCCTGGCGCCCAGCGACGAGTTGCCGGTGGTGTCGTCGCTGACCGGCGTGTGGCCGGTCGCCAACTGGTTCGAGCGCGAGGCGTTCGACCTGTTCGGCATCGTGTTCAGCGGCCACCCGGACCTGCGCCGGATCCTGACCGACTACGGTTTCGTCGGCCATCCGTTCCGCAAGGACTTCCCGCTGATCGGCAACGTCGAGGTCCGCTACGACGCGGACAGGAAGCGCGTGGTGTACGAGCCGGTGACCTCGGTCGAGCCGCGGGTCAACGTGCCGCGCGTGGTCCGCGACGACGCGCGCTACCTGACCGCGGTCGACGAGCAGCGCGCGCGCCGCGAGCAGGCGCGCGCCACGGAGGGATCGAAGTGAGCAGTACCCCCCACGTTCCCGTGCGCCAGGCCAGCGAAGGCTTCGCCAGCAACGCGTCCGAGCAGCGCCAGGAAATCCGCAACTACACGCTGAACTTCGGCCCGCAGCACCCGGCTGCGCACGGTGTGCTGCGCCTGATCCTGGAGATGGACGGCGAGGTGGTGCAGCGCGCCGACCCGCACGTCGGCCTGCTGCATCGCGGCACCGAGAAGCTGGCCGAGTCCAAGCCCTTCAACCAGTCGATCGGCTACATGGATCGCCTGGACTACGTGTCGATGATGTGCAACGAGCACGCCTACGTGCGCGCGATCGAGACCCTGATGGGGATCGAGGCGCCGGTGCGCGCCCAGTACATCCGCACGATGTTCGACGAGATCACCCGCATCCTGAACCACCTGATGTGGATCGGGTCCAACGCGCTCGACCTGGGTGCGATGGCGGTGTTCCTGTACGCGTTCCGCGAGCGCGAGGAACTGATGGACGTGTACGAGGCGGTGTCGGGCGCGCGGATGCACGCGACCTACTACCGCCCCGGTGGCGTCTACCGCGACCTGCCCGACCGCATGCCGCGCTACCGCGAGTCGCCTTGGCGCAAGGGCGCCAAGCTCAAGCGCTTCAACGAGTGGCGCGAGGGATCGATGCTCGACTACCTGGAGGCCTTCGCGAAGGACTTCCCGAATCGGGTGGACGAATACGAGACCCTGCTCACCGACAACCGCATCTGGAAGCAGCGCACGGTCGGCATCGGCGTGATCCCGCCGGAGCAGGCGCTGGCCTGGGGCATGACCGGCCCGATGCTGCGCGGCTCGGGCGTGGCCTGGGACCTGCGCAAGAAGCAGCCGTACGCGATGTACGACGCCGTCGACTTCGACATCCCGGTGGGCGTCAACGGCGACTGCTACGACCGCTACCTGGTGCGCGTGGCCGAGATGCGCGAGTCCACCCGCATCATCGAGCAGTGCGTGCGCTGGCTGCGGGCCAATCACGGCCCGGTGATGATCGACAACTACAAGGTCGCGCCTCCCTCCCGCGAGGAGATGAAGGACGACATGGAAGCGCTGATCCACCACTTCAAGCTGTTCTCCGAGGGCTACAGCGTGCCCGCCGGCGAGACCTATTGCGCGGTCGAGGCGCCCAAGGGCGAGTTCGGCTGCTACCTGGTCAGCGACGGCGCCAACAAGCCGTTCCGCGTGCACCTGCGCGCACCGGGCTTCGCGCACCTGTCGTCGATGGACGAGATCGTGAAGGGGCACATGCTGTCGGACGTGGTGGCGATGATCGGTACCTACGACATCGTGTTCGGCGAAATCGACAGGTAAGGCAGGCGATGAAAGCGACAGGCAATTTCGAGAACGCGCGCAACGTCGACCCGATGGTCGCGCTGAGCGACGCGACGCGCGCGCACATCGACCACTGGCTGACCAAGTTCCCGCCGGACCGCAAGCGTTCGGCGGTGCTGCAGGGCCTGTTCGCGGCGCAGGAGCAGAACCAGGGCTTCCTGACCGACGAGCTGATCGCGGCCGTGGCCAAGTACCTCGACCTGCCGCCGGTGTGGGCCTACGAGGTCGCGACCTTCTACTCGATGTTCGAGACCCAGAAGGTCGGCCGCAACAACGTGGCGTTCTGCACCAACATCAGCTGCTGGCTCAATGGCGCCGAGCAACTGGTCGAGCACGCCGAGAAGAAGCTCGGCTGCAGGCTGGGCGAATCCACCGCCGACGGCCGCGTCTACCTCAAGCGCGAGGAAGAGTGCGTGGCGGCGTGCTGCGGCGCGCCGGTGGTCGTGATCAACGGGCATTACCACGAGAAGCTCACCCCCGAGAAGGTGGACGAGCTGCTGGACGGGCTGAAGTAATGGCGGGTCATTCTCATTATTCCGAAGGCTACGGCCCGGTCGGCCCGGCTCCGAAGGAGCACCAGGCCGTCTACACCACGCTGCATTTCGACAAGCCGTGGTCGTACGAGAACTACCTCAAGACCGGGGGCTACCAGGCGCTGCGGAAGATCCTCACCGAGAAGATCCCGCCGGCCGACGTGATCGAGATGGTCAAGCAGTCCGGCCTGCGCGGCCGCGGCGGCGCGGGCTTCCCGACCGGCCTGAAGTGGAGCTTCATGCCCAAGGGCGAGATGCAGAAGTACATCCTCTGCAATTCCGACGAATCCGAGCCCGGCACCGCCAAGGATCGCGACATCCTGCGCTACAACCCGCACGCGGTGGTGGAGGGCATGGCGATCGCCTGCTATGCCACCGGTTCGACCGTGGGCTACAACTACCTGCGCGGCGAGTTCCACCACGAGCCCTTCGAGCACCTCGAGGAAGCCACCCGCGAGGCCTATGCCAACGGCTGGCTGGGCAAGGACATCCTCGGCTCGGGCATCGACATCGACATCTACAACGCGCTGGGCGCGGGCGCCTACATCTGCGGCGAGGAAACCGCGCTGATGGAGTCGCTGGAAGGCAAGAAGGGCCAGCCGCGCTACAAGCCGCCGTTCCCGGCCAACTTCGGCCTGTACGGCAGGCCGACCACGATCAACAACACCGAGACCTACGCCTCGGTGCCGGCGATCGTGCGCAACGGCGCCGAGTGGTTCATGAACCTGGGCAAGCCCAACAACGGCGGCTGCAAGATCTTCTCGGTCTCCGGCCACGTGGCGCGCCCGGGTAACCATGAGATCCGTCTCGGCACGCCGTTCTCCGAGCTGCTCGACCTGTGCGGCGGCATCCGCAACGGCAACCGCATCAAGGCGGTGATCCCGGGTGGCTCGTCGATGCCGGTGCTGCCGGGCGAGGTGATGATGGGCCTGACCATGGACTACGACGCGATCCAGAAGGCCGGTTCGGGCCTGGGTTCGGGCGCGGTCATCGTCATGGACCACACCACCTGCATGGTGCGCGCCTGCCAGCGCATCGCGCGCTTCTACTTCAAGGAAAGCTGTGGCCAGTGCACGCCGTGCCGCGAGGGCACCGGCTGGATGTACCGCATGCTCACCCGCATCGCCAACATGGAAGCCACCCTCGACGACCTGCAGATGCTGCGCAACGCGGCCGGGCAGATCGAGGGGCACACCATCTGCGCCTTCGGCGAAGCCGCGGCGTGGCCGGTGCAGGGCTTCCTGCGCCACTTCTGGCACGAATTCGAATACGCCATCGTGAACAAGCGCTTCTACGTCGACGACGAGCTCGCGGGCACGCTGGTCAAGGCTGAAAAGGTGGTCGCGTGAGCGCACAGCCCGTCAACCCGAACCTGCCGCCCGACCACGTCACCGTCTTCATCGACGGGGTCGAACTGGCCGCGCCCAAGGGCTCGATGATCATCCAGGCGGCCGACAAGGCCGGCATCCCGATCCCGCGCTTCTGCTACCACGACAAGCTGTCCATCGCGGCCAACTGCCGCATGTGCCTGGTCGACACCGAAGTGGGTGGCCGCTCCGCGCCCAAGCCGTCGCCGGCCTGCGCCACGCCGGTGATGGACGGGCTGAAGGTCTTCACGCGCAACGAGAAGGCGCTCAAGGCGCAGCGCAACGTGATGGAGTTCCTGCTGATCAACCATCCGCTCGATTGCCCGATCTGCGACCAGGGCGGCGAGTGCGAGCTGCAGGACCTGTCGCTGGGCTACGGCCGTTCGGTCAGCCGCTTCGTCGAGCGCAAGCGCGTCGTGGCGGACGAGGACCTCGGCCCGCTGGTCGCCAGCGACATGACCCGCTGCATCCAGTGCACGCGCTGCATCCGCGTCACCGCGGAGGTCGCCGGTACCTACGAGCTGGGCGGCATGCAGCGCGGCGAGAACCTGCAGATCGGCACCTACGACGGCAAGCCGCTGACCACCGAGCTGTCGGGCAACGTGATCGACGTGTGCCCGGTCGGCGCGCTGACCAACAAGGTGTTCCGCTTCCGCGCCCGCCCGTGGGAGCTGATCGCGCGCGAGTCGCTGGGCTTCCACGACGCGCTGGGCAGCAACCTGTTCCTGCACACCCGTCGCGGCGACGTGATGCGCGCCGTGCCGCGCGACAACGAGGCGGTCAACGAGTGCTGGCTGTCCGACCGCGACCGCTATTCGCACCAGGGCCTGTACGCGGACGACCGCGCGGTCCAGCCGCTGATCCGCGTCGCCAGCAACGGCGACGAGGGCGACTGGCGCGAGGCGTCGTGGGACGAGGCGCTGGCGAGGGCCGGTCGGATCCTGCGCGAGAACGGCGCCGACAACCTCGGCGTGCTGGTCCACCCGGCTACCTCCAACGAGGAAGGCAGCCTGCTGGCGCGCCTGGCGCAGGGCCTGGGCACCGGCAACCTCGACCACCGCATCGCCCAGCACGACCTGTCCGACGGCGCGGTCGCCGAGCCGTTCGCGATGCCGGTCGCCGACATCGACCAGGCCGATGCGATCGTGATCGTGGGATCGAACCTGCGCCACGAGGTGCCGCTGCTGCACCAGCGCGTGCGCAAGGCCTGGCGCCGCGGCGCGAAGGTGCACGTGGTCGGCCCGGTCGACTTCGAATTCGCCTTCGACATCGCCAGCAAGGCGATCGTCGCGCCGTCCCGGGTCGCCGACGCGCTGGCCGCGACGGAACTGGCCGAGGCGGTGCGTGGCGCCGAACGCGTCGCGGTGATCGTCGGTGCGGTGGCCGAGAACGGCCCGCACGCCGCCGCCATTCGCGCAGCCGCCGCGGCCTTCGCCCGTTCCACCGGCGCGGCGCTGTGCCGCATCCCGCAGGGCGCCAATGCCGTCGGCCTGGCCCGCCATGGCGTGCTGCCGACGGCGCGCGATGCCGGTGCGATGCTGGCCGAGGCGCGCGGCGCCTACCTGCTGTACGGCATCGAGCCGGGGCTGGACTTCGCCGACCAGGCCACCGCGCTCAAGGCGCTGGGTGGCGCGCAGGTGGTGGCCTTCAGCCACTTCGCCTGCCAGTCCACGCGCCGCGTCGCCGACGTGATCCTGCCGATCGCCACGCTGTTCGAGAGCGACGCCACGTTGACCAACCTGGAAGGCCGCGAACAGCGCGCCGTGGCCGCCGGCAAGCTGCCGGGCCAGGCGCGGCAGGGCTGGACCGTGCTGCGCGCCCTGGGTGGCGCGCTGTCGCTGCCGGGCTTCGAGTTCACCGACCTCGCCGGCCTGCGCGCCGGCATGCAGGCGGTCGCGCCCAGCGCGTCGGCCGGCCGGGCGACGGCGGCCGCTTCCGGCGACGGGCTTGAGCTGGCCGTGTCCCCGGCGATCTACCGCGTGGACGGGCTGACCCGGCGTGCGCAGGCGCTGCAGGCGCATCCGTTGACGGTCGGGCCGCGCCTGAGCCTGCATCCGGACGACGCGGGCGCGCTCGGCCTGGGGCAGGGCGCGATGGCGAAGGTGCGCAATGGCGCCGGCGTCGCCGCGCTGCCGGTCAACGTGAGCGGACTGGTCGCCCCCGGCTGCGCCTGGGTCGAGTCGGGCTACGGCGCCACCGCCGCGCTGGGCGCCGGCAACGTCACGGTGGAGGCGGCATGAGCGCGACCAATACCGCGACGCTGCTGTCGGACTGGACCGCGCCGCTGCACGACTGGCTGATCTCGCTGGGCGCCATCGGCGTGATCGCGTGGATCGTGCTCAAGGTGCTGGTCATCGCCGTGCCGGTGATCCTGGCCGTGGCCTTCTACGTGGTCTGGGAGCGCAAGCTGATCGGCTGGATGCATGCCCGCCATGGCCCGATGTACGTGGGCTGGGGCGTGCTGCAGGCCTTCGCCGACGTGTTCAAGCTCCTGTTCAAGGAAGTCATCCAGCCCAGCAGCGCGCACAAGGCGCTGTACGTGCTGGCGCCGCTGATCACCCTCGCGCCGGCGTTCGCGGCCTGGGCGGTGGTGCCCTTCGACGCGCAGCTGGTGCTGTCCAACGCCAACGCGGGCCTGCTGTACCTGCTGGCGATGACCTCGCTGGGCGTGTACGGCATCATCCTCGCGGGCTGGGCCTCGAACTCGAAGTACGCGTTCCTGGGCGCGATGCGTTCCGCCGCCCAGGTGGTGAGCTACGAGATCGCGATGGGCTTCGCCCTGGTCGGCGTGATGGTCGGCGCCGGCAGCCTCAACCTGTCGCAGATCGTGATGGCGCAGGCGGGCGACGCGGGCGTGTTCGAATGGTTCTGGCTGCCGATGCTGCCGCTGTTCGTCATCTACTTCGTATCCGGCGTGGCCGAGACCAACCGCGCGCCGTTCGACGTGGTGGAAGGCGAGTCGGAGATCGTGGCCGGCCACATGGTCGAGTATTCGGGCTCGGCGTTCGCGCTGTTCTTCCTGGCCGAGTACGCGAACATGATCCTGGTCAGCTTCCTGACCCCGATCTTCTTCCTCGGCGGGTGGCTGTCGCCGATCCCGGCGGCCTGGATCCCCGACGTGCCGGTGCTGGGCACGATCCTGGGCAGCGGCTGGTGGTGGCTGTTCGCGAAGGTGTTCTTCTTCGCCAGCTGCTTCATCTGGTTCCGCGCCTCGTTCCCGCGCTACCGCTACGACCAGATCATGCGGCTGGGCTGGAAGGTGTTCATCCCGCTGAGCATCGGCTGGATCGTGGTGGTGGCGTTGATGGCGTACTTCGGCGTGTTCGAGGCGGGGCAGTGATGGGCAAGTTCGTTTCCTGGTTCCGGAGCCTGCTGCTGCTCGAGCTGCTCGGCGGCATGGCGCTGACCTTCAAGTACCTGTTCCGTCCCAAGTACACGCTGATGTACCCGATGGAAAAGACGCCGCAGTCGCCGCGCTTCCGTGGCCTGCACGCGCTGCGCCGCTACCCCAACGGGGAAGAGCGCTGCATCGCCTGCAAGCTGTGCGAAGCGGTGTGCCCCGCGCTGGCGATCACCATCGACTCGGAACCGCGCGAGGACGGCACCCGCCGCACGACGCGCTACGACATCGACCTGTTCAAGTGCATCTTCTGCGGCTTCTGCGAGGAGTCGTGCCCGGTCGACTCGATCGTCGAGACCCACCTGCACGAGTACCACTTCGAGAACCGTGGCGAGAACATCGTCACCAAGCCGCAGCTGCTGGCCATCGGCGACCGGCTCGAAGCCGAGATCGCCGAGCGCCGCGCCGCCGACGCCGCCTTCCGATAAGCGACCGACCATGGATTTCGCACTGCTCGCCTTCCTCGCCTTCGCCGCCGTGGCCGTCGCCTCGGCCGGCGCGGTGATCAGCGTCCGCAACCCGGTGCACGCCGCGCTGTTCCTGGTGCTGACCTTCTTCACCGTGGCCTGCACCTGGATCCTGGCCGGCGCCGAGTTCCTGGGCGTGGCCCTGATCCTGGTCTACGTCGGCGCGGTGATGGTGCTGTTCCTGTTCGTGGTGATGATGCTCGACGTGGACGTCGTGCCGCTGCGCGAGGGCTACGTGCGCTACCTGCCGGTGGGCCTGCTGGTGGCGGTGGTGATGCTGGTCGAGATCCTGACCCTGATCGGCATCAAGTCGCGCCTGGCCCCGTTCGGCGTGGACGAGATCGACGCGGTCGGCGCCAGCAACGTCAGCTGGGTCGCGCGCCGCCTGTTCACCGACTTCCTGCTGCCTTTCGAGGTGGCCGCGCTGATCCTGACGGTCGCGGTCGTGGCCGCGGTCACGTTGACCCTGCGCCGCCGCCCCGGCGCCAAGCACCAGAACCCCGGCGAGCAGACCCGCACCCGCGCCGCCGACCGGGTGCGCATGGTCAGCATGCCGGCCGAGAAGCGCGTCGTCGAAGCGCCGCCGGCCGATGCCGCGGGCGAAGGGGAGGCCAAGTGATGGAATTCTTCGGACAGGGCCTGGCGCTGGGCCACTACCTCGCGCTCGGCGCCGCGCTGTTCTGCATCAGCGTCGCAGGCATCTTCCTCAACCGGAAGAACGTGATCATCCTGCTGATGTCGATCGAGCTGATGCTGCTGGCGGTGAACGTCAATTTCATCGCGTTCTCGCGCCACTTCGGCGACGAGGCCGGGCAGATCTTCGTGTTCTTCATCCTGACCGTGGCCGCCGCGGAGGCCGCGATCGGCCTGGCGATCCTGGTCACGCTGTTCCGCAACCGCAACACCATCAACGTCGCCGAAATCGACTCGTTGAAGGGGTGAGCCGATGCGCTTGCGCGCCACTGGCGCGCGCATCGGCGAACGCCCGGCCATGGATGGCCGGGCAGGACTCTCCGGAGCCCGCGTTGTACCGCCACGGATGGCTGCAGTGACAATTCGAACACCAGTACGCGCGCCACTGGCGCGCGCATCGGCGAACGCCCGGCCATGGATGGCCGGGCAGGACTCTCCGGAGCCCGCGTTGTACCGCCACGGATGGCTGCAGTGACAATCCGAACGCCAGGTACGCGCGCCACTGGCGCGCGCATCGGCGAACGCCCGGCCAGGATGGCCGGGCAGGGGCTCTCCGGAGCCCGCGTTGTACCGCCACGGATGGCTGCAGTGACAATTCGAACACCAGGTACGCGCGCCACTGGCGCGCGCATCGGCGAACGCCCGGCCAGGATGGCTGGGTGGCGGGCTCCCCGGAGCCCAGGCGGTACCGCCACGGATGGCCGCAGTGACAATTCGAATACCGGGTACGCGTGCCGCGGCGCGCGCATCGACCACCCCGGGGCAGTGAAGACGGTACGACTCCGGTAATGGACAAGACATGGCGATTTCCACAACCCACCTGCTGATCATCGTGCTGGCGCCGCTGCTGGGTGCGATCCTGGCGGGCTTCTTCGGCCGGCAGATCGGCCGCGCCGGTGCGCATGCCGCCACGATCCTCGGCGTCGCGGTCAGCTGCGCGCTGTCGGGCTACGTGCTGTGGCAGCTGGTGGCGCAGGGCGCCGCGCCCTACAACGCCAACGTCTACACCTTCTTCGAGGTGGGCAACTACGCCGCGCACGTCGGCTTCCTGGTCGACAACCTCACCGCGATGATGATGGTGGTGGTGACCTTCGTCTCGCTGCTGGTGCACGTCTACACCATCGGCTACATGGCCGAGGATCCGGGCTACCAGCGCTTCTTCAGCTACATCTCGCTGTTCACCTTCTCGATGCTCATGCTGGTGATGAGCAACAACTTCCTGCAGCTGTTCTTCGGCTGGGAAGCGGTGGGCCTGGTGTCGTACCTGCTGATCGGGTTCTGGTTCAAGCGCCCGACCGCGGTGTTCGCCAACCTCAAGGCCTTCCTGGTCAACCGCGTGGGCGACTTCGGCTTCCTGCTCGGCATCGCCGCGGTGATGTGGTACTTCGGCAGCCTCGACTACGCCACCGTGTTCGGCCGCGCCGGCGAGGTGCTCGACGGACGCACCATCCAGATCGTCGGCTCGACCGAGTGGTCGGTGGCCACGGTGATCTGCATCTGCCTGTTCATCGGCGCCATGGGCAAGTCCGCGCAGGTGCCGCTGCACGTGTGGCTGCCCGACTCGATGGAAGGCCCGACCCCGATCTCGGCGCTGATCCATGCCGCCACCATGGTCACGGCGGGCATCTTCATGGTCGCGCGCATGTCGCCGGTGTTCGAACTGAGCATGACCGCGCTCGACTTCGTGCTCTTCATCGGTGCCACCACGGCGTTCTTCACCGGCCTGATCGGCATGGTGCAGACCGACATCAAGCGCGTGGTTGCGTATTCGACGCTGTCGCAGCTGGGCTACATGACCGTCGCGCTGGGCGTATCGGCCTATTCGGCGGCCGTGTACCACCTGATGACCCACGCCTTCTTCAAGGCCCTGCTGTTCCTGGCCGCCGGCTCGGTCATCATCGGCATGCACCACGAGCAGGACATGCGCAAGATGGGCGGCCTGCGCAAGTACATGCCGATCACGTTCTGGACCACCGTGATCGGCACGCTGGCGCTGGTGGCCACGCCGTTCTTCAGCGGCTACTACTCCAAGGACACCATCATCGAGGCCGCCAGGCATGCCGCCGACGGCCGCGGCTGGGTGGGAACCTACGGCTTCTGGGCAGTGCTGCTGGGCGCCTTCGTGACCTCGTTCTACAGCTTCCGCCTGCTGTACCTGACCTATTTCGGCGAGGAGCGCTTCCGCCACGCGCACGCGTCCAGCGAGCATGCGACGCACGACGCGCACGGCCAGGAGACGCACCACGAGCCGCTGCACGACGACGGTCACGGCCACCACGACCACGGGCACCACGGCGTGCACGAGCCGCACGAGTCGCCCTGGGTGGTGACCCTGCCGCTGGTGCTGCTGGCGATCCCGTCGATCCTGATCGGCTTCTTCACCGCCGGCCCGATGCTGTTCGGCACCGACTGGAGCGGCCACGAGCAGGGCACGCCGTTCTTCGCCGGCGCGATCGAGGTGCTCGCCGCCCACGACGTGATGGCGCAGCTCAAGGACACCCTGTGGCACGGCCCGGTCGCGTTCGCGCTGCACGGCTTCCTGACCCCGGCGTTCTGGCTGACCTTCGCCGGCTTCCTGCTCGCCACCCTGATGTACGTGTGGCGACCCGGCCTGGCGCTGAAGGTGGCGCACGCGCTGCGCGGTCCGATCCGCGTGCTCGAGAACAAGTACGGCTTCGACGACCTGTGGATCAAGGGCTTCGCCGGCGGCGGCCTGCTGCTGGGCCGCGGCTCGCGCGAGGTCGACGGCAAGCTGATCGACGGCGTGCTCGTCAACGGCGCCGCCCGGGTGGTGGACTTCTCCGCCGGGCTGATCCGCCGCATGCAAACCGGATACCTCTACCACTACGCGTTCGCGATGATCGTCGGCCTGATCGTGCTCCTGGCCGTGCTGATCCGCCATTGGACCTGACACCGTGCAGAACTGGCCCCTCCTGAGTCTCCTGATCTGGCTGCCGATCTTCGGCGGTGCCGCCGTGCTCGCGCTCGGCGACAAGCGCGCCTCCGGCGCACGCTGGCTGTCGCTGGCCATCGCCGTGGCGGTGTTCCTGCTGAGCCTGCCGCTGTTCACCGGCTTCGACTATGCCGCCACCGGCCTGCAGTTCCTCGAGCGCCGCGAGTGGATCCCGGCCTACGACATCCAGTACCACCTGGGCGCGGACGGCATCTCGATCGCGCTGATCATCCTGACCGCACTGACCACCGCGCTGGTGCTGGTCGGCGCCTGGACCTCGATCGACCGGCGCGTGAGCCAGTACTACGGCGCGATGCTGATCCTCGAAGGCCTGATGATCGGCGTGTTCTCGGCCGTGGACGCGCTGCTGTTCTACGTCTTCTTCGAGGCCATGCTGATTCCGATGTTCATCATCATCGGCGTCTGGGGCGGCCCGAGGCGCGTGTACGCGTCGATCAAGTTCTTCCTGTACACCTTCCTCGGCTCGATCTTCATGCTGGTCGGCCTGATCTACCTGTACCTGAAGGCGGGCAGCTGGCAGCTGCCGGACCTGTACGCGCTGCGCCTGACCGCCAGCGAGCAGATGTGGCTGTTCTTCGCCTTCCTCGCCGCGTTCGCGGTGAAGGTGCCGATGTTCCCGGTGCACACCTGGTTGCCGGACGCGCACGTGGAGGCGCCGACCGGCGGCTCGGTGATCCTGGCGGCGATCATGCTCAAGATCGGCGGCTACGGCTTCCTGCGCTTCAGCCTGCCGATCACGCCCGACGCCGGCCACGAGTGGGCCTGGCTGGTCATCGCGCTGTCGCTGATCGCGGTGGTCTACGTCGGCCTGGTGGCGCTGGTCCAGGAGGACATGAAGAAGCTGATCGCGTATTCGTCGGTCTCGCACATGGGCTTCGTCACCCTCGGCACCTTCATCGCCTTCGCGCTGATGCGCGACGTCGGCGGCGGCGAGGACGCGGCGCGCCTGGGCCTGCAGGGCGCGATGGTGCAGATGATCTCGCACGGCTTCATCTCCGGCGCGATGTTCTCCTGCGTCGGCGTGCTGTACGACCGCATGCATACCCGCATGATCCGCGACTACGGCGGCGTCGCGAACGTCATGCCCTGGTTCACCTTCTTCATGGTGCTGTTCGCGATGGCCAACTCCGGCCTGCCGGGCACCTCGGGCTTCGTCGGCGAGTTCATGGTGGTCCTGGCCAGCTTCCAGCACCATCCGATGATCGCCTTCACCGCGGCGCTGACCCTGATCATCGGCGCGGGCTACTCGCTGTGGCTGGTGAAGCGGGTGATGTTCGGCGAGGTCGGCAACGCCCACGTCGCCGAACTCAAGGACATCAACGGCCGCGAGTGGCTGGTGCTGGGCGTGTTCGCGATCGGCACCGTGGCGATCGGCGTGTACCCCAAGCCGCTGATCGACCTGATGGACCCGGCGATCGCGCAGCTGGCCACCCACATCTCGGCCAGCAAGCTGTGACCCGGCGCGTGGCACCCCGCCTGGACGGAAAGACGGTGGCCCGCGCGGCCTCCAAGGAAAGCATGCAGTGATGACGACCGCGATGACGCCCCCTCCCGTTCGCTCCTTCGCCGAGCTGGCGCCGCTGGCGCCCGAGCTGCTCGTGGTCTTCGGCGCATTCGCGCTGCTGATGCTCGACCTGTTCCTGGACGACCGCCGCCGCGTCGTCACCCACGCGCTGGCGATCGTGACCCTGGCCGCCGCCGCCGTCCTGGTCTGGTTCGACGTAGGCGGGCAGGGCACCACGCTCTCGGGCATGTTCGTGCGCGACGAGGGCGCGGACGTGATGAAGCTGGTGCTGCTGGTGGTGAGCGCGCTGGCGATGGGCTACATCTGGCCGTTCCTGCGCGAACGCGGCCTGTACAAGGGCGAGGTGGCGGTGCTGGTGCTGTTCTCGGTCGCCGGCATGATGCTGCTGGTTTCGGCCGGCAGCATGACCATGGTGTACGTGGGCCTCGAACTGCTGGCCCTGTGCTCCTACGCGCTGGTCGCCACCGACCGCGACAGCCCGCTGGCCTCCGAGGCCGCGATGAAGTACTTCGTGCTCGGTTCGCTGGCCTCTGGCCTGCTCCTGTACGGCATGACCCTGGTCTACGGCGCCACCGGCACGCTCGACCTGGCCGGCATCCGCGACGCGGCCTACGCCGTGTCCGGCACCGACCGCACCCTGCTGCTGACCGGCACGGTGTTCGTGGTGGTGGGCATCGCCTTCAAGTTCGGCGCGGCGCCGTTCCACATGTGGTTGCCCGATACCTATCACGGCGCGCCGACCCCGATCGCGCTGTTCATCGGTTCGGCGCCCAAGGTCGCGGCCTTCGGCATGACCTGGCGCATGCTCGACATCGCGCTGGGGCCGAACTACGAGCAGATCCAGCTGCTGCTGGCGGTGCTGGCGGCGGCGTCGCTGGCCGTGGGCAACCTGTTCGCGATCGCGCAGTCCAACCTCAAGCGCATGCTCGCGTACTCGACGATCTCGCACGTGGGCTTCATGTTCCTCGGCCTGGCGGCCGGCGGCAGCGAGGGCTACGCGGCGGCGATGTTCTATGCGATCAGCTACGCGATCATGTCGGTGGCGGCGTTCGGCGCGATCGTGATGCTGGCGCGCAAGGGCTTCGAGGCCGACCGCATCGAGGATTTCCGCGGGCTGAACGCGCGCAATCCGTGGATGGCGGGCCTGGTGCTGCTCATCATGGCCTCGCTGGCGGGCGTGCCCGTGCTGCTGGGGTTCTGGGCCAAGGTCGCGGTGCTGCGCGCGGCGCTCGAGGCCGACCTGATGTGGCTGGTGATCGTCGGCGTGGTGTTCGCGGTGATCGGCGCGTTCTACTACCTCCGCGTCATCAAGGTCATGTACTTCGACCAGCCCTCCGGCGAGCCGGTGACCGTGCGCGGCGGCGCGCTGCAGGCGGTGTTCTCGCTCAACGCGCTGGCGTTGCTCGGCCTTGGCCTGTTCTGGAGCCCGATCATGTCGTGGTGCCAGGCGGCGTTCGCCTGAGCATCCGTTCAGTCCGGGGGCTTGCGAAAAAAACCGCACGTCGTCATAATTCCGCTTCTGATGCGGGGTGGAGCAGTCTGGCAGCTCGTCGGGCTCATAACCCGAAGGTCGCAGGTTCAAATCCTGCCCCCGCTACCAACACTGTCTGCGTAGACGAGCACGCAGGCGACGAAGAGGCGGCCCCGGCAACGGGGTCGCCTTTTTCGTATCCGGTCGGCGTTGCGCTGCGCCGGATGCGCGGAGTCCGGGCCGTCCGGTCCCGCGCCGCGTCGGATCGGAGTGCCGTGCATCGCGCCGCCGGTCTGCGATGGACGCCGCCGTCGCGATGCATGGCCGGCGTTGTGTTTCAGGGGGAGATCCGGATGGTCCGTTTGCGTGTCGCACTCATCGCCGTGCTGTTGCTGTCGGCCTGGTCCACATGCGGCGATGTCGCGGCGACGCCGCGGGCCGCCGCGACACCGACCGGTAATGCCGCCGTCGCAGCCGGTGCTTCCGCGGGCGCGATCCGCCTGCAGCATGCCAACGCGCACGCCCGGGTGACCCGTGACGGCACCCGCCTGAGTACCACCGGGCCCGACCTGGTCGGCGCGGCCTTCGCCGGCAGGCCGCTGCGCGGGCGCGCCTACGTCGAGGCGGTGCTGTTCCACGGCGGCGAGCACGCGGTCGGAGTGTCGCTGTGGGGCGAGCGCCCCGAACTGCTGCGCAACGATGCCCATCCAGGCCGCAGCTACGGTGCAGCCGGCGCGTCGGCGCAGGCGGTTTCGGCCTGGGCCGTGGTCGCCTATGCCAATTACGGCCTGCCGGGCGAGGTGAAGCTGGAACTGGCGGACCTGCCCGGAACCCCAGGCCAGCGGATCGTGGTGCAGTTGGCGGTGGACGCGGAGTCGCGCGCGGTCTGGATGAAGCTCGCCGGCGCCCGCGGCTGGGCCGGCGGCGGCGATCCGGCCAAGGGCCTGAGGCCGACCCTGGTCCTCGGGGGCGCCGCGCCCATCCGGGTCGGCGGCAACGTGTCCAGTCCTGCCAGCTACGTGGAACTGCAGGCCCCGGCGCGCCACGCCGGTGCCGCGCCCGCGGGCTTCACGCCCTTCGGCTGAGGGCGGGGCGGGCCCGCCATGGCCGCGCGTGGGGCGGCCCGGTTGGATCGGGGGCCGAAAGCCGGTATGATTCCCGGCTCGCGCAGCGCAGCCTCACCCTGCAAGGTACCGACCGCAGGGGATGGAGCGCGCTCCCGCGACCAGTTTCACCGGGCCACCGCCGGCGCTGAAGCCCGCGGACGGTGCCGGGAAACCGGGCTTCATCGGGGCAGGCTTGCCGCGATGCCGAAATCCGGCCCAGGCCGGACATTCAGGACAAGGGGCCCATCGGGCCCTTTGTTGTTTCCGGCGATTTGAACAGGTTCAACGACGCGACGTGACGGACAAGGCGACACAGATCAGCGCGCTGCTCGCGCCCACGGTCGAGGCCCTCGGCCTGCAGCTGCTGGGCATCGAATACCTGCCCGCGCCGGGCGGTTCGGTGGTGCGCCTGTACATCGACGTGCCCGAGGCCGAAGCCGACGCCCGCCACGTCGGCATCGAGGAGTGCGAGGCGGTCAGCCGCGAAGTGTCCGCGCAGCTCGACGTGGAGGACCCGATCCAGGGCAACTACACGCTCGAGGTGTCCTCGCCCGGCGTGGACCGCCCGCTGTTCGACGCCGCGCAGTTCGCGCGCTTCACCGGCGAGCGCGCCAAGGTGGGGCTGAAGCTGCCGCAGGACGGGCGCCGGCGCCTGACCGGCACCATCGTCTCGGTCGACGGCGGCACGATCGTGTTCGACGTCGATGGCCAGCCGATCGAGGTGTCGGTGGACAACATCGACAAGGCGCGGCTGGTGCCCGACTGGGCGGCGCTGGGCTATGGACCCGCGCGCGAACTGCCCGGCGATGCGCGCCCCGGCAAGCCGGGACGCAAGGCGGCGGGCAAGGGCGCCACGAAGCCGAAGCGCAAATGAATTTCCGCCGCGCCGGCCGACGCCGGCGCGGGAGAGGGACCGGGCACCGCGCCCGGAGCGATGACTAGGTCAAGCCGGTTTTCAGAGGTCTTACACAGATGAGCAAAGAACTGTTGTTGGTCGTGGACGCGGTCGCCAACGAAAAAGGCGTGCCGGAGTCGGTGATCCTCGAGGCGATCGAGGCTGCGCTGGCCACCGCGGCGAAGAAGCGCTACCTCGACCAGGACGTGCTGACCCGCGTGTCGATCGACCCCAAGGACGGCAGCTACGAGACCTTCCGCCGCTGGGAAGTGGTGGCCGACGACGTGGTGATGGAATCGCCCGACCGCCAGATCCGCCTGATGGACGCCGTCGACGAGGTCGAGGGCGTCGAAGTGGGCGACTACATCGAAGAGCAGATCGAGAACGTCGATTTCGGCCGCATCGCCGCCCAGGCCGCCAAGCAGGTGATCGTGCAGCGCGTGCGCGAGGCCGAGCGCCAGCAGGTCGTGGACGCGTGGAAGGATCGCGTCGGCGAGCTGGTGACGGGCGTGGTCAAGCGCGTCGAGCGCGGCAACGTGTATGTCGACCTCGGCGGCAACGCCGAAGCCTTCATCCCCAAGGACAAGGCGATCCCGCGCGACATCGTGCGCGCCGGCGACCGCATCCGCGGCTACCTGTTCGACGTGCGCAGCGAGCCGCGCGGCCCGCAGCTGTTCATCAGCCGCGCCGCGCCCGAGTTCATGATGGAGCTGTTCAAGCTCGAAGTGCCGGAAGTCGGCCAGGGCCTGGTCGAGATCAAGGCCTGCGCGCGCGATCCGGGCGACCGCGCCAAGATCGCCGTGATCGCCTACGACAACCGCACCGATCCGATCGGCGCCTGCATCGGCATGCGCGGTTCGCGCGTGCAGGCGGTGAGCAACGAGCTCAACGGCGAGCGCGTCGACATCGTGCTGTGGTCGGACAACCCGGCCCAGTTCGTGATCAACGCCATGGCCCCGGCCGAGGTGCAGTCGATCGTCGTCGACGAGGACAAGCACTCGATGGACCTGGCCGTGGCCGAGGACAAGCTGGCCCAGGCGATCGGCAAGGGCGGCCAGAACGTGCGCCTCGCCAGCCGCCTGACCGGGTGGCAGCTGAACGTGATGACCCAGGACCAGGTCACCGCGAAGTCGGAGGCCGAGCAGGCCGCCGCCCGCGCCCTGTTCCAGGAAAAGCTCGAGGTCGACGAGGAGATCGCCGGCATCCTGGTGTCGGAAGGCTTCGGCACGGTCGAGGAAATCGCCTACGTGCCGGTCGGCGAACTGCTGGCGGTGGAGGGCTTCGACGAGGACATCGTCGAGGAACTGCGCGCCCGCGCCCGCGACGCCCTGCTCAACGACGCGCTCGCGGTCGAGGAGGAGCTGGACGAGAATGCGCCGGCCGAGGACCTGCTGGCGCTGGAAGGCATGGACGACGAGACCGCCTACGCGCTGGCCGCGCACGGCGTGCGCACCAGCGAGGACCTGTCCGACCTGGCCGCCGACGAAGTGGTGGAATTCGGCATCGACGGGCTGGATGCCGAGCGTGCCGCGGCGCTGATCCTGGCCGCACGCGCCGAGGAGATCGCCCGCCTGGAGCGCGGCGAATGATCCCGCGATGAACGCTGCCCTGCACCGATCAGGGCTTAGAATCCGCGCTTCCCTTGCTCTCGGCGAGGGGGCGCCAAACAGAGCATAGGACCCGAATGTCGCAACAAACCACCATCCGCAAGCTCGCCGCCCTGGTCAACACGCCGGTGGAGAAGCTGCTGGAACAGCTGTCCGAAGCCGGCATGGCGTTCAGCGACCCGGACCAGGTCGTCACCAGCACCGAGAAGGTCAAGCTGCTCGGCTTCCTGCGCCGCACCCACGGCAAGGACGACAAGCCGGCCGAAGAGGCCGTCGCGCCGAAGAAGATCACGCTCAGCCGCACGCGCAAGCAGGAGCTGACCGTCGGCGGCGGCAAGAACCGCTCGACCGTCGATGTGGTGGTGCGCCGCAAGGTCACCCTGGTCAAGCCGGCGGCCGCCGAGGCCGAGGACACCGCGGCCGCGCCCGCCGCGCCGGTGAACGACGAGCAGGCCGAGATCCTGCGCAAGCTCGAGGAGTCGCGCCAGCGCAATCTCTCCGAGCAGCAGCGCCTGGCCGAGGAGGACCGTCGCCGCGCCGAGGAAGCCGCCGAGCGCAAGCGCCAGGAAGAGGCCGAGGCCGAACGTCTGCGGAAGGAGGCCGAGCAGGCCGTCGCCACGCCCGAGGCAGATGTGGCAGCGCGCAAGCCGGCCCATGGCCACGGCCATGGCCATCCGAAGCCGGCGCCGGCGCACGACCGCGGCACCGGTCCCAAGCACAAGGGCAACCGCGGTTCGCATGCGATGGTGGCGGGCGTCGAGGACGACGACAGCACCGCGCGTTTCGCCGGCCAGCTGCACCTGAGCCCGTCCGAGCGGGCGCGCCGCAGCAGCACGCGGGGCAACAAGCCCAAGCCGCGCCGCCACCTCGAGCAGTCGCGCAGCGGCGGCGGTCCCCACGGCTTCGAACGCCCGACCGCGCCGGTGGTGCGCGAAGTGGCGATCGGCGAGGCGATCACCGTGGCCGACCTGGCGCAGAAGCTCGCGCTCAAGGGCGGCGACGTGGTCAAGGCGCTGTTCAAGATGGGCGTGATGGCCACCATCACCCAGACCATCGACCACGACACCGCCGTGCTGGTGGTCGAGGAACTCGGCCACAAGGCGGTCGCGGCCGAGGCCAACGACGCCGAGTCCGAGCTGCTCGCCCACGTCGAGGACGTGCAGGGCGACGCGGTGGCGCGTCCGCCGGTGGTCACCATCATGGGCCACGTGGACCACGGCAAGACCTCGCTGCTGGACTACATCCGCCGCACCAAGATCGCCACCGGCGAGGCCGGCGGCATCACCCAGCACATCGGCGCCTACCACGTCGAGACCGACAAGGGCGTCATCAGCTTCCTGGATACGCCCGGCCACGCGGCCTTCAGTTCGATGCGCGCGCGCGGCGCCAAGCTGACCGACATCGTGGTGCTGGTGGTCGCGGCCGACGACGGCGTGATGCCGCAGACGATCGAGGCGATCCAGCACGCGAAGGCGGCCAAGGTGCCGCTGATCGTGGCGATCAACAAGGTCGACAAGTCCGACGCCGACCCGGAGCGGATCAAGAACGAACTGCTGGCCCACGACCTGGTGGCCGAGGACTTCGGCGGCGACACCCAGATGGTGCCGCTGTCGGCCAAGACCGGGCAGGGCGTGGACAACCTGCTCGACGCGATCTCGCTGCAGGCCGAGGTGCTGGAACTGCGCGCCGTGGCCGAGGGCCGGGCCACGGGCACGGTCATCGAATCCTCGCTGGACAAGGGCCGCGGCCCGGTCGCGACCGTGCTGGTGCAGCAGGGCCTGCTTTCGAGGGGCGACTACCTGGTGTGCGGCGTGCAGTTCGGCCGCGTGCGTGCGCTGTTCGACGAGACCGGCTCGCAGGTCCAGGCCGCCGGCCCGTCGATCCCCGTGCAGGTGCTGGGCCTGTCCGGCGTGCCGGACGCGGGCGACGACTTCGTCGTGGTCGCCGACGAGCGCCTGGCCAAGGACGTCGCCCAGCAGCGCGAGACCAAGCGCCGCGAGCTGCGCCTGGTGGCGCAGGCCGGCAACCGCATGGAAGACATCATGGCCCAGATGGGCCAGGGCGAGGCGCAGCAGCAGCTCAACCTGGTCATCAAGGCCGACGTGCAGGGTTCGGTGGAGGCGCTGCGCCAGGCGCTGACCGCGCTGTCGAACGAGCAGATCCGGATCAACGTGATCGTCTCGGGCGTGGGCGGCATCACCGAGTCCGACGCCAACGCCGCGGCCACCGCCAAGGCCACCATCATCGGCTTCAACGTCCGTGCCGACGCGTCGGCGCGCAAGGTCATCGAGAACAGCGGCCTGGACCTGCGCTATTTCTCGATCATCTACGACGTGATCGACCAGGTGAAGCAGGTGGCGTCCGGCCTGCTGGGCGTGGAGATCCGCGAGGAGATCATCGGCATCGCCGAGGTGCGCGACGTGTTCCGCAGCTCGAAGTTCGGCGCGGTGGCCGGTTCGATGGTGGTCGAGGGCGTGGTCCGCAAGAACCGCCCGATCCGCGTGCTGCGCGACAACACGGTGGTGTTCGAGGGCGAACTCGAATCGCTGCGCCGCTTCAAGGAGAACGTCGAGGAAGTGCGCAACGGCACCGAGTGCGGCATCGCGGTCAAGGCGTACAACGACGTCCGCCCGGGCGACCAGATCGAGTGCTTCGAGCGCATCGAGGTGCAGCGGACGCTGTAACGCCCTGCGTTACAGCGCGTGATTGGTGATTCGTGATTCGCAAGGACACGATCACCACCGGGATCCGACGCCTTGCCCTTCCGAATCACCAGTCACGAATCGCGAATCACCCAAGATGACGAAATCCTTCTCCCGCACCGACCGTATCGCCGCGCAGCTCCGCAGGGAGCTGGGCACGCTGGTGCGCGAGGCGGTGGCCGAGCACGGCCTGCCGTCGGTCAGCGTGTCGGACGTCGAGGTCACCCGCGATCTGGCGCATGCCAAGGTATTCGTGACCGCGCTGCAGTCCGAGCGCGCGACCGAGGCGGTCAAGGGACTGAAGGCGATCGCGCACGAGATCCGCTTCCGCCTGGCGCGGGCGGTGAAGCTGCGGCACGTGCCCGAGCTGCACTTCCACTACGACGATTCGGTCGATCGCGGCGAGCGCATCGACCAGCTGCTGCGCGACCTGTAGCGTCCGGGGGAATGCCGCGGCGGTCGCGCCTGCCCGCGGGCGTGCGCGCCGGCCGGCAGGGCGGGACGGATCCCGGGCCCCACGCCGCGACGGCCGGTGACCGACGGGCACGGCCGACCCCCGCCTCCTACAATCCCATCGAATGACCTCCCGCCCCCGCACGAAGTTCAGGAAACTCGACGGCATCCTGCTGCTCGACAAGCCGCGCGGGCTGAGTTCCAACCAGGCGCTGCAGCGCGTGCGCCACCTGTTCCGGGCGGAGAAGGCCGGCCACACCGGCAGCCTGGACCCGCTCGCCACCGGCCTGCTGCCGGTGTGCTTCGGCGAGGCGACCAAGATCGCCGGCGGCCTGCTCGGTGCGCGCAAGGCCTACGACACGGTCGCGCGGCTGGGCGTGGTCACCGACACCGACGATGCCGACGGCCAGCCGCTGCGCGAGCGTCCCGTGCCGGCGCTGCGCATCCCCGGCATCGACGCCGCGCTGGCCGCCCTGACCGGGCGCATCCAGCAGCGGCCGCCGATCTATTCGGCGCTCAAACGCGGCGGCGAGCCGCTGTACGCCAAGGCCCGTCGCGGCGAACCGGTCGAGGTGGAGCCGCGCCCGGTCGACGTGCACGAATTCCGGCTCGAATCCGCCAGCGACCTGCTCGACGACCTGAACGGGGTCCCCCCGCAGCTGCGCCTGCACGTCGAGTGCGGATCGGGCACCTACGTGCGCAGCCTGGTCCGCGACCTGGGCGAGGCATTGGGCTGCGGCGCCCACGTGGCCGAACTGCGGCGCCTGTGGGTGGATCCGTTCCGCGATCCGCGGATGTGGACCCTGGACGAGCTGCAGGCGCTGGCCGCCCGCGGCGACCACTGCCTGCTCGCCTGCCTGCTGCCGCTGGAACGCGGCATGGCGTCCTGGCCACCGGTGGACCTGGACGAGGCCCAGGCCCTGCGGCTGGGCCGGGGCCAGGTCGTGAACGGGGACTTCCACCCGCCGGGCAGCGTGGCGGTATTCGGTCCGCGCGGCCGGGCGCTGGGGCTGGGCGAGGTGGTCGACGGTGCCCTGCGGCCCCAGCGGCTGTTCACATGGGCGGTCGAGGCCGCGGCCGGCGGGGCCCGCTGACCTTGTCCGGGTGGCCGCCAGCGGCTACAATTCCACGGCTTTTTTCAAGCACTTCAGCGTTCCATCCAGCCCGGGCGGGCCATCGGCCTTCCCTCCATCCCATGACGGACCCTTGCGGTACGACGCCGGCGTCGATGATGCGGCGACGTGGTCTGCGGGTTTCGTGACCAGAGGCAATCATGTCCATCGACAACAGCAAGATCATCCAGGAACACGCGCGCGGCACCAACGACACCGGCTCGCCGGAAGTGCAGGTGGCCCTGCTCACCGCCCGCATCGTGCACCTGACCGAGCACTTCAAGACGCACAAGAAGGACCACCACAGCCGGCGCGGCCTGCTGCAGATGGTCAACCGCCGCCGCAGCCTGCTCGACTACCTGCACCGCAAGGACGTGGCGCGCTACAAGGCGCTGATCGAGAAACTCGGCCTGCGTCGCTAAGCCAGACCACCGCCGCGGCGCAGCGATGCGCCGCGGTTCTTTTTTGGCCGTGGTGGACGCGGCCGCCCGACCGGGACAGGGGTCCTGGCCGGTCCATCGAAAGAGTCATCAAGGAAATCCAAAGTGGCAAAAGTTACCAAGAGCTTCCAGTACGGCAATCAGACGATCACGCTCGAGACCGGCGAGATCGCCCGCCAGGCCGGCGGCGCGGTGGTGGTCTCGTGCGAGGGCACCGTCCTGCTGGTCACCGCCGTGGCCAACAAGACCGCGCGTGAAGGGCAGGATTTCTTCCCGCTCACCGTCGATTACCAGGAGAAGTTCTACGCCGGTGGCCGCATCCCGGGCGGCTTCTTCAAGCGCGAGGGCCGCGCGACGGAGAAGGAGACGCTGATCTCGCGCCTGATCGACCGGCCGATCCGCCCGCTGTTCCCGGACGGCTTCCGCAACGAAGTCCAGATCATCGCCACCGTGATGTCGATGAACCCGGAAGTCGACGGCGACATCCTCGCCCTGATCGGCGCCTCCGCCGCGCTGTCGCTGTCGGGCGCGCCGTTCGACGGCCCGATCGGCGCCGCCAAGGTCGGCTACAAGGCCGGCCAGTACCTGCTCAACCCCACCACCAGCGAGTTGGCCGATTCGGACCTGGAGCTGGTCGTGGCCGGTACCGCCAACGCGGTGCTGATGGTCGAGTCCGAAGCGAAGGAGCTGTCGGAAGAAGTGATGCTGGGCGCGGTGATGTTCGGCCACCAGCAGATGCAGGTCGCGATCGCCACCATCAACGAACTGGTGGCCGAAGCCGGCAAGCCGAAGTGGGACTGGCAGCCGCCGGCCGCCAACGAAGGCCTGGTCTCGGCGATCCGCACCGCGGTCGGCGAGCAGCTGGCCAGCGCCTTCCAGGTGCGCGACAAGCTCGAGCGCCGCGACGCGATCTCCAAGCTCAAGAAGGCGATCCTCGAGGCGCTGACCCCGCACGCCGAAGCCAACGCCTGGTCCGCCGGCGAGCTGTCGAAGGAATTCGGCGAGCAGGAGTACCAGACCATGCGCGAATCGGTCCTCAAGACCAAGGTCCGCATCGACGGCCGCGCGCTGGACACCGTCCGCCCGATCACCTCGAAGGTCGGCATCCTGCCGCGCGTGCACGGCTCGGCGCTGTTCACCCGCGGCGAGACCCAGGCGATCGTCGCCGTGACCCTCGGCACCGCCCGCGACGGCCAGGTGATCGACGCGGTCGCCGGCGAGTACAAGGAACACTTCCTGTTCCACTACAACTTCCCGCCCTATTCGGTCGGTGAAGCCGGCCGCATGATGGGCCCGAAGCGCCGCGAGATCGGCCACGGCCGCCTCGCCAAGCGCGGCGTGCTGGCGGTGATGCCGTCGATGGAGGAGTTCCCGTACACGATCCGCGTGGTCTCGGAGATCACCGAGTCGAACGGTTCCTCGTCGATGGCCTCGGTCTGCGGTTCCTCGCTGGCGCTGATGGACGCGGGCGTGCCGATCAAGGCGCCGGTCGCTGGCATCGCGATGGGCCTGGTGAAGGAAGGCGACGAGTTCGTGGTGCTGTCGGACATCCTCGGCGACGAGGACCACCTGGGCGACATGGACTTCAAGGTCGCCGGTACCGAGAACGGCATTTCCGCCCTGCAGATGGACATCAAGATCCAGGGCATCACCGAGGAGATCATGAAGGTCGCGCTGGCCCAGGCCAAGCAGGGCCGCCTGCACATCCTCAAGGAAATGGCCAACGCGCTGACCGCGCCGCGCACCGAGCTGAGCGAGTTCGCCCCGCGCCTGCTGACGATCAAGATCCACCCCGACAAGATCCGCGAAGTGATCGGCAAGGGCGGTTCGACGATCCAGGCGATCACCAAGGAAACCGGCACCCAGATCGACATCCAGGACGACGGCACCATCGTCATCGCCTCGGTCAACGCCGCCGCCGCCCAGGCCGCGAAGGCGCGCATCGAGCAGATCACCTCGGACGTCGAGCCCGGCCGGATCTACGAGGGCAAGGTCGCCAAGATCATGGACTTCGGTGCGTTCGTCACCATCCTGCCGGGCAAGGACGGCCTGGTGCACGTCTCGCAGATCTCCAACGAGCGCGTCGAGAAGGTCTCCGATAAGCTCAAGGAAGGCGACGTGGTCAAGGTCAAGGTGCTGGAAGTCGACAAGCAGGGCCGCATCCGCCTGTCGATGAAGGCCGTGGAAGAAGGCGAGGGCGTGTCCGCCGAGTAAGGCGCGACCACCGTTCGCATGGAAAAGCGGGCTTCGGCCCGCTTTTTCTTTGTGCGGGGAAAAGCTCCGAAAGAGCGCGGTGGATCGCCACGTACGCGATGCCATGCGCGTGCATCGGGCGACTCCGCCGGAGCCGCGGGTGTCCTGCGCGAGCGTCGCCTGCGGCGAAGATCGCCGCCGCGCCAACGCGCCGGGCGAGGATCACGGAATCGGCTGGGGCCGGGACGGGCGCGAGGCCCGCCCCGGCGCGGCTACAGCCGGTGCTGCTGCATCAGCCGGTAGAGCTTCAGGCGCAGGCGCAGCAGCGGCTGCGAGAGCCGGGTGGGCATGCGCACCGTCCCGCGGCGGTGGCGGATCGGCGTCGCGGCCGGGACCTCGCCTGCCGGCGCCGGCGCTGGGCCCGATGTCGTCCGGATGCTCGACAGCGCCGGTTCCGGCGCCTGGCGCGCCGGCTGGGGCGCGGCCGCGGAGGCACCGGTCGAGGCGAACATGCCGAGCGCGCTGTAGCCGGTGTAACCGGGGAAGACGTCGGCGGTCCGGGTATGGCCCATGCGTTGCTGCAGCAGCTCTGTGAACACGCGGCGGAAGTCGGTGGTGACCGGCACGTCGCCGAAGTACGGCGAGAGGATTTCCGGGTGCAGTCCCGGCCAGGTGCCGTAGAAGCGCCGCCCGTTCACCGGACCGCCCAGGACCAGCAGCGGGTTGCCGTAGCCGTGGTCGGTGCCGCCGCTGCCGTTCTCGCGCACGCGCCGACCGAACTCGGACTGGATGACCACCGTCACCCGCGCCATTTCACCGGTCGCGGCCAGCTCGCCGTAGAACGCCGCCAGCGCCTGCGACAGGTCCGCCACGCGGCCCTGGTAATAGCCGCCGCCGTTGCTGCCCTGGCTCTCGTGGGTATCCCAGCCGCCCACGTCCAGTGCGGCGTAGCGCAGCCCCAGGTTGAAGCGGATCGACTGCGCCACCGTCCACAGCTGGCGGGCGAACGTCGTAGTGGGCCAGCCCGTCGGCAGGGTCGCGTTGTAGGGCTGCTGCGCCACGGTGCGCAGCGCGGCATCGGCGGCGCGGCCGCTGTGCTCGATGCCCACGTTGCCGCGCCACATCTCGGCCAGCGTTTCGTTGACGCCCTTGAAGCCCGCCGGCGAGTTGTCGCGCGCCCGCTGCCAGGCCCAGGAGCCGCCGTTGAGGACCAGGTCGGTCGGGCTGCCCATGGTCAGCGCCTGGGTGGCGCCGAGCAGGTTCGCCGGCAGGCGGCTGTTGACGGCCAGGGCAGGCATGACCACCGATGGGGAGGCGCCGGGCTGGGTCTCCCAGGCGCGCGCCAGCCAGCCGGTGCCGTTGCCCTTGGTGCCTGGCGTGCCGAAGTCCAGGTACTGCTGGGCGTCGAAGTGGCTGCGCGTTACCGCGGTCTGCATGCCGCAGCAGTGCACGATGGCGAGCTTGCCGTCGACCCAGATGTCGCGCAGCCCGGTGGCCGCGCCGTGCAGGCCGAAGCCGGTGGCCGAACCGTTGGCCAGGGTGAGCGGGAGGGCTGCGTTCTCGCCGCTGACCGGCACCTTGATGTCCGGTCGGGCCTGCTCGTAGTAGGTGCGGTCGTTGCCGGATACCGGCAGGACCAGGTTCAGGCCGTCGATGCCGCCGCGCAGGAACACGTGCACGATGGTGTCGTAGCCGTTGACCGCAGCATGGGCATGGCCGCCGAAGAACAGGGCCGGGCTGGCCGCGCCGACCGCGGCGGTGGCGCAGCAGCCCTTGAGGAAGCCGCGGCGATCGAGTTCGATGGTCATGGTCTCGTCCTCAGCGGCTCAGGAATTCGGGCGACATCAGGATCAGCGACACCATGCTGCGCAGGCGCTCGTGGTTGTAGTGCCGCTTGAGATCGTTCTGCGCCCAGGTATTGGTGTCCTCGATGACATAGGTGGCCGGATCGCCGTTCTGGGCCATGAAGCCGCGCAGCACGGCCAGGCGCTGCGCGGTCGGCTGGTAGCCCAGGATCCGCTGGCACCAGAACTGGACCAGGCGGTTCGCTGTCCACAGCGAGGGCCGCAGGCCAGCGCGCGTGATCTCCAGCAGCGGCAGCAGCTTGCCGTCGCCGGCCACGTTGTTGGTTTCCGTCAGCCAGTTCTGCAGCTTCCAGGTCATGCCCAGGGTGCTGGCGCCCGACCAGGCCGTGGCCACGTCGGGATAGCCGTTGGGCGCGGCCCAGTCGTAGGGCTGGTGGCCGGTGAAACCCATGCGCCAGTTGAGGTCGTTGCTGCGGTTCTCGTCGATACGATAGGTCCACTGGCAGCCGAGTACGCGCAGGGTGGCGGCTACCGCCTCGAACGGACGGCGCGTCTTGCGGCCCCAGGCGTGCTGCGCCTCGTCCGACAGCAGGATGTGGCGCAGGGTCCGCTTGATCTGCTGGGAGTGCTGCCAGTTGGCGCGGAACACCGCGGCCGCGCTGTCGACCAGCACCTGCGGCGGGTCGTCGGCCACGAAGCGGCGCACCAGCTTGCGGCAGATGAAACGCGCCACGCGCGGGTGGCTGGCGATGCGGTCGAGGATGTCGCGGCCGTCCTGCAGCGCGGGACGCTCGGGGTAGATGAAGCGCCCGAGCACGAACTTGGGGCCCGAGTCGTGCCAGTCGGCGTGGTAGTAGAAGCCGCCGTTGTCCTTCTCGGGATGGGTGAATTCCCAATGGTTGTTGTTGATCGTCCAGCCGGTGAACGCGGCGGCCGTCTCGTAGACGTCGATGTCGGTGTAGCCGATCGGGTAGTCCGGATCCTCGGGGCAGGGCGGCACCTCGAACGGATCCATGAAGCCCAGGTAGTTTTCCGCGCCGAAGGTGTGCAGCTCCAGCAGTTCGCGGGCGAAGTTCTCGTTGGGGCCGGAGCGGCGGTTCGACTTGTTGTCGAGGTAGATCATCATCGCCGTGCTGCGCGCCACGTGCTCCAGCATCCTGCGGAAGTTGCCCAAGGCGTTGGCGCGGATCACGTTGCGGTCGTAATGGCCATAGACCGGGCAGCAGTCGTAGTCGCTGACCATCACGTTGAAATGGTCGTGCCAGAAGGCGGTCGCCACCTCGAACAGCTGTCGCTGCGAGAACACCGCGCGCACCAGGGCTTCGCGCTGCACCTCCCAGCCCGGCCGCATCCGCTCGGCATACTCCACATCGCCGCGGACGTGATCGCGCCACTGCCTGGCCAGGCTCTTCTTGAGCGTGGTGTAGCCGGCGTCGACCAGACGCTGGTCCACCGCGCTGTCGTCGATGGTGTCGGGAGCGAGTTGCCGGTCGACCCATGCCGTCAGGCGGGCCCGGTCGGTGTCGCCCAGGGCGTTGAACTCGGCGATCGATTCGGGCGTCGCGCCATAGCTCATCCGGTTGAGCGCACGCACCGCGAACGGCGGCGTGGGCAGGGTGAGCAGGCGGCGGGGGGAGGCTTTCTCCAGGCCGGGCCCGGCGCCGGGGGGGGCGGCAACGGCCTTGGGCGCGCGCTGGTAGCGCGGCGCCCCGGTCAGTCCATAACGTTCGCGATGCGCGCGCTCCAGCGCGGCGCGCTCCGCCTGGGAGAGGCCTGGGTGCATACGATGTCCTTGTCAGATCCCCTGCCGCGGAGAGTATCCGCGTTATCCGGCGGCGGATGTGACTTCGGGCACAGTCCCTGTGCGGTTGGCGCCGGCAGGGGCCAGGCTCGCGGCGCGCGCATGGCGGGGCCAGCCGGCGACCGGGGTATCGACGTACTGGCGGAACCAGTTCTCCGCCGACAGCCAGGTCCACAGGCCGGCCAGCGGGACCTGGCCGCGACGCCAGCGCTCGAACGCCGCGGTGGCGGCCGGGGGGTCGAACACCCCGCGCTCGCGGAAGGCCCGCGAGCCGATGAGGTCGCCTGCGTACTCGACGCCGTAGCTGCGCAGCCACTCGTTGGCCGGGGTCGGATAGCCCTGCTTGTCGCGCCGGTCGAGGGTGGCGTCGGGCACGATGCCGCGCATGGCCTCGCGCAGCACGACCTTGGTCGTGCCGCCCTCGATCTTCTGCGCCGCGGGCAGGGCGATGCCGTACTCGACGAAGGCCCGGTCCAGGAACGGGACCCGGCTCTCGATCGAGAACGCCATGCTGAAACGGTCCTCGGCCTGCAGCAGTTCCGGCAGGCGGGTGACGGTGAGGTCGCTGAGCAGGTGGGCGTCGAGGTCGGAGAACGCGCGACGGGCCAGGGCCTCGGCCGCCGGGGACGACATCGCGCGCAGTTCCGGCGAAAGGAAACCATCGTCGAACGCGGTGCCGCGGCCGGCAACCCGCGCCGCGCGGCGCAACCAGTCCGGCCAGAACGGCGTGGCCAGTTCGCGCAGCAGCCCCAGCCGCGACAGGTCGCCCTGCTGGGCGCGGAAACCCTCGAAGTTGCGCCGCAGCGCGCCCGCGCGCCCGGACAGCAGCAGCTGGCGCAGGTAGGTCGGGTAATAGCGCGGATAGCCGGCCAGCAGCTCGTCGGCGCCCTGGCCGTTGAGCACGACCTTGATGCCGCCGGCATTGACCGACTTCATCACCTGCCACCACGAGTAGACGCTGCCGCCCCAGACCGGTTCCTCGTAGTGCCAGGTCGAGCGTTCCAGCACGTCGATCAGGTCGCGGCCGTCGGGCGAGGTGTCGGTGCCGGCCAGATTGCCGACCTGCCCGCGCAGCGCCTGGATGTAGCGCGACTCGTCGTGGACCGTGCCCGGGTAGGTGACCGAGAAGGTGCGCAGCGGCGATGTGGTCTCGCGCGCGGCCAGCGCCACCAGGGTGCCGGAGTCCAGGCCGCCGCTCAGGCAGGCGCCGACCGGCACGTCGCTGCGCAGGTGCGACTGGACCGCGCGCGCGATCTCCTCGCGGAACCGGGCCGCGTGGTCGCCGCCGCCATCGCCGCGCCGGGCCAGCGCGTCTTCCGCGTTCCAGTAGCGCGAACGCAGCAGGCGGCCGCCCTCGAGCACGGCGTTGTGCGCCGGCGGCAGCTGCAGCACGCCGTCGAAGCAGGTGGTCTCGTTGCTGGCGCGCGCCCGGTAGAGCAGCTGCAGGCGCAGCGCCTCGTGGTTCGGGCGCACCGGCACCAGGCCGCTGGCCAGCACCGCCTTGATCTCCGAGCCGAACGCGAAGCCCGCCGGGGTGAGCGCGTAGTAGAACGGCTTGATCCCGAGCCGGTCGCGCGAACAGAACAGGCGCTGCCGCGCCGGCTCCCAGATCGCGAACGCCCACATGCCCTCGAAGCGCCGCACGCAGGCCTCGCCCCACTGCCGGTAGGCGGCGAGGATGACTTCGGTGTCGGTGGTCGAGCGGAAGCCGTGGCCCAGCGCCTGCAGTTCCACGCGCAGTGCCTGGTGGTTGTAGATCTCGCCGTTGAAGACGATCCACAGCGAGCGGTCGCCGCTGGGCATCGGCTGGTGGCCTGCCGGCGACAGGTCGACGATGCTCAGCCGGCGATGCCCGAGGCCGACGTGGCCGTCGACGTGCACGCCGGCATCGTCAGGGCCGCGGTGCGCGATCAGGTCGGTCAACAGGGCAACGCTGTCGGCGCTGACGGGGGCTCCGTCGAAGCGCACGATTCCGGCAATTCCACACACGGCGTGCTTCTCGGCAAGGGGCGATGCGGGGTCGCGGCCTGGCCGCCTGCCGCTGCCCGATGCCTGTCCCCCCGTCGACCGGCGCACCGCGGGCGCACCGATCGCACCCTTTCAAACGTGATCCGGCGACGCCGGAGGCCAGCGTCGCGCTAGACCAGTCCGGTGGCGTAGAACAGGCCGATGATCACGAACACCGCGGCGGTCTTGATCAGGGTGATGGCGAAGATGTCCTTGTAGGACTGCCGGTGGGTCAGGCCGGTCACGGCCAGCAGGGTGATCACCGCGCCGTTGTGCGGCAGGGTGTCCATGCCGCCCGAGGCCATCGAAGCTACGCGGTGCAGGACCTCCATCGGGATGCCCGCCGCGTCGGCGTTGGCGATGAACGTTTCGGCCATCGCCGCCAGCGCGATGCTCATGCCGCCCGAGGCCGAGCCGGTGATGCCGGCCAGGGCGGTTACCGTGACCGCCTCGTTGACCAGCGGGTCGGGAATCGCGCCCAGCGCGTTGGCCACCACCAGGAAGCCGGGCAGGGCCGCGATCACCGCGCCGAAGCCGTATTCGGAGGCCGTGTTCATCGAGGCCAGCAGGGCGCCGCCGATCGCCGACTTCGTGCCTTCGGCGAAGCTCGCCAGCACCGGCTTCCAGGCGAACACCAGGATGGTGGCGATGCCGACCAGCAGCGCGCCCTGCACCGCCCAGATCGCCGCGACCTTGGGCACTTCCTGCACCACCGGGGCCGGATTGCCGACCACGGCCGGCACGAACGCATGGCTGGCGCCGTACAGCGCCGGGATCCAGCGGGTGAACAGCAGGTTGCTCACGCCCACCAGCAGCAGGGGCAGCAGCGAGACCAGCGGATGCGCCAGGCGCTCGCCGGCGAACGGCGCCGGTTCGTTGAGCAGGGTCGCCGCGTCGCTATAGCCTTCGCCGGCGGCCTGGGCGGCGCGGCGGCGCCATTCCAGGTAACTCATGCCCACGACCAGGATGAACACGCCGCCCAGCGTGCCCAGCACCGGCGCGGCCCAGCCGGTCGTGCCGAAGAAGGCGGTGGGGATGATGTTCTGGATCTGCGGCGTGCCCGGCAGCGCGTCCATGGTGAAGGTGAACGCGCCCAGCGCGATCGTGCCCGGGATCAGGCGCTTGGGGATGTTGCCCTGGCGGAACAGTTCGGCCGCGAAGGGATAGACCGCGAACACCACCACGAACAGCGACACGCCGCCGTAGGTGAGCAGGGCGCAGACCAGCACGATCGCCAGCATCGCCCGCTGCGCACCCACCACGCGGATGGTGGCGGCCACGATCGACTTGGAGAAGCCGGAGATCTCGATCAGTTTGCCGAACACCGCGCCCAGCAGGAACACGGGGAAATACAGCTTCAGGAAGCCGACCATCTTGTCCATGAACAGGCCGGTGAACATCGGCGCGACCAGCGAGGGATCGCTGAGCAGGACCGCTCCCATCGCCGCGATCGGTGCGAACAGGATGACGCTGTAGCCGCGATAGGCGACCAGCATCAGGAAGCACAGCGCGCCGAGCACGATCAGGAAGTCCATGTGCGTAAGCCTTCGGCGCGTGGCGCCCGGAAACCGGCGGCCAGTGTCGGCAAGGGCCGCGGTGCCGGCCCATTGTCCGAAGGTACGATGCCGCCGCGCGCGCGCCCTCCCTAACCTCTGTCGCATGCGGCCCTGCAGGCCGTCCGCACTGCATCCCTGGGAGGGGTACCGACGATGAAGCGCAACCTGAGAACCACCCTGAGCCTGGCCGTCGCCATGGGCCTCGCCGCGCCCGGCGCCTTCGCGCAGGAGGCGGGCGCCGCGCCGTCGCCGGGTTCCAGCGCCACCACCCTGGACGCGGTCAAGGTGACCGCGCGCAAGCGCGAGGAGACCCTGCAGGATGTCCCGGTGGCGGTCACCGCGTTCACCGCCGAGACCATCGACAAGCTCAACGTCAAGGACATCGGCGACCTGGATGCGCAGGTGCCGAACCTCACCATCTACGCCGCCCGGGGTTCGACCAGCACGGTCACCGCCTACATCCGCGGCATCGGCCAGGCCGACCCGCTGTGGGGCGTGGACCCGGGCGTGGGCATCTACCTGGACGACGTCTACATCGCCCGTCCGCAGGGCGCGCTGCTGGACGTGTTCGACGTCGAGCGCATCGAGGTCCTGCGCGGCCCGCAGGGCACGCTGTACGGCAAGAACACCATCGGCGGCGCGATCAAGTACATCTCGCGCGGGCTGCCGACCGAGACCACCGGCTTCGGCTCGATCACGGTGGGCAACTTCAACCAGCTCGACGCCAAGGCCGCCATCGGCGGCGCGATCGGCGGGCAGGACAGCGGCCTGCGCGGCCGCGTCGCCGTGGCGAGCATGAACCGCGACGGCTACGGCACCAACCTGCTCAACGGGCAGGAAGTCAGCGACAAGGAGATCAACGCGCTGCGCATGCAGCTGGGCGCCTATTCGCACGAGGACTTCGACGTGCAGTTCGCCTTCGACTGGATCGACGACCAGTCCGGCGTGCGCGGGGCGAAGATGCTGGCGCCCAACAACAACGTATTGGTCCCGGTCACCGGCGGCGCGCCGATGGACAGCCGCTACGACATCCGCAGCGGCATGCCCAACGTCAACGACACCGAGATGAAGGGCATCTCGGCGACGGTGAACTGGCGTCCCAGCGAGGACTGGTCGCTGAAGTACGTGGTCGCCAAGCGCGAGTCCGACACCGAGACCAACATCGACTTCGACACGCTGCCCGAGAAGATCGCCGACGTGAAGGCGTTCTACAGCGACCAGCAGGTCACCAACGAGCTGCAGGCCAACTACGACGCCGGCGGACGCGGCCGCGGCGTGGTGGGCCTGTACCACTTCAACGGCGACGCCGGTGGCCAGGTCCTCAACAACTTCTTCAACATCTCCTTCGGCGACACCCAGGGCTACGTCAACACCAAGGCGATCGCCCTGTACGCCGACTGGACCCACGACCTCACCGACCGGCTGAAGCTGGACGTCGGCGCGCGCTACACCGACGAGGACAAGCACGCGGTGGCCTACAACATCGGCTACACCGACGACAGCTTCACCGTGCCCAACGGCGCGGTCGCCGCCGACTTCGACAAGACCGTCAACTTCAAGAACGTCTCGCCGAAGGTCTCGCTGGACTTCCAGCTGACCCCCGAGATCATGATCTACGGCCTGGCCTCGCGCGGCTTCAAGTCCGGCGGCTACAACATCCGCGCCAACACCACCGCGGTGCCGCGCTCGGGCGAGCCGTTCGACGACGAGAGCGTGGACAGCTTCGAGATCGGCACCAAGATGGGCCTGCTCGACCAGCGCCTGTTCCTGAACCTGGCCGCCTTCCACAATGTCTACGAGGACATCCAGCTGTCGGTGTTCACCGCGCTGCCGGGCGGCGGCTTCTTCGGCGACTTCACCAATGCCGGCAAGGGCACGGTGACCGGCGTCGAGGCCGAGTACCAGTTCATGCCCAGCCAGCACTGGCTGGTCAGCGGCAACCTGGCCTGGCTGGACGCCAAGTACGACGAGTTCATGAGCGGCGGCGTCAACATCGCCGACACCCAGTACTTCACCAATGCGCCCGAGTTCTCCGGCGCGATCAACGTGGAGTACCGCACCGACCTGGCCGGCGGCGGCAACCTGTCCGCGCGGGTGGGCTACTCCTACCAGTCCGAGGTGTGGCCGACCACCGACCTCAGCCCCGAGATCAAGCAGGGCGGCTATGGACTGGTCAGCGCCGGCGTGATCTGGCGGGCCAACGACGCCTGGTCCTTCTCGCTGCAGGGCACCAACCTGGCCGACGAGGAGTACCGCACCACCGGCTACAACCTGGTCAGCTCCGGCCTCGGCGTGCTCACCGGCTTCTACGGGCCGCCGCGCCAGTACAGCCTCACCGCGCGCTACGACTTCTGAGCATGCGCGGACCTGGGCGGCGTCCGCGCCGCCCTGGCCAGGGGCCGCGGATCCGTCCGCGGCCCTTCGCGTTATGCTCGCGCGCTGTAGCGGCGGGGCGGTGAGGCAGGACGTGGGGAGGCGGTCGCGGTGCTGAGCATCGGCGTGGTGGTCGTCGCGGCCGTGCTGTGGCTGGCCCTGCTGTTCGGCATCGCGGTGCACGCCGAGCGCAGCACCGGCGTGCTGGCCCGGCACTGGAAGCACGTCTACGCGCTGTCGCTGGCGGTGCACTGCACGTCGTGGACGTTCTACGGCACGGTCACCCAGGCCGCGCGCTACGGCTGGCCGCTGCCGCCGACCTTCGTCGGCGCGATCGCGTTCTACGCGCTGGCGGTGTTCTTCCTGATCCGGCTGGTGCGGCTGGCGCGCGAGACCAACGCGACCTCGCTGGCCGACCTGATCGCCACCCGCCTGGGCAAGGATCCCTGGCTGGCCGCGACCGTCACCCTGGTGGCGGCGCTGGGGGTGATTCCGTACATCGCACTGCAGCTGCAGGCGATCACCCAGAGCTTCGCCACCCTGACCGGCGGCGCGGAAGCCGCGGCGGGACAGGTGCCGGCGCCATGGCGCGACGGTTCGCTGTACGTGGCCCTGGCGATGGCGCTGTTCGCGATGCTGTTCGGCACGCGCCGCGCCAGCGCCACCGAGCACAACCGCGGCCTCGTGCTGGCGATCGCCTTCGAGTCGGTATTCAAGCTGCTGGCGATGCTGGCGCTGGGCGTCTTCGTGTGGCTGGGACTGGACGGGCTGCGTGGCGGCACGGCGCCGGCGCCGGTTGCGCCATCGGCCGGCGGTTTCGTGCCGCTGGTGCTGCTGGGGGCGCTGGCGATGTTCGTCATGCCGCACCAGTTCCACGTCGGCGTGGTGGAGTGCCGCGACGATCGCCATGTACGCACCGCGCGCTGGTTGTTCCCGCTGTACCTGCTGCTGATCGCGATTCCCGCGCTGCCGCTGGCGCGCGCCGGCGCGCGCCTGCTCGGCGACAGCGTGCCGGCGGACATGTACGCACTGGCGCTGCCGCTGGCGGCGGGCAACGACGGCATCGCGCTGCTGGTGTTCCTGGGCGGGCTGAGCGCCGCCACCGGCATGGTGATCGTGGCGACGCTGACGCTGAGCCTGATGATCGGCAACCACTGGTTCGCGCCGGGCCTGCTGCGGGGTGCCTGGTCGCGCGGGCAGGGCGACGATCACCGTGGCGGCCTGCTGCTGCTGCGTCGCGCCGGCATCGTGGCGATCATGCTGCTCGGCTGGGCCTATGCGCGGCGCGTGGGCGGCAACGAGGCGCTGGCCGACGTGGGCGCGGTCTCGTTCTCGGCGCTCGCCACCTTGGCGCCGGCGTTGGCCTTCGCCGTGTGGCGCCCGCAGACGCCGGCGCGCGCGGCGGTCTTCGGCGTGCTGGCGGGGTTCGCCGCCTGGGCCTGGGTGATGCTGCCGCCGATGGTCGCGCCCGCGCAGGCGTTCCTGCACGACGGCCCGCTCGGACTGGCCTGGCTGGCGCCCGAGTCGCTGTTCGGCCTGACCGGCTGGAGCCGGCTGGGGCGGGCGGTCGGCGTGAGCCTGTTCATCGGCACGCTGACGACCGCATTGCTGGCCGGCATGGGCAGCGCGCCGCACCGCAGCGAGGCGCGCGGCTCGGACCGGCAGACCCTGCGCAACGCCGGCCGCCGCTTCCTGCCGGCGCAGCGGGTGGACGAACTGCTGCGCGGCGCGCCGCCGAGCGGGCCGGTGCCGGCGGCGATCGAATCGGCGCTGGAGCGCGAGCTGGCGGCGGTGCTCGGCAGCGCCTCGGCGCGCCTGCTGCTCGACGCCGCGCGACGCGAGGCCGGGCCGGACCTGGACACCGTCGCCGCCATCGTCGGCGAGGCCTCGCAGGACCTGCGCTTCAACCAGCGCCTGCTCGAGGCCGCGCTGGAGAACATGAGCCAGGGCATCAGCGTGGTCGACAGCGAGCTGCGCCTGGTGGCATGGAATCGCCGCTACGCCGAGCGCTTCGACTATCCGCCGCAGATGCTGCGCGTCGGCGTGCCGGTCGAACGGCTTGTGCGGCACAACCTCGCCAGCGGCCTGCTGGGGCCGCTGGACATCGAACGCGAAGTCGAGCGGCGCCTGGCGCACATGCGCGCCGGCACGCCCTACGTGGCCGAGCGCCGCTTCCCCGACGGCGCCGTGATCGAGATCCGCGGCAACCCGATGCCCAACGGTGGCTTCGTGGCGACGTTCACCGACGTCACCGCGTTCCGCGTGGCGGAAGCCGGGCTCAAGCGCGCCAACGAGACCCTGGAGCAGCGCGTGGCCGAGCGCACCGCCAGCCTCGACCAGGCGCGGCGAGAGGCCGAACGCGCCAACGACGCCAAGAGCCGCTTCCTGGCCGCGGTCGGCCACGACCTGCTGCAGCCGCTGCACGCGGCGCAGCTGTTCACCGAATCGCTGGCCAAGCAGCTCGACCCGGGGCACCGCCCCGCGCTGGGCCAGCTGCAGGGCGCGCTGGATTCCACCACCGACCTGCTCACCGGCCTGTTCGACATGTCGCGTCTGGAGGCCGGTGGACTGGTCCCGCAGCCGCGCGATTTCCCGCTGGCCGAAGTGCTCGAACCGCTGGCCTCCGAATTCCGCGCGCTCGCGGAGGCCAGCGGCCTGCGTTTCCGCCACGTTCCCAGCAGCGCCTGGGTGCATGGCGATCCGCAGCTGCTGCGGCGGGTGCTGCAGAACTTCCTGGCCAACGCGGTGCGCTACACGCGTCATGGCGGCGTGCTGCTCGGCGTGCGCCGCGACGGCGATGGGCTACGCATCGAGGTGCATGACACAGGGCCCGGCATCGCGCCCTCGCAGCAGCAGCTGATCTTCGAGGAGTTCCGCCGCGGCGAGGGCGTGGCGGGGCAGGGCCTGGGACTGGGCCTGGCGATCGCCGACCGCATCGCGCGCCTGATGCAGGCGCCACTGCGGCTGCGCAGCCGCCTCGGCGCCGGCACGGTGTTCTCGCTGCGCCTGCCTGTCGCGCGGGCCGCGCCGCGCCCCGAGGCCGAACTGCCGCGCGCTGGCCTGGCCGGCACGCGCATCCTGATCGTCGACAACGATCCGATGGCGCTGTCCTCGCTGCGCGGCCTGCTGCAGGGATGGGGCTGCGTGGTGGACGCGGCCGCCGACGGCGCCGGCGCCGAGGCGCTGCTGCAGGCGCGGCCCGCGGCGCTGTGGCTGTTCGACTACCACCTCGACGATGGCGATACCGGCATCGACCTGTACCAGCGCCTGTCGGCGCGGTTCGGTGTGCGCCCGACCCTGGTGCTGAGCGCCGACGACAGCGGCGAGGTGCGCCGCCGCGCGCTGGAGCACGGCCTGTCGCTGCTGCAGAAGCCGGTGCGGCCGCTGGCGCTCAAGTCCACGCTCGACCGCCTGCGCACGATGCGCCAGGACTGATCGGGCCGCGCGCTACACTCGCGCCTGCTTACGCGCAAGGGGTGCGGGATGGCGGGATGCTGGCGCGACCGGATGCTGGCCGGGCTGTTGCTGGGGCTGGCGTGCATCATCCCGGCGCGCGCGCAGGCGCCGCCGGAGCAGTCCGCGCGCCGCATCGCGATCACCATCGACGACCTGCCCTGGGTTTCGTTCGAGGGGCTCGACGAGGCGCAGCTCGAGGCGCGCCACCGGCGGCTGATGGCCGCACTGGACGCCGCCGCCGTGCCGGTCGCCGGCTTCGTCAACGGCGACAAGCTCGAATCCGGCGGACGGGTGCTGCCGGAGCGGTTGCGCATGCTGGTCGACTGGCTCGATCGCGGCCACGAGTTGGGCAACCACACCTACGGCCACGTCGACCTGCACGCGGTCGGCCTCGAGGCCTACCGGCAGGCGATCCTGGACGGCGAACGCGAACTGCGGCCACTGCTCGCCGAAACCGGCACTGCGCCGCGCTGGTTCCGCCACCCCTACCTGCGCGCCGGGCGCAGCGCGGACGATCGCGCGGCGCTGCAGGCCTTCCTCGATGCGCATGGCTACCGCATCGCCCCGGTCACCATCGACAACAGCGACTGGATCTGGGCGCTCGCCTATCGCAGGGTCCTGGATGCTGCGCCCGAACCGGGCCGCGAGGACACGCTGGCGCGGCTGCGCGAGGCCTACGTGCCCTACATGCTGGCCAAGGTCGAGTACTACGAGCGGCAGTCGCGCGAGTTGCTGGGGCGTGAGATCGCGCAGGTCTGGCTGCTCCATGCCAACGAACTCAACGCCGAGGCCTTCCCGGCGCTGGTGGCCGGCGTGCAGGCGCGCGGCTATCGCGTGGTCGCGCTGGAAGAGGCGATGCAGGACCCGGCCTACGCGCGCGGCGCGGAAGGCTACGACGGACGCTCCGGCCCCAGCTGGCTGCACCGCTGGGCGATCGGCGAGGGAAAGGGGCGGGAGTTCTTCGCCGGCGAACCGGAAACGCCGGCCTGGGTGCTGGCGCTGGCGGGCGTGGAGGCCGAATAGCGGTCGACCGGCGCGGCCGCGCACCGCTACCATGCGCCGCCCGCCGCTGCATGGACCGCACATGCCCTATACACCGATCGCCGCCACGCTCGGCTACGTCCTCTCCCCCGACCGCCGCCGCGTGCTGATGGTCCACCGCAACGCGCGCCCGGGCGACCAGCACCTGGGCAAGTACAACGGTCTGGGCGGCAAGCTCGAGGCCGACGAGGACATCGTGGCCGGCATGCGCCGCGAGATCCGCGAGGAGGCCGGCATCGAGTGCGACGAGCTGCAGCTGCGCGGCACCATCAGCTGGCCGGGCTTCGGCAAGCACGGCGAGGACTGGCTGGGCTTCCTGTTCGTGGTGACGCGCTGGTCGGGCAAACCCTACACCTCCAATCCGGAAGGCACGCTGGAGTGGGTGGAGGTCGAACGCATCCTCGAGCTGCCGCTGTGGGAGGGCGACCGGCAGTTCCTGCCGCTGGTGTTCGATAGCGACCCGCGCGCCTTCCACGGCGTCATGCCGTATCGCGACGGCCGGATGGTGTCCTGGAATTACTCGCGGATCTGAGGCGCCGCGCGGCTCGGCGCACCTGCCATCCGCGCCACGCGCGCAACGTGGCCGCCGCCAGGCACCACGCCAGCACGCCATAGGAGCAGACGGCCAGCGCGAGGCTGAGCGCAAGCCAGATGCCGCCGCGGCCGCCGGCGAAGTTGAGCTCGGGATTGCCGGCCAGCAGCAGCGAAACCGGCATCCACGCCAAACCCAGGACCAGCACCGCGACCGCCACACCGCGCGCCAGGCTGCCATGGCGGGCGATGAGCGCCGCCGTGGCCGCAGGCGCGCAGAGGGCCAGCGCCGCCAGCACGTTGCCCAGGGGCAGTCCGCCGGGCAGCGCGGCTTCCAGCCAGTCCGCACCGGAAAACAGCGCCACCAGCGTCGCCAGCGCAGCGGCGAGCAGCAGCGCCGCGGCAATGTGCGCGGCCGCGTCGGCGCGCGCGTGTGCGGCCGCCGTCGTGGCTCGCGAAGTGCCCGCTTGCGGCCTCAAGCCGCCGGCTCGCTCCACACGGCGAACTCGCTGCCACCGGGCGCGAGGAAATGGAAGCGCCGGCCGCCGGGGAACTCGAAGATCGGCTTGATCACCTCGCCGCCGGCCTCCACCACGCCCGCCAGCGTCTGCTCGAGCGCATCGCTGTAGAGCACGACCAGGGCACTGCCTGCCTCGCTGCGCGCAGCCAGGGAGGAGGCGTAGAAGCCGCCGTCCAGGCCGGCGCCCTCGATGGCCAGGTACTCCGGCCCGTATTCGACGAAGCGCCAGCCGAAGGCCTGCTCGAAGAAGCGCCGCGTCGCGGCGAGGTCGCGCGAGGGCAGCTCGACGTAGTTGATGGTCCCGTGTCCGGGCATGGTGTCCTCCCGCTGCGCGTGCGTTCCGCGATGGCGCCGAGCGGCGCCCAGCGCGCGGCGATGATGCCACAGCGCAACGTCCAGGGCCGGAGCCGCGCCGTGCGGTCAGCGCATCGCCACCGCGCGCATCGGCTCGATCCGCACCGACTGCCCTGGCTCCACGCGCTCGCCGCCACGCACCACCAGGCGGTCGCCCGGCCGCACGTTGCCCTCGACTTCCACCAGGTCGTCGAGCTCGGCGCCGGCACGCACCGGCAGGCGCGTGGCGCGTTCGCCCGCATCGATCCGCACCACGTAATCGCCCTCGCTGCGCAACACCAGCGCGTCGCGTGGTACCGCGACCACGGTACGCGGTACTGCGCTGGGCAGGCCCACGGTCACCGGCGTGCCGACCGGCAGGGCGGTGTCGTCCAGCGCCACGCGCACTTCCAGCTGGCGCGAGGCATCGTCGCCGATCGGCACCAGCGCGGTGATGCGGCCGCTCCGCTCCTCGCCCTCGCTGCGTACCCGCACATGGCTGCCGGGCGACGCCAGCTTCGCAAGCGCCACCGGCGCGCGCGCGTGCACCTCCTGCGCGCCCGGATCGACCAGCCGCGCCACCGCGCCGCCGGGAAGCAGGTACTCGCCAGCCTCGACCATGCGCTCGGCCACGATGCCGTCGAACGGCGCGCGCACCACCATCTGCGCGCGCTGGTGGCGCACCTGCGCAAGCTGGGCGCCCGTGCGCGCCAGCTCCTGCACGAGGGTGTCGCGTTCGGCCCGCTGCTGCTCGTACTGCGCCCGCGCGATGCCGCGCTGTTCGGACAGCGCCGCGTAGCGGCGCTCCTGCGCCTGGGCGAGGTCCAGCTGCACGCGGATGCGTGCCATCTCGGCGGCGCGTTCGCGCTCCTCCAGCTGCAGCGCGGTGTCGTCGAGCATCGCGATCGGCTCGCCCTTGCGCAGCCGGGTACCGACGTCGGCGACGCGCAGCACGCGCCCGGGCATCTCGCCGGCCACGCGCGAATCGTGGCGGCTGGCCACGGCGCCCGGCGCCCAGTGGCGGGGCGCGAATTCGGCGCTGACCGCCGGTGCCACGCTCACGGTGGCCGGTGGCGCTGCCGGCACGACGGCGGGGGGATTGGCGCCGGCATCGCCGCGCAGCAGCAGGACGCCGAGGGTGGCGACGCTGGCGGTGGCGATCAAGCAGGCATGCAGGGTACGCATCGGGATTCTCCTCGGGGGAAGGAAGCGGGGATGTCAGGCCGCGGCCTGCGGCAGGGGGAGGGGCGCGGGGCGGCGCAGCGACAGTCCGTCGCCCAGGCGCATCAGCGCCGGCACCAGCACGACGGTGAACAGCAGGCTGAGCGCGACACCGCCCACGGACACTGCCGCCAAGCCGCGATAGATCACAGCGCCTGGCCCGGGATTGACCGCCATCGGCAGCGCGCCCAGCACGCCGGTCAGCGCCCCGATCAGGATCGGCCGCAGGCGCTGCTCCAGCGCCTGGCGCAGCGCCTCGTCCAGCGCCGCCCCGGCGTCCTGGGCGGCGCGCGCCTGCGCGACCAGCAAGATGGCGTTGTTGATCACCATGCCCAGCAGGAGGATGAAACCGATCATCGACAGCAGGTCGAGCGTCTGCCCGGCGGCGAGGTCCAGCACGCGCAGGCCGGCCACGCCCCCGAGCAGCGCGAGCGGCAGGGTCGCCATCACGAAGGCGCTGTCGCGCAGCGAGCGGAACATCGCCGCCATCAGCATGAACAGCACCAGCAGGGCCATGGCGAAGTTGCCGCCCATGCTGGCGACCACCTCGCCGAGCCGGTCGGCGCTGCCCGAGACGCGCACCGCCGCATCGGGCGGCAACGCATCGCGCAGCCGCGGCACGATCTCGTCGTTGACCACGCCCAGCGCCTCCTCCAGCGATACCGCCGCCGGCGGATCGATGGTGAGGGTGATGGTGCGGCGGCGGTCGATGCGGCGCAGGCGGCTGGGCGCGATCACCGTGTCCAAGCGTGCCAGTTCATCCAGGCCGAGCAGCCCGCCCTGCGGCGTGGCGAGCATGGCCGCACCCAGCGCGGCGGCCCGGTCGCGGGCGGCGCGCAGGATGATGTCCAGACGCCTGTCGCCGTCGAAGTACTCACCCAGCCACTGGCCATCGCCGAGCGTGCGCACCACCGTGCCCAGGTCGCTGCGCTGCCAGCCGGCCTCGGACAGGCGGCGGTCGTCGGGGGCAATGCGCAGCTCCGGCGTACCGGGGTCGGCGCTGGGCCATGCCTGCACGTTGGCATTGGGGAAACGTTCGCCCAGTGCGCGCCGCCCGGCCTCGGCCGCGCGCTGCAGCGCTTCGCCATCGCCGTGCTGCAGGTGGATGGCGATGGCGCGCGGCGAGCCGCCGAAGCCGCCAAACAGCTCGCCCTCGCTGGCGAAGGCGCGGGTATCGGGCAGGCCGGCGACGATCTCGTCGCGCACGATGCGCTCGAGTTCGCCGATGTCGCCCGGACCGACCACCCGCGCGCCCAGCGTGCCGCCGCCCGGCCACAGGCTCAGGTACCAGTTGCTCAGCTGCGGTGCCTTGTCGCCGTCCATGTACGGCCGCATGCGCGCCAGCAGCACCGGCGCGATCTCGGCGTCCACGCGCGCCGGGCTCATGCCGGGGGGAAACGTGAAGTTGGCATCCACTGCCGCGCGCTTGACCGGCGGCAGGTAGTCGATCTGCGGCATCAGCAGCGCCGCCAGCAGCAGCGGCGCCAGCACCAGCGCACCCAGCCAGGCCAACTGCTGGCGACGCGTGCGCGTGGCGCGCAGCGCCCAGTCGCCGGCCATGCGCCAGCCCGGATGCGGCGCCGCGCCCGCGCCCGTGCGCAGCCAGCTGCCCGCCGCTGCCGGCAGCACCGTCACGGCCACCAGCAGCGAGATGCCGACCGCGATCGAGATCGTCAGCGCGAGGTCGGCGAACAGTTGGCCCTCGACGTCCTCCATGAAGATCACCGGCAGGAACACCGCCACCGTGGTCAGCGTCGAGGCCACCAGCGCGCCTCCCACCTGGCGCGTGCCCTCCAGCGCGGCGCGCGCGGCCGGCATCCCGCCTTCGCGCAGCCGCAGGATGTTCTCGGCCACCACCACCGCCGCGTCCATCACCATGCCCACCGCGAAGGCCAGGCCCGCCAGCGAGATCACGTTGAGGCTGCGCCCGGTGAGCTGCAGCACGATGAAGGTCGCCAGCAGCGAGATCGGGATGGCGCAGGCGATCAGCGCGGTCGCGCGCACGTCGCGCAGGAACCACCACAGGCAGCCGACCGCCAGCAGCACGCCCAAGGTCAGGCTGCCGCCGAGCAGCCCCAGTGCACGGTTGATGAACACCGAGGCGTCGAAGCTCTGCGCGATGTCCAGTCCCAGCGGCTGCAGTTCGTCCTCGCGCAGCTGTTCCACCACGCGCTTCACCTCCCCCAGCGTCGCTAGCACGTTGGCGTCGTGCGTGCGCAGGATGCGCAGCCCGATCGCGGGGTTGCCGTTCTGGTAGGAGAAGAAGCGCTGCTCGGGCCGCCGGATCTCGACCGTGGCCACGTCGGCCAGGCGCACCGGACGGCCGTCGCGCCAGGCCAGCACCAGCTCGCCCATGGCCTCGGGGGAATAGCGGCCGGCGAAGCGCAGCACGTATTCGCGGCGCCCGGCCTCGACCACGCCGCCGGACACATCGGTGGCGCGCGCGGCCACCGCGGCGACGTCGGGGATGCGGATATCCAGCGCCGCGGCGCGTGCCAGGTCCAGGGTGATGGCCAGCTCTTCGGTGGAGCCGCCGTTGATCTCCACGCCGGCCACGCCCTCGACCGAGGTCAGGCGCGGCACGATGCGGTCCTCGATCATCCGTCGGTAGTCGAGGATGCTGCCCGAGGTGCCCGGCAGTTTTTGCACGAAGAAGTAGGTGAGCGAGTTGTTGGCGTTGTCGGCGCCGGCCTGCACCACCGGCGGGCTGGCGTCGCGTGGAAGCGGGGGCAGGCGGTTCATCCGCGACAGCACCTCGACCAGCATCGCGTCCATGTCGCTGCCGACCGCGAACGACAGGTTGATCGCGCTGAAGCCCGGGCCGATGTTCGAAGCCACTTCCTCGATCCCGGGCAGGCCCTGTAGCACGGTCTCGATCGGCTCGACGATTTCCGATTCCATCTCCTGCGGCGAGGCCGCGCGCCAGGTGGTGACGATCGACATCTGCGGGCGTTCGATGTCGGGAAACAGCTGCAGCGGCAGCTTGCCGAGGCTCAGTAGGCCGAAGGCGCAGACCAGGGCCACCACCACGGCCACGGCGGCCGGATTGCGCAGGGAGGCGTCGGTGAGCTTCATGGCGGGCGGGCAGGTGGGGAGCGTGACGCGCACGATGCGCGCGCCGCCCGGTGCGGCGATGGCCCACAAGTCACGCGGCAGGCGCGGTTGCGGCGAAGCGTTGCAGGGCCGCGCCGAGTGGTGGGCAAGGGCGTGTGCAGCACGCTGGCCGATGCCGACGGGAAACGCCGCGGAGTTTGCGCGGTCTGTCGTCCCGCCGTGCGGAGACTCAGCGGCGGCCGGCCGCGACCTGCCGGTCCACGCGGCTCACAGCAGGATCGAGAGCTTGTCCCGGTGCGTGCGCGAGAGCTTGAGTTCCTGGCCGCAGTCCAGGCGCAGGAAGCTTTCGCCGTTCGTGTGCGGGCGCAGTTGGACCACGCGGTCGGCGTTGACCATGGTCGAGCGATGGATGCGCGGGAACCGCTGCGGGTCGAGCTGCTGCTCCATCTCGCGCATGGTCGCGCGCAGGATCAGGGTGTCGCCCTTGCCGTCCTCGCCGTCGACGTGGATGCACATGTAGTCGCCGGCCGCGTCGATCCAGCGGATGCTGCGCAGCTCCACGCGCAGGCTGCGGTGGCCATCGCGCACGATCAGCCGGTCCTCGCGGCGCAGCTGTCGCGCCGCGTCCGGCTGCAGCGCCTCGTCCAGGCGCAGCGGCGCGCGCCCGCTCAGTTCACCCAGCAGCTCCAGCAGCTGGCCGCAGTGCGCATCGGCCTCGCGCTGGGCGCGCGCGCAGCGCACCCGCGCCAGCGCCTGCGCCAGGCGGCTGTCTTCCACCGGCTTGAGCAGGTAGTCGGTGGCCGAGGCCTCGAAGGCGCGGATCGCGTAGTGGTCGTAGGCGGTGACGAAGACCACCAGCGGCATCTCGCTGGCCGGGATCCGGCGCAGGGTCTCGAAGCCGTCCACGCCCGGCATCTGCACGTCCAGGAACATCAGGTCGGGGCGGTCGTCGCGCAGGCCCGCGATGGCCGAGGCACCGTCGCCGTACTGGCCGACGATCTCGACGTCCGGCCAGGCCTGCAGGCGGATCTCCAGCCCGCGCCGGGCCAGGGGCTCGTCGTCGACGATCACCGCGCGCAGGCGCGTCTGGGCGGCGGGGGCGGTGGCATCGAGGGTGGTGGCCCGGGCGTCCAAGGTCAGTCTCCCGTGCTCTGGCTGGTTTCGAAGGGCAGCCGCAGCGTCACCTCGATGCCGGGCGACAGGTTGCGCACGCCGAAGCTGCCGCGCTCGCCGTACAGCACCGCCAGCCGCTCGCGCGTGTTGCGCAGGCCCACGCCCTTGCCGGGCGGCAGGCGGTCGCCCTCCAGGCAGGTGCAGCCGGGGCCGTCGTCGACCACCCGCAGCACCAGCTGCTCGCCGTCGTGGCGCGCCTCGATCCGCAGCGTGCCGCCCGCCACCTGCCGCGCCACGGCGTACTTGATGGCGTTCTCCACCAGAGGTTGCAGCAACAGGCTGGGAAGCAGCGCGCGCCAGCAATCCTCCTCGATGTCGATCTGCACGCGCAGGCGCTCGGCGAAGCGGATCTTCTCGATGTCCAGGTACAGGGTCAGGGCGTCCAGCTCCTGGCGCAGGGTCACGCGCTGCATCGGGTCGCTGTCCAGCGAATGGCGCAGGAACGCCGACAACCCCTGCACCATGCGGTTGGCGGTGCCGTTGTCGCGGTCCAGCACCAGGGTGGAGATCGCGTTGAGCGTGTTGAACAGGAAGTGCGGGTTGAGCTGGTAGCGCAGCATCTTCAGCTGCGCCTGGTGGGCCATGCTGCGCGCCGCCAGCGAGCGCTCGGTCTCGCTCTGCAGCTGGCGGTAGTACTTGATGCCGAAATACAGGCCCACCCAGGCCAGCACCACGTAGATGTAGCCCAGCGAGTAGGCGACGAACGCGACCCGGTTGCGCGGCTTGCAGGTCTCGCAGAACTCCACCAGCACCTCGCGCGTGGCCATGTCCATCAGCGCCGAACTGAGCAGGATGGGAAGCACCATCGCCAGCAGCAGGCGCTTCGGCGGCAGGCTCCAGCAGGCGCGCAGCAGCATCCGCAGCCCCAGCGTGGCCAGGGCGCCGGTGCCGGCTGCGGTCAGCGGCACCACCCAGTAGCCCGAGGGCTTGTCGTGCGCGATGGCGGCCAGCCAGCCCTGCGCGAAGTACGCCGTCCAGCCGCCCAGGTGCAGCAACCAGAACAGCTGCTGGCGCGGAAGCTCGAACGGACGGGAGATGGCGATGGACATCGGCGGTGCCCGGATGCAATCCCACGCATCCTACTCCCGGCCCCGGCCCGTGCATCCACGGTTCGTCGCGCCGCCGGCACGCTTTGCCGCGGGCCGGCCGCGCCGCGGAATCAGGACTGTCCGGCAGCCCCGAGCAGGCCGGCGAACACCACCAGGCCCAGGAAATAGACGAAGGGCGAGACCAGCAGCGAGGCCAGCAGCTGCCACAGGCCCGCATTCGCGCCCAGCCTGGACATCGCCACGATGGCGAGGATGAAGGCCACCAGGTTGAGCGGCCAGCCCAGGAACAGGCCCAGGCCCGGGAACGGGATGATGAAGGTCGCCCAAGCGATCGCCAGGCAGATCCATGCCGCCCGTCCGGCCGGGTTGTCCTGTGGCCCCGTCTCCGTAGCAGCAATCCCCATGTCGTCCCCTCGGTACTGTGTGGCTGCGGCGGGACCGGCGCCGCGTCGGCCGGGCAGGCCTACCCCAACCGGATCCGTTCCGGCGTACCCACGCGATCGAGCGGCGAGCGTGTCGGTCATGGCGGGTCCCCACTCGCGGATCCGGCCGGGGCGGTTCCATCCATGCACCGGCATGCGAGGCCCATTCTGTCGGACGACGCGGGAAGTGCCTCCTCCGGCGACAGGGGCATTTGGCATGGGCGGTCAAGCGCGTCCGCCGGACCGCGCGCGCCACAGTCGGGGCAGGCCGGTCGGGCCGGTCTGCCGCAAAGGATGCTCGCCGCGGACGGGCTCCGTCCCGCGTGGTGGCGCTAGATCTGCGCCAGCATCAGCACGTAGCCGTCCGGATCTTCGAGCCGGCACTCGCCGCCCGGCATGTAGAACGGGTAGTGGATGGCGCCTGGTGAATGGCCGCGCGCCACCAGCGCCTCGCGCGCCTGCACGATGTCGTCGAAGTACAGGTAGAACAGGATCGCCTGCTGCGAGGCATCGACCGGCGCGTCCGCCAGTCCCACCATGAGGTCCGCCCTGCCGGATTCCAGCCAGGCCCAGACCGGTGCGGACTGTCCCTGCGGGACCACGGTGTTCTTCACCGTGAATCCGAGGTCCGCGTAGAAGCCGATGCTGCGCTCCACGCTGGCGACATGCGCGAAGGCAACGAGCGAGCGGGTCAGGGCTGTCATTGGGCCTCCGGTGGTGGGGCGGGGCGGTCGCCGCGCGCGCGACGCTGAAGTCAACGCCGCTCCGACATTTCCTTGATTTTCGCCGCGGCGTCCGCGACGAAATCCACCGAAGCGTCGAAGTAGTCCCGCGCGTTTCCGTCGGGGGCGAGCGCCCAGTCGCCGACGCGCAGCGTGAGCTCGCAGCCGGACGCCGCGGGGCTGAGAAGGTAGGCGTACTCGATCCCGTCGACAGGCCGTTCCCACCTGGGGCTGTGGTAGGCCATGCGCAGGCTGCGCGGCACGTCGAACTCGACCACCTTGAGCACCGCGTAGCCTTCCCACTCCAGCACCGAGCCCGCGGCCAGCGTGTCGGCGGTGAAGCTTTCGGGCACGTCGTCCCATTCGCGGATGTTGGCGGCGCGGGTCAGCACGTCCCAGACGGCGGCGGGCGTTGCCCGCACCTGGACGACGTGCTCGGCAATCAGCGGTGCTTTCCCGGTCATCTTGCGGTTCTCCTTTTCCGTGGCGAGCGGCGGCCACGCTGGCCTGGCCACGCAGTCGAGCAGTCGAGGAGGGCACACTGTGAGAGCAGGCAGAGGATACTCCGCGTGGCCGCGAGCCGAGCCCCATAACTGTCCTCGACCGTCCAGGGTTTCAGGACGCAGGACCTCGCGCGCAGGCAGGACTGTAGGACAGGCGGACCAGCGGCTGACCGTTGGCCTCGCGCACCAGGGTCCCGTGCTCGGCGGCGGTGCGCCGCTTGGTTTCGATCCACTCCTCGTCGGCAAGGAATGACGCCCAGCGGGCGTCCATCGTGGCCTGGTCCGGCCACGCCAGCAGGTAGATGAACTCGACGCGGTCGCCAGTGTCGCTTTCCCACATGTCGACGATGTTGAAGTCGTGGCGCCGCATGATGCGCAGCGCATGGTCGCGGAAGCGGTCGTGGAACGCATCGCGGTTGTCGCGTTCGATCTCGTAGATGCGCAGCTGCTGGATGCCGTCCTGCTGCTCGCAACGGTAGGGGTCGGCCGCGGCCGCGTTCGCGGAAAGGAGCGCGGCCGACAGCACCGCGGGAAACAGGGGAATGCGCATGGCGTGCCTCCGGTGGGATGGGGCGCGATGGCCTGACAAGGCGGAAACGGGCTTGTCGGCCGCGTGGACGCGCATCGGCCGAATGCATGGCCACGAGTGCGCCGTCACGTGGAAGCCTAGCAAATGGCCATGCCTCGCCTGCTGCGGTCACCGCCGAGCCTAGGCTGGTTTGTGACGCCGAAAGGTATGCCGTGCCATCTATCCGGCCACCTGCCGGCTCGGATCCCCGATCTCCAGCTCCCGCAGGATCACTCCGGCCTGGGTGCGGTTGCGGGCGCCCAGCTTTTCGAAGATCACAGACAGGTGCGCCTTGACCGTGCGCTCCTGGATGTCGAGGCGGTCGGCGATCTGCTTGTTGAGCAGGCCCTGGGCCACGAGGGTGAGCACGCGGAACTGTTGCGGGGTGAGGCTGGCCAGGCGCGCGGCGAGGTCGGCGTCGGCAGGGGAGGACTGGGTGCGGGTGACGGCGCCGCGCAGGGCGGGGGGCAGCCACTGTTCGCAGGCCAGCACGGTGCGGATCGCGTCGCGCAGTTCGTCCAGGCCGGCGCTCTTGGGGATGTAGCCGGCGGCGCCGTGGTCGAGGGCGCGGCGGACGATGGCGGGGTCTTCGTTGGCCGATACCAGCACGACCGCCACGGCCGGATACTGGGCGCGGATGGCGGCCAGGCCGGCCAGGCCGTGGTTGCCGGGCATGTGCAGGTCGAGCAGGACCAGGTCGATGTCGTGGCGTGATTCGAGCAGGGCCAGCACGCCGTCGAGCGATTCGGCCTCGCAGGTGTCGACGTCCGCTGCAGCATCGGCCGCCGCGCCGCGCAGGGCGGCGCGGAACAGCGGGTGGTCGTCGGCGATCAGCAGGGTCGGCATGGCGGGACTACAGGGCGAGGCTCAGGTACACGCTGTTGGGGTCTTCGACGTAGCCGGCGAAGGGCGGACAGGGCCGGAAGCCCGCGCCGAGGTACAGGCGGCGTGCGGGTTCGAAATAGGCCATCGATCCGGTTTCCAGGCTGGCGCGGGCGTAACCGGCGGCGCGGGCCTCGGCCAGCAGGTGGGCGAGGATGGTTTTTGCCACGCCGCGGCGCTGGTACTCGCGTGCGGTGCGCATGGCCTTGATCTCGACGTGCGTGGCATCGAGGCGCTGCAGCGCGCCGCAGCCTGCTAGCTGGTGGCCGTCGTGCAGGGTCCACACGCGCACGCCGGGCTGGCGCAGGCCGCCGAGGTCGAGGGCGTGGCAGCTTTCGGGTGGCGCGGTCGCGGCCATGGCGGCGGCGTGCTGGGCCATCAGCGCGGCGAAGGCGGGATCGTCGAGGTCGGCGGGACGGATGTGCATGGCGGCAGCCGGGGCGGGAGGCATCGCGAGGTGCGCACCCGTGCCGGGCGGGCCGGCGCGCGAGGCAGGTCCGCCGGGTGCGGGCGTGCAGCCTATTGTGCCGTCCAGCCGCCGTCGATGGGCATTGCCGTACCCGTCACGTTGTGCGCCTCGCGCCGGCACAGCCACACCGCCATCGCGCCGATGTCCTCGGGCAGCGACAGGCGCTGGCTGGGCTGCTTTTCCGAGAGCAGGGCGCGCACGCCGTCGTCGCGGCTGCCGCCATCGCGGCGCGCCTGGATCTGCGGCTCGATCAGCGGCGTCTCCACCCAGCCCGGGCAAATGCAGTTGACGGTAACGCCGCCGGTGTCGCGGCTGCCGACCGCGGCATATTCCAGCGCGGCCACCTTGCTCAGGCCGACGATGCCGAACTTGCTGGCCACGTACGGCGCCTTGTCCTTCGACGCGACCAGCCCATGCACCGAGGCCACGTTGACCACGCGCCCGAAGCCGCGCGCCGCCATGCCCGGCATGGCCAGGCGCATGGTGTGGAAGGCCGAGCTGAGGTTGATGGCGATGATGTCGTTCCACTTTTCCACCGGCATCTCCGCCAGCGGCACCGCATGCTGGATGCCGGCGTTGTTGACCAGCACGTCGACCGGCGACCAGGCGTCGATGGCGGACATCATGGATTCGATCCGGGCGGGCTCGCGCAGGTCGGCGCCGAAGTGGCGGGCGTCGGGCGCACCGGCCTCGCGCACCGACTGCACGGCCGCGGCGATCTGCCCCTCGTCGCCCAGGCCGTTGACGGCCACGCGGGCGCCGTGGGCGGCCAGGGCCCTGGCGATGGCCAGGCCGATGCCGGAGGTGCTGCCGGTCACCAGTGCGGTGCGGCCTTCGAGAAAGCGGTCGGTCATGGATGGGGCTGGGGTGGGGGCCTGCGGCCAAGGTAGCAGGCGCGCGGCCCGCGAGCGTGGTACCAAAGTACGATGAAGCGTGCCGGAGTGGCTGCTACCTTGCCGGCATGAGCATTCCATCGATGATCGGGAAGATGTGCGCGGCGGCCCTGGCGGTTGGCCTGGTGGCCTGTGCGAGCGGTCCGCGCACCCAGGCGGAGACCTCCTTGTTCAGTGCCCAGCGCAGCAGCGAGCATCGCGGCCAGGACGATCTGCTGACCGCGGGCCTTGGCATCGACGGCCTGCGTGCGATGGCACCGCCGGCCTTCGCCGATGCCGGGCATCCGACCGCGCAGGAACTGCGGCGCCGCGCGATCTGGAGCAACTGGCGCGGCATCGCCGACCTCGCGCCGGGCGGCGGCTATGGCGAGCTGTTCGGTAGCGTCGCTGCTGTGCCGGGACGAGAGTTCCATGCCTACGCGAAGGTGCCCGGCGCGAACCACCCGCACCGGGTAATGCTGCAGCTACCCGACGCCTTCGATGCCGGAAAGCGCTGCGTGGTGGTCACCGCTTCGTCGGGTTCGCGCGGCATCTATGGCTCGATCGCGGTGGCCGGCGCCTGGGGCCTGCCCAGGGGTTGCGCGGTGGCCTATACCGACAAGGGCGCGGGCACCGACTATTTCGACCTTGATACCCGGACCGGCGTGACGCCCGACGGCACGCGCGCCGCGCTGGGCGCGCCCGACCTGGCCTTCGTGCCGAACGCGCCGGTCAACGCTTCGGGCGTGGCCTTCCGCCATGCGCACTCCGGCGACAACCCCGAAGCTGACTGGGGCCGCCACGTGCGCCAGGCGGCCGAGTTCGCGCTGCAGGCGCTGGACGAGGCGCTGCCGGGCGCGGCGCCTTTCACCTTCGACAATACGCGCGTCATCGCGGTGGGGATTTCCAACGGCGGCGGCGCGGTGCTGCGCGCGGCCGAGCTGGAGGGCGACTGGCTCGATGCGGTGGTGGCCGGCGAACCCAACGTGTTCCTCGACGCGCCGGGCGCGCGCAGCCTCTACGACTACACCACCGAGGCCGCACTGCTGATGCCCTGCGCGCAGCTGCACCTGCAGGGCCTGCCGCAGCCGCCGCTGGCCGCCCAGGTCGCGCCGCTGTGGACGGCACGCTGCGCCTCGCTGGCGGCCGCGGGGCTGGTGGGGGGAAGCGACACGGCGTCGCAGGCGCAGTCGGCCTACGAGCGCATGCTGGCCAGCGGCTGGACCGAAGGCGCGATCCGCGCCGGCGTGCTGTCCACCGGCTTCGACCTGTGGCGGGCGGTGGCCGCCACCTATGCCTCGGCCTACGGGCGCTATGGCGTGGGCGAGCATCCCTGCGGCTTCTCGTTCGCCGCGCAGGCGCCGGACTTCAGCGCCCGTGCCGCGACCGCGGCCGAGCAGGCGGCGTGGTGGAGCGATGCCAGCGGCATCCCGCCGGGCGCGGGAGTGGGGCTGGTGGATCGGTCGCTGGCGCCGCCGGATTTCGGGTATGCCGGTCTGCAGTGCCTGCGCGCGCTCAACGCCGGCGACGGCGAGGACGCGAAGCGAGTGCAGGCGGGCATCGCCGGCACTCGCGCGCAGCTGCCGCGTGCCCGCCTGCCCGTGGTGGTGGTGCACGGCACCGACGACGGCCTGGTGCCGATGGCCTTCAGCAGCGCGCCCTACGTGGCCGCGGCGCAGGCCGCCGGGCGCGAGGTGCGCTTCTGGCAGGTGCGCAACGCCCAGCATTTCGACGGATTCCTGGGGCTGCCGGACTACGCGGCGCGGTATGTGCCGCTGCTGCCGTACGTGTACGCGGCGCTGGACCGGGTGTCGGCGCATCTGGATGGCGATGGCGCGCTGCCGGTGGATGGGGTGATCGAGACGGTGCCGCGTGGGGCGGGGAAGGCCCTGGAGGCCGGGAATCTGGCGATGCCGTGACGGTCCGCTCGGGCGCGGTGCAGGCATCGCGCGCGGGGCTTCGGACATTGCCAGGTAGGGTCACGAGACGTCGCTCCGACCGCCCCCACCCCAACCCTCCCCCGCAGGCGGGGGAGGGGGTTAAAGCCGAGGATGGGGGACAACGCGGCGAGTGGGGGACAGCGCGGTCGGTGGAGATAACGCTGCGGGCAGCTTCTGCTCCCTCCCCACGCCTGCGGGAGAAGCGATACGGCTTGTGCTGCCGAGCCACGCCCGCGGGGGAGGGGGATATGGCTTGTGCTCCCTCCCCACGCCTGCGGGAGAAGCGATACGGCTTGTGCTGCCGAGCCACGCCCGCGGGGGAGCGGGATATGGCTTGTGCTGCCTCCCCACGCCCACGGGAGAGGCGATACGGCTTGTGCTGCCGAGCCACGCCCGCGGGGGAGGGCGGTACGGCTCGTGCTCCCTCCCCACGCCTACGGGAGAGGGCGGCACAGCTTGTGCTCCTTCCCCGCCCGCCGGAGAAGGCGACGCGGCTTCTGCTCCCCCCGCCCGCCTGCGGAGGATGGCGATGCGGCTTTTGCTCGATCCCCCGCCTGCGGGAGAGGGCGATGCGGCTTCTGCTCCCTCCCCCGCCTGCGGCGGAGGGTTGGGGTGGGGGCCGCCGAAGCGAAACCGTGCGCCCGACCATCTGCGAACCGTAGTCAGGCTTGGCCGTCGTCATTGCGTAAAGGCGCTACGCGCGGCGGCGCTTCACGCGTACGCCTCCCATGGCGGATAGGCCTTCCAGCCCTCGCTGTCATCCTCACAAGGCTTTTGGCACTCTGCCCATCCGCTTCTCGCAGGGCGCGCCATGTCCAGACCCCGCCATTTCTCGATGCTGCGCGACTTCCACCTGGCCGACTGGTTCACCCTGGCCAACGCGGTCTGCGGGACCGGGGCGGTGTTCGCGGCGATGCGCTTCCTGCAGGACGGGGTGGTGCGCGACCTGATGATCGGCATGGCGCTGATCCCGCTGGCCTTCATCTTCGACGCCCTCGACGGCCGCATCGCGCGCTGGCGCAAGGTGGCCTCCACCCTGGGGCGCGAACTCGACTCGCTGGCGGACGTGATCTCCTTCGGCCTCGCCCCGGCCGCGCTGGGCTACGCCTGCGGCCTGCAGGGCGGCTGGGACTGGGTGGTGCTCAGCTATTTCGTGGGCTGCGGCGTCAGCCGCCTGGCGCGCTACAACGTCACCGCCGAGATCCTCGCCGACGGCGGCGACAAGGTGAAGTACTTCGAAGGCACGCCCATTCCCACCAGCCTGGCGATCGTGATCGCGCTGGCGGTCGCGGCATGGCAGGGCTCGATCGGCGCGGACATCTGGTTCGGCCAGTGGCAGCTCGGCCCCTGGCAGCTGCATCCGCTGGTGCTGGTGTACGCGCTGTCGGGTTCGCTGATGATCAGCAAGACGGTGCGGATCCCCAAGCTCTGACGCGCCTGGCGTCGCCTGCCGTTGCTATGATCGGGTGACACAGGAGGACAGCATGTTCAACCAGGGCTTCGGCATGGGCGCGGGCGGGCAGGCGCAGGAGTTCGAGCGGCTGGCCCGGCAGTACTGGGCGGCCTGGGGCGATGCCCTGCGCGGCACCGCACCGGGCGCTGGCCAGGCCGGAACGCACGCCTGGCAGGATGCCATCGACTGGTGGACGCGCTATGCCCATGGCGGCCGCAGCGGCGTCAACGACGTGCTGGAGCGCTTCAACACCCAGGCACGCGACTGGTACGCGCAGATGCAGCAGGTGGCCGCGCAGTTCGCCGGCCAGGACCACAGCGCCAGCGACGTCGCCCGGGCCTGGAAGCAGGCGCTGGGCGCGACCGGCGCCAACCCGTTTCCCGAGATGCTGCGCGCGATGCGCGGCCAGGGCCCGGCCGGACTGGACCAGTGGGTCGAGGACGCCCGCCCGTGGCTGGATGCGGTGCGCGGCGAGGGCATGGCCTGGCTGCGGATGCCGGCCTTCGGCGCCGGCCGCGAACACCAGGAGCGGCTGCAGCAGCTGGCCGCGGCACTGGTGGAGTACGACGAGAGCAGCAGCGCCTATACCGCGCTGATGCTCAAGGCCTCGCAGCGCGCCTTCGCCCTGTTCGAGGACAAGCTGGCGGCGAAGGCCGATTCGGACGAGCGGATCGAGAGCGCCCGCGCGCTGTTCGACCTGTGGATCGACGCGGCCGAAGAGTCCTACGCCGAGATCGCGCTGTCGCAGGAGTTCCGCCGCGCCTACGGCCATCTGGTCGATGCGACGATGCGCGTGCGTGCCGGCCTGCAGCGCGAGGTGGAGCAGGCCTGTACCACCCTGGGCATGCCCACGCGCACGGAAATCGACGCCGCCCACCGCAAGATCGTGGAGCTCGAGCGCTCGCTGCGCCGGCTGCGCGATGCGGTCGAGCACGGTGCCGCGCCGGCCGCGCCGGGTAGCGCACGTGGGGGCTCGTCTGTCCGCGCAGATGGCGGCGCTTCCTCCACCGCGGGAAAGAAGCCGGCGACGAAGGCGGCCAGCAGGCGCACGCCGGCCAAGGCATCGGCCAAGCCGGCCGCAGCGGCGACGAAGCCCACGGCCAAGGCGGCGAACACGACCAGGCCCGCGAAGGGTTCGACCGGCGCCCGTGCGGGCGGAAAGAAGAATGCGAAGGCCGCCGCGCCCGCCAGGCGCCCCGCGCGCAAGCTCGCGCCGCGGCCCAGCGTGAGCGCGCGCCGCCCGCCCACCAACGGATTCACCAGCTTCATCCCGATCCCCGAGGCGCCGCTGCCGCTGGACGCGCCCGCCGCCAAGCGTGGAGCGCGCTGACATGCACGGACCCCTCGCCATTACGCCCGACGCCCTGGCCAACGAGGCGATGCGCCTGCAGCACAAGCTCGGCGCCGGGCTGCAGAGCCTGCGCGAAGTCGGCGACTACGACTACGGCGCCACCGGCAAGGAAGAGGTGTGGCGCGACGGCAAGGTGGTGCTGTACCGCTATGTCGGGGCCAAGGCGCCCACCGCCAGGGTGCCGCTGCTGATCGCGTACGCGCTGGTCAACCGCCCCTACATGGTGGACCTGCAGTCGGACCGCTCGCTGGTGCGCGGCCTGCTGGAGCGCGGCGAGGACGTGTACATCATCGACTGGGGCTATCCCGACCGCTCCGACCGCTACCTCACCCTCGAGGACTACATCGAGCGCTTCCTCGGCGGCGCGGTCGATGCGCTGCGCCGGCGCAGCGGGCTGGACAGGATCAACCTGCTCGGCATCTGCCAGGGCGGCGCGTTCTCGCTGTGCTACGCCGCGCTGCATCCGGACAAGATCCGCAACCTGATCACCATGGTCACGCCAGTGGATTTCCACACGCCGGACAACATGCTGTCGAACTGGACCCGCGACATGGACGTGGACCTGTTCGTGGACACGCTGGGCAACGTGCCGGCGGACATGATGAATTTCTGCTACCTCACGCTGAAGCCGTGGCGGTTGTTCGTGCAGAAATACGTGGGCCTGGTCGACATCCTGGACGATCCCCGGGCGCTGGAGGACTTCCTGCGCATGGAGAAGTGGATCTTCGATTCGCCCGACCAGGCCGGCGAGGCCTTCCGCCAGTTCATCAAGCAGTTCTACCAGGCCAACGGCTTCATCGAGGGCGGCATCGAGATCGGCGGGCGCGCGGTGGACCTCGGCTTCGTCGACATGCCGGTGCTCAACATCTTCGCCGAACAGGACCACCTGGTGCCGCCTGACGCGTCGCGCGCGCTGAAAGACGTGGTGGGTACGGACGACTACTCCGAGCTGTCGTTCCGCGGTGGCCACATCGGCATCTACGTGTCGGGCCGCGCGCAGAAGGAAGTGCCCAGCGCCATCCACGACTGGCTGGCGAAGCGGGCGCGCTGATCGCCTCGCTTCATCGCACTGCCGCGGTCCTGTGCGGTCGCGCTGGCGCTGATGCGCCGGCATCCGCCGTCGACGCCGCGTCGGGCGTGATGCGCAAGGCGAGATCGCGGCGTTCATCGACGCGGCCGGTGCGTTGGATTGCCGCCGCCAGCGCAATGGCCGCTGGCACCCGCCGGCGGCGCAGGCGCGCCAGCACCGCAGGCGGGCGCCGGTACGCAGACGCCGACTGGGGGCGGCGTGGAGGAGTCCATCGGCCGCTGTCCAGCCGCAGCGGGCGCCTGCAGCATGCAGCGCGATGGCGCTCCAGAGCAGACGGCGAACGCCGCTTCCGCGACCGGGCGCGGCGGCTGCGCGCATCGGATTCTTCACAAACTCGGCGCTAGACTGCGTCGCATCCACCCTGGATGCGACCCATGAGCCAGACCGCCGCGAGATCCCCAGGCCTGACCCGCTCGATCCACGACCGCGTGCTCGCAGGCGTCATCGGCGGCATTGCGCACCGCTATGGCTGGAGCCCGACGCTGCTGCGCGTGCTCTACGTGGTGGGATCGACCCTGTCGGCCGCGTTTCCCGGCATCCTGGTGTACCTGGTGCTGTGGCTGCTGATTCCCGAAGGCAACGATTGATCGAGCACGACGCCGCGCCCCACGTGGCGCCGCCCTGGAACCCGCTCGTGCTGGCGCTGGGCGTGGCGTGGACGCTGCCCAATACCCTGCTGGGGCTGGTTGCCGGCCTCGCGGCGGTCCCGCTGGGTGCGCGCCTGCATCTGAACCGGCGCGAGCGTGCCCTGGTGTTCCATCGTTGGCCCTGGGGACCCGGCGGCGCGATGACGCTGGGCAACGTGATCCTGCATACCGGCGACAGCCTCGATACCCGATGCAGCACCTACGCGCATCGCGCCGGCCTGTGCAGCGAGCCGGGCATCGTGCTGGGCGACCACGAGCGCGCGCACGTGTACCAGTACATGGCGCTGGGCCCGCTGTTCCTGCCGGTATACCTGGCCTGCGGCGGCATCAGCGTGCGCAACCGCTTCGAGCGTGCCGCCGACCGCTATGCCCGGACCGGACGCGGCTGGTGGCCCTGGCCCTGCTGATGGCCCATGCCGACGAACGGTCGCGCGCTTTGACGATGCGATAACGACGCCCGCGGTACTCTGCATCCGTCGAAGCAGACAGCGGACCGGCGAAAGCCGCGAAGCAGCAAGCTCCGGCAAGGAAGGCTCAGCCGACCGGATCGCTCCGGGAGACTGGGCCTTCTGTTTGTCTGGCCATGGTGCTCGCCTTGCCGGGTGCAGGCCGTCGCTGGCGAACGGGGTGCCGGTGATCCGCAGCGGCAAGCGCGGCGCCATGCCGTCCCGCCTTCGACGGGCGCGAACGCCATTCGGCCGGACGGGCCGGGTTTTGAAGCGCGCGCCGGTCGCGTCCGGCCCGTCGTTCCGCCAGCCTTCGCGCGCAGACAGTGCAACCCAGCGTGCGGCCGGCGAGCGCGAGGCTGCCGCTGCGCCCCTCCAGCGGGCTTGCTGCGCAGCGCGACGCGATCCCGCTCGCAGCGCAGCCCCCGGTGATGGTGGCGAACGCCATCAGCGCACCGTCGTCCAGCGTCCAGGCGCCGGCCTGGCGGGAGTACGCCTGGGTCGATGGGCCGAGGTTCGGAACAGGAGCACGCACGCGCCGTCCAGCAATGCGAGCGCGCACACGCAGGCGGACGCTTTCATGGCGTACCCTGCGCGCGGGGGAATCCGAGTCCAGCGGCCGTGGCAGCCGAGCCTGCCCGCCGCTGCCGTGGAGGGAGGCGACACATGCGCGATGGCCGGATCCCAGCAGCAGCCACACCCTGGTCGTTCTTCGTCCCGATCGCGCTGGCCGTGCTGGTGGGCGGACTGGTGGCGGGACTGATCCTGCGCAGCCTCGACGACGATCCGGTCGCCGACGATGCCCCGCAGCCGGTTGCCGCGGCGGCGACGGACGGCGGCCAACCACCGGCTGGCAGCGCGCTGGTGCAGACGGCCGAACCCGAGGCGACGCCGCCGGCGGACTCCGACAGCGTCGAACCTGCGCGCCGGACAGAAGCGGCGACCGTGGCCGACGGCGAATCCGGGGCCGCGCCGCCCGCGCTGCCGGGCGCCCTGCTGGCCAGGCGCGACGGCGCACCTGCCGCCTGCATCAACGGCACCATCGCGCTGCGCGACGAGAACGGTTGGCAGCAGCAGCTGGAGAACGACGCGCCCGTAGCCTGCGTGGAGGCGCCGGTCACCGCGCGATAGCGCTCAGGTGCTGCGCCGGAGGGTGACGGTCGAGGTGCCGGTCGCCTGGCCCGCGGCCCCGTAGCAGCGCTCGGCGAACAGCACGCCGCCGTCGCCCACCAGCACCACGCTGCTGCAGCGCGTGCCGTAGCGCGGGTCGAGCACGAACGGCGGCGAGAGCATGCGCTCGAGCTCGAGGCCGACGCCGGTATCGGGCAGCGCGGGGTCGGGCGCGCGCGTGGTGTCGCGCAGTGCGGCGAACAGCGGTTCGATGGCGTCCGCGTCGGGCTGCGCGATATCGGCCAGCGGCGAGTCGAGCCAGGCCTGCAGGGTCCGCGTGGCGAACACGCCCTTGGGCCAGGGCGCATCGAACGGGCCGTTGGACATGGCGTGCAGGCCCGGCGCGACCGGTCGCGCGTCGAACGCCGGATGGTTGGTCGCGCACAGGAGCTGCTCGCCATCGTGCACGAGCAGGTTGAATCGGCCGTAGTCGCCGGCCTGGGCGGCGAGCGACGCGGCAAAGCCTGCGGCATCGCCATCGCCACGGACGAAGTCGCGCACCAGCCAGCCGCGCGAGCGCGCCGCGGCTTCGGCGGCCAGGCCCGCGCGCACGTTCGTGACCGCGGCCAGGCGGCCATCCGCCCGCGCCTGCAGCCAGCCGCCGCCCTGGACCAGGTCGCGGCCGCCGTAGACGTGCGGTGCCTCCGGATCGCCACCTGCGGGTGCCGACGGTCGTGCGTGCGCCTCGTCGCGGTTGGCGAGCAGGGCCAGCGGCCAGCGCCGGTGCGCCCGCCAGGCGATGGCGATCAGGCACATCGCGAGCATTCCGCCCGCCGCGAGACCGCCGCCTCAGCGCGGCGCATCGCGGATCACCAGCAGGCGCGGCTCGGTCATGTCCTCGATGGCGTACTTCACGCCTTCGCGGCCGAGCCCGGACTGCTTCACCCCGCCGTAGGGCATGTTGTCGACGCGGAAGCTCGGCACGTCGCCGACCACGACCCCGCCGACTTCAAGCCGGTCCCAGGCGCGCATGGCGTGATCGAGGCGGGCGGTGAACACGCCCGCCTGCAGGCCGAAGTCGCTGGCGTTGACGGTGTCGAGCGCCGCGTCGAAATCGTCGAAGGCCTGCAGGCAGGCGACCGGGCCGAACACTTCCTGGCGGTAGAGATCGCTGCCGGCCGGCACGTGTTCCATCAGCGTGGCCGGGAGCATGTTGCCCTCGCGCGGGCCACCGGCCAGGCGCTTGGCGCCGCCCTTGCGTGCGGCCTCGACCCAGCCCTCGATGCGCCTGGCCGCCGCCTCGTCGATCACCGGGCCGATGAAGGTGTTCTCGTCGCGCGGGTCGCCCATCACGAGCTTGCCCACGCGCGCCTTGAGCTTGCGCCGCAGCGGCTCGTAGACGTCGCGGTGGGCGAGGATGTGCTGCACGCTGATGCAGCTCTGCCCGGACTGGTAGTAGGCGCCGAAGACCAGGCGTTCGACCACGTCGTCCAGCGGCAGGCCCGGATCGGCATCGACGATGCAGGCGGCGTTGCCGCCCAGCTCCAGCGTGACCTGCTTGCGGCCCGCGCGCGCCTTGAGGTCCCAGCCGACCAGGCCGCCGGTGAAGCTGAGCAACGCGATGCGGTCGTCCTCGGTCAGCGCGGCGGCGTCCTCGTTGCTGCAGGCCAGGATCGAGAACGCGCCCTCGGGCAGGTCGGTCTCGGCCAGCACCTCGCCGATGATCAGCGCGCCCACCGGCGTCTTGGCCGCGGGCTTGAGTACGAAGGGGCAGCCGGCGGCGATCGCCGGCGCCACCTTGTGCGCGACCAGGTTGAGCGGGAAGTTGAACGGGGTGATGAAGCTGCACACGCCGATCGGCACGCGCTTGACCATGCCGCGATAGCCGCGGGTGCGCTGCGAGATCTGCAGTTCGACGGTCTCGCCCTCGATGCGCGTGGCCTCGGCGGCGGCGATGCGGAAGGTGTCGATCAGGCGGGTGACTTCGCCGCGCGCGTCGTGGATCGGCTTCCCGGCCTCGATGCACAGCGCCAGCGCCAGTTCCTCGGCGCGTTCGCCGAAGCGGCGCACGCAGTGCTCGAGCACGTCGCGGCGGCGGTCGGGGGTGAACGCGGCCATCGCCTCGCGCGCGGCGAAGGCGGCGGCGATGGCCTGGTCGACGGTCTTCGCATCGACGAAGGCGGTGCGGGTGGCGACCTTGCCGCTGTACTTGTCCAGCACCTCCAGATCCGCGTTGGGCTGGATCGGACGGTTGGCCAGGTAGCAGGGATAGCGTTTGGCGAGGGCGCCGGACTTGCCGCTGCTGGTCTTCTTGGGCATCAGGAACTCCGCGGACGGTGTCGGATGGGTGGGGCGGTCAGGCCACGGCCGCCGCCAGTTCGGGGATCTCGCGATTGAGCAGGGCGTCGTCGCGGCCGTAGTCGATGGGCACCTCGATCAGGTCCACGCCCGGGCGCGCCAGCGCCTCGCGCAGCTGCGCCTCGAAGCCTTCGATGGAGGTCGCGCGGTGGCCGCGTGCGCCGTAGCTTTCGGCGTAGCGCACGAAATCCGGATTGCCGTAATCCATGCCGTAGGCCGGGTAGCCGTCGTGTGCCTGCTTCCACTTGATCATGCCGTAGGCGTCGTCGCGCAACACCAGCACCACCAGGTCGATGCCGAGGCGCACGGCGGTCTCGAGTTCCTGCGAGTTCATCATGAAGCCGCCGTCGCCGCAGACCGCCACCACGCGACTGGCGGGCCGCGCCAGCGCCGCGGCGATGGCCGAGGGCAGGCCGGCGCCCATGGTCGCCAGCGCGTTGTCCAGCAGCAGGCTGTTGGGCCGGCGGCAGCGCGCATGGCGCGCGAACCAGAGCTTGTACAGGCCGTTGTCCAGGCAGGTGATGTCGTCCGGCGACAGCGCATCCGCGAGCGAGGCCACCAGCCGCGGCACCGCCATCGGGAAGCGCGCATCGGCCGCGAGCGTGGCCACGTGGCCGCACAGCGCCTCGCGCACCCGGTCGAAAAATCCGAAGTCCCAGTGCGGCTGCGGGTCCAGGCGCTCGGCCAGCGCCCAGACCGAGTGGGCGATGTCGCCCACCACCTCGATCTGCGGGAAATACACCTGGTCGACCACCGCGGGCGAGTAGTTCACGTGGATCACGGTGCGGCGGCCGCGGTGCATCGAGAACGGCGGCTTCTCGATCACGTCGTGGCCGATGTTGACGATGCAGTCGGCCGCGTCGATCGCACGGTGCACGAAATCGCCGTCCGACAGCGCGGCCGTGCCCAGCCACAGCGGGCCGGATTCGTCGAGCACGCCCTTGCCCATCTGGGTGGAGAAGAACGGGATGCCGAGCCCGTCCACGAAGGCGTGCAGCATCTTCGAGGTGGTCTTGCGGTTGGCGCCGGCGCCGATCATCAGCAGCGGATGGCGCGCGCGCGCGATCGCCTCGGCGGCCGCGGCCAGGGCCTTGTCCTCGGCCAGCGGCCGGCGGCTGTACACCGGCGGCAGCACGATGGCGTCGGTCTCGTCGCCGGCGACGTCCTGCGGCAGCTCCAGGTGGGTGGCGCCCGGCCGCTCCTCCTGCGCGCGGCGCACGGCCTCGCGGACCTTCGCCGGGATCGCGTCGGCGCTGATGAGCTGGCGCGTGTACTTGGTGAGGGGGCGCATCATGTCGACCACGTCCACGATCTGGAAATGGCCCTGCCGGCTGCTGCGGATCGGCTTCTGCCCGGTGACCATCAGCATCGGCATGGCGCCCAGCTGCGCATAGGCCGCGGCGGTGACCAGGTTGGTGGCGCCGGGGCCGAGCGTGGCCAGGCAGACGCCGGCCTGGCCGGTGAGGCGTCCCCAGGTCGCGGCCATGAAGCCGGCGGCCTGTTCGTGACGGGTCAGCACCAGGCGGATGCCGGAGCTGCGCAGCGATTCCAGCAGCGCCAGCGTTTCCTCGCCGGGGATGCCGAAGACATGGTCGACGCCCTCGGCCTGCAGCGCCTGGACGAAGAGATCGGAGGCCTTGGTCATGGGGCGAGTCTCACACGAGTCGCGTTGGCCGTGTGTCCCGCATGCGGGACGGACTGTACGAAGGCGTCGCCGGCTGCGTTCCAACGAGGCGACCGCGTGGGCGCGGTCCCGCATCGTGGAACTCGCTGCTAGCGTTTCTTCGCGGCGGGCGCAGGCGGCGCCGTGTCCACCGCTTCGACCCGCAGCCGCAGGCGTCCGTCGGCGACCCGCGCCGCGACCGGATCGCCGGGCGCGACGTCGCGCGTGGTGCGCACCACGCGGCCGTCGTCGCGCTGCAGGATGCTGTAGCCGCGGGCGATGGTGGCCAGCGGACTCACCGCCTCCAGCGAGCGGGCCAGTCCGCGCAGCTGCAGCGCATCGCGCTGCAGGCGCCGCGCGATCGCCGCCTGCAGCCGTGGCTGCGTGTCGGCCAGCTGCTGGCGCAGCTGCTGCAGCCGGCGCTGCGGGCGGGTGGCCTGCAGTACCGCGCGGGCGTGGCGCAGGCTGGCCGCATGCGCCTGCAGGCGCTGGCGCAGGGCCGAACGGAGTCGCCGCATCGCCTCGTCGCGGCGGCGCGCATGCGCGTGCAGGCGCGCCTCGGGACGCTGCGCGGCCAGCCGCAGCGCGGCACGGTCCGCGCGCTGGGCCAGCTGGCGCAGGTGGTTGGCCTGCAGCGCGTTGGCGCGCCGCTGCAGCCCGGCGAGGCGCTGGCCGAGGTCGATGCGGCTGGGCACCAGCAGCTCGGCCGCGGCCGACGGCGTGGGCGCGCGCAGGTCGGCGGCGAAGTCCGACAGGCTGAAATCGGTCTCGTGCCCCACCGCCGAGACCACCGGCACCGGCGAGGCGGCGATCGCGCGCGCCAGCGCCTCGTCGTTGAAGGCCCAGAGGTCTTCCAGCGAACCGCCGCCACGCGCCAGCAGGATCACGTCGTGACGCCCGGCGGCGACCGCGCGCTGGAGCATCGACGCGATCTGGGCGGCCGCGGCCTCGCCCTGCACCGGTACCGGCAGCACGTCCACCTCGACCAGCGGGAAGCGCCGCGCCAGCACGCTCAGCACGTCGCGCACCGCCGCGCCGGACGGCGAGGTGATCACCGCCAGCCGTCGCACGTAGGCGGGCAGGGGGCGCTTGCGCGCCTCGTCGAACAGGCCTTCGGCCTGCAGCCGGGCCCTGAGCTGGTCGAATGCCCGGCGCAGCGCGCCTTCGCCGGCTTCCTCCAGCGAATCCAGGATCAGCTGGTAGTCGCCGCGCGCCTCGTACAGCGTCAGCCGACCGCGCGCCAGCACCTTCATGCCCTCGCGCGGGGCGAAGCGCAGCCACTGGCTCTTGGGCTTGAACAGGGCGCAGCGCACCTGGGCACGCGCGTCCTTGAGGGTGAAATACAGGTGCCCGGACGCTGGCCGGGACACGTTGCCCAGCTCGCCCTCGACCAGCACCAGCGGGAACGCGTCCTCGAGCAGGCTGCGGGCGAGGGTATTGAGCTGGCTGGGGCTTAGGATCTCGCCGGTGATCGCGTCTGACATGCGGGCAGGATAGCCGCGCGCGCCCGCCCGGCCCATCACGCCCGCCGCGCGGAGGGCGGCGCGCGGCGGACGCGGGCCGGGAGGCGACTTCCGGGTCCACACCTGCCCGGTGCCGCGCCCGCGCCGTCCGCGGCGGCCGGCAGCCGGCGCGACAGGCGGGCGTCACGCCTTCGCGGGTAAAATGGCGCCATGTCCGCACAACCCCAGATCCCGCCGCCCTGCCACGCCGAACCGGCGGAACCCGCCTTCGGGCCGCAGGCGCGCCGGTCCACGCGCCAGGTGCGCATCGGCGGGGTCGCGGTGGGCGGCGACGCGCCGGTGGTGGTGCAGTCGATGACCAACACCGACACCGCCGATGTCGCGACCACCACGCGCCAGGTGGCCGAACTGTGGCGCGCGGGTTCGGAACTGGTGCGGGTCACGGTCAACACGCCCGAGGCCGCCGCCGCGGTGCCGCGCATCGTCGAACGCTTGGCGATGCAGGGCGTGGAGGTGCCGATCATCGGCGACTTCCACTACAACGGCCACCAGCTGCTCGAGCGCGAACCGGCGTGCGCCGAGGCGCTGGCGAAATACCGCATCAACCCCGGCAACGTCGGCTTCGGCAAGAAGCGCGACACCCAGTTCGCGCAGCTGGTCGAGTTCGCGATCCGCTACGGCAAGCCGGTGCGCATCGGCGCCAACTGGGGTTCGCTCGACCAGGCGCTGGCGGCCACCCTGATGGACGAGAACGCGCGCCGCGCCGATCCCTGGGACGCCGGGCGCGTGCTGCGCGAGGCGCTGATCCGCTCGGCGCTCGACTCGGCCGAACGCGCGGTCGAGCTCGGCCTGGCGCGCGAGCGGATCGTGCTCAGCGCCAAGGTCAGCGGCGTGCAGGAACTGGTCGCGGTGTACCGCGACCTCGCGCGCCGCAGCGATTTCGCCCTGCACCTGGGACTGACCGAGGCGGGCATCGGCAGCAAGGGCATCGTCGCCTCGAGCGCGGCGCTGGGCGTGCTGCTGCAGGAAGGCATCGGCGACACGATCCGCATCTCGCTCACCCCGGAGCCGGGCGCGCCGCGCACCAACGAGGTCGTGGTGGCGCAGGAGCTGCTGCAGACCATGGGCCTGCGCGCGTTCACCCCGATGGTCACCGCCTGCCCGGGCTGCGGCCGCACCACGTCCGAGTTCTTCCAGGAACTGGCCAAGGTGGTGCAGGAGCACGTGCGCGGGAAGATGCCGGAGTGGAAGATCACCCACCCCGGCGCGGAGAACATGACCCTGGCGGTGATGGGCTGCGTGGTCAACGGCCCGGGCGAATCGCGCCACGCCAACATCGGCATCTCGCTGCCGGGCACCGGCGAGGCGCCGTCGGCGCCGGTATTCATCGACGGCCAGAAGGCCGTGACCCTGCGCGGCGAGAACATCGCGCACGAGTTCGTGGCCCTGGTGGACGATTACGTCGACCGCACCTGGGGCCGCGGCGCGGATGCCTGAGTCCGGCTGGGGCCGGGACGCCGCGACCGCCTGCAGCGGTTTCCTGCGCCGTCACGGCCTGCGCCTGGCGCTGCTGTTCGGCGGCATGCTGCTGCCGCTTTGGGGCTTCCTGGAACTGGCCGACGAGGTCCACGAGGCCGAGGCGATTCCCTTCGACGAGCCGCTGCTGCGGTACGCGCAGTCGCTGGCGGGCGAGCGCCTCGACCGGGTGTTCCTGTTCTTCTCCCGGATCGGTTACGAATGGGGCGTGGTGCCGGTCGACATCGGCCTGGTGCTGGTGCTGCTGGCGCTGCGGCGATGGCGGCAGGGCCTGTTCGCGGCGGTGGCGACGGGCGGCTCGGCGCTGCTGAACCTCGCCACCAAGCGGCTGTTTTCGCGCGAGCGGCCGGCGCTGTGGGACTCGCTCGCCCCGGAAACCACCTACAGCTTTCCCAGCGGCCACGCGATGGGTTCGATGACCCTGGCCCTGGTGCTGGTACTGCTGGCCTGGCCCACGCGGCTGCGCTGGTGGGTGGTGGCGGCGATGCTGGTGTTCGTGCCGATGGTGGGCATGTCGCGCGTGTACCTGGGCGTGCATTACCCCTCGGACATCCTCGCCGGCTGGGCCGCGGCCGCGCTCTGGACGGTGGGGGCCTACCTGCTGCTGAGGCGGGGCGAGGGCGTGGGCCCGGGCCTGCGCTGAGTCTCCGCCGGCGTGGCCGGCAAGCTCGACTTGCGCCGCGCCGCCACAGGCGTAGAGTGCGGAACGCTGGGCACAGGGATGCGCAATCGGACAGGGGCGGTTGCGGCGGGGTCACCGGAAGTCCGGAACTCCGGCGCGCACGCGCCCCTGCGTTCTTCGCAAATGCTCGGCGGTGGTCCGGGGGGTGCTGCGGGCCGGCCGTCGATTTTCCGCGGAGTATCGACGATTCCGGAGGTGGGCATGGACAGCAGGGCGCGATGGGGGCTGGTCGCAGGATTGTGCGTGGCCGGCGGGGCAGTGCTGGCGGCGGTCGCGGCGGGCGGTGGCGGCAGTGCGGCGGGAACCTGGCTGGCAGGCGTGCAGGCGCAGGGCGCGGCGGCGCCGACGGTGGTCGCTTCGGCGGCGGTGCGCGGCAGCGGCGCGACGGCAGGCAGCGCCGAAGCCGGCAATGCGCGCGGGCGCTACATCGTGGTGTTCCGCGAACCGGCGGTCGTCGCATACCGGGGCGGCATCGCCGGGATCGAGGCCGCGCCGATGCGGCGCAGCAAGGCCGGCGGACCGCAGCGACCCGACATGCGCAGCGCCCAGGCGCGCGAGTACGCGCGCTACCTCGAGGGCCGGCAGCAGCAGGCCGAACGCGACATGGCGCGCGCCATCGGGCGCCAGCCGCAGGTCTCCCAGCGCTTCCAGCACGCACTCAACGGCGTGGTCGCCGAACTCGGCGCGGCCGAGGCCGAGCGCGTGCGCGCGTTGCCGGAGGTCGTGCTGGTCGACGAGTACCGCGAATACGCGCTCGACACCGACGTCGGCCCGGGCCTGATCGGCGCGCCGGCGGTGTGGGACGGCAGCGCCGGCGGCGGCACCGGCCACAGGGGCGAGGGCATCGTGTTCGGCATCCTCGACTCGGGCATCAACTTCGGCAGCCCCTCGTTCGCCGCGGTCGATCCCATCGACGGCTATGCCCACGTCAACCCGCTGGGATCGGGCAACTTCCTCGGAACCTGCGCACCCGGCGGCATCGACGCGGGCCGCTGCAACGACAAGCTGATCGGCGGCTACGACTTCGTCTGCGCCGCGCCCGGCAACACCTGCGGCGCAGCCAACATCCGCGAGGAACCCGGCTTCGGCGACACCAACGGCCACGGCAGCCACGTCGCCTCGACGGCGGCCGGCAACCATCGCGATGCCGAACTGCTGGGCAACGTGAGCCGCATCTCCGGCGTCGCACCGCGCGCGAACATCGTCGCCTTCGACATCTGCTACACCAACACCGCCACCGGCCAGGGCCTGTGCCCCAACACCTCGGCGGTGGCGGCCGTGAACCAGGCCATCGCCGACGGCGTGGTCGACGTCATCAACTACTCGATCGGCGGCGGCGCCTCGCCCTGGAGCGAGGCGGTCTCGCTGGCCTTCCTCAACGCGGTCGAGGCCGGCATCTACATCGCCGCGTCGGCCGGCAACAGCGGCCCGGGCCCGAACACGCTCGGCCATGTCGAGCCCTGGGTGTCCTCGACCGCCGCGGCCCAGCACGGGCGCGGCGATTTCGTGGTGGTGCTGCAGGTGACCGGCCCGCAGCCGGTGCCGGCGGCGCTGCAGTCGATCGAGATGAATCCGGGCGGCAGCGGCGTGAGCCAGGATGCCGCGATTCCCGGCGATACCCCGCTGGTGGTGAGCCCCGGCATCGATTCGGTCGACGACGCCTGCAATCCCTATCCGGCGGGCAGCCTCGCCGGTGCGATCGCGGTCGTGCGCCGCGGCAGCTGCTCGTTCTCGATCAAGGTCGACAACGCCGCGGCCGCCGGCGCGGTGGCGGTCGTGATCGCCAACAACGCGGCGGGCGGGATCATCCCGTCGGTGCCCGGCACCACCATCCCGGCCTTCGGCATCCTGCAGGAAGACGGCAACGCGCTGCGCGATTTCGCGGCCGCCAACGAGGCGGTCACCGCGGGCATCCCGTATCCGGCCATCATCCTGGAGAACCAGCCGGACGTGCTGGCCGCCTTCAGTTCGCGCGGGCCGGCCGGCACCTACGACCTGCTCAAGCCGGACGTGACCGCCCCGGGCGTGCGCATCCTCGCCGCCGTTTCGGGCACCACCATTACCGGCGCCGAGAACGACGTGGCGCTGTACAACGGCACCTCGATGGCCTCGCCGCACCAAGCCGGCGCCGCGGGCCTCGTGCGCCAGGTGCGTCCGGGCTGGACACCGCCGGAGATCAAGTCCGCGCTGGCGATGACCGCCGACCGCACCGTGCTGCTGGAGGACGGCGTCACCCCGGCCAATCCGCACGCGGGCGGTTCGGGCCGGATCCGGGTGGACCGCGCGGTCGCGGCGGGCCTGGTGCTGCCGGAGACGGCGGACAACTACGCCGCGGCCAATCCCGCCGCCGGCGGCGATCCGGCCGCCCTCAACCAGCCCAACATGATCCGTCGCAGCTGCGCGCCGCAGTGCGCGTTCGTGCGCACGTTCCGCAACACCCTGGGCGTCGCGCAGGGCTACCGCACGCGCATCGACGGCCTGCCCGGGCGCGTCACCCCGGCCAGCGTCAAGGTGCCGGCAGGCGGCACGGTCTCGGTGCGGGTGGTGGTGGACGGCACCGCGCTGCCGGCCGACGGCAGCTGGAATTTCGGCGAGCTGGTGCTGACCCCGGTCGGCGGCGGCAGCGCGCCGCCGCCGGAGCTGCACCTGCCGATCGCGGTGGTGGTGCCGCCGCCGGTGATCCAGCTCCCCGACCTGGTCTCCGCAGCCCTGCAGTCGGGGCGCAGCGGCCGCGCCAGCACCACGGTGGGCAACGCCGGCGGCTCGCCGCTGCACTACAGCTTCGACAACAGCGGCACCGCGCTGGCGGCGGTCGCCAACACGCTGGGACAGAACTCGACCACGGGCTATCGCGCCACCCGCTACGCGGATCCGGCGGTGGCCGGCTTCGCCGCGCAGTTCTCCGCCGACGACTTCATCCTGTCGGCGCAGACCCGGATCGTGTCGCTGCGTGCGGAGGGTTTCGTGGTGAGCGGCTCGGCGTTGACCGCGGTCTCGCCCACGCTGACCTGGGCGATCTACCCGGATGCCGGCGGGGTGCCGGCAGGCGATCCGGTGCGCTCGCCGGGGGCGGCGGTGTGGAGCCATACCGCGCCGGTTGCCGGCCCCGGCGTGGACACCGCCGGCGCGGCGATCACGCTCGACCTCGCGGCCGCGGGCGTCGCCGCCGACCTGGCCCCGGGCCGCTACTGGCTGGTGGTGCACACCAGCTCGACCTTCGCCAACCGCTGGGCCTGGTACGCCTCGGCCTCGCTGGGCGATGGCGGGTTCGCCGGCCTCAATATCAGCACGGCCGGCGCCGGCGCCTGGGCGGCGAACAATGCCGCGCCGGGCCTGGCGATGCGGGTGGTGGGCGAGGTCGCCTGCGGCGCGCCCTGGATCGGCGCGGTCGCGCCGCCGATGGGTACGCTGGCGCCGGGGGCGTCGCGCGCCTCGACCATCCAGCTCAGCGCGCCGGGCCTGCCGGCCGGGGTGCGCGAGGCGTTCTATTGCGTCTCCAGCAACGATCCGGCCACGCCCAAGCGGGCGGGCACGATCCGGCTGACGGTCACGCCGTAGGATCGGACGCGAGGCAGTGATGCGAAGGGCCGGGCAACCGGCCCTTCTTTTTCGCCGTGGAGCGAGGATTCCGCGGCAGCGGCGCGACGCGGCGCGATTGCTCAGGCGGTGGCGTGCACGCGGTTGCGGCCGGCGTGCTTGGCCCGGTACAGCGCGGCATCGGCCGCGGCGAGCAGCTGCGACCGGTTGAGGACCGGGGCCTGCAGCGGGGCCACGCCGACGCTCACCGTGATCTGCCGCGGCACGCCGCCCGGCGAGAAGATGGTGGCCGCGATCGCCTCGCGCAGGCGCTCGGCGAACGCGACCGCGCCCTCGGTGCCGCCCTCGGGCAGCAGCACGGCGAATTCCTCGCCGCCGATGCGGGCGGCGATGTCGTCGCCGCGCACGTGCTGGCACAGCACGCCGGCGATGCGGCGCAGCACCTCGTCGCCGGCGATGTGGCCGTAGGTGTCGTTGACCGGCTTGAACAGGTCGACGTCGAGGATGCACAGCGCCAGTTCCCGGCCGTGGCGAAGGGCGCGTGCGATCTCGCGGTCCAGCACCTCCATGAAGTGGCGGCGGTTGTACAGCCCGGTCAGCGCGTCGAGCGTGGCGAGCTGGTAGATCTCTTCGTGATAGCGCGCCTCGACGCTGGTCTGGCCGATGAACTTGAGCAGGCTCTCGCCGACCAGGATGTGGTCGCCGTCGGCCAGCGTGGCCTCCTCCACCGGCAGGTCGTTGACCCGGGTGGGGTTGGTGGCGCCGAGGTCGCGGATGCGGAAGGTCTCGCCGTCCAGCCAGATGCGGCAGTGTTCGCGCGACACGCTCTTGTGGGCGATCACCAGGTCCGCTTCCTGGGAGCGGCCGACCAGCACCGGTGTTTCGCCCACGTCCACGCGCGCGCCCAGCGCCTCGCCCAGGATGACCACCAGGCAGGCCGGCCGCGGAAGCGGGCGGTCGGGACCGGTGCTGAGCAGGGTGCGCTGGGTGGTGTGGGCCGGGTCGTCGTGGCTGGACATGGCGGCGCGGTCGGAGGGCCGGGAAGTGTACCCGGCCCCGGGGCCATGGGGCTTTCCGCTACCATGGCGCCATTGGCCGACGGGGGGCGGCATGATCCATCCGGACGACCACGATCCCGATCGTACCCAGCTGCTGGCCGCGGACGAGGCGCCCGCGCGCGAGGGTGACCTGCCGCGCGGCACGTGCCTGGGCCGCTATCGCATCGACGCGCTGCTCGGCCGCGGGGGCATGGGCGAGGTGTACCGCGCCGAACAGCTCGAGCCCGTGCGCCGCACCGTGGCGCTCAAGCTGCTGCGCGGCCAGGCCCTCGATGCGCGGCGCAAGGCGCATTTCGAGATCGAGCGGCAGGTCCTGGCGCAGATGCGGCATCCGGCGATCGCGCAGATCCACGACGCCGACACCACCGCCGACGGCCATCCATTCTTCGCGATGGAGTACATCGACGGCCAGCCGCTCACCGTTTTCTGCGAGTCGCGCGGGCTGCCGCTGGACGAGCGCCTGCGCCTGTTCATCGAGATCTGCGAGGGCGTGCAGCACGCGCACCAGAAGGGCGTGATCCATCGCGACCTCAAGCCCGGCAACCTGCTGGTCGACGACACCGACGGCCGGCCGCGTCCGAGGATCATCGATTTCGGCATCGCCACCGCCGCCGAGCGCGCCGGCACCCGCGAGATCGCCGGCACGCCGGACTACATGAGTCCGGAGCAGGCCGACGGCGACCAGGCCCTGCTGGACACGCGCAGCGACGTGTATTCGCTGGGGGTGGTGCTGAGCGAACTGCTGACCGGGCAGCGCCCGCTGGCGCGCGGCGAGACCCACACCGCCCACGGCCAGACCCTGCGCCTGCCGTCCGCGCAGCTGCGCACGCTCGCGCCGGGAGAAGCCGAGCGGCTGGCCCGCGCGCAGGGCAAGCGGCTGCCGTCCCTGCGCCGGGTGCTGCGCAGCGAGCTGGACTGGGTGGTCGCGCGCGCCATGCAGCACGATCGCAACCAGCGCTATCCGACGGCCGCGGCGCTGGCCGAGGACCTGCGCTGTTTCCTCGCCGGCCGGCCGCTGCTGGCGGTGCCGTCCTCGCGCCGCTATGTCTGGCGGAAATTCGCCTCGCGCCACCGGGCCGGCATCGCCGCCGCCGCGGTGGCGCTGTGCGCCCTGCTGGGCGGACTGGGGCTGTCGCTGCATGGACTGATGCAGGCGCGCGCCCAGCGCGCGCTGGCCGAGCAGCGCAGCGGGCAGCTCGAACGCGTCGCCGCGTTCCAGCAGTCGCTGCTCGAGGAGATCGACGTCGAAGGCATGGGCGTGCGGCTCGGCCAGGAGTTCCGCCAGCAGGTGGCGCGCAACGCGCCGCAGCTCGAAGGCCCGGCCGAACAGGTGCTGGCCAAGGTGAGCATGGCCGACCTGGCGCGTTCGCTGATGGAAACCAGCGTGCTGGCCCGCGCCGAGCAGGCGATCGAGCGGGACTTCGCCGACCAGCCGGCGCTGGCCGCCGACCTGCGCGAAGCCTCCGGCCGCGTGCACGAGGCGCTGGGGCTGTATGCCGGCGCCGAGCGCGCCCAGGCCGCGGTCGTGGACTGGCGGGTCTCCGCGCTGGGCCCGCACGATCCGGCCACCCTGCGCGCGCGCCGCGCGCGCGCCGAAGCCTTGCGCCAGCTGTCGCGCTACGACCAGTCGCGGGCGGAGCTGGAGGCCGCGCTCGCCGACGCGACGGGCCTGCCCGGCGACGACGAGACACGCGCGCTGATCGAATACGACCTGGCGGAAGTGCAGGGCCTGCAGGGCGACCTGCCGGGCGCGGTGGCCGCGCGCCGGTTGCTGCTGGAACGGCTCGAGGCGTCGCGAGGTCCGGACGACCGGCTGGTGCTGCGGATCAAGTCCGGCCTGGCGATGCAGATGGCGCGGAGCGGCGACCTGCCCGAGGCCAGGGCGCTGCTCGAAGAGGTCCTGGCCATCCGCCGTCGCACGCTCGGCGACGAGCATGCCGACACGGTTGCCAGCATGAGCGCGCTGGCGACCGCCATGGCCATGCAGGGCGATCTCGTGCCGGCCGTGGAGCTGCAGCGCACCGTCGTGGCGGTGCAGGCGCGGCGCCTGGGCAGCGAGCATCCCGACACCCTGGGCGCGCGCGGCAACCTGGCCAACATGCTCAGCGACCGGGGCGATACGGCCGAAGCGGTCAGCGAGGCGGCGGCGGTGGCCGACGCGCGGCGCCGGGTCCTGGGCGAGGAGCATCCGATAACGCTGCGCGGACTGCTCAACCTCGCCAGCCTGCGCGCGCGGCTGGACGATTTCGACGGCGCACTCCCGCTGGAGGAGCAGGTGCTGCGGGCGCGCACGCGCCTGCTCGGGCCGGAGCACCCGGACACCCTGTTCGTCGCGCTCAACCACGCCATGACCCTCACCCGTGCCGGGCAGCTGTCGCGGGCGCTGTCGCAGTTCGGCGAGGCGATGCCGCGCGCGCTGGCGGTACTGGGCACCAAGCACCCGCAGTACCAGCTCGGGATGGTGGCATGGGGCCACGCCCTGCGCGACGCGGGGGACCTGGCCGGCGCGGCGGCGCAGCTGCGCTCGGCGCTCGCCCTGCGCGAGCAGTTCCAGCCGGCCGGCTCGTTCCAGGTCGTGGACACGGCATGGACGCTGATCGGCGTGCTGCGCGAGCGCGGCGCCGCCGGCAGGGCCGAGGCCGACGCGCTGCAGGCACGCGTGGTGGCGCCGTTGCTGTCGGCCGATCCGTCCCGCCTCGATCCGCGCCAGCAGCGCCTGCGCGAGGCCATCAGCGAGGCGCTGGCCGCCGACGCGGGCCGGCTGGCCAAGCGCGGCTGACCGCGGCCGGCGTCACTCGCCCGGCTTGGCCGCCTCGACCGGCGCCTGGGTGGCGGCCCGCCGCAGCAGCATCGCCTCGCGATGGGCGATGTAGCCGTTGGCGCCGAGCACGATCGCCGCACCCAGCAGGGTCCAGCCGTCGATGGTCTCGCCGAACAGCCACCAGCCGAACAGCACCAGCACCGGCAGCTGCACGAAGCTGATCGGCTGCAGCGCGGAGACCTCGCCCAGCGCGATCGCGCGCGTCCACAGTAGCTGGCCGAAGGTGCCCATCACCCCGGTGGCCGCCAGCCACAGCCAGGCCATCGGCGTTGGCCAGACCCACTGCCACAGCGCTGGCAGCAGGGACATCGGCACCCAGAACGCATAGGTGTAGAACACCACCGTGTCGGGCGTGTCGAAGCGCGAAAGCTGCTTGATCTGGATCGCGACGATGCCGGCGAACAGGGCCCCGCCCAGCGCCACCATCATGCCGGGGGTGAAGCCGGTGCCGGGCCGCAGGATCACCAGCACGCCGATGAAGCCGGCCGCCACCGCCGCCCAGCGGCGGATGCGCACGCGCTCGCCCAGCCACATCGCGGCCCCGATGGTGACGAACAAAGGGGTGGCGTAGGACAGCGAGATCGCCTGCGCCAGCGGCAGGTGGCCCACTGCCCAGAACCCGCACAGCATCGCCGCCAGCCCGACCACGGTGCGCGCCAGGTAGCGGCCGGGATGGCGCGTGCGCGGCAGCCCGGTGCCGCTGCGCAGGATCAGCGGCAGCAGGGTGAGCAGGCCGAAGAGATTGCGGAAGAACGCGATCTCGGTGGTCGGGATGGTGCGGGTGGCGTAGCGGATGGTCAGCGCCATCACCGCGAACGACAGGGTGCTGCCCAGCATCAGCACCGCGGCGCGCGCGTACACCGATTGGGGCCACCAGCGCGGGCGAGTGCGGTTCACCAGCGGGCGCCGACGATCCGCGGTTCGGGCTCCAGCGCCACGCCGAAGCGCGCCCGCACCGACCCGGCGATGCGCCGGGCCAGGTCGAGCAGCTGCGCCCCGCTGGCGGCGCCATGGTTGACCAGCACCAGCGCGTGCCCGGGTGCGACGCCGGCATCGCCCTCGCGCGCGCCCTTCCAGCCGCAGGCCTCGATCAGCCAGGCCGCGGGCAGCTTGCGGCTGCCGGCATCGGCGCCGGGAAACACCGGCAGCCCGGGATGGGCGGCAGCAAGCGCCGAAGCCTGCGCCTGGGCCACGATCGGGTTCTTGAAGAAGCTGCCGGCGTTGCCGATGACGGCGGGGTCGGGCAGCTTGCGGGCGCGTATCGCGCATACCGCCTCGAATACCTGCAGCGGGGTCGGCCTGTCGATGCCGGCCGCGGCGAGCTCCTCGGCGATGCCGGCGTAGCCGGTGCGCGCCGCTGCGCTGCGCGGCAGGCGGAACTCCACCGCCGTCACCACCAGCCGGCCGGGCTCGCGCTTGAACACGCTGTCGCGGTAGGCGAAGGCGCAGTCCTGTCGCGAGAGGCGGATGAAGCGCCCACTGGCCGGCTCGAAGGCCTCCACCGCCTGCACGTACTCGCCCACCTCCACCCCGTAGGCGCCGATGTTCTGGATCGGTGCGGCGCCGACCGTGCCTGGGATCAGCGCGAGGTTCTCCAGCCCGCACAGGCCCCGATCCAGCGTGGCGCGCACGAAACGGTGCCAGTGGGCGCCGGCGCCCGCGCGCACGGTGGCGGCGCTGCCGTCGTCGTCGACGACGGCGACCGCGTCGTCGCTCAGCGCCAGTACCGGCATGTCGGCATCGCCGGCGAACAGCAGGTTGCTGCCGCCGCCGAGGACCAGCGGCGGCGCGCCGCCGGACAGGTGCCGCGCGAACACGTCGGGCAGGGCGGCGGGGTCGTCGACCTCGGCCAGCAGCGGCGCGCGCGCGGCGACGCCGAAGCTGTTGCGGGCGCTCAGGTCCGCGCCCTCGACGATCCGGTAGGCAGCGCTCACTGCCCGGTTCACAGGTTCGGCAGGTTGCCGCGGCTGGGCGCTTCCTTGCGCCGGCGGATCGCCTCGACGCAGTCGCCGATCAGCGCCGGCCCACGGTAGATCAGGCCGGTATAGACCTGCACCAGCGAGGCGCCGGCGGCCATCTTCTTCACCGCGTCGGCGCCGGACAGGATGCCGCCCACGCCGACCAGCGGGATCGCCTCGGGCAGGCGCGTGCGCAGCATGCGCAGCACCGCCGTGGACTTGTTCATCAGCGGCTCGCCGGACAATCCGCCGGTCTCGCGCGAGAGCGGGTCGTCCTGCACGCTGATCCGCGAGACGGTGGTGTTGGTGGCGATCACGCCGTCCACCTGCAGGTCGCCGAGCACGCGCGCGCAGGCGTGCACGTCCTCGTCGGACAGGTCGGGCGCGATCTTGACCAGCATCGGCACGCGCTTGCCGTGCTGCGCGCCCAGCCGCTCCTGCGCCTCGCGCAGGGTCGAGACCAGGCGCCGCAGCGCCTGCTCCTCCTGCAGTTCGCGCAGGCCGGCGGTATTGGGCGAGGAGATGTTGACGGTGATGTAGTCGGCCAGCGGGTACACGCGCTCCAGGCAGTGCAGGTAGTCGCGCTCGGCGTCCTCGTTGGGCGTGTCCTTGTTCTTGCCGATATTGATGCCCAGCGGGCCCTTGCGGGCGCGCGCGCGCCCGACATTGCGCACCAGGGCGTCCACGCCCTCGTTGTTGAAGCCCAGCCGGTTGATCAGGGCGCGGTGCCGCGGCAGCCGGAACATCCGCGGGGTGGGGTTGCCCGCCTGCGGACGCGGGGTGACCGTGCCGATCTCGACGAAGCCGAAGCCCAGCCCGAACAGCGCGTCGATGTGCGCGCCGTTCTTGTCCAGGCCGGCGGCCAGGCCGACCGGATTGGGGAACTGCAGCCCCAGCACGCGGCTGGGGAACGGTCGCGGCCGCGGACCGAGCACGGCGCCGGCGTGGAGGCGCTGCAGTGCGTCGAGGCCACGCAGGCCGAGCAGGTGCGCGCGTTCGGCCTCCAGGCCGAACAGCAGCGGGCGGAGCAGGCCGTACATGTCAGCTGGCGAGCCCCAGCCAGATCAGGCCGCCGAAGAACACCAGCGCGAGGACGATGCCGATGGTGCCCAGCACCAGCATGACGTAGCCGAGGATCAGGCCGGCCAGGGCCATGCCGTCGCCGTCGAGGCGCTCGGGAGCACGCCGGATCTCGGCGCGCGCCATGTGCCCGGTGATGATGGCGGCGATGCTGCCGATCAGCGGCAGCAGGGACCAGCCGAGGATGCCGGAGACCAGGCTGACCACGGCGAGCGAGCTCGTCTGGCGGGTTGGAACGTTCATTCGGATCCTCCGGATCGTGGATGCGCGGCAGACGGACGGCAGTCGCGGGCGAACATGCGTCCGGTCACCGGACCCCGCGCCCGGCCCGCGTGGAACCGGTGCGGGCAGGCCGGGGCTGCGGCGCCGCAGCATCGCATATCGCGCGCCGGGCGTCGCCGGCCGGGGGCGCGTCAGAGGTCGAACTTGATGCCCTGGGCCAGCGGCAGCGCGTCCGAGTAGTTGATGGTGTTGGTCTGGCGGCGCATGTAGGCCTTCCACGCGTCCGAGCCCGACTCGCGGCCGCCGCCGGTTTCCTTCTCGCCGCCGAAGGCGCCGCCGATCTCCGCGCCCGAGGTGCCGATGTTGACGTTGGCGATGCCGCAGTCCGAACCGGCCGCCGACAGGAAGGCCTCGGCATTGCGCAGGTCGGTGGTGAAGATCGACGAGGACAGGCCCTGCGGCACCGCGTTCTGCAGCTCGATCGCCTCGTCCAGGCTGCTGTACTTCATCACGTACAGGATCGGGGCGAAGGTCTCGGTCTGCACCACCTCGGCGTCGTTGGACAGGCCGGTAACCAGGGTCGGCAGGACGAAGAAGCCCTTGCGGTCGGTCAGCGCGGCGCCGCCGCTCTCGACCGTGCCGCCGGCCGCCTTGGCGCGCTCGATGGCGTCCAGGTAGGCGTCGACCGCGCCCTGGCTGTTGAGCGGGCCCATCAGGTTGGCCGGGTCGGTGGGGTCGCCGATCTTCTTCTCCACCTGCGCATAGGCGGCCTTGAGCTTGGCCAGCACTTCGCCGTAGATCGACTCGTGCACGAACAGGCGGCGGGTGGTGGTGCAGCGCTGGCCGGCGGTGCCGACCGCGCCGAACACGATGGCCGGGATCGCCAGCTTCAGGTCGGCGGAGGGGTCGACGATGATCGCGTTGTTGCCGCCCAGTTCCAGCAGCGAGCGGCCCATGCGCCGCGCCACGCGCTCGCCGACGATGCGGCCCACGCGGGTCGAGCCCGTGAAGCTGACCAGGGCCACGCGCTTGTCGTCGACCATGCGCTCGGCCAGCGCATTGTCGGTGTCGTTGAACAGGAAGAAGATGTCCGGGAAGCCGCCCTTGCGCAGCGCCTCGTTGCAGATCTTCATCGAGGCGATCGCCGACAGCGGGGTCTTGCCCGAGGGCTTCCAGATCGAGATGTCGCCGCAGACGGCCGCGACGAAGGCGTTCCAGGCCCAGACCGCGACCGGGAAGTTGAACGCCGAGATGATCCCGACCAGCCCGATCGGATGCCACTGCTCGTACATGCGGTGGCCGGGGCGCTCGGAGTGCATGGTCAGGCCGTAGAGCTGGCGCGACAGGCCGACGGCGAACTCGCCGATGTCGATCATCTCCTGCACTTCGCCATCGCCCTCGGGCTTGGACTTGCCCATTTCCAGCGCGACCAGCGAGCCCAGCGCGTCCTTGTGCGTGCGCAGCGCCTCGGCGCACAGCCGGATCGCCTCGCCGCGGCGCGGGGCCGGGGTGGTGCGCCAGACCTTGAACGCGGCCTGGGCGCGCTCGACGATCAGCTCGTAGTCGGCCTGCGAGGAAGCCTGGACGCGGCCCAGCACCTCGCCGGTGGTCGGGTTGACCGGTTCCAGCACGCCGGCGTCGCTGGTCCTGGACCATTCGCCGTTGCCGAGCCAGGTGCCGGATTCGCTCGCGCCGAGGCCGAGGGCGGTAAGGACGGGGTGGGTCATGCTGCGGGACTCCTGTGCGCCGCGGGGCCGCGGGGCGGCAGGTGGGCGCGAATGCGAAAAGAATGGCGCCCCCGGCGCGATTCGAACGCACGACCTTCCCCTTAGGAGGGGGACGCTCTATCCAGCTGAGCTACGGGGGCAGCAGGTGCGCGGATTTTCGCATGTCGCGCGCGCGCATGCCAAAACGGCGGAGGCCCGCGACGCTGCGCGGGCCTCCGGGGAAGCAGGAAGCGTGGTGGCGGTTTACGGGGTGACGACCAGCTTGCCGCGCATCAGGGCCGAGTGGCCCGGGAACGAGCAGAAGAAGGTGTAGTCGCCGCCGGCCTTGAGCTTGCTGCCGGGGAGCGAGGCGCTGGCGGTCTCGCCTCCACCGATCATCTTGGTGGCCACCAGCACGCGCGCGTCGCCGGCCGGCACGTAGCCCGCGGCAGCGCCGGCCTTGACCGCATCCTTGGCCACGTCGGCCGCGTTGGCGGTCTCGGTCAGGACGATGTTGTGGCCCATCGCCGCGACCGGGAGCTTGCCGGTGTGCTGCAGTTCGAAGCTGATGCTCTTGCAGGCCGCCGAGACCGTGGCGGTCTTGAGGTCGAACTGCATGTTGTCGCCGCCCTTGATCTTGACGGTGCAGTTGGGTGCGGCCTGGGCCACGCCGGCGGCACCGAGGAGGGCGAGTGCGAACAGGGTCTTGCGGACGTTCATTGCGGTCTTCTCCGTGGGGATCGTCTGTTTGTCGACTTGGCGCCATCATCGCCGACGCGCGCCTCGCCTGCCTTGATCTGGATCATCCGGACGCCACCGTACGGGGCCCTTGCCCGCCGCGCCATGGCGTTCACAACGGCGCGGGTGCGCATCCCAGCGCCGCCAGTACACCGTGCAGCGCCGGGATGTGCATCAGCCAGGGCGCGGCAATGGTCAGCGCGCCCATCGCCAGCACCAGGCCCGCCGCCCAGCGGCGCAGGCCCGGGCGCTGCAGCCAGCGTCCCATGCGCTGCCCCGACCAGGTCAGCGGCAGCATCACCGGCAGCGTACCCAGGCCGAAGGCGAGCATGGTGAGCGCACTATTGCGCGGATGCGCCTGCAGCCAGGCTACGGTGAGCAGGCTGAAGCTCAGCCCGCAGGGCAGCCAGCCCCAGAGCGCGCCGATGCCGAGCCGGCGCGCCGCCGTGTCGGCCGGCAGCAGGCGCGCCTGCAGCGGACGCAGCCAGCCCCAGGCGCGCGTGCCCGGCCGCGACAGGAAGCCGGGCAGGGCGCGCAGGCCGAGCAACCGCAGGGCGACCACCACCAGCGCCGCGCCCACCAGGCTGCGCAGGACGATCCCGATCCACGGCTCGCGCAGCACTCCCAGCAGGCCATGGCCGAAGGCGCCGACGATCGCGCCGGCCAGCACGTAGCCGCCGACGCGGCCGAGGTTGAGCTGCAGTGCCGCCGGCCAGCCGCCGCCGGGCGCCGTGGACGCCAGCCCGGTCGCGATTCCGCCGCACATGGCCGCGCAGTGCAGCCCGCCGAGCAGGCCGCTGGTCAGCGCCGCCAGCAGCACCAGCCAGTCAATCGGCATGCGGCGGTTCCAGGGGGCGCGGGCGCTCGCCGCGCGGCCTGTCCTGTTCGTCCTCGCGCAGGATGTCGAGGGCCGGGGTATCGAGGTCGTCGAACTGCCCGCGGCGCACCGCCCAGACGAAGGCCCAGATCGCCAGGCCCAGCAGCACCAGGCTGATCGGCACGAGCAGCAGCAGGATCCTCATCGGGCGGACTCCGGGGCGAGGGCGACGGCGTGCAGCCTGACACGGGGGCGCGCATGCCGGGCAGGGAAGGCGTTCATCGAAGCCTCGCCAGGCGCAGGGCGTTCAGGGTGACCACCAGCGAAGATCCCGCCATCCCCAGCGCGGCGATCCAGGGCGTGACCACGCCGCTGGCGGCCAGCGGGATCGCCAGCAGGTTGTAGCCCAGCGCCCAGCCCAGGTTCTGGCGGATGATGCGGCGGGTGGCGCGCGCGATGCGCACCGCAGCCGGGATGCGCAGCAGGGTGGGGCCGGTCATCACCAGGTCGGCCGCGCGCTGGGCCAGGGCCGCGCCGCTGTCCATCGCCAGCGAGACGTCCGCGCCGGCCAGCACCGGCGCGTCGTTGAGTCCGTCGCCGACCATGGCCACGATCCGCCCCTGCCGCTGGAGGTCGCGCACCAGCGCCAGCTTGTCCTCGGGCCGCTGCCGTGCGTACGCGGCGTCGATTCCGAGCGGCTGCGCCAGCGCCTGCACGCGGGCCGCCGCATCCCCGCTCGACAGGTGCACGCGCATGCCCAGCCCGCGCAGCGCGTCGAGCGCCTGCCGAGCGTCGGCGCGCACGTGCTCGCGCAGCTCGAAGCGCGCGGCGGCGCGCTGCCCGTCGCCGAGCCAGATCGCCCCGTCGTCGCGCCGGCCGGCCGCGAAGCCGGCCTGGCCGAGTCGCCATTCGCGCCCGTCGACCCGGCCCGAGACGCCCTGGCCGGGCACCGCGCGCAGATCGCTGGCCGGCAGGGAGACGGACGCATCGGCGAACGCGGCCGCCAGCGGATGCCCGGCGTCGCGCTCCAGGGCCGCGGCGATCGCGAGTGCGTCGGCCCGGCCAGGTCCGAAGGCTTCCACCGCGGCCAGCGCGGGCCGGTCGTCGCTGAGCGTGCCGGTCTTGTCGAACACGATGTCGGTGGCCGTGGCCAGCGTCTCCATCGCATCGGCACGCGTTGCCAGCACGCCGGCGCGGGCCAGGCTGCCGTGCGCCGCGGCCAGCGCGGTGGGAACGGCCAGCGACAGCGCGCAGGGGCAGCTGATCACCAGCAGGGCCAGGGTGACCTCGAACGCGCGCGACGGGTCGTACAGGCGCCAGCCGATGAACACCAGCACCGCCACGAACAGCAACGAGAGCACGAAGCGGCTGCCGATGTCGTCGGCCAGCCGCGCCAGCCGCGGGCGATGCGACTGCGCGTCCTCGACCAGCCGGGTCAGCTGCGACAGCCGCGTCTGCGGCCCGGTGCAGGTGATGCGGATGCGCGCGGGCGCCTCGCGCCCCACGGTGCCGGCATAGACCATCGCGCCCGGCGCCTTGCGCACCGCGCCCGACTCGCCGGTCAGCAGCGATTCCTCGAACCAGGCCTCGGCCTCCAGCAGCAGGCCGTCGGCCGGCACCGCCTCGCCGACCGCGATGCAGGCCACGTCGCCCTCGCGCAGCTCGGCCAGCGGCACCGACTCGCGGCTGCCGTCGGGCCGCTCGCGCGTGGCGAAGGCCGGCCGCGCCCGCGCCAGCGCATCGACCTGGGCGCTGGCGACGCTGCGCGCGCGCTGTTCGAGCATGCGTGCGGCCAGCAGCAGGAACACGAACATCACCGCCGCGTCGTACCAGACATGCGGCCCGCCACGGATGGTCTCGAACAGGCTGGCGAAATAGGCCAGCAGGGTGGAGGTGGCGATCAGCGTGTCCATGCCGACATGGCGCGCGCGAAGCTCGCGCCACATGCCGGCCAGGAACGGCCAGCCCGAGTAGAACACCACCGGCGTGGACAGCAGGAAGGTGAGCCAGCGGAAAAAGTCGCGCGTGGCCGGCGGCATGGTGCTGTCGAAGTCGAGGTACAGCGCCTCGGCCATCATCATCGCCTGCAGCATGCCGATGCCGGCGATCCCTAAGCGCAGCAGCCAGCGGTTGCGCTCGGCGGTGCGGGCGCGCTCGCGCGCGTCGCCGCCGGCGAGCCACGGCCGGTAGCCCAGCGAGACCAGGCGCGCGAGCACGCGCGACAGCGGCGTGCGCGCCGGGTCCCATTCGATGCGGATGCGGCCGGTCACCGCGTTCGCGGTCACGTCGGCCACGCCGGCCTCGCGCTGCAGCGCGTTCTGGATCAGCCAGGCGCAGGCCGCGCAGCGCATGCCGTCGGTGAGCAGGGTGATGCGGCGCCCGCCCGGCACGGCGTGGGCGTGCTCGCGCAGCAGGTCCTCGCGGTCCCAGGCCGAGAGGTCGACCGCATCGGTGCCCACGCGCCCGGCGCTGGCGGTGCGCAGGCGGTAGTAGTCGCCCAGATCGGCGTCCCGGATCCAGCGCGCGGCCGAGGCGCAGCCGTCGCAGCAGTAGGCGTGGCCGTCGCCATCGACGGCGCGCTGGCGCGGATCGCCCGGCAGCGCTTCCCCGCAGTGGTGGCAGGCGGAACCCGCCACGGACGGCGCTACTGGGCCAGCGACGGGGCCAGGCGCGTCGCCAGCTGCTGTCGGGGCAGGCGCCCGTGCAGGCGCCAGGCGCCATCGCCGGGCGCCAGTTCCACGATCCAGTCATGCCCGTGGTCGAGTTCGCGCTGCAGGCGCCAGCCGGTGTCGCTGGGCGGCAGGTCGAGCGTGAGGTCCTCGCTGCCGCGGCTGGGATGCTGCAGCACCAGGCGCAGCGGCGCGGTGCGGTCGAACTCGCCGGTGGCCGGAATCACCTCCAGCACGCCCTCGTCCGCGCGCAGCACCGCGCTCAGCCCGAGCTCGCGCGCCTGCGCGTCGGGACCGAGGTCGGTCGTCTGGATCTGCGAGACACGGCGCACGTCCTCGGCCACCACGTCGGTGCCGCCGCTGCGCGACGCGATGATCACCAGGGTGACGCCGGCGACCACCGAGGCCAGCGGCAGGCCGATCACCAGCCACATGATCGGGGTCTTCCAGAACGGTTGCTTGGGCTTGTCCATCACATGGGTCCGAAGAAGCTGCTGTCCACGACCTCGCGGCTGCCCCCATCATCGCTTTCGACGATGAAGCGCACGTCGTGCCGGCCACTGGCGCCGTCGCGCGCGACCAGCACCACCGGCACCGACACCACGGCTTCGGCGCGGGCGCCGACGGCGGCGGCATTGTCGCGCAGTTCGATGCCCGGGTTGGGCGATTCGATGCGGATGCGGAAGCTGCGGTCGCGGTCGGTCTTGTTGACCAGCTTGAGCGTGTAGTCGTTCTCGATCGCGCCGCCGGCGGTCTCGCGGTACAGCGCGTTGCGGTCGCGCAGGGCCTCGACGATCAGGTCGCTGCGGGTGCCCACGCCCACCGCCCAGGCGGCGATCAGGCCGAGCAGCAGCAGGCCGTAGACGAAGATGCGCGGACGCAGCACCCGCGTGGCCTTGCCGTCGATCGCGTTCTGCGTCGAGTAGCGGATCAGGCCCTTCGGGTAGCCCATCTTGTCCATCACCTCGTCGCAGGCGTCGATGCAGGCGCCGCAGGCGATGCACTCGTACTGCAGGCCGTTGCGGATGTCGATGCCGGTCGGGCAGACCTGCACGCAGATGGTGCAGTCGATGCAGTCGCCCAGTTCCTCGAACTGGAACTTCGGCAGCGGCTTGACCTCGCCCAGGTCGCCGTCCCAGGTGATGGTGCCGGTGGCGTGTGCCGCCTGGGTGGCGGCGGAGGGATGCCGGCTGGCGCGGAACACGTAGTCGTAGGCGGTCTTCGGATCGAGCAGGCCGCGCACCCGCTCGAACACGCTGGGCAGGCCGCGCTTGCGCGGGCCGCGCGGCTCGCCGCGCATCGGGTCGTAGGCGATGATCAGGGTGTTGCGGTCGAACATCGCGCTCTGGAAGCGCGCGTAGGGACACATGTACTTGCACACCTGCTCGCGCAGGAAGCCGGCGTTGCCCCAGGTGGCGAAGGCGTAGAACAGCACCCAGAACGTCTCCCAGCCGCCCCAGGACAGCGTGGCCAGGCGCGCGCCGAGGTCGGTGATGGGGGTGAAGAAGCCGACGAAGGTGAAGCCGGTCCACAGCGCGAACACCGCCCACAGCACGTGCTTTGCGGACTTGCGCAGGATCTTCTCGCGCGTCCACGGGCCGGCGTCGAGCTTCATCCGCTTCGGCCGGTCGCCTTCGGTCCAGCGCTCCATCCACAGGAACACTTCGGTCCACACCGTCTGCGGGCAGGCGTAGCCGCAGAACAGGCGCCCGGCCAGCGCGGTGAAGAAGAACAGCGCCAGCGCGGCGATGATCAGCAGCAGCGCCAGGAACAGGAAGTCCTGCGGCCAGAAGGTCAGGCCGAACACGTGGAACTTGCGCGCCGGCAGGTCGAACAGCACCGCCTGGCGGCCGTCCCAGCGCAGCCAGGGGAATAGATAGAACATGCCCAGCAGCCAGACCACCGCCGCCACGCGCAGGCGGTTGAGCGGGCCGGAGACGTCGCGCGGATAGACCTTGCGCTCCTTGACGTACAGCGAGCCGCCGTCGTCGACCACGTCGATGGGAATGTGGCGGCTCATCGCAGGTTCCCGGGCAGGGCAGGCGAGGTGCTGGAGGGCGGCTTGCGGATGCGGAAGGTCATGTTGCGAAGGGCTCCACCGGTTCGCTCGCGGCACGGCAGCGGCCGCGCCGGCGCACCCGCCAGTATGGGGATCGGCGCGCGGGGCTAAAGCGACAGAATGTCCCAGGCCGCGCGCGAGGCGCCGGCGCGGGCACGGCTCAGTCGGGCGGCAGCGCCCGGTTGAAGCGGCTCGCCGGCCGCAGCAGGATCCAGGTGAACAGGCTGGAGGCGGCCGTGGCCGCCCAGAACATGAAGAACCCGATCGAGTAGCCCAGTTCCCGGGTCAGCGGCAGGTCCGGAAAGGTCATGTCGCGCAACGCGATCGGGTCGATGAAGGCGAAGAACACCATCGTGCACACGCCCGCGGCGAAGAAACTCGGCCAGGCGATCGCGCCGACCCGCTGCGCCATCGGGCGCGGCGGGTGGTCGAACCGCGGCTGAGTGAAATCGGTCATTGCTGTCCTGACGCGGCGTCCGTTCCCCGGGCGTTCGACAGCGACCATACATAAGCGGCCACCAGTCGTCCACGGGTCTCGCCCAGCAGATCGCGGTGCGCCGGCATGACGCCGTGGCGGCCTTCGATGATCGTGGTACGGATGCTGTCCAGGGTGTTGGGGTAGAGGGTGTTGCGCACGGTCAGGTCGGGCGCGCCCAGGTCCTGGTTGCCCTTGCCGTCGGGGCCGTGGCAGGCCACGCACAGGCTGTCGAAGTATTTCTTGCCGCGCGCGGCCATGTAGTCGTTGCGCAGGGTGGCCTCGATGTCCTCCGAGCGCAGGGCGCGCACGTAGGTGGCGGCCTGGGTCACGGCCACGTCGCCGCCGATGCCCTCGAGCACGCTGCCCAGCGGCGGCATGATGCCCTGGCGTCCGTCGAGCACGGTCTGCAGGATCTGCTCCGGCTCGCCGCCCCAGTTCCAGGTGGCGTCGGTCAGGTCGGGATAGCCGGCCGCGCCCTGGGCGGAGGAGCCATGGCAGGCCGCGCAGGTGTTGGCGAAGATCGAGCGGCCCAGCTCCATCGCGGTCGGGTCGGCTGCCAGCGCCTGGAAGGACTGGTTGGCGTAGACGCCGAAGGTCTCCTCGAGCAGGCGGTCGTGCCGCGCCTTGTCGGCGTCGTGCTCGCGGGCCGAGGTCCAGCCGGAGGTGCCGGCGAAGTTGCCCAGGCCCGGGTACCAGACCAGATAGCCGATGCCGAACACGATGGTCAGGTAGAAGCCGTTGATCCACCAGCGCGGCAGCGGCTTGTTGTACTCGGTGATGTTGCCGTCCCAGACATGGCTGGTCTCTTCCGGCTTCGGGTCGCCGGGCCGGCGGCGCGCCGTCCACCACAGCAGCCAGGCGCAGCCGCCGATGTTGAGCGCCACCAGTGCGATGACGTACCACGACCACGCATTGCTCATCGGGAAGACTCCTGGTCCTCGTTCAGCGGCAGCTGGGCCGCCTCGTCGAATTCATGCTTGCGCTTCGGGCTCCAGGCCCAGATCCAGCCGCCGACGAAGCACGCCAGCAGCACGGCGGTGACGATGCCGGAGATCACTGGGCACCTCCCTGGGCTTCGCCCGAGCGCGGCGCGTGGCGCCCCAGGCCCTGCAGGTAGGCCACCACCGCGTCCAGCTCGGTCTTGCCGGCCAGGGCGTCGGGGGCCTGGGCGATGGCCTCGTCGGTGTAGGGATCGCCGACGCGCTGCAGGGCGCGCATGCGGCGCACCGTCTGCTCGCCGTCGACCTTGCTCGAGGCCAGCCACGGGTAGGCCGGCATGTTGGATTCGGGCACCACGTCGCGCGGGTTGATCAGGTGCACGCGATGCCAGTCGTCGGAGTAGCGACCGCCGACGCGGGCCAGGTCCGGGCCGGTGCGCTTGGAGCCCCACTGGAACGGGCGGTCGTAGACCGACTCGCCGGCCAGCGAGTAGTGGCCGTAGCGCTCGGTCTCGAAGCGCAGGGTGCGCACCATCTGCGAGTGGCAGTTGTAGCAGCCCTCGCGCACGTAGACGTCGCGGCCGGCCAGCTCCAGCGCCGGGTAGGGTTCGACACCGGGCAGGGGCTCGATCGCCTCGGCCTGGTACATCAGCGGCACGATTTCGGCCAGGCCCCCGAAGGAGACGACGACCGCGATCAGGACCGCCAGCAGGCCGACGTTCTTCTCGACTTTCTCGTGCGCGTGCGGCTTGTGGTTGTTCTCGCTCATGCCTGGCCTCCGGCGCGGGCCTGGCCCACGGCGGCAATGGAATGGGAAGGATCGGGCGCCAGCACCGGCTGGTCGGCGGCGACGGCCTGTCCCTGACGGTAGGTCTTCCAGACGTTGAGGGCCATCAGGAACATGCCCGCCAACACCACCACGCCGCCCAGCAGGCGCACCAGGAAGTAGGGATAGGTGGCGTTGAGCGCCTCGACGAAGCTGTAGGTCAGCGTGCCGTCGTCGTTGGTGGCGCGCCACATCAGGCCCTGCATCACGCCGGCGATCCACATCGAGGCGATGTACAGCACCACGCCGATGGTGTGCAGCCAGAAGTGCAGGTCGATCCACTTGGTCGAGTACATCTCGCGCAGGCCCAGCAGGCGCGGCAGCAGCGCGTAGATCGAGCCGATCGAGATCATCGCCACCCAGCCCAGGGCGCCGGCGTGGACGTGGCCCACGGTCCAGTCGGTGTAGTGCGACAGCGAGTTGACCGTCTTGATCGACATCATCGGCCCCTCGAACGTGGCGATCATGTAGAAGCTGAGCGCGACGATGAGGAACTTCAGGATCGGGTCGGTGCGCAGCTTATGCCACACGCCCGAGAGGGTCATGATGCCGTTGATCGCGCCGCCCCAGCTGGGCGCCAGCAGGATCAGCGAGAACACCATGCCGAGGTTCTGCGCCCAGTCGGGCAGGGCGGTGTACTGCAGGTGGTGCGGGCCGGCCCACATGTAGACCGCGATCAGCGCCCAGAAGTGCACGATCGACAGGCGGTAGGAGTAGATCGGGCGCTCGGCCTGCTTGGGCACGTAGTAGTACATCATGCCCAGGAAGCCGGCGGTCAGCAGGAATCCCACCGCGTTGTGGCCGTACCACCACTGCACCATCGCGTCGACCGCGCCGGTGTAGATGCTGTAGGACTTGCCCAGCCCGACCGGGATCGAGATGTTGTTGACGATGTGCAGCAGGGCGATGGCGATGATGTACGCGCCATAGAACCAGTTGGCCACGTAGATGTGCTTGACCCGGCGCTTGGCGATGGTGCCGAAGAACAGCACCGCGTAGGCCACCCAGACCACGGTGATCAGCAGGTCGATCGGCCATTCCAGCTCGGCGTATTCCTTGCCCTGGGTGAGCCCCAGCGGCAGGGTGATCGCGGCGGCGACGATCACCGCCTGCCAGCCCCAGAACACGAAGGCCGCCAGCCGGTCGGAGATCAGCCGCACGTGGCAGGTACGCTGCACCACGTGCAGGCTGGTGGCGAACAGCGCGCTGCCGCCGAAGGCGAAGATCACCGCGTTGGTGTGCAGCGGCCGCAGGCGGCCATAGCTGAGCCACGAAATGCCCTTGGTGAGGTCGGGCCAGTAGAGCTGGGCGGCGATCAGCACGCCCACGGCCATGCCGACGATGCCCCAGACTACGGTCATGACCGCGAACTGGCGGACCACCTTGTCGTTGTAAGTTGCTGTTGCGGCCTGTTGCATGGGCGCGTCCTGACGTTGAACGGGTGAAGGATAGGGCGGGGGCGGCGGCCGGGCCTTGATCGCAATCAAGGCGCCCCGGGCGACGCGCCACGACCCGCGGTCCGGGCGCGACCGAGGCCCGCGGCGGGGCGGGGAGGGTCGGGGACGGAGCCGGGCATCATTATCCCCCAGCCGCCACGGGGTGTCCGCCCGCCCCGGACCGCCCGCCGGTGGACAAATTGCCCACCTTCCCGCAGCGCGCTTGATCCGGGTCAAGGCGCCCGCGCCGAAACTGCGGAAACTGCGCTGCATGCAGACCATCTCCCCCATCGATCCGGCAAGGACCTGGCGCTTCGACGCGGAACTGCTGCGCCGCTACGACCGTCCCGGGCCGCGCTACACCTCCTACCCGACCGCCCCGCATTTCGCCGAGGGCTTCGGCGAGGCCGACTTCCAGGACCTGGCGCGGCGGAGCAACCAGGATCCGATCCCGCGCCAGCTCTCGCTGTACGTGCACATCCCGTACTGCCAGAGCCCGTGCTTCTACTGCGGCTGCAACCGGATCATCACCCGCGACGTGGCCCGTGGCCGCATCTACCTCGACCGGCTGGAACGCGAGATCGCGGCGGTCGCGCCGCTGTTCGACCGCGATCGCGAGGTGGTGCAGCTGCACCTGGGCGGCGGCACGCCGAACTTCCTGGCGCCGGAGCTGCTGGGCGAGCTGGTCGGCAGCCTCGGGCGCCACTTCAGCTTCAGCCGCGCGGCCGATCGCGATTTCTCGATCGAGCTGGACCCGCGCTTCGTGACCCCCGCCGACATCGAACTGCTCTCGGCGATCGGCTTCAACCGCACCAGCCTGGGCGTGCAGGATTTCGACCCCGAGGTGCAGAAGGCGATCAATCGCGTGCAGGGCATCGACGAGACCCTGGCGATCATCGACGCCTGCCGCCGCTTCGGCATGCGCTCGGTCAACGTCGATCTCATCTACGGCCTGCCCAAGCAGACCCTGGCGGGCTTCGGCCGCACCCTCGACACCGTGATCGACGCGCGCCCGGACCGGCTGGCGATCTACGGTTACGCGCACATGCCGCGGCTGTTCAAGGCCCAGCGCCAGATCGAGGACGCGGACCTGCCCAGCCCGGAGGGCAAGCTGGCCCTGCTGGAGCTGGCCGTGCAGCGGCTGGGCGACGCCGGGTACGAGTACATCGGCATGGACCACTTCGCGCTGCCCGGCGACGAGCTGGCCCGCGCCCAGCGCGAAGGTGGCCTGCACCGCAACTTCATGGGCTACACCACCCACGCGCAGACCGACCTGGTGGGTTTCGGCGTCAGCGCGATCAGCCACGTCGGCGACAGCTTCACCCAGAACCACCGCGACCTTCCTTCGTGGGAGATCGCGATCGACGAGGGCCGGCTGCCGATCTGGCGCGGCCTGATGCTGGGCAACGACGACGTGCTGCGCGCCGACCTGATCCAGCAGCTGATGTGCCAGGGCGAGATCGACGTGCGCAAGGTCGAGAAGACCTACGGCATCTCGTTCGGCGAGTACTTCCGCGACGCGATGGCGGCCCTGCGGCCGCTGCAGGACGACGGCCTGGTGCAGTGCCCGCCGGGCTGGATCCGGGCCACGCCCCGCGGACGCGCACTGTTGCGTATCATTGCCATGTGTTTCGACCGGTACCTGGAGACGCAACCCGAGGGAATGCGTTATTCCAAGGCCATCTGAGACCATCCAGCGGCCAGACGGGGCGGGCGTGTGCAAGATCCAACACTGAAGGTGCCGACCGGAACGCCGATCGCCGACGACGGCGACGCGTACACCTTCTGCAGTACCTGTGCCTTCTCGGCCGCGTGCCTGGCCGAGGGCTACGACAAGAGCGTGCTGCGCGACCTGCACGTACTGGTCGAGCACGTCGGTCCTTTTCGTGAGGGCGATCACATTTTCCGCGAGGGCGATCCCTTCAACGCCATCGCCGCTGTGCGCGCGGGGACGGTCAAGACCTACGTCAACGACGCCAGTGGGCGGGAGCAGGTGCTGGGCTTCTTCCTGCCCGGCGAGGTGATCGGGCTCAACGCCATCCACGCCGCACGCTATCCCTGCAACGCGGTGGCGCTGGACACGGTGATGCTGTGCCGGTTCTCGTTCCCGATGATGGCCACCCTGGCAGGGCGCATGCCCGGGCTGCAGCGCCACCTGTTCAACCTGCTCAGCCAGGACATCGGCAAGGCCTCGGTGCTGTCGGGCAACTTCACCGCGGACGAGCGGCTGGCGGCGTTCATCGTGATGCTGTCGCGGCGCTTCGCCGAGCGCGGGTTCTCGCCGTGGCGCATGCGCCTGACCATGGCCCGCACGGATATCGCCAACTACCTGCGCCTGGCCCCGGAAACGGTGAGCCGCGTGTTGCGCCGCCTGCAGGACGAGGGCGTGCTGAGGGTCGACCGCCGCGACATGGAAATCCTCAAGCCCGACGTGCTCGACGCACTGGCGCACCACGTGCTGCGCGACTGATCGCATTCTTCCTTCCCCGCGCGCGCGTGGGGAGGAGCCGGGGGCTTACGCCCCATCGCAACCACTCCCTCCCCCGCACGCGGGGGAAGGAGCAGGGGGCTTACGCCTCATCGCACCCACTCCCTCCCCCCGCGTGCGGGGGAGGGCTGGGGTGGGGGCCAACGATCGCGGCGATCTCCGACGCGCGCCTGCGGTGCGCCCCCCCATCCCGGCCTTCCCCCGCAAGCGCGGGAAGGAGCAGGGGCTTACGCTCATCGCATTCACTCCCTCCCCCGCGTGCGGGGGAGGGTTGGGGTGGGGGCCAACGATCGCGGCAATCTCCGACGCGCACCTGCGGTGCGCGCCCCCATCCCGGCCTTCCCCCGGAAGCGGGGGAAGGGGCAGGGGGCTTACGCCTCATCGCGACTACTCCCTCCCCCGCGTGCGGGGGAGGGCTGGGGTAGGGGCCAACGATCGCGGCAATCTCCGACGCGCACCTGCGGTGCGCGCCCACATCCCGGCCTTCCCCCGCAAGCAGGGGAAGGAGCAGGGGGCTGACACCTCATCGCAACCACTCCCTCCCCGCGTGCGGGGGAGGGCTGGGGTGGGGGCCAACGATCGCAGCGATCTCCAACTAGCACCTGCGGTGCGCCCCTCCGTCCCGGCGTCCCCACACGCGCCCGAGAACGACACACCCAGTGCGGATCCAGGCCCAGCTTGACGCAGGTCAAGGTGCCCGCCATGCCGGCGCAAGACCATGCCGCGACCCTGAAAGAGGTTTTCGCAACCATGGATTCGACACGCAAGCTCTGGACAGGACTGGCGATCCTGTTGATCAGTTCATTCGCCGTATTGCTATGGGTGGGCAGCGAGGTCCACCGCCAGGCGCCGCCGATGCCGGAGCAGGTGGTCTCCACCGACGGCAGCGTGGTCTATACCCGTGCCGAGATCGAACAGGGCCGCCAGGTCTGGCAGTCCATCGGTGGCCAGCAGCTGGGCTCGATCTGGGGCCACGGCGCCTACGTCGCACCCGACTGGGGCGCGGACTGGATGCATCGCGAGGCCGAGGCGATCCTCGACATCTGGGCCGCGCGCGAACACGGCGTGGACAGCCACAAAGCGCTCGACGCAGCAACGCAGGCGGCCTACGCCGCGCGCGTGCAGGCGCTGCTGCGGCCCAATACCTGGGACGAAGCCAGCCGGACGATCACCCTCGACGCCGACCGCGTCGCGGCGATCCGCCAGGTGGCCACGCACTACACCAGCCTGTTCGGCAACGAGCCGGAAACCGCCGCCCTGCGCGAAGCCTACGCGATGCGCAACGACACCGTGGGCGAGGCGGCGCATCGCGAAGCGATGACCGCCTTCTTCTGGTGGGTGTCCTGGTCGCAGTCGACCGAACGTCCCGGCCAGGAGATCAGCTACACCGCCAACTGGCCGGCGGACGAACTGGTCGGCAACACCCCGCCGCCGAGCGCCTTCCTGTGGACGGTCTTCAGCGTGCTGTTCCTGATCGCCGGCGTCGGTCTGCTCGGCTGGCACTACGCGGTCAGCCACGGCGACGAGATGGCGCCGGTGCTGCCCAAGTCCGACCCGCTGGCCGGCATCAAGGTCACGCCGTCGATGCGCGCCACCGCCAAGTACTTCTGGGTGGTGATGGCGCTGTTCCTGGTGCAGATCCTGCTAGGCGCGACCACCGCGCACTACCAGGTCGAGGGCCAGGAAGCCTACGGCTTCGCCCTGTCGGAAATCCTGCCGTACTCCCTCACGCGCACCTGGCACACCCAGCTGGCGGTGCTGTGGATCGCCACCGCGTGGCTGGGCATGGGCCTGTACATCGGCCCGGCGATTTCCGGCCACGAGCCGAAGTTCCAGCGCCTCGGCGTCAACGTGCTGTGGGTCTGCCTGATCGTGATCGTGGTCGGCGCGTTCGCCGGCCAGTGGTTCGCGGTGATGCAGAAGCTGGGCCTGGCGAAGAACTTCTGGTTCGGCCACCAGGGCTGGGAATACGTGGATATCGGCCGCTTCTGGCAGTGGTTCCTGTTCGTGGGCCTGATGCTGTGGCTGACCCTGGTCGGCCGCGCGCTGTGGCCGGCGATCCGCCACGGCGGCGAGTCGCGCTCGATCGTCAGCCTGCTGTTCCTGTCGGTGGTGGCGATCGGCATCTTCTACGCGGCCGGCCTGATGTGGGGTGAGCACACCCACCTGTCGATGGTCGAGTACTGGCGCTGGTGGGTGGTGCATCTGTGGGTGGAGGGCTTCTTCGAAGTGTTCGCGGTGGCGGTGATCGCCTTCCTGTTCACCCGCCTGGGCCTGCTGCAGGTGAAGTCGGCGACCATCGCGGTGCTGTTCGCCACCATCGTGTTCATGGCCGGCGGCGTGCTGGGCACCCTGCACCACCTGTACTTCACCGGCACCCCGACCGCGGTGATCGCGATCGGCGCCAGCTTCTCGGCGCTGGAAGTGGTGCCGCTCGCCTACGTGGGTTTCGAGGCCTACCAGAGCTACAAGCTCGGCAAGGCCACGCCATGGATGCAGCGCTACCGCTGGCCGATCATGTTCTTCATCGCGGTGGCGTTCTGGAACCTTGTCGGCGCCGGCCTGTTCGGCTTCCTGATCAACCCGCCGCTGCCGCTGTACTACATGCAGGGCCTCAACCTGACCCCGCTGCACGGGCACACCGCACTGTTCGGCGTGTACGGCATGCTCGGCGTCGGACTGATGCTGTTCTGCCTGCGCGGCCTGAAGCCGGACGTGAGCTGGAACGACCGGGCGCTGAAGCTCTCGTTCTGGGCCTTCAACATCGGCCTGGCGCTGATGGCCGTGCTGACCCTGCTGCCGATCGGCATCATGCAGCTGGTCGCGGTGCTCGAGCACGGCTACTGGTACGCGCGCTCGGCCGAGTTCATGCAGCAGCCGCTGATCGACATGCTGGTGTGGATGCGGGTGCCGGGCGACACGATCTTCAGCGTCGGCGCGCTGGCCCTGGCCTGGTTCATGCTGCGGCTGTGGATCGTGCCGCGCCGCGAGGCGCTGCCGGTGGCGGGCAGCGTGGTGGAGGCGCGCGGCTGAGGCAGGCAGCGCTCGCCGCCTGAAAGCACGGGTCCGGCATCCCCGAGTGGATGCCGGGCCCTGGTGCGTGATGCGGCGGGAGATCGGCGCCCCGGTCGGCGAAGACGGAAAAACAGGAGCAGGCATGGACACGGGCAGGCGCATCGGCATCGCCCTCAACCCGCAGATCGAGATCGACGGCGCGCTGGTGGCGCTGGCGCTGGACCTGGAGGTCGCGGAGTTCCGGCGGCTGATGGAGCAGGGCCGGATCTCGACGCTGTGCGAGCGCGGCGTGGGCGAGGACGCGGGCCTCTACCGCGCCAGCTTCTACTACGGCGACCGGCGCGCGCGCCTGGTGGTCGACGCGAGCGGTACGCCGGTAACGGATCGCTGAAACGGCGGGGACGGCCGCAGCTGCGACACCCGGGCGGCTTCGCGGCGCGCATCCCGCCGCTCGATCAGCGCCAGCGTCGGCGGACCGTCGTCCAGTCGCCGCTTGACCTGCGTCATGGGCAACAGCGACCGCGTTCGCCACCATGGCGCCCATGACCAGATCCGCGACCGCTCCTTCGCCCGGCCTGCTGGCCGTGGCCCCGCACCGGCTGATGTTCTTCATCGGCGCCGGCAACCTGCTGCTGGCCATGGCGTGGTGGGCCGCGTGGCTCGCCGCGCAGCGCTGGCCCGGCCTGCTGCAGCTGCCGCAGGCGTCCACCTTCCCCGGCTGGCTGCATGCCTTCGTCATGCAGTACCAGGTGCTGCCCAGCTTCTTCTTCGGCTTCCTGCTGACCGTGTTCCCGCGCTGGCTGGGACTGCCCGACATCCCGCGCTGGCGCTACGTGCCGGTGGGCGTGGGCATGTTCGGTGGGCAGGCGGCGATGCTGTTGGGCGCACTGGGCCTGGAGGTGGCGCTGGTCGTAGGCCTGTTCATGACCATCGCCGGCTGGAGCGCGGGCGTGTGGATCCTCGCGCGCCTGCTGCGGGCGGAACGCGGCAAGACCTGGCACGCGCGTTCGTGCCTGGCCGCGATGCTCCTCGGCCTGGCGGGCGTGCTGTGCTTCGGTGCGTTCCTGCTCGGCGGCTCGCCGTGGTGGGTGTTCGTGTCGATCAAGCTCGGCACGTTCGGCCTGCTGCTGCCGGTCTATCTCACGGTGGCGCACCGCATGTTCCCGTTCTTCGCCGGCAACGTGGTGCCTGGCTACGTGGCCTGGCGGCCGATGTGGCTGCTGGCCGCGGTCTGGGCGCTGGCGATGGCCCACCTGGCGCTGGAGCTGGCGCACGCCTACGGTTGGCTGTGGCTGGCCGACGTGCCGGCGCTGCTGCTCGCGCTCTACGCGCTGTGGCGCTGGTGGCCGCGCCGCAGCGCGCCGGGACTGCTGAACGTGCTGTTCGTGGGCCTGCTGTGGTGGCCGGTCGCATTCGCGCTGTATGCGCTGCAGAGCCTGCTCTACCTGCAGTCGGGGGTGTTCGCGCTGGGGCGGGCGCCGGCGCATGCGCTGTTCATCGGCCTGTTCGGCAGCGTGCTGGTGGCGATGGTCAGCCGCGTCACCCAGGGCCATTCCGGGCGGCCGCTGAAGATGTACGTCCTGGCCTGGTTCGCCTTCGTCGGCATCCAGCTGGTGGCGGCGACGCGCATCGCCGCCGAACTGGCGCCGGACACGCTGGCCTGGCAGGCGGCCGCGGCGCTGGGCTGGCTGCTGGTGCTGGCGCCGTGGGTGCTGCGCATCGGCAGGATCTACCTGTCGCCGCGCGCCGACGGCAAGCCAGGCTGAGATGCGCGCGCGTCTATCCTTGCGCGTCCGTCGACCGACAACGTCCGTTTTTCTCCCGAGGTTCCCGGATGATCGAGTTCTATCCCCAGATCAAGCACGCCCACATCGGCCTGGCCCTGCTCAGCGGCTCGTTGTTCGCGCTGCGCGGCCTGCTGCTGCTCCTCGGCGTGCGCTGGGCCAATGCCGCGCCGCTGCGCTACCTGAGCTACGCGATCGACACCGCGCTGCTCACCGCGGCGCTGATGCTGCTCACCATCCTGCCGGCCGGGCTGTACGCCAATGGCTGGCTGGCGGTGAAGGTGGCGCTGATCGTGGCCTACGTGGTGCTGGGCGTGTTCGCCCTGCGCCGGGGCCGGACCCGCGGGACGCGCGCGGCCTGCTACGTGGCGGCCCTGCTGGTGTTCGCGCAGGTGTACTTCATCGCCCGCACCCACCATCCGCTCGGCGCCCTTTACCTGCTCGGTTGAGCGCTGCCGGTCAGGCCAATGTCGCGCGTCCCAGCGCGGCCAGCACGCACCAGGCCACCACCAGCAGCACCGGCACCCGCCCGCTCGCCAGCAGGACCAGGGCGACCGTCGCCACCAGCAGGTCGATGGGGCCGCGGACGCCCTCGCGCCACAGCGGGTCGTACAGCGCCGCGGCCAGCAGGCCGACCACCGCGGCATTGATGCCCGCGACCACGCGCGCCGCGGAGGGTACCGCCATCAGCCGCGCCTGCAGCGGCAGCAGCGCCGCGACCAGCAGCAGGCCGGGCAGGAAGATGGCGGCCAGCGCGATCGCCGCGCCGGCGCCGCCGGGCCCGGCGCCCGGCAGGCTGGCGCCGAGGAAGGCCGAAATCGTGAACATCGGGCCTGGCACCGCCTGGCTGGCGCCGTACCCGGCCAGGAAACGGTCGGCCTCCAGCCAGCCGGGCGCGACCACCGCCTCGTGCAGGAGCGGCAGCACGACATGGCCGCCCCCGAACACCAGCGAGCCTGCGCGATAGAAGGCCGCGAACGTGGAACGCGCATCCGGCACGCTGCCCGGCGGGTGCGCGAGCGCGAACGCCAGCAGGCACACCCACATCGCCAGCAGCCATGGCACCGCGCGCGCACGTGCAGGCGGAGCAACGGCGGCCCCGGTGGTCGCGGGGTCCGGGGCACGACACAGCAACAGGCCTGCGGCGGCGCCGAAGGCAATCGCCGCCAGCTGCGGCCAGAGTCCGCCGGGCACGGCGATGGCCAGCACCGCAGCCGCAAACGCGATGCCGATCCGTCGTGCGTCCGGCGTCAGCGTCCGCGCCATCCCGGCCAGGCCATGGGCGACCACCGCCACCGCGAGCAGCTTCAGCCCGTGCAGCGCCGGCACCAGCCAGTCCTGCTGCGACAGTGACGGCAGCAGCAGCGCGAAGCCGGCCATGAGCAGGGCGGAGGGCAGGGTGAATCCGACGAAGGCCGCCACGCCGCCGCGCCAGCCCGCGCGCTGCAGGCCGATCGCGAAACCCAGCTGGCTGCTGGCCGGGCCGGGCAGGAACTGGCACAGCGCCACCAGCTGGGCGAAGCGTGCATCGTCCAGCCAGCCGCGCCGGTCCACGCATTCGCGGCGCAGATAGCCCAGGTGCGCGACCGGTCCGCCGAACGAAGTCAGTCCCAGCCGCAGGAAGCTGGCGAACACCTCGCGCGCCGAGCCGCGTGCGACGCAGTCCTGCGGATCAGGGGCGGGCGCCATGGCGTACTCGCGCCTGGATCGTCATGGCACCTCGCGGCTGCGCGGCTGCGGCAGCCGCCAGCCGCGGCGGATCGCCAGCCAGCGCAGCACGAAGCAGGCCACCGCGCCGCCGACCGCGACCGGCGCCGGCGGCAGCGACAGCGCATCGCCGAGCACGACCACGAGCGCGCCGACGAAGGCGGCGACCGCGTACAGCTCGCGCTGCAGCACGCCCGGGATCGTGGCGACCAGGACGTCGCGCACGATGCCGCCGCCGACGCCGGACAGGATGCCGAGCATCACCGCGCCGGTCGGCCCCAGCCCCGACGCCAGGGCCTTGCCGGCGCCGAGCACGGCAAACAGCGACAGGCCGATCGCGTCGGAGATCTGCACCGGATTGCGCAGCCGCTCCACCACGTCGTGCCACCAGAAGGTGACCAGGCCCGCCGCCACCGACACCGCCAGGTAGCGCCAGTCCACCACCGAGGCCGGCACCAGGCCCAGCAGCACGTCGCGGATGATGCCGCCGGCGGTGGCCGCGGCGAACGACAGCACCAGCACGCCGAACAGGTCCAGCCGGTGGCGCACGGCCACCAGGCCGCCGCTGATCGCAAAGGCGAAGGTGCCGAGGAAGTCGATCAGGACGACGAAGGTGGCGGTCATGGCCGTCGCCTTCCGCCGCTGTCGCCGCCGCTCACGACATCGGTTCCGGTTCGCGCATGCCCGGCGGCTGCGGCGGCAGCGGGATGAATTCGCCGTCGTCCAGGTCGGGCAGCTTCATCCGGCCGGCGGCCCAGTCCGCGCGCGCCTGGTCGATGCGCTCCTTCGAGGACGAGACGAAGTTCCAGTCGATGTAGCGCGGCCCCACCGGTTCGCCGCCCAGCGCCATCAGCACCGCGTCATCCAACGCCTCGATCGTGGCCGCGTCGCCGGGCAGCAGCACCGCCATGCTGCCGGTGTCCACGCGCTGGCCGGCGATCTCCACGCTGCCGCGCGCCACGTAGACCGCGCGCTGCGGATACTCGGCCGGCAGCGAGGTGCGGGCGCCGGCGCGCAGCGTCCAGTGCAGGTAGAACTGCGGCGAGTCCACCCGCACCGGCGATTCGAGGCCGCCCAGTCGACCCGCGATCAGCCGTCCGGACACGCCACCTTCGGCGAAGGCGGGCAGGGCGCCGGCCTCGTAATGCCAGAACCCGGGATCGGTTTCCTCGCGCTCCTCGGGCAACGCCACCCAGGCCTGGATGCCGTCCATCGGGCCGCCCCGTTCGCGCAGGCGCTCGAAGCGCTCGGAATGGGTGATGCCGCGACCGGCCGTCATCCAGTTGACCTCGCCCGGGCGGATCGGCTGCTCGGAGCCGACGCTGTCGCGATGCGTGATCTCGCCGTCGAACAGGTAGGTGATGGTGGACAGGCCGATGTGCGGATGCGGACGCACGTCGGCCTCGCGCGACAGGCCCGGCTCGAGCAGCTTCGGGCCCATGCGGTCGAAGAAGATGTAGGGGCCGACCATGCGCCGGCGCGCGAATGGCAGCACCCGGCCGACCTCGAAACTGCCCAGGTCGCGCGAGCGTTGCGGAATGACGAGTTCGATCATGCGCGTGCCTCCTGCAGGCCGCGGAAGCGGAAGGCGCATCATCGCAGCTGCGGGCGGGGGCGAGGCAAGGTCCTGACGGGACACTGGTTTCCGCCACCGGCGCGGTGTCGAGGCGCTGCAGGGCCGGCGACGCGGATCGCGGCCCGAAGCGCCGCGCCGCCACGTCCGCAGCCCGCAGAAAAAAGGCCACCCCCGGCGAACCGGGAGTGGCCGAACGGCACCGGGGAGTGCGCCGTAATTACTTGCCGACCGGGAGGGAGAGGTCGGTGTCGGGCTTGATCGCACCGACCGGCGAGGGCGTGGTCATCAGGTCGTGGTTCCACTTGTCGCCTTCGACCTTGATGTGCGCCGCCGCACCGAGCAGCACCGCCTCGATCAGGTTGTGGTTGAGATAGACGTGCAGGCCCGGCTGGTGGAAGGTGTAGAGCGCCGCGCCCGCCGAGCCACCGCGGATGAACCAGGTCTCCAGGTCCTTGAGCGGGGCGTTGGCGAACTTGCCTTCTTCCCAGACGTAGTCGCCGTGGCCGCCGATCAGGTGCGGGCGCGTGTCGCGGTTGGCCTGCGAGTGCACCAGCAGCACCGTCTCGCCGACCTTCGAGGTCATCGCGTTCTCGCCGGCCAGCGCCCCGACCGCGCCGTTGAACACCACGTGCGAGGGCGTGAGGCTGCGCATCGCATCGAGGGTATCGGGCAGCGACTCGGCGTGCGACGCGTAGGACTTGAACTTGCCATCGGCGTCGCGCGGAATGTAGAACTCGGTTTCGCCGATGTAGTAGGCGCGGTCGTACTTCAGGGACTTGCCGTTGCCGTCGGTCAGGCCTTCGCGCGGCAGCACCATGATCGTGCCGTGCATGCCGGCCACCACGTGCCAGGGCGTCATCGGGCCGCCGGGGGCGCAGTGGTACACGAAGGTGCCCGCGCGCGTGGCCTTCCAGCGCAGCGTCACTTCCTCGCCAGGCTGGATCACCGTCAGGTCGCCGCCGCCCAGCGCGCCGGTGGCGGCGTGGAAGTCGATGTTGTGCGGCATCGTGTTGGTGGCCGGATTCACCAGCGTCACCTCGACGTAGTCGCCCTCGTGCACCACCATCAGCGGGCCCGGGATCGAGCCGCCGAAGGTCATCGCGTGCATCTTGGTGCCCTCGCCGTCGATCACGATTTCCTTCTCGACGATGGGCAGGGTGAACTGCACCACCTTCGGGCCGCCCTTGGCGACCTGGTCGTGCTCGTGCACGAAGGGCGGACGCACCAGGGTGACCTGCTGACGGGGCAGGGCGGCCAGGTCCGAAGCCTGGTCCAGCGTCGCGTTGACCAGCTCCAGCGCGTCGACCGCCTGTGCGGGGTTGGGGACGCTGGCGCCGAGCGCCAGGACGAGGGCCGAAGCCAGGACACTGGTATGCAGGAGTTTCATGAGGGTCTTCCTCGATATCCGCGTTGTTGGGGTTCGGGGATATCGTGGCGGCCGGACGCCCGCCTGCATTTGATTGAAATCAACCGCACGCCTGCGTATGGCGCGTTTGTGGGGCCGATTGCCTCCGGCTTGACATGGATCAAGCGCGGGCGATGCTCAGCCGCAGGGACGGTCCCTGGCGAACGGGTTGAGGCGGCGCACCCAGCTGTCGCCGCAGTCGATGTCGGGCGGAGCCCGCGCGGCTTCGGCCTCGGCCCTGCGGCGTGCGGCCACGTCGCGGCGCGACCGTTCCGCGGCGGAGATGGCCTCGCGGATCGCCGGCAGCGCGGCCAGCGCCGCACGCTCGCCCTCGAGGATCGCCGCGTTGCGCTGCTCGAAGCTGACCGGGCCGATGTCGTTGACCTGCGGCCGGATCACCACGTCCGCGCGCGCCAGCTCCTGGCGACCCAGGGTCTGGCCCATGATCGTGATCGACTGGTTGACGATGCCGGCCAGCGCCGTCGGCGTGGTGCCGCCGGCCTTGCTGGAGATGTCCACGGCGATGACGAGGTCGGCGCCGAGCTGGCGCGCAGCGTCCACCGGCACCGGGCTGACCACCCCGCCGTCGACGTAGCTGCGCTCGCCGATCCGGGTGGGCTCGAACACGCCGGGCACGCTGCTCGAGGCGCGCACCGCCTGGCCGGTGTTGCCGCGCACGAACACGACGCGGTCGCCGGTGTCCAGGCGCGTGGCGACGGCGGCGAAAGGCTTGGCCAGTCGCTCGATCGGCTTGCCGCCGACCTCGCGGTTGACGTAGTCCTGCAGCGCCTGGCCCTGGACCAGGCCACCGGCGAACAGGCGCACGTCGCGCAGGCTCGATTCGTCCAGCGCCGCGGCCCGGCGCTGCATCTCGAACGCGTCCATGCCGCTGGCGTACATCGCGCCGACCACGCTGCCGGCGCTGGTGCCGGCCACCACGTGGGCGCGGATGCCGTTGGCCTCGAGCATCTTGATCGCGCCGATGTGGGCGAAGCCCTTGGCCGCGCCGCCGCCCAGCGCCAGTCCGATCCGCAGCGGCGGTGGCGCGGGGGCGGTCGCCGGCGGGGGCGCCGCAGCGGGTGCGTCGCGCACCGCCTGGCCGCCGCCGCACGCGGCGACGAGCAGGCCCAGCAGGGCGGCGGGGAGAAAGCGGAGGCGGGCGCGGTTCATGGGCGGGCGGCGGGGGGAGGGGATCGGGCCGGCAGCGCGTCCTGCGTTCCGTGGCCCGGTGCGGCGAGCATATCGGCCGCCGGCCTGTCGCCGGCTGAAGCGGCGGCGCCACGGGCGTCCCGATCCGCAGGCAAAGAAAAAGGCCGGTTTCCCGGCCTTCTTCTGTATCGAGTGGTGGAGCCAGGGAGGATCGAACTCCCGACCTCGTCATTGCGAACGACGCGCTCTCCCAGCTGAGCTATGGCCCCACGAGGCAGCGCATTATAGGGGAGCCTCGGCCTCGCTGCCAACGGCCAGCAGCGGCGCCAGCACCGGTTCGAGTTCGGACCGGCGCCATCCGGACAGCATGCCGGGCCAGTCCTCGCCGTCGAGCAGGGTCTCCAGCCAGCGACGCGAGGCGAGCACGCCATCGGGCAGGCCCAGTTCGCCGCTGCGCGCCGCGACCGCATCCTGCAGGCGCCGCAGCGCCTTGCGGTCGCGCTCGGTGGTGCGCGGCGCGGGGGCGTCGGCCTCGTCGTCCAGCGGCGTGTGCAGCGCCGCGAGCACCGCCCCGGCCAGCTTGCGCGGCGCCTTCGGGTGGGCGGCGAACAGGCGGTCGAGCGCGGCGGCGTCGCCCGGCGCCTCGCGGGCGAGCAGGGCGGCCAGGTCGCTGTCCAGGACCCAGCTGCGCGGCCGGTCGCTGCGCCGGGCCTGCTGTTCGCGCCAGCGCAGCAGCCGCAGCAGGCGTCGCTGGCCGTCCACGTCGAGGAACTGCGCGGCGCGCTGGGACAGGTGCGGCCAGCGCTCGGATTCGTCGCGCCGCGCAGCCTCGACCATCCGCGCGCAGTCCTCGGAAAACCAGTCCATCCGCCCGAGCGTGCGCAGCTTCGCATCCAGCGCGTCGTGCACGGCGAACAGGTGGCGCACGTCGTCGGCGGCATAGGCCAGCTGCGAGGCCGAGAGCGGCCGCTTCAGCCAGTCCGAGCGGGTTTCGCCCTTGTCCACGGCGATACCCAGCAGTTCCTGCACCATCCGCTGGTAGCCGAGGCCGGCGCCGACGCCGGCCAGCGCGGCGGCGATCTGGGTGTCGAACAGCGGGTCGGGGACCACGCCGCAGGCCTGGCGCAGCGCCACCAGGTCCTCGCTGGCGCTGTGCATGATCTTGATGACGGCGCGGTCTTCGAGCAGCGGCGCCAGCGCGCCGGCCATGCCCTCGACCAGCATGTCCGCCAGCACGATGTCCGGCTCCGGCGCGCCCGGCACCTCGATCGCCACCTGCACCAGCGAGAGCTGCGGCCAGTAGGTGCGCTCGCGGATGAACTCGGTATCCACGGCGACGCGGGCGTTTGCGGCGGCGAGGTGCGTGCGGAGGACGGCAGGGTCCGCGACCCAGTGTGGCGAAGACGACATGGCCGGCAGCCTACCGGCGCGCGACCCGGCGTGGCAATGGCGCGGCTTCGCGCCTCCTGCCGCGATCGCTTAATCTGGCGCCGATGTCGTCGAGCAAGTCCCGATTGCGCTGGGCCTGGATTGCGTGCGCGCTCGGCGCCGCGCTGTGCGCCGGTTGCGCGCGCGACGGCGACGCGCCGGATGCAGCCGGCGGCGCAACTGCCGACGCGGCCGTGGCCAGCGGCAGCGTGGTCGTCAGCGGCGACGACCGCGATGCGGCCAGCCTGACCTGGCGCCCGCCCGCGGTCGACCTGGATGGCGGCGATGCGGCCGCACTGCGCGAACGTGCCACTGCGGCGCTCGCCGAAGGACGGCTCTACGAAGATGCCGATTCCGCGGTACCGATCTACCTGGCGCTGTCCACGCTGCCCGAACACGCCCGCTTCGCGAAGGCCGGGCTGGCGCGCGCGCTGCGCCTGCTGCTGCGCGACGGCGACGCGGCCCTGGCCCGCGCCGGCGACGACGACCAGGCGCTGCGCGAAGCGCTGCTGCTGGCGACCGTGCTGCGCGCGATCGATCCCCGCGACGAGGCGGTGCAGGCCTTCCTCGGCCGGGTCGACCTGGCCGAGCGCGTGTCCACGCTGAACCTGGCCGGCGAGCAGGCGCTGGCCGAAGGCGCGCTGGGCGAGGAGGGCGGCGGCGCGCTGGCGGAATTCCGCGCCGCGCTGGAGCTGCTGCCGGACCAGCCGCGCGCGCGGCAGGGACTTGCGGCGGTGGAAAGCGCGCTGATCCGTCGTGCCGAGGACGCCGCCGAGAACGCCGACTTCGATGCGGCCGCGCGCTGGCTCGCCCATGCCAACGAGGTGCGGCCGGACGACGGCATCGAGACCGTCGCCGATGCCCGCGAGCGCGTGGCCACGATCCGCGCCACGCGCATCGCGCGCCTGCGCGACCTCGGCATCGGGGCGTTGCCGAGGTTCGGCGGCATCGACCTGGCCCGCCGCCACCTGGCCGAACTGCTGCGCATCGCCCGTCCCGGCGACCCGGCGGCGACCGAACTGCGCGAGCGCATCGACCTGGCCGTGCACTACGGACTGTACGCGCCGGGGCAGGTGTTCACCGACGCGCTGCAGACCGGCGGCCGCGGGCCGCAGATGGCGGTGGTGCCGCATGGCGCCTTCACCATGGGCGCGCCGCCCGGCGAGCGCGACGCCAGCGACTTCGAGCGGCCGGCGCATCCGATCCGCTTCGGCCGCGGCTTCGGCATGTCGATCCGGGAGATCACCGTCGGCCAGTTCCGCCGCTTCATCGCCGCCACCGGACACCGCACGCGCGCCTCGCGCCGCGGCTTCTCGATGGTCTACGACGAGCGCAGCAACAACTTCGTGCGGCGCAGTGGCGCCGACTGGCATACCGACTACCTCGGCCGTCCCGCCGACGACGGCCTGCCGGTGGTGCACGTGAGCGCGCGCGACGCGCAGGCCTACGTGGAATGGCTGTCCGCGCAGACCGGGCGCCGCTACCGCCTGCCCAGCGAAGCCGAGTTCGAGTACGCGCTGCGCGCCGGCAGTACCGGGCGCTATCCCTGGGGCAGCGGCGAACCGCCGCCGCGGATCGCCAACACCACCGGCGGGCTGGACCGCTCGCCGGCCGGCCGCAGCTGGGCCAACGCCTTCCGGGGCTATGGCGACGGCCACTGGGGGCCGGCCCCGGTGGGCAGCATGGAGCCGAATGCATGGGGGCTTCACGACCTCTCGGGCAACGTCAGCGAATGGGTGGCCGACTGCTGGCATGATGGCTACCGCCGCGCCCCGGGCGACGGTTCGGCCTGGATCAATCCGGGCTGCCGCGACCAGGTGATCCGCGGCGGGTCCTGGGCCAGTTCGCCCGCGCAGACGCGTTCGGCCTGGCGTGCGCCCGCGTCGGTGGACACCACCAACGCGCGGCTGGGCTTCCGCGTGGTACGGGATCTCTAGGGTCGAGGAAGGTCAGGAGGGGGCGGCGATGCGACGTGATCCGTTCGGTGGGCGCTACCGGCAACAGCCGTCCGGCGGCAGGCGCGGGATCAACCCGCGTTTCATCATCCTGCTGCTGTTCGCCGGCTATGGCGCGTATTACTGGTTCTCCAACCAGTCGGTGGACCCGGTCACCGGCGAGTCGGTGCTGATCGACCGCAACCTGTCGATCGAGGACGAGAAGGCGCTGGGTCTGCAGGCCTACGAGGAGATCCTGAGCCAGGAGCGGCCGGTGGATCCCGACTCGCCGATCGCGCGCCAGGTGCGCGGCATCGCCGAACGCCTGGTGGCGAAGGTCACCGAGGTGGAGCAAGCGCTCGCCGCCGAGAACGGCCAGCCCGCCCCGACCTTCTCGCAGAGCTTCCAGTGGGAGGTCAACGTCATCGAGTCCGACCAGGCCAATGCGTTCTGCCTGCCCGGCGGCAAGATGGCGGTCTACACCGGCCTGGTGCCAGTGGCGCGCAACGAGAACGCGATGGCGGTGGTGATGGGCCACGAGATCGCGCATGCGCTGCTGCGCCACGGCGCGCAGCGCATGGCCCAGCAGAAGCTCAGCCAGGTTGGCCAGATGGCCGGCGCGATGAGCGGCATGGACCCGCAGCAGCAGCAGATGATCATGGCCGCGATGGGCTACGGTTACCTGCTGCCCTATGCGCGCAAGCACGAGACCCAGGCCGACGAGGTGGGGCTGATGCTGGCCGCGGCCGCCTGCTTCGATCCCCAGGAGGCGGTGCCGCTGTGGGAGCGCATGAGCGAGGCCAGCGGCGGCCAGGCGCCGCCGGAGTTCTCCTCGACCCATCCCAACCCGGGCACGCGCATCGCCAACCTGCAGGCGCTGATGCCCAAGGCGCTGCAGTACCGCGAACGCTTCTGCGGACAGGGTGCGGGCGGGCAGCCCTGAGCGCCCCCGCGCTCAGAAGCCCATGTACAGGCCGCCGTTGACCGGAATATTGGCGCCGGTGATGTAGCCGGCCTCGTCCGCGGCGAGGAACTCGACCGTCCGCGCGATCTCCGACGGCTGGCCGAGGCGCCCCACCGGCACGCGGTCGACGATGCCCTGGCGGATGTCTTCCGGGATCGCCGCGACCAGCGCGGTCTCGCAGTAGCCCGGCGAGACCGAGTTCACCGTCACGCCCTTGCGCGCGACCTCGCGCGCCAGCGCCATGGTGAAGCCGTGCATGCCGGCCTTGGCCGCGGAATAGTTGGTCTGGCCGAACTGGCCGGTCTGGCCGTTGACCGAACTGATGTTGACGATGCGGCCGAAGCCGCGCGCCATCATGCCCTCGACCGCGTGCCGGCACAGGTTGAACACGCTGTCGAGGTTGACCGACAGCACCGCGTCCCACTGCGCACGGTCCATCTTGCGCAGGGTGGCGTCGCGGGTGATGCCGGCGGCGTTGACCAGCACATCGAGCGAGCCGTGCGCCTGCTCCACCCCGGCGACGAAGGCCGCGCAGGCATCGAAGTCGGACGCGTCCAGCGGCGCGAAGCGGATGTCGAGGCCGTCGACCTCGCGCTCGAAGCGCGCCACGCGTTCGGGATTGCCGTGGAGGTCGGCCGCGATCACGCGGCGCCCGGCGCGGGCGAGCTGGATGCAGATGGCAGAGCCGAGCCCGCCGATGCCGCCGGTCACGACGGCCACGCGATTGTTCATTCGATCTTTCGGGAAAAGATGGGACGCAGGGCGACGCGATGCGCGCCGCGCGGGAGGCCGCGGTCAGCGGCCGCGACGCTCCGCGCCGGGCTTCTGGCCGACGCTGCCGGTGAGGTTCTTCTGGAATTCCTTCCACATTTCCATGTTGCGCTCGGTGAGCTGGTTCATCAGCGCCCACGGCGTCTGGCCGAGCATCCCGCCCATCTGCTGGCGGAACTGCTGCTGCTGGTCCAGGAAGATCTGCATCGACCGCTCCAGGTAGCTGCCCATGAAGCCCTGCATCGAATCGCCGTAGAAGCGGATGATCTGGCTCAGCAGCTGGGTCGAGAGCACGGGTTCGCCGTCGGACTCGTGCTCGGCGATGATCTGCAGCAGCACCGACCGGGTCAGGTCCTCCCCGGACTTGGCGTCGCGGACCTCGAATTCCTCGCCGTCGACGATCAGCTGGCGCACATCCTCGATGGTGATGTAGCTGGAGATCTCGGTGTCGTAGAGACGACGGTTGGGATACTTCTTGATGATCCGGGTCGAGGCCATGGAGCAATTGCTCGAAGGATTGGTGCCTCGCAGCATGGCGCAGCGCAGCAGGGCTTGCAAGCCGGCGGTCGCCGGCCGGCGCGGCCGCCGCGTTTCCGGGTCGCGGTGCCCGCCATCGAACGCATCCCCGCCGTTGTGCGGGAGCAGGCGCCGGGTCCGATGCCTGGAAGGGAAGGTCCGGCGTCCGGAGCGGACCGGGCAAACCCGGCGGTGCGGGGGGAGAGACCCGCCCGGCACTGCGCCGCGCGCGGAAGCGGGGGCCGCCTCCGCGCACGCGGCGCGGCTCACCAGCCCATGTGGTGGCCGCCGTTGATGTCCAGGTTGGAGCCGGTGATCCAGGCGGCCTGCTCGTCGACCAGGAAGGCGACCGCATAGGCGATCTCCTCGGGCTTGCCCAGGCGGCCGGTGGGGATGTCGGCCGCGATCTTGGCGCGCACTTCCTCCGGCACCGCCATCACCATGTCGGTGGCGACGTAGCCGGGCGAGACCGTGTTGACGGTGATGCCGAGCTTGGCGTTCTCGCGCGCCAGCGAAATGGTGAAGCCGTGCATGCCGGCCTTGGCCGCGGCGTAGTTGGCCTGGCCGTACTGGCCCTTGAGGCCGTTGATCGAGCTGATCTGGATGATCCGGCCCCACTTGCGCTCGCGCATGCCGTCGATCACCGGGCGGGTGACGTTGAACACCGAGTTGAGGTTGGTGTTGATGACGTCGTTCCACTGATCGGCCTTCATCTTGTGGAAGGTGCCGTCGCGGGTGATGCCGGCGTTGTTGACCAGGATCTCGATCGGGCCGAGCTGCTGCTCGACCTCGCGCACCATGCGCTCGGCTTCCTCCGGCGAAGTGACGTCGCCCTTGACCAGGGTGAAGCTGTAACCCTCGGCCTGCATCTGCGCCTGCCAGGCGCGGGCCTTCTCCTCGTTGCGGTAGTTGGTCGCCACCTTGTGGCCCTGGTCCGCAAGCTTCTTGCAGATCGCCGTGCCAATCCCCCCCGTTCCGCCGGTCACCAGAGCCACGCGTGTCGCCATGTGCATCGTCCTCTTCCGCCGCCCTCGCGGCACCGGGTCCAGTCTAGTCTGCGTCGATGGCACCCGTGTTGTGCATCGCGGCGCGAAGGGCGACCGGTCCTCGGGGAATCCGGCCAGGCTCGAAGGCGGGCAAGGCCAGGGCGAGAAACCGTTCCGGCGTTGCGGCCTCCGCCACCGCCCGCGCGTCCTGGCCGAGGACGCGCCAGGCCGCGACGAGCGCGGGCATCGGTGCGTGGTCGTCCACCGGCAGCGCCGCCTGCGACTTGGAGAGCTTGCGCCCGTCCCCGTCCAGCACCAGGGGCAGATGCAGGTAGGCCGGCGTGGGCAGGCCCAGACGCTGCTGCAGCAGGATCTGGCGCGGGGTCGAGTCCAGCAGGTCGGCGCCACGGACCACCTGGGTGATGCCCTGGTCGGCATCGTCGACGACCACCGCCAGCTGGTAAGCCCAGGGGCCGTCGGCGCGACGCAGGACGAAATCGCCGACCCCGGTCGCCACGTCCTGTTCGATGCGCCCGTGCACCGGGTCGTCGAACGCGATCACCGCGCGGTCGGGCACGCGCAGCCGGATCGCCGGATCGTGGCGGCGCGCGCCGGGCACGCAGCGACGATGGATGCCGCCGCTGGCGGCCAGCGCGCCGCGGCTGCAGTGGCAGGCGAAGGCGTCGCCGCTGGCGAGAAGCCGGTCGAGCGCGGCCTGGTAGAGATGGCCGCGCTCGCTCTGCCGCACGATCGCGCCGTCGGCGTGGAGTCCGAAGTGCTCCAGCGTACGCAACTGCGCCTGTGCGGCACCGGGGACCTCGCGCGGCGGATCGAGGTCTTCCACCCGCACCAGCCACTCGCCACCGGCATGGCGCGCCACCAGCCAGCTGCCGAGCGCGGCCACCAGCGAGCCGAAGTGCAGCGCGCCGGTGGGCGATGGCGCGAAGCGGCCGCGGTAGTCGGTCGGGTGGGGCATGGCTGAACGGGTCGCGCGCGCGGTTCGATCCACGACTTGAAATCCGGGGTCGTGCACCATAATCGATCCCGACGACCGGCGCCCGACGACGCCGGCCCTGGAAGACCACCCATGTTCAAGCGCATCACCCTGTTCCTGCTCACCAATCTCGCGGTGCTGGCCCTGGTCAGCATCGTCATGTCGATCTTCGGCGTGAACCCGTCCACCTTCGGCGGACTGCTGGTCATGGCCGCGCTGTTCGGCTTCGGCGGCTCGCTGATCTCGCTGTTGATGTCGAAGTGGACCGCCAAGCGCTTCAGCGGCGCGCATGTCATCGAACAGCCGCGCAACGAGGTCGAGCGCTGGCTGGTGGATACGGTCCGCCGCCAGGCCGATGCGGCCGGCATCGGCATGCCCGAGGTGGCCATCTACGACGCGCCGGAGATCAACGCCTTCGCCACCGGCGCCAACCGCAACAACGCCCTGGTGGCGGTCTCCACCGGCCTGCTGCGCTCGATGGACAAGGACGAGGCCGAGGCGGTGCTCGCCCACGAAGTGGCGCACGTGGCCAATGGCGACATGGTCACCATGGCCCTGCTGCAGGGCGTGCTGAATACCTTCGTGATCGTGCTGGCGCGCGTGGTCGGCCGGGTGGTCGACGGCTACCTCAATGGCGGTCGCGACAACGGCGGCGGCGGGCTCGGCTATTTCGCCGTGGTGTTCGTGCTGGACATGGTGTTCGGCCTGTTCGCCAGCATGATCGCGATGTGGTTCTCGCGCCATCGCGAGTTCCGCGCCGACGCCGGCGGCGCCGCGCTGGCGGGGCGCGAGAAGATGATCGCCGCGCTGCAGCGGCTTGCCCAGAACCAGGGCGCCAACACGCTGCCCAAGCAGATCGCGGCCTTCGGCATCAGCGGTGCGATGGGCTTCGGCCTGCGCCGCCTGCTGCTGAGCCATCCGCCGCTGGAGGAGCGCATCGCCGCCCTGCGCAACGCGCCGCCCGAGGCGCTGCGCGAAGGCATCGCGGTCTAGCGCCGCGGCCGCTGCGGCCAGGTCGGGAAGAAAGGCGCCGGGAGACCGGCGCCTTTCCTTCATGCGGAACCCGTGCCGCGCCTATTCGAAGTCGTAGTTCATCGTCGGGCCGGGCGTGGCCAGGAAGTAGCCCTGCACGTAGTCCACGCCCGAGGAGAACAGGATCGACATGCTGGCCGCGTCCTGCACGTGCTCGGCGATGGTGCGGATGCCCAGCTCGCGCGCGCGGTTGGCGATCTCGCGCACCCGGGTCTGGCTCTCGGCGCTGCGCGGCAGGTCCTCGATGAAGCTGCGGTCGATCTTGAGCAGGTTCGGCTTGAGGTGCGCCAGCAGCTGGAACGAATCCAGGCCCATGCCGAACTGCTCCAGCGACAGCCGGCAGTCGAAGCGGCCGATCGCTTCGGCGAAGGCCTGGGTGGCCTTGAGGTGGGTGAACACCTTGGCCTCGGGCAACTGCAGCACCAGGTACTCGCCCGGCACGCCATGCGCCTGCAGTTGCTGGCCGATGAACTCGGCCAGCTGCGGATCGTCCAGCGCCGCCTGGCTGACCTTGACCACCAGGGTGGTGGGCCGGTTGTCCGCCAGGCGCTGGCCGATGGCGGCGATCGCCTGGCCGAGCACCGCGCGGTCGATCTCGCCCAGCAGGTCGTGCTCCTCGGCGATCTGCAGGAAGCTGGTGGGCGCGATCAGCTGGCCGTCGCCCGGGTCCAGGCGCATCAGCGCCTCGTAGGTGGCGCCGGTGTCGCCCTGCAGGTTGATCACCGGCTGGTAGTGCAGCACGAAGCGCCCGTTGTCCAGCGCCTCGCGCAGGCGCGCCACCCAGGCGCGCACGTGCTCTTCCTCGGCGCGGTCGACCGCGGCCGGGTCGAAGACCTCGAAGCGGTTGCCGCCCACGCCGCTGGACGACTCCACGCCCTGGGCGGCCTTGGCCAGCACCTGCGAGACGCTGGCGATCTTCTCGCCGATCTGGACGCCGCCGATGCTCGGCGTGATCACGCTCGAGCGCGCCCCGATCTGGAACACGTCGGCGGCGAAGGCGGCCAGGATGCGCTCGGCCAGCGCACAGGTGCCCGCGTAGTCGCTGCCTCGCAGCAGGACCGCGAGGGTGTGCTCGGAGAAGCGGGCGGCCACCGCGCGCCCGGCCAGGTCGCCCTGCTGCAGCAACGCCTGCAGGCGCTGGCCGATCGAGGCCAGCAGCGCGTCCGCCGCCTCCAGGCCGATGTCCTGCAGCAGCCGGTGGTAGTGGTCGGGCTCGATCATCAGCAGGCCGTGCTGGCCGTTGTTCTGGCCGGCGTCGTCCACCGCGTCCTCGAGCGAGCGCAGGAAGGTCGGGCGGTTGAGCAGGCCGGTGACCTGGTCGCGCTGGCGCAGTTCCTCGAGTTCCTGGGCCAGTTCGGGATCGAACTCCTGGCGGCGGAACACCACCTGCAGGCAGGCTTCGCCCTCGTACTGCGCCTGGGTGAACTCCATCGAGGCGGGGAAGGCGTTGCCCTCCAGGTCGCGCGCCTCGACCTCGTAGCGCGGCGGCGGCGCCTCGCCCTTGGCCATCGACTTGAGCAGCTGCTTGAAGCCCTCGACGTGCTGCGGGGCGATCATGTCAAGCAGCGACATGCCCTCGATGTCCTCGAAGTCCCCGTAGCCGAACATCTCCAGGTAGGCGGCGTTGGCGCGGATGTGCATGCCTTCGTGGATGTAGGCGATCGGGTCGCGCGAGGACTCGATCAGCGAATCGCAGCGGCGCTCGGTCTCGCGGACCCGCGCCTCCAGCCGGCGCTGCGCGCGGCGGGCGTCGAGGTCGGCCCACTCGTTGCGCACCTGCGACAGCACCTGCTGCGGGCGGTGGCGGACCGCCACGGCGCGCGCGCCGGCGGTCAGCGCGGCGTCGTACAGGGCCTCGTCGAGCTGGTCGGCGATGGCGACCAGAGGCAGGTCCTTGCCGCAGCTGGCCACCAGGTGCGCGGCCTCGGCGAAGGGCAGGGACTGGGCGGAAAACGCCGCCAGGACCAGGTCGGCCGGGCCGGCGAGGGCGGCGGAGAGTTCCTCGGCGCTGGCCGCGCGCACCGGGCGCACGGCGATGCCGGCGTTGCGCAGGCCGCTGACCAGCGCCTCCGCGTCCTCGACCCGATCGTCCACGATCAGCAGGCGCAAGGCGTTGTCTTGCTTCATCGACATGCGTGTCCTCCCCCGTCCGGCGCGTTATGCCACGCCGGCCCGCCTGCGTCCATCGCCGCGGACCCCATCGGGCGCTTGGATGCATCGCCGGCCACCTCGCGCACCAGCCGCGGCAGCAGGTAGCCCGGCAGCCGCGCGCGCATCGCCGCATGCAGGGCCAGCGCCTCGGCGTCCGGCACTTCGAAATGGGCCGCGCCGGCGACGCGGTCGAGCTGGTGCAGGTAGTAGGGCAGCACGCCGGCGGCGAAGCCGCGCTCGTGCAGGGCGACCTGCGCCTCGAGGCGGTCGTTGACGCCGCGCAGCAGCACCGCCTGGTTGAGCAGCGTGGCGCCGGCCGCCCGCAGCCGGCCCATCGCCGCGTCGACGGAGGCGTCGAACTCGTTGGCGTGGTTGGCGTGGACCACCACCGCCACCGGCCAGGGCAGGGCGGCCAGCCAGGCCACCAGGGCCTCGTCCACCCGCTCGGGCAGCACCACCGGCAGTCGCGTGTGGATGCGCAGGCGGCGCACGTGCGCGATGCCGGCCAGGGCGGCGGTGAGGTCGGCCAGCTTGGGCGTGGCCAGCGACAGCGGGTCGCCGCCCGACAGGATCACCTCGTGCAGCGTGTCGTCGGCCGCGATCGTCTCGACCGCGGCTCGCCAGCCGCCCGCCGCCGCGCTCTGTTCGGCATAGGGGAAGTGGCGGCGGAAGCAGTAGCGGCAGTTCACCGCGCAGCTGCCGGTGGCCACCAGCAGGGCGCGCCCGGCGTACTTGTGCAGTACGCCCTGGCCGGCCCCGGCCGCGGCATCGCCCACCGCATCGAGGTCGAAACCGGGGGCCGGGCGCAGTTCCTCGTCCAGCGGCAGCACCTGGCGCAGCAGCGGATCGTGGGGATCGCCCGGCCGCATGCGCGCGGCGAAACCCCGCGGCACGCGCAGCGCGAAGCTCGCCGCAGCCCCGTCCGAGGCGGCCAGCAGGCCCTGCAGGCCCAGCAGTTCGAGCAGCTCGCGCGGGTCGCGGATGGCCTCGCGCCATGCCTGCTGCCAGCCCTGCGGCTGCAGCCGGGTGGGGGCAGCAGTTATCATGAGCGGTCCGTATTCCTCGCCCGGCGTCGCCGGGTGTCCCGATTCCATCATTCTAGCCGCCGGCGCGCGGCCAAGCAGGAGACCCCATGGCCAGTTTGGGCATGAACGACGTCAAGAACGGCCAGAAGATCCTGGTCAACAACGAACCGGCGATCATCACCGAGACCGACTACGTCAAGCCCGGCAAGGGCCAGGCCTTCACCCGCGTGCGCTACCGCCTGATCAAGACCGGACGCGTGCAGGAAATCACCATGAAGTCGACCGACTCGGTCGAGGCCGCCGACGTCGTCGATACCGACATGCAGTACCTGTACAGCGACGGGGAATACTGGCATTTCATGAACCCGGAGAACTTCGAGCAGGTGCAGGCCGACCAGGCCGGCATGGGCGGCGCCGAGAAGTGGCTCAAGGGCGAGGAGACCTGCGTGGTCACGCTCTGGAACGGCACGCCGATCATGGTGACCCCGCCGAACTTCGTCGAACTCAAGATCACCGAGACCGACCCCGGCGTGCGCGGCGACACCTCCGGCAGCGGCGGCAAGCCGGCCACCCTGGAGACCGGCGCCGTGGTCCGCGTGCCGCTGTTCGTGGGCCAGGAGGAAGTGATCAAGGTCGACACGCGTTCGGGCGAATACGTCAGCCGCGTCAAGTAAGTCCCCGGGGGCGGCGCTGCGGGCGCCGCCTGCAGCGCCCCGCGCCGACGGCGCGGGTGTGCTGGCCAGCCCGGCACTCCTGCCGGCGTGCGGGCTGGCTGGCCTCTGGACCATGCAGGGGCACCCGCGATCGGATCGCACGCGAGGCGCATGGTCGCCATCGCACCGTCAACGCGCCGTCCGATTCGACCTGTCAGAATGTGGGCATGACGCAAACGCTCCCGCCCCAGACCTGCGACCTGTTGATCGAAGCCGGCTACGTCGTTCCCGTCGAGCCGCATGGCCTCGTCCTCGAGGACCACGCCGTCGCCGTGCGCGACGGCCGGATCCTCGCCGTGCTGCCGACCGCCGAGGCGCGCGGCCGCTTCGAGGCCCGCGAGACCGTCTCGCGTCCGGACGGCGCGCTGATCCCCGGCCTGGTCAACGCGCATACGCACAATCCGATGACCCTGCTGCGCGGGATCGCCGACGACCTGCCGCTCAAGGTCTGGCTGCAGAAGCACATCTGGCCGATCGAGGGCGCGGTGATGAGCCCGGCCTTCGTCGAGGACGGCGTGACCCTGGCCATCGCCGAGCTGCTGCGCGGCGGCGTCACCTGCGTCAACGAGAACTATTTCTTCCCCGACGTGCAGGCCGCGACCTACCGCAGGCACGGCTTCCGCGCGCGGATCGGGCTGCCGGTGATCGATTTCCCCACCGCCTGGGCGGCCAGCGACGACGAGTATTTCGACAAGGCGGGAGCCGTCCACGACCAGTGGCGCGACGATCCGCTGGTGGCCACCGCATTCGCGCCGCATGCGCCGTACACCGTGAACGACGCCAACTTCGAACGCGTGCGCATGCTCGCCGACCAGCTCGACCTGCCCGTGCACCTGCACCTGCACGAGACCGCGCAGGAGGTGGAGCAGTCGCTGAAGGAGCACGGCCAGCGCCCGATCGCGCGCCTGGACCGGCTGGGCCTGGTCAACGACCGCCTGATCGCGGTGCACATGACCCAGCTCACCGAGTCCGAGATCCACCTCTGCGCCGAGCGCGGGGTGAGCGTGGTGCACTGCCCCGAATCCAACCTCAAGCTCGCCTCGGGCTTCTGCCCGGCCTGCGCGCTCGAGCGGGCGGGCGTGAACCTGGCCATCGGCACCGACGGCGTGGCCAGCAACAACGACCTGGACATGTTCGGCGAGACCCGCACCGCCGCGATCCTGGCCAAGGCCGTGGCCGGGGATGCGGCCGCGCTCGATGCCTTCACCGCGCTGCGCGCCGCCACCCTGGGCGGGGCGAGGGCGATCGGCTTCGACCACCTGGTCGGCTCGATCGAGCCGGGCAAGCAGGCCGACCTGGCCTGCGTGGACCTGTCGGCGCTCGAGACCCAGCCGCTGCACCACGTGGTCTCGCAGCTGGTGTACGCCACCGGCCGCCACCAGGTGGACGATGTCTGGATCGCGGGCCGCGCGAAGCTGCGCGGGCGCCAGCTGGTCGACATGGATGCCGATGCGATCGTCGCCAACGCCCGCCAGTGGCGCGACAGGATCGCCGGCATCCGGGTCGGCTGAGCGGCTGCACCTGATCCTCCGCGCCGCGGGCCTCGCGGCGCAGCGCCGGCCCGGGCCGGCACCACGTCATACCGAGAACGACGCCATGAGCCCTGCCTCCGCCGCCTCCAACTTCCACCAGGCCGAACTGGACCGCTTCGCCGCCCTCGCCAACCGCTGGTGGGACCCGGGCGGCCCGCAGAAGCCGCTGCACGCGCTCAATCCCGCGCGCCTGGGTTACGTGGCCGCGCGCGCGCCGCTGGCCGGCAGCCGCGTGCTCGACGTGGGCTGCGGCGGCGGACTGCTGAGCGAGGCGATGGCCCAGGCCGGCGCGAAGGTGACCGCCCTCGACCTTGCCCCGGAACTGGTGAAGGTCGCGCGCCTGCATGCGCTGGAATCGGGCGTGGAGGTCGACTACCGGGTGCAGTCCGTCGAAGCGCTGGCGAGCGCCGAGCCGGGCAGCTTCGACGTGGTCACCTGCATGGAAATGCTCGAGCACGTCCCCGATCCGGGCGCGATCCTCGCCGCCTGCGCGACCCTGCTGCGCCCGGGCGGGCGCCTGTTCGTGTCGACCATCAACCGCACGCCCGCCGCGTTCGCGCTGGCGATCGTCGGCGCCGAATACATCGCCCGGCTGCTGCCCACCGGCACCCACCACTACAGCGAGTTCATCCGTCCCTCCGAACTCGCGGGGTGGCTGCGCGCGGCCGGCCTGGAGCTGGAGGACGTCAGCGGCCTGCGCTACGAGCCGTGGCGCAACGCGGCGCGCGTGGTGTCGCGCACCGACGTGAACTACCTGGCCTGCGCGCTCAAGGCCTGATCCATGCGCAGCGCCAACCCGCGCCGTTTCCCGCGCGGGGTCCTGTTCGACCTGGACGGGACCCTGCTCGACAGCGCCCCGGACATGCTCGCCACGGTCAACCGCATGCGCCAGGCGCGTGGCAGGGCGCCGATGACGCTCGACGCGATCCGTCCGCACGTCTCGCGCGGCGCGCGCGCGATGGCCGCGGTGGCGTTTCCCGACGTGCGGGCCGAGGACGTGCCCGGGCTCGTGCCCGAATTCCTGGCGTTCTACCGCGAGGAGCTGGGCCGGCACGGGCGTCCCTTCGACGGCATCGAAGCGATGCTGGCCGCGCTCGAGGCCGACGGGGTGCGCTGGGGCATCGTCACCAACAAGCCCGAGGGCCTGGCGCGCGACCTGCTGCCGATGCTGGGCTGGGACCGCCGCAGCGGCGTGCTGGTGGGCGGCGACAGCCTGGCCGAGCGCAAGCCCCATCCGCTGCCGCTGCTGCACGCCGCCGACGCGATCGGCATCGCGCCGGGCGACTGCGCCTACGTGGGCGACGATCGCCGCGACATCGATGCCGCGCGCGCGGCCGGAATGCCCTCGGTGGTCGCGCTCTGGGGATACCGCCTGGACGACGACGACCCCGCCGCCTGGCAGGGCGACGTGATGGTGCATGCGCCGCAGGCGCTCCTCGATCCCGCCGCCTGGCCGCTGCGCGCCTAGCGTTCAGACGCGGCCGCAGTCCCTGCCGGGCGACGCGGGCAGCGTGGGCCGGGCAGGGCGCCGGCAGGTCGCGACGACGGACGCGCGGACAGCGCCGCCTACAATGACGCGATGAACGAGTCCGATTCGCTCGACAGTTTCCTCGACAAGTGGCGTGCGCGCTGGCCGGAATGGGAGCTGCTTTCGGTCTTCGTGCCGGCGCCGCAGCGCGGGACGGTCGCGGCATGGCTGACCCTGCTGCAGGAACTGGGCGACGCGGCCTGGGCCGGCGCCGACCCGACCCCCGGGCTGGCCAAGCTGGCCTGGTGGCAGGAGGAACTCCTGGGCTGGAGCAAGGGTGCCCGCCGGCATCCGCTGGGCCAGGCCCTGCAGCGACTGGCGGCGCCCTGGGACACGCTGGGCCGCGCGCTGGCGGCGCTGCCGGCCACGCGCACGGCGGGCGAGGGCGATGGCCGGGAGGCCATCGAGCGTTTCGGCGCCGCCGTGCTCGCCTGCGAGGCGGCGCTGTTCGGAGGTGCGACGCCGGACGCGACCGCCATCGCCGCCGTGGCCGCCGACCTGCAGGCCACCCGCAGCCTGGTCCAGGGCGAGTCGGGCGCGGCAGTCGCGCCGCCCACACCCCCGGCAGGCGGGTTGAGCCGTCCGCGGCGCCTGCAGCAGGTGGCGCTGCGTGCTCGCTTGTCGCAACGCGCGCGCGGGCAGGCGCAGGCGCGCCCGGCCAGCCTGGGCCTGCTGCTGTCGGGGTGGCGCGCGGCCCGCCGCGGCTGACCACAACGCAGCGTTGCGCGGGCGCCGACGGCCGGACCGGTAAAATGCCGCGTTTCCCCCTTGCTGGACCTGCCGTGACCCAGACCCCTGCCCGGACCCTGCCCGACGTCGCCGGCGACGCCGCCCGCGCCGCCCGTGCGCTCGACTGGGTGGGCATGGACCGCATCGCCCTGCCGCTGCGCATCGACGCCGGCGACCAGGGCACGCAGCTGGTGCCGGCCTCGGTCGACGTGGCGGTGAACCTGCGCGACCCCGACGCGCGCGGCATCCACATGTCGCGCCTGTACCTGCGGCTGCAGGACGCGCTGTCGGCCGAAACGCCCGGCCACGCCATGCTGCGGCGGGTGCTGCAGGACTGCATCGAATCGCAGCAGGGCCTGTCCTCGCGCGCGCGCCTGGTGGTCCGCTACGGCCACCTGCTGCGCCGCCCGGCCCTGGCCAGCGGCTACAGCGGCTGGAAGACCTATCCGGTCGAGCTGGCGGCGGAGCTGGACAACGGGCATCTCTCGCTGGACCTGGCGTTCTCGGTCGAATATTCCAGCACCTGCCCGGCATCGGCGGCGCTGTCGCGGCAGCTGAACGCGCAGCGCTTCGCCGAGGATTTCGCGGGCTCCTCGCCGCTCACGACGATGACCGTGCACGACTGGCTGGCCTCGCCGCGCGGGCTGGCCGCCACGCCGCACGCTCAGCGCAGCCGCGCGGACATCCGCCTGCGCCTGCGTCCGGCGTTCGACGCGGTCCCGCTGGCCGAACTGGTCGACGCGATCGAGGCTGCGCTGGGCACGCCGGTGCAGACCGCGGTCAAGCGCGAGGACGAGCAGGCCTTCGCCGCGCTCAACGCCGCCAACCTGATGTTCTGCGAAGACGCCGCCCGCCGCGTTGCCGCGGCGCTGCAGGCCGATGCGCGGATCGAGCGCTTCGATGCGACCGTCTCGCATTTCGAGAGTCTTCACGCCCACGACGCCGTGGCCCGGGTCAGCTCCGGGCGCTGAAGCGGCGCAAACCGATGCCCTTCGCCGCGGCGTTGGGCTAGGATCGCGCCATGGGGGATCCGGGGTTTCATCGGAGGTGGCGCAGCTGGATGCTGTGCCTGCTGTTGCTGTGTCCGTCGCTGGCGGCCGCGGCAGAGCTGGTCGTGCGCGAGTTGCGCGACGACCCGCCAGCGGCCGAAGTGCTGGCCGGCCTGCACGATGCGCGGCTGCTGCCGCCCGAGCCGCAGCCGATGCTCCGCCAGCCCGCGCGCGAAGCGCAGTGGTGGCGGATCGAGGCCAGGCAGCCGGTTCCGGCCGATGACGCCCCGCAGCTGGTGATGCGCTCGCCGTTCCTGTACCGGGTCGAGGCCTGGCCGCCGGGCGCGCGGGCGCCAACCCGGCATTCGCTCTACGGCGAACACGCCGACGACCGCTATTCGCATCGCGCGCTGGTGATCGCGCTGCCCGGGGGCATTCCCGCGGGACAGGCGGTCTGGCTGCGGGTGGAGTACCGCTCGACCATGGCCTCGCCGCTGTCGGTGGAACCGCTCGACCAGGTCCATCGCGAGGACATGGTATTCATGGCCTGGCGCAGCCTGGTCCTGACCTGCCTGGCGGTCCTGGCGGTCCTGGGGCTGGCGTTCTGGGGCGGGACCGGCGAGCGCAGCTACGGCTATTTCAGCGCGATGCTGGTCTGCGCCATCGGCTACCTCGCGTCGATCAGCGGCGACCTGCGCTGGATGCCGGGGGCCGAAACGCTGTTCGGCAGCGGCCCGCAGGCCAACCGCATCATCGCCTGCCTGGGCGTGATGTTCAGCAACCTGTTCCAGGGCAGCTACCTCGACCTGCGGCGCAAGTCGCCGCTGTTCGACCGGCTGCTGCACGCGGGCACCGCGATCGCCGTGCTCGGCGTGATGCTCTCGCTGGGCAGCGGGCCGCTGCCGGCCAGGGTCGGCAACCTCGCGCTGCTGTACTCGGCGCTGGTGCTGCTGCTGGCCAGCGGCTGGCTGGCGCTGCGCGGCGAGCGCGCGGCGCGCGTGGTGCTGGTCTCCTGGAGCGCGCTGATGGTGTTCTGCGTGCTGGCCGCGGCGCACATGATGGGGCTGTGGGACGGGCCCAGCTGGCTCGGCCAGGGGCTGGCCGGCGCGTTCGCGCTCGCCAGCCTGCTGCTGGCGCTGGGCCTGTCGGACAAGCTGCTGCAGCTGCGCCGCGATCGCGACCACGCCAGTCGCCAGGCCACCATCGATCCGGTCACCAAGACCTTCAACCGCCACGGTATCGAGGAACGCCTGTTCCAGGCCGTCGAGCGCGCCCGCGCCCGCGACGAGCCTCTGTCGATCGCCTTCGTCGACGTGGACCGGTTCAAGGAAATCAACGACCGCCACGGCCACAGCATCGGCGACCAGTGCCTGCGCATCGTCTCCTGGCGGCTGCGCAACCAGCTGCGTCGCCAGGACGGGCTGGGCCGCTATGGCGGCGACGAATTCCTGGTGGTGCTGCCGGGGCACGATGCCCGCTCGGCCGGGCGGATCGCCGAACGCATGCGCGTCTCGGTGAACTGCCGGCCGCTGTCGATGCCCGACGCCAGCATCCCGGTCACCCTGAGCATCGGCGTTGCCGAACTGGGTCCGGGCGAATCGATGTCGAGCCTGTTCGAGCGCGCCGATACCGCGCTGTACGCCAGCAAGTCGGCCGGTCGCGACCGTGCGACCGCGGCCGCTCCACCCGAAGGGCTCTGGACCACCTGACCGACAAGGACCCGCCATGGACACGCCAGCCGATCCCGCCACCGCGCCCCTGCTGCCCGCCGACGACCTGCGGACCGGCGACGTCCTGCTGATGCTGGGCGAGGGCCCCTTGTCGGAGCTGATCGCCTGGGCCAGCGACGGACCCTACAGCCATGCCGCGCTGGTGGCGGACGGGGGCGACCTGATCGAGGCCGCGACCGCCGGCGTGCGCCGCTATCCGCTCGCCACGCGCCTGGCCGACCAGGCCAACTACCACTACATCGACGCGATGCGGATGCACGCGCCGCAGGGTCCGCTCGATCCGGCCGACGGCGCCGCCGTCCTGGCGAAGGCGGTCGCCCTGCTCGGCACGCCGTACCCGATCGACCAGCTCGCGCTGTTCGGCGCGATCATGGCCGTGCGCGGCAAGTGGCCCGAGCATCCCTGGGGACGCCTGCTGGTGCGCGTGGCGCTCGACCATGCCCTGCCGCAGGACACCGGTCGCATGGTCTGCAGCGAGGTGGTCTACCGCGCCTATGCCGAGTGCGCGGCGGCGCCGGAGGGCCGACTGGCGCCGGTGATCGTGGTGGGGCCGCGCGGCACCGCGCCGTTCCCCGACATCGACTGGAAGGCCCTGTTCGACGAGATGTGGCCGCTGCTCCATCCCGAAGGCCAGGCGCGCCTGCAGCCGGCCAGGCTGCGGCTCAACGCCCTGCGCAGCGGCGAACTGGATGCGCTGCACGCCCAGACCGACGTTGTGCCCGAGATCGCCGATGAAGAACTGGAGTCGGCCCGGCAGAGGGTGCTCGGCCAGGCCGGGCTGGCGGCCGTCGCAGCAGCCGGCGAAGCGGTCGTGCCTGATGGGGACGACACCGTGGTGCCCAACCCCAATCCGCGCCTGGTGTCGCCGCAGGACCTCGCAGCCTCGCCGAGCCTGTCGCTGCTGGGACGGCTGATGCAGCGCGTCGGCAGGACGGCTGGCTAGGCGCTCCCGACGTTCGTCCCGGATTCGTCGGGGACCAGTGCATCGCTTCGCTCCGTGCATCGGCGCAATCCCCGGCGGACGGTCCGTTCCGCGCTCGAACAAGGTGCCAGCCGCTGCCTCAGCCCCGTTCCGATGGAACGCGTCGCCAGCGACGCACCTGCGGAACAGCGTCGGGGCAAAGCGGTCAGTTGCCGCGTTCGAGCACCAGCTGCGGATCGATCCGGACGTCGAACCAGCTCATCCCCCAGTGCAGGTGCGGCCCGGTCGACCGGCCCGTCGAACCCACCGCGGCGATCGCCTGGCCCTGTTCGACCCGGTCGCCGACCTGCACGTCGATACGCGACAGATGCAGGAAGTTGCTGCTGATGCCGTGGCCGTGGTCGATCAGCAGGGTGCCGCCGGTGAGATAGAGGTCCGGGTCGGCGAAGGTGACGATCCCCGCCGCAGGCGCGCGCACCGGCGTGCCGGCGGGCGCGGCGATGTCCATGCCCGAGTGCGGCGCGCCGGCCTTTCCGTTGTAGACGCGGGCGCGGCCGAAGCGCCCGCTGATCCGGCCTTCGACCGGACGCAGGAACGGTCTGGCGAAATCGGCGCGCGCATCGTCGCGCACCCGCGCCTCGGCCACGCGGGCCTGTTCGCGGCGGATGCGTTCGGCGATCGCGGGCGGCGGGTCCACCGTCCTGGGCGGCACCCCGTTGACGCGCTGCACCGGCCAGTCGCGCGCGTCCACGACGATGCTGGCGCGTTCGCGGCTGCCGTCGGGGCGGGTCACCTGCACCTGCAGCGGACCGCGTTCGTCGCGACCGACGCCAAACACCACGCTGCCGTAGCCGGTGGTGCGCAGCCGGCGCCCCGCGTACTCCACCACGCTCCCCGGCGGCACCTTGCCGATCACCATCGCGCCCTGCTGCACGCGCGGCGGAAACACCACGCGGCTGTCGCTCGGCGCCTGCGCCACCGCCAGGCCCGCCGCGCACAGCAGCGCGGCCAGGCACCACGACAGGCGGCGCATCAGCGGGCGAATTCCAGGCGGCGGCCCTGCGCGGTCCCTTCCAGCGCCTCTCCATTCCAGGCCAACATGCCGTTGACCCAGGTCGAGGCGATGCGCGAACGGAAGGTGGTGCCCTCGAAGGGCGACCAGCCGCACTTGGACAGCACCTGCTCGCGGCGCACGGTGAAGGGCGTGTCCTCGACCAGCACCAGGTCGGCGTAGTAGCCCTCGCGCAGGAAGCCGCGCTCCTTCACGTCGAACAGCTGCGCCGGGGCGTGGGCGAACTTCTGCACCACCCGCGCGGTGTCGAAATGCCCCTCGTGCACGCATTCGAGCGCCGCGACCAGGGCGAACTGCACCAGCGGCAGGCCGCTGGGCGCGCGCACGTAGGGCTGCTGCTTCTCCTCCCAGGTATGCGGCGCGTGGTCGGTGGCCAGCACGTCGATCACGTCGTCGGCCAGCGCGGCCAGCAGCGCCGCGCGGTCGGAGGCGTCCTTGATCGCCGGATTGCACTTGATCTGGTGGCCCAGGCGCGCGTAGTCGGCGCGGTCGAAGCGCAGGAAGTGGATGCAGGTTTCGGCGGTGATGCGCTTGCGGCTGCCGTCGGCGCGGATCATCGGGCCGCGTTCGAACAGCGCCAGCTCGTCGGCGGTGGAGATGTGCAGCACGTGCAGGCGGGTGTCGTGGCGGCGCGCCAGCTCCAGCGCCAGGCGCGTGGACTTGATGCAGGCCTCGCGCGAGCGGATGTCGGGATGGCAGGCGGCGGGGATGTCGTCGCCGTACTTCGCCCGGTACCCGGCCAGGATCGCGTCGATGGTCGGCGTGTCCTCGCAGTGGGTGATGATCGGCACCGGGGTGTCGCGGAAGATCGCGTCCAGCGTCTCGGGGTCGTCGACCAGCATGTTGCCGGTCGAGGCGCCCATGAACACCTTCAGGCCGGGGGTGGCCTTCGGATCGATCCCCCGCACCGCCTCGAGGTTGTCGTTGCTGGCCCCGAAATAGAAACCGTAGTTGGCGCGGGCCCGGCCCGCGGCGCGCGCGTACTTGTCCTCCAGCGCCTCGCCGGTCAGCGTCGGCGGGCTGGTGTTGGGCATGTCCATGAAGCTGGTCAGGCCGCCGGCCACGGCCGCGGCCGATTCGCTGGCGATGTCGGCCTTGTGCTCCAGCCCCGGCTCGCGGAAGTGCACCTGGTCGTCGATCATGCCCGGCAGCAGGCGGCGGCCGGCGGCGTCGACCACGGTCTCGCCGGCGCGCGCGGACAGGCCGCTGCCGATTTCAGCGATGCGGTCGCCCGCGATGCGCAGGTCGCCGTCGAACTCCCGGCCCTCGTTGACCAGGCGGGCGTTGACGATCAGGGTGTCGGACATTCAGCCGTTTCCATGGGTCTTGGGCGGCACCGGATCGAGGCCGCCGGGGTGGAATGGGTGGCAGCGGGCGATCCGCCGGGCGGCCAGCCAGCCGCCGCGCAGCGCGCCGAAGCGCCCGATCGCCTCCATCGCGTACTCCGAGCAGGTCGGCGCGAAGCGGCAGCGCGGGCCAAGCATGGGGCTGATGAAGCGCTTGTAGCCGCGCAGCAGGGCGATGAGCAGGCGTTCGATCACGGCGTGGGGTGGAAAACTCCGGCGCGGTTGCCGCTGCCGCCGGGGCAGGGTATAACACCCCGCTTTTCCCGTCCAAGGGAATCCAGAGGGATCGCATCAAGTGGCAGTCAAGAAGTCGGCGAAGAAGCCCGTGAAGCCCGCGAAAACGGCCAAGACCAGCGCCAGCAAGGCCAAGCCCGCCGCCAAGGCGGTGAAGAAGGCGTCGGCGAAGAAGGCGGTGGCCAAGCCCGCCGCCAAGAAGGCGGTGGCGAAGAAGGCGCCGGCCAAGAAGGTCGCGGCGAAGAAGGCCGCTCCGGCCAAGGCCGCCAAGCCCGCACCCGCGAAGAAGCCTGCTGCCAAGGCGGCCCCTGCACCGGGGAAGAAGGCCGCCAAGCCGGTCGCCAAGAAGGCTGCGGCGCCTGCGGTGAAGACCGCGCCCGCCAAGCCCGCGCCCGCGCCGAAGAAGGCTGAAGCCAAGGCCGCGGCGCCGGCCACCAAGGCGGAAACGAAGAAGGCCAAGGCGCCCGCGCCCGCCGCGCAGCAGCCCGCCAAGGCCTCGCCGGCCCGCGTCAGCAATGGCCCGCGCGTGCAGGGCAAGGTGGCGGTGGCCGTCACCACGCGCTCCTCGGCCCCCGCGCCCAAGGCCAAGGTGAAGGTCGTGCCCTACGAGACCGATCCGGAGTCCGGCCGCCCGATCCTGCCCCCGGGCTACAAGCCGGACGCGGACGAGGAGTACATGAATCCGCTGCAGCTGGAGTACTTCCGCCAGAAGCTGCTCGCGCGCCGCGAGGAACTGGTCGAGGAATCGCGCCAGACCATCGAGAACCTCAAGGACGAAGTGCGCGACGTCGGCGACGAGGCCGAGCGCGCCAGCCGCGAGACCGAGAACGCCCTGGAGCTGCGCACCCGCGACCGCTACCGCAAGCTGATCAACAAGATCGAGAGCATCATCCGCCGCGTCGACGAGGGCGATTACGGCTACTGCGTCGATACCGGCGAGGAGATCGGCCTCGATCGCCTCGAGGCGCGCCCGCAGGCCGAACGCACCATCGACGCGCAGGAGCGCTGGGAGCACCTGCAGAAGCAGATGGGCGACTGAAGCTTTCTAAAGAAAAAACCCCGCTCCGGCGGGGTTTTTTCTGTCCGCGCAGGCGCCGCTAGCGGAGCTGGCCCAGGTGCAGCCCGCGCAGCCTGGGCGCGCGCCAGGCGGTGACGGCGGCCACGCCCATGGTGACGCAGCCGCCGAGCACCACGGCCGGCACCAGCCCCAGCACCCGTGCCATCGAGCCGGCGTAGAACGCGCCGATCTCGTTGGAGGAACCGACGAACAGGCCGTTGATCGACGACACCCGTCCGCGCATGTGGTCGGGCGTGGCCAGCTGCATGATGGTCGAGCGCATCACCACCGACACGCCGTCGCACAGGCCCGACAGCAGCAGGAAGAAGGCCGAGAGCCAGAAACTCGCGGACAGCCCGAACCCGATCATGCACAGCCCGAAGCCGGCCACCGCCAGCAGCAGCACGCGGCCGGCGTTGCGGTCCATCGGGTGCCGCGCCAGCCAGACTCCCATCGCCACCGCGCCCAGCGCGGGCGCGGCGCGCAGGATGCCGAGGCCCTCGGGTCCGTAATCGAGGATCTCCTGGATGAAGGCGGGCGCCAGCGAGATCGCCCCGCCGAACATCACCGCGAACATGTCCAGCGCCAGCGCGCCCAGCAGCACCTGGTGGCCGAACACGAAGCGCGCACCCTCGGCGATGCTGGCGAAGATCGGCGCGCGCTGCAGCTGCGGCGCCGGTTCGCTCACCCGCAGGCGCAGCATCGCCACCGCCGCGCAGGCGGCGAACACCGCGGCGACCGCGTAAGACGCCGGCTTGCCGGCCCAGCCGATCAGGAAGCCGCCGACCGCCGGCCCGCTCACCAGCGCCGACTGGTACACGATGCTGCCCAGGCTGGCACCGCGCACGTACTGTTCGCGCGGCAGCACCCGCGCGAACAGCGCGTTGTAGACCGGCCCGAGGAAGGCGCGTACGCAGCCGGTCAGGGCAATGGCCCCGTAGATCGCCAGGGTGCCGCCCGGCGTCCACCAGCCGCTGGCGATGGTGGCCAGGAGCAGCGGCGTGATCGCCAGTGCGCAGGCTGCCAGCGCACCCAGCCTGCGGCGCGGCAGGATGTCGACCAGGTAACCTGCGAACGGCGCCACGCAGAAGTACGGCAGCACCTCGGCCAGGCCGATCAGGCCTAGCATCCACGGATCGCGGGTGAGTTCGTAGACGTGCCAGCCCACCGTCACCGCGACCATCTGGTAGGACAGGATCGTGAAGATCCGGAACGCCATCAGCCGCCTGAACTCGCGGTTGCGCAGCGGCGCCGCGCGGCTGTCGGCAAACGCGGTGGCCGGGCGCGGTGTCACCCCAGCGCGCGCTGCGCGGTCTCGCGGATGAAGGCCAGCAGCGAGGCCAGCCCGTTGCTGCGGGTGGGCGACAGGTGCCTGGCCAGGCCGATGTCGGCGATGTAGCTCGCGTCGGTGTCGATGATCTCGCGCGCGCTGCGCCCGGAGTACACGCGCAGCGCCAGGAAGATCAGGCCCGAGACGATGGCCGAATCGCTGGCGGCCGCGAAATCCAGGCGCGAGGCATCGCCCGACGGGACGATCCACACCATCGACTGGCAGCCGAGCAGGCGGTGCTCCTCGATGCGCAGTTCATCCGGGAACGCAGGCAGCTTGCGGCCCAGGTCGATCAGGTACTGGTAGCGCTCGGACCAGTCGCCGAAGAAGGCGAATTCCTCGCGGATCGCGGCCTGGGCCTCGGCGGCGGTGGGTTCGAGCGGGAAGGGCGTGTCGTTCACTGGGGTCCTGTCTGGGCGCCTGCCGGCGGGCCGGGAGGGGTGGGGGCGGTCGCGTGGGAAGCTCCGGCAGCGGCCTGGCCGGGCCTGCGGCCTGCCGATGCCATCGCTGGACGCAGGATGGGGCAGCACGTGCGAAGACGATGCGTGCGGGCTTCAGGCACGCTTCCAGCGCGCGCCCTGCGGCGTGTCCTCGAGCAGGATGCCCTCGGCCGCGAGCTGGTCGCGGATCGCGTCGGCGCGGGCGAAATCCCGCGACTTCTTGGCCGCCGCACGTTCGTCGACCAGGGCCTGGATGCGTGCATCGTCCTCGCCGGAGGCGCCGCGCGCGAACCACGCTTGCGGATCCTGCTGGAGCAGCCCCAGCGCAAGGCCCGCGCCGAGCAGCTCGGCCTTCAGGCGCGCGCGGTCGGCCTGGCCTTGCGCCTTGCGCGCCTCGGCGGCGATGCGGGCCAGTTCGGCCAGCGCCGCGGGCGTGTTGAGGTCGTCGTCGAGCGCCAGGTCCACGCCCGCCGGGATGGCGGCCGTGGCCTCCACGTCGGCGAGGTCGCGCAGCGTGCCGTACAGCCGGTCGAGCGTGCGCACGCTCTGTTCGATCAACCCGTCCGACCAGTCCAGCGGCTGGCGGTAGTGCGCCGACAGCAGCGCGTAGCGCAGCGCCTCGGGCGGATGCTGGCGGACCAGGTCGTGCACCTTCTCGATATTGCCGACGGACTTGGACATCTTCGCGCCCGACAGCGTCAGCATGCCGTTGTGCAGCCAGGTGCGGGCGAACACGCGTCCGCCGTGCGCGCACTCGCTCTGCGCCACCTCGTTCTCGTGGTGCGGGAACTGCAGGTCGACGCCGCCGGCGTGGATGTCGATGGTCTCGCCCAGGTGGGTGGCCGCCATTGCCGAGCATTCGATGTGCCAGCCCGGTCGGCCGCGGCCCCAGGGCGAGTCCCAGCCGGGCAGCGTCTCGTCCGATGGCTTCCACAGCACGAAGTCGCCCGGATTGCGCTTGTACGGCGCCACTTCCACGCGCGCGCCGGCGAGCATGTCGTCCGGATCGCGGCGCGACAGCCTGCCATAGCCGGGGAAGGTGTCGACCGCGAACAGCACGTGGCCCTCGGCGGCGTAGGCGTGCCCGGCCTCGACCAGGCGCTGGATCATCTCGATCATCTGCGCGATGTGCGCGGTCGCGGCCGGCTCGAGGTCGGGCGCGTAGGCGCCTTCCACGCCCAGCGCGGCCATGTCCTCGCGGTAGGCGGCGGCGAATCGGTCGGTGATCGTCGCGATCGGCACGCCCTGCTCGCGCGCGGCGGCGTTGATCTTGTCGTCGACGTCGGTGATGTTGCGCGCGTAGCGCAGGGCGCCGTGCCGGCGGCGGAGCAGGGCCGCCAGCACGCCGAACACCACCGGCCCGCGCGCATTGCCGATATGCACGTAGTTGTAGACCGTGGGCCCGCACAGGTACATGGTCGGGCAGGCAGGGTCGAGCGGCGCGAAGGCTTCGACCTGGCGGGTCAGGCTGTTGTACAGGCGCAGGGACATCGGCACGCGGCGGGCGAAAGCAGGCGATTCTAGAGCGTACGCGCGCCAGCGCATACCGCGGAGGCCCGGGCGCCGGCGCGGGCGCGCATGGCCGGGCGCACCGCGGAGCGCTCCGTGCGGCGCGGGTTCAGCCCATCGCCCGCCTTGCGGCCTACACTGGTGTCGATGGTCCGCCTGGAAACTTTCTCCCGTGCCCGCCGCCGCCTCCCCGGCGCGCTGCTGCTGTGCCTGGCCGTGCCGGCCCTGGCGCAGCAGGGCGATGCGCCGGCGTCCCGGGCGCAGGAGAACGTGCGCATGGAGTACGCCCAGGTGCTGCGTGCCGAGCCGGTCTACCAGACCCTGCGCGCCACCAGCATGGTCGAGCGCTGCGAAGCCTCGACCCCGGTGGAGGACGCGGAGGAGAAGACCGGCTTCGCCCGGGTCATCGGTGCGGTCCGTGGCGCGCTGACCCCCGATCCCAAGGTCGAGGAAGTGGCGCCTTCGGCCGGCGGCGAGTGTCGCATGGTGCCGATCGAACGCGAGTTCCGGCGCCCGATCGGCTACGACGTGGACTACGTGCACCGCGGCGTGAAGTACCGCTCGCGGTTGCCGGCCGACCCGGGCAACCGGGTCCAGGTGCGGGTCTCGGTGACTCCGGTGGTTGCCGGCGAAACTCCCTGAGTGCAGCTTTCTGTTGCAGCGCACCGGCCGCCCGTGCGACCATTCGCGCGGTGAAAAACGCCCCTGCCCACGCCGACATCCTGACCTCCGCCCGCATGGCGGCCGGGATGACCTCGCGTGCGCGCCGACCGGATTCCTGCACCTGAGCTGGGTCGACCGGACGTTGTCTCCGTCATGCCGAAACCCAGCCCGCAGGCTGGGTTTTTTCGTTTCTGCACCGCCAAACCCGATGATCTACTCCACTGGATGCCGCCGATGAAGCATTTCCTGAATACCCAGGACTGGAGCCGCGCCGACCTCGATGCGCTGCTCACGCAGGCCGCGCTGTACAAGCGCAACCGCATCGGCGACGAGCTCAGGGGCCGGTCGATCGCGCTGGTGTTCTTCAATCCCTCCATGCGCACCCGCACCAGCTTCGAGCTGGGCGCCTTCCAGCTCGGCGGCCACGCCATCGTGCTGCAGCCGGGCAAGGACGCGTGGCCGATCGAGTTCGACCTGGGCACGGTGATGGACGGCGACACCGAGGAGCACATCGCGGAAGTCGCGCGGGTGCTGGCCCGCTACGTCGACCTGATCGGCGTGCGCGCCTTCCCGAAGTTCAAGGACTGGAGCTATGACCGCGAGGACCACGTGCTCAAGGCCTTCGCGAAGTACTCGACGGTGCCGGTGATCAACATGGAGACGATCACCCATCCCTGCCAGGAGCTGGCCCACGCCCTGGCGCTGCAGGAGCACTTCGGCACGCCCGACCTGCGCGGGAAGAAGTACGTGCTGACCTGGACCTACCACCCCAAGCCGCTCAACACCGCCGTGGCCAATTCGGCCCTGACCATCGCCACCCGCCTGGGCATGGACGTGACCCTGCTGTGCCCGACCCCCGAGTACGTGCTCGACGATCGCTACATGGGCTGGGCGCGGCAGAACGTCGCCGAGAGCGGCGGCTCGTTCCAGGTCAGCCACGACATCGACAGCGCCTACGCCGGCGCCGACGTGGTCTACGCCAAGAGCTGGGGCGCGCTGCCGTACTTCGGCAACTGGGAGCCGGAGAAGCCGATCCGCGACCGGTTCAAGCACTTCATGGTCGACGAGGCCAAGATGGCGCTGACCAACAACGGCGTGTTCAGCCACTGCCTGCCGCTGCGCCGCAACGTCAAGGCCAGCGACGCGGTGATGGATTCGCCCAACTGCATCGCCATCGAGGAGGCGGAGAACCGCCTGCACGTGCAGAAGGCGGTGATGGCCGCGCTGGCGCGGCAGTAGGCGCCGCCGATCCATTGGCGGCACGCGCCAGGCAACGCCGTTGCCCGGGCCGACCGCCCCGGACCCGGCCAGGGAAGGCAGGAAAAACCAGAACATGGGCACCCGGCCGGTCTCCGGCAGGTCCGCCCGCCGACCACCCCCACACCGACCCTCCTCTGCAAGCGGGGAGGGGATCACTACCGAGAACACGACCATGAGCGCCACCGAATCCAGAGACATCGTCCTCGCCTTTTCCGGCGGGCTCGACACCAGCTTCTGCGTGCCCTACCTGCAGGAGCGCGGCTGGAGCGTGCACACGGTGTTCGCCGACACCGGCGGCGTGGACGCCGACGAGCGCGCCTTCATCGAGAAGCGCGCCGCCGAGCTGGGCGTGTCCAGCCACGTCACCGTGGACGGCGGCCCGGCGATCTGGGACGGTTTCGTCAAGCCCTTCGTGTGGGCGGGCGAGGGCTACCAGGGCCAGTACCCGCTGCTGGTCTCGGACCGATACCTGATCGTCGACGCGGCGCTCAAGCGCGCAGCTGAACTCGGCACCAACGCCATCGCCCACGGCTGCACCGGCATGGGCAACGACCAGGTGCGCTTCGACCTGGCGATCAAGGCCCAGGGCAGCTACCGCATCGTGGCGCCGATCCGCGAGATCCAAAAGGAGCACACCCAGACCCGCGCCTACGAACAGGCCTACCTCGAGGAGCGCGGCTTCGGCGTGCGCGCCAAGCAGAAGGCCTACACGATCAACGAGAACCTGCTGGGCGTGACCATGTCCGGTGGCGAGATCGACCAGTGGGAGGCCCCTGGCGAAGGCGCGCGCGGCTGGTGCGCCCCGCGCAGCGCCTGGCCGGCCGAGCCGCTCATCGTCAGCCTGAAGTTCGAGCGCGGCGAGGCGGTCGAGCTCGACGGCAAGGCGCTGCCGGGCGAGCAGATCCTGGCCAAGCTCAACAGGCTGTTCGCGCCCTACGGCGTAGGGCGCGGCATGTACACCGGCGACACGGTGATCGGCCTCAAGGGGCGCATCGTGTACGAGGCGCCCGGCCTCGTGGCGCTGCTGGCCGCCCACCGCGCGCTGGAGGAGGCGGTGCTGTCCAAGCAGCAGAACCGATTCAAGCCCGAGGTGGCGCGCAAGTGGGTGGAGCTGGTGTACGAGGGCTTTTTCCACGACCCGCTCAAGACCGACCTGGAGGCGTTCCTGGCCTCGTCGCAGGCGATGGTCGACGGCGAAGTGGTGCTCGAGACCCGCGGCGGCCGCGTCGACGCGGTGGCGGTGAAGTCGCCGCACCTGCTGCATTCCAAGGGCGCCACCTACGCGCAGTCCGCCGACTGGGGCGTCGAGGAGGCCGAGGGCTTCATCAAGCTGTTCGGCATGAGCAGCACGCTGTGGGCCGAGGTCAACCGCTGAGCATGGACACCCGGGCCGGCAGCGCGGGCGAGCGCCTGCGCATCAGCAGCCGCCGCGAGGAACTGGACGTGGAGATGATCCATCGCCATCTCTCGCAGGAGGCGTACTGGTGCCGGGGCATCCCGCGCGCCACGGTCGAACGTGCGATCGCCGGTTCGCTGTGCTTCGGCGGGTACCTTGAAGGCGCCGGACAGGTGGCCTTCGCGCGTGCCGTGACCGATGGCGCGACGTTCGCCTACCTGGCCGACGTGTTCGTGCTGCCGGACCATCGCGGGCACGGATTATCCAGACAACTGATGGACGCGGCGATGGCCCATCCGCAACTGCAGGGCCTGCGGCGCATCATGCTGGCGACCAGCGACGCCCATGGCCTGTATGCGAAGTACGGCTTCGCCGCGCCAGCGCAGCCGCAGACGTTGATGGAAATCCTGCAACCCGACATCTACCAGGTTGCTGCGGCGGCCCACTGACACGATCCGATGACCGACCTGCTTCCCTCCATCCTCGCGCACCTCGAAAAGCTGGTGTCTTTCGACACCCGCAATCCGCCGCGCGAGATCACCACCGGTGGCATCTTCGACTACGTGCGCGGGCAGCTGCCCGGCTTCCGCGTCGAAGTGGTCGACCACGGCGCCGGCGCGGTGTCGCTGCTGGCCGTGCGCGGCACGCCGACGCGCCTGTTCAACGTGCACCTGGACACGGTGCCCTCGTCGCCGCACTGGAGCGCCGATCCGCACGTGCTGCGCGTCGCCGACGGGCGCGCGACCGGCCTGGGCGCCTGCGACATCAAGGGTGCGGCCGCGGGCCTGATCGCCGCGGCCCAGGTCACGCAGGGCGATGCCGCGTTCCTGTTCACCAGCGACGAGGAGGCCAACGACGCGCGCTGCATCGCCGCCTTCCTCGACCGCGACCACGGCTTCGGCCAGGTGGTGGTGGCCGAGCCGACCGGCTGCGAGGCCGTCCTGGCCCACCGCGGCATCAGCGCGGTGCGCATGGCCTTCCGCGGCCGTGCCGGCCACGCATCGGGCGCCGGTGCGCTGGAGGCCAGCGCGGTGCACCACGCGGTGCGCTGGAGCAGCCGGGCGCTGGATTTCGTCGGCCTGGAATCGCATCGCCGATTCGGCGGACTCACCGGCCTGCGCTTCAACATCGGCCGGGTCGAAGGCGGGATCAAGGCCAACGTGATCGCGCCCGCCGCCGAGGTGCGCTTCGGTTTCCGGCCGCTGCCCTCGCACGACATCGACCAGCTGCACACGGCCTTCCGTGGCTTCGCCGCGCCCGAAGGCCTGGAATCCTACGAGGAGACGTTCCGCGGCCCGTCGCTGCCCGCCGGCGACGTCGCCAGCGCCGAGGAGCGGCGCCTTGCCGCGCGCGACCTGGCCGACGAACTCGGCCTGCCGGTCGGCAACGCGGTGGACTTCTGGACCGAGGCCTCCCTGTTCTCGGCCGCCGGCATGACCGCACTGGTGTTCGGCCCCGGCGACATCGCCCAGGCCCACACCGCCGACGAGTGGGTCTCGCTCGACCAACTGCAACGCTACGGCGGCATCGTCCGCGACATACTCGACCAATGAACATCGAAGCCAACCGGCAGACCCGGCAGACCATCGTGCGCCTGCTTTCCAGCATGGCCAGCGCGAAGGAGATCAGCCAGTACCTCAAGCGCTTCTCGCAGATCGACGCCAAGCGCTTCGCGGTGGTGAAGGTTGGCGGCGCGGTGCTGCGCGACGACCTCGAGGCGCTGACTTCGTCGCTGGCCTTCCTGCAGGAAGTCGGCCTGACCCCGATCGTGCTGCACGGCGCCGGCCCGCAGCTCGACGCCGAGCTCGCGGCGGCGGGCATCGGGAAGCAGACGGTCAACGGCCTGCGCGTGACCTCGCCCGAAGCGCTGGCGATCGTGCGCCGCGTGTTCCAGGTCTCCAACCTGGCCCTGGTCGAGGCGCTGCAGCGCAGCGGCGTGCGCGCCACCTCGATCACCGGTGGCGTGTTCGAGGCCGACTACCTCGACCGCGAGACCTATGGCCTGGTCGGGGAGGTGAAGCGGGTCAACCTGGCCCCGATCGAGGCCAGCCTGCAGGCGACCTCGATCCCGGTGATCGCCAGCCTGGGCGAGACCCCCGGGGGCCAGATCCTCAACATCAACGCCGACTTCGCCGCCAACGAGCTGGTGCGCGAGCTGCAGCCCTACAAGATCATCTTCCTGACCGGCACCGGCGGCCTGCTCGATGCCGAGGGCAAGGTGATCGACTCGATCAACCTCACCAGCGAGTACGAGCACCTGATGCAGCAGCCGTGGATCAATGGCGGCATGAAGGTGAAGATCGAGCAGATCAAGGACCTGCTCGACCACCTGCCGCTGGAGTCCTCGGTCTCGATCACCCGCCCGGCCGACCTGGCCAAGGAGCTGTTCACCCACAAGGGTTCCGGCACCCTGGTGCGCCGCGGCGAGAAGGTGGTGCGCGGGACGCGCTGGGAGGATTTCGACCTGGCGCGCCTGCGCGGGCTGATCGAATCCAGCTTCGGCAGGACCCTGGTGCCGGATTACTTCGAGCGCACGCCGCTGCTGCGCGCCTACGTCAGCGAGAACTACCGCGCGGCGGTGATCCTGGTGGACGGCGACGGAATGGTCTACCTCGACAAGTTCGCCGTGCTCGACGACGCCCAGGGCGAGGGCCTCGGCCGCGCGGTCTGGAACGTGATGCGCGAGGAGACGCCGCAGCTGTTCTGGCGTTCGCGCCACAACAACCAGGTCAACATCTTCTACTACGCCGAGTCCGACGGCTGCCTCAAGCAGGAGAAGTGGAAGGTGTTCTGGTATGGCCTGGACGGCTTCTCCGAGATCGAGCGTTGCGTGGCGCACTGCGCGACGCGGCCGCCGACGCTGGAGGGCTGAGATGGACGCGCACGCCACGACTTCGCCCTGGTCCACGGTCCCGCGGCTGGCCGGCCGCCACGCCGTGCTCGAGCCGCTGGCGCGCGAGCATGTGGACGGCCTGCGCGTGGCGGTGGAGGGCAGCGGGCTGGACCGCCTGTGGTACACCAGCGTGCCGGCGCCGAACGACGTGGCGGGCTACGTGGACGCCGCGCTCCAGGCGCAGGCCGAGGGCAGGGTGCTGCCATTCGTGGTCCGTGACGCCGCAGGCACGGTGGTGGGAAGCACCCGTTTCTACGGCCTGGATCCCGAGGTGCCGAGGCTCCTCATCGGCTACACCTGGTACGCGCCACGGGTCCAGCGCAGCGGTGCGAACACCGAGTGCAAGCTGATGCTGCTGCGCCACGCCTTCGAAGCGATGGGCTGCGCCTGCGTCGGTTTCGAGACCTCGTGGTTCAACCACGCCTCGCGCGCTGCCATCGCCCGGCTCGGCGCGAAGCAGGACGGCGTGCTGCGCAGCCACAAGCGACACGCCGACGGCACCCTGCGCGACACGGTCGCGTTCTCCATCCTCGACAGCGAATGGCCAGTGGTGCGCAACCACCTCCGGGCCAGACTGGATGCCCACGCATGAGCAACAAGACGTACTCGATCGGCATCGTCGGCGCGCGCGGTCACACCGGCGCCGAACTGATCCGCCTGGTTGCCGGTCATCCGGACCTGGAGCTGGCCTTCGTCTCCTCGCGCGAACTGGCCGGCCAGCGCGTGGCCGACCACGGCGACGCCTACCGGGGCGACCTGCGCTTCGAGAGCCTGGACCCGGCGGCGGTCGCGGCCAAGGGCGCCGACGTGGTGGTAATGGCGCTGCCCAACGGCAAGTGCGCGCCCTTCGTCGAGGCGATCGATGCGTCCGGGCCCCGGACCCTGGTGGTGGACCTGTCGGCCGACTACCGCTTCGACCCGGCCTGGTACTACGGACTGCCGGAGATGACCCGCGGCAACTACCAGGGCCAGAAGCGCATCAGCAACCCCGGCTGCTACGCCACCGCGATGCAGCTGGCGATCTGGCCGATGCTGGAATACCTTGCCGGTCCCCCGCAGTGTTTCGGCGTGTCCGGCTATTCCGGCGCCGGCACCACGCCCTCGGACAAGAACAATGTCGAGCTGCTGCGCGACAACCTGATGCCCTATGCGCTGGTCGACCACATGCACGAGCGCGAGGTGTCCGCGCACCTGGGCGTGCCGGTGGAATTCATGCCGCACGTGGCGCCGCATTTCCGTGGCATCACCATGACCGTGAACCTGTGGCTGCGCGAGCCGGTCAAGGCCGACTGGGTGCAGGCGCGCTACGAACAGCGCTACGCCGGCGAGCCGCTGGTGCGGGTGGTCGGGCAGGCACCCTGGGTCAGCCGCATCGCCGGCCGCCACGGCGTGGACATCGGCGGTTTTACCGTCGCGCCGGGCGGCAAGCGCCTGGTGGTGGTGGCCACCATCGACAACCTGCTCAAGGGCGCGGCCACCCAGGCCATGCAGAACGTCAACATCGCGCTGGGGCTGCCCGAACTGGCCTCGATTCCGGCCTTCAAGGAGAGTGTCCATGGCTGAACTGCTGTGGCAGAAACCCGGCGTCGCGGTGGATGCGCAGATCCAGCGCTTCCTCGCCGGCGACGACGTGATCCTGGACCGCGAGTTCTTCCTGCACGACATCGCCGCCAGCACGGCGCATGCCGAGGGCCTGCAGCGCATCGGCATCCTGTCGGGCGATGAGCTCGAGGGTCTCAAGCGCGAACTGTCGCGCCTCGCCGACGATTTCCGAAGCGGCGCCTTCGTGCTCGACGAGCGCTACGAGGACTGCCATTCGGCGATCGAGGCGCGCCTGACCGAACGCCTGGGCGATGCCGGGCGCAAGATCCACACCGGCCGCAGCCGCAACGACCAGATCCTGGTCGCGACCCGGCTGTGGCTGAAGGAGAAGCTGGCCCGCGTCGCGCAGCTCTCGCGCGAGACCGCGAAGATCGCGCTCGACCGCGCCGCCGCCGAGCGGGACCTGCCGATCCCGGGCTACACCCACATCCAGCGCGCCGTGGTGTCCTCGGCGGGCATGTGGTGGGCCGGCTGGGCCGAGGCCTTCATCGACGATGCCATCCGCGCCGCCGACACGCTGGCGCTGGTGGACTGCAACCCGCTGGGGACCGCCGCCGGCTACGGCGTGAACCTGACGCTGGACCGCGAGCACACCACCGCCGCGCTGGGCTTCGGCCGCATGCAGGTCAGCCCTGTCTATGCGCAGCTGTCGCGCGGCAAGTTCGAGCTGGCCGCGCTGGAAGCGCTCGGCAGCGCGACCCTGGACCTGCGCCGCCTGGCCTGGGACCTGTCGCTGTACACCACCGCCGAGTTCGGCTTCGTCTCGCTGCCGGCGCAGTACACCACCGGCAGTTCGATCATGCCGAACAAGCGCAACCCGGACGTGATCGAGCTGATGCGCGCCACCCACGCCAGCGTCGCCGCGGCGCGCACCGAGATCGAGCAGCTGCTGTCGCTGCCGTCCGGCTACCAGCGCGACCTGCAGTCCTCCAAGGGTGCGATCTTCCACGGCTTCGGCCGCGGCCTGGCCGCGCTGGAGCTGCTGCCGGCGCTGCTGGCCAACCTCGAGTGGCGCGAGGACCGGCTGCGCGCGGCGATCGACTCGGGCATGTACGCCACCGACGTGGCGGTCGAGGCCGCGATCGCCGGCGTGCCGTTCCGCGATGCCTACAGGGCCGCGGCCGCGGGCGCCGACAGCGCCGGCCAGGGCCGCACGCCCGAGGGCAGCCTCGTGGCGCGCACCTCGCCGGGCGCCGCGGCCGACCTGCGCCTGGACGCGCTGCAGCGTCGCTGGGAGGCGCTGTGAACGCGCCGGCGCCGCGCTATCTCGTCGTGCTGATGCGTCGCCCCGGCTTCGACGAGGCGCTGGTCGCGCCGCATCTCGCCTTCCTCGACGAGCTGCGCGCGCAGGGACTGCTGGAGCTCAACGGCGGCTTCGCCGACCGCAGCGGCGGGGCCTATCTGCTGCGCGGCATCGCCAACCTGGCCGAGGCCGAGGCGATCGTCGCCCGCGATCCGCTGGCGCTGCACGGCGCGTCCGACATCGTCGTCCACGCCTGGCTGGCGCGCTGAACCCATGAGCCCCTCCGCCTTCTCCGAGCAGCGCCTGCCGCCCTGGCGGCGCGCCGTGCTCAAGGTGGGCAGCAGCCTGCTGGCGGCCAACGGCGGCGGGCTGTCCACCGACCATGCGCAGGCGATCGCCGGCTTCGTCAACGCCTGCCATGCGGCGGGCCGGCAGGTGGTGGTGGTGTCCTCGGGCGCGGTCGCGGCCGGGCGCGCCATCATGCGCGAGCAGCCGCACGACGGCGCCGAGATGGCCGAGCGCCAGGCGCTGGCCGCGCTCGGCCAGGCACGGCTGATCGGCTTCTGGCAGGGGCTGCTCGACCGCCAGGTCGCGCAGGTGCTGCTGACCCACGACGACCTGCGCAACCGGCGCCGCTACCTCAACGCCCGCGCCACGCTGTCGGCCCTGCTGCGCCACCGCGCCGTGCCGGTGGTGAACGAGAACGACACCGTCTCGGTGGACGAGCTCAAGCTGGGCGACAACGACAACCTGGCCGCCATCGTCGCGGCCCTGGTCGACGCCGACGTGCTGTTCATCGCCACCGATATCGACGGACTCTACGACGCCGACCCGCGCCGCAATCCCGACGCGCAGCCGGTGGAGGTGGTGTCGCAGATGACGCCGGCGCTGATGGCCGCGGCCGGCGGATCGGGCAGTGCGGTCGGCACCGGCGGCATGCGCACCAAGCTCGAGGCCGCGCAGCGCGCCTCGGCGGCGGGCGTGTCGACCGTGTTGTTCAACGGCACCCGCGCCGACGTGCTCGCGGACCTGGCGCGCGACGCCCTGCGCGGCACCCGCATCCATGCGCTGCGCAGCCGGGTGGCGGTGCGCAAGCACTGGCTGCAGAACGCGCCGGCCGAGCCCGGCGGCATCGTCATCGACGAGGGCGCGGCCAACGCCCTGGTCGAGAAGGGCGCCTCGCTGCTGCCCGGTGGCGTGATCACCGCCGAGGGCGACTTCCGCCGTGGCGACATGGTCGAGGTGCTGCTGCGCGGCGAGGACGGCAGCGAGCGCGTGGCGCGCGGTGTCAGCCAGTACTCGGCCGCCGACATCCGCCGCATCGCCCGCCGCCATTCGCGCGAGATCGAATCCGTGCTCGGCTACAGCTACGGCGGCACGGTGATCCATCGCGACGACCTGATGCTGGTCTAGCGGATGCGCTGGTGCGGTTGCCGCCGCAACCGTCGCGCCGGCGCGCCGCATGCTCGCTTACCATGCGGGTGCTCCCCCGAATGCCGATCCCGATGTCCATCCGCACCCTTGCCCTGCAGTGCCGCGACGCCGCCCGCGCGGTGGCCGCGCTGTCCACGGACGCCAAGGACGCCATGCTGCGCGCCATGGCCGACGCGCTGGAGCGCGACGTCGACGCGATCCTCGCGGCCAACGCGAGCGACATGGCCGCCGCGACGGAGAAGGGCGTGGGCGAGGCGATGCTCGACCGTCTGCGGCTCGACGCCGGTCGCGTCGCCGGCATTGCCGCCGCGTTGCGCGAGGTCGCCGCGCTGCCCGATCCGGTCGGCCAGCTCACGCGTCGCGACGTGCGCCCCAACGGCATCACGGTCGAGCGCGTGCGCATGCCGCTGGGCGTGATCGCGATGATCTACGAGGCGCGCCCCAACGTCACCGCCGATGCCGCCGCGCTGTGCCTGAAGGCCGGCAACGGCGTGATCCTGCGTGGCGGCAGCGAGGCGATCCGCTCCAACACTGCCATCGCCGCCAGCCTGCACGGTGCGCTGGAGGCCGCGGGCGTGCCCTCGGCCGCGCTCACGGTGGTGTCGGACCTGCGCCGCGAGGCCATGGTCGAACTGCTGCAGCTCAACGACGTCGTCGACCTGGCGATTCCGCGCGGCGGCGAGGGCCTGATCCGATTCGTGGCCGAGCACGCGCGCGTACCGGTGATCAAGCACTACAAGGGCGTGTGCCATCTGTATGTCGATGCGGATGTCGACGAAGGCCTGGCGCTGCGCCTGCTGGTCGACGGCAAGGTCTCTCGGCCCAGCGCCTGCAACTCGCTGGAAACGCTGCTGGTGCATGCAGCGGTGGCCGCGAGCTTCCTGCCCCGGGCCGTGGAGACACTGCACGCCCGCGGCGTGGCGTTGCGCGGCGACGAGGCCTCGCGCGCCCTGTGCGAAGGCGTGGCGGCGGCCGGCGAGGACGATTACGACACCGAACACCTGGACCTCGCGCTCAACCTGCGCGTGGTCGGTTCGCTGGACGAGGCGATCGCCCACATCCGCCGCCATGGCTCGGACCACACCGAGGTGATCGCCACCCGCGACCCGGACGCGGCCGGCCGATTCGTGGCGGCGCTGCGCTCGGCGGTGGTGATGGTCAACGCTTCATCGCGCTTCAGCGACGGCGGCGAACTCGGGCTGGGCGCGGAGATCGGCATCTCCACCACGCGCCTGCACGCCTACGGGCCGATGGGCCTGGAGGCCCTCACCATCGAGCGCTTCGTGGTGCGCGGCGAGGGCCAGACCCGCAACATCCACGGCTGAGCCGCGGCGCGCTCAGCCGGCCAGGGCGTCGGCCTTGGCCGCGCAGATGAAGTCGTTCTCGCTCAGGCCGCCGACGTCGTGGGTGGAGAAACGCACCACGCAGCGGTCGTAGTGCACGCCGAGGTCGGGGTGGTGGTCCTCGCGGTGCGCCACGTGGGCCAGCGCATTCACGAAGGCCATGGTCCGGTAGTAGTCCTCGAAGCGGAAGGTCCGGGTCAGGGCGCGACCCTCCTCGGCCAGCTCCCAGCCCGGCACCTGCGGCAGCAGTTCGCGCAGGCGGGCCTCGCCGAGGCGGTGCCCGATGCCGCGGCGCGGGATACAGTGGGCCTGGACGAGCGGAACGAGGTCCGACATGGCGGGATCTCCTGGACGGGCGGCGCGGGAATGAACGGACCGTGTTTCGCGGGGCCGGTTCCGCGGCGCGATGAACGGGCGGGGCGCGGGGCTGTCCTAGAATACGTGCAAAGACAGGCAAGGCCATGATCGAGATCACCGACACCGCACAGACGCATTTCCGCAGGCTCATCGAACGCGAGGCGGTGCCCGGCCTCGGGGTGCGGCTGGCGGCCGTGCATCCGGGCACGCCGCGCGCGGACGTGCAGCTCGAGTTCGCGGAGCCGGGCGACCTGCACGGCGACGAGTGGGCGATCGACTGCGAAGGCTTCACCCTGTGGCTCGACGCCGACAGCGCGCCCTTCCTCGACGGCGCCCGGATCGACTACGAGACCCGGGCCACCGGCGGCCAGCTGCAGATCCGCGCGCCCAGGATCAAGGGGCAGGCGCCGCCGGAATCGGCATCGATGGTCGAGCAGGTGCGCTGGCTGATCGAATCGGAGATCAATCCGCAGCTCGCCTCGCATCGCGGCCACGTTTCGCTGCAGGAGGTCACCGCCGACGGCGTGGTGGTGCTGCGCTTCGGCGGTGGCTGCCATGGCTGCGGCATGGTCGACGTGACGCTCAAGAACGGCATCGAGCGCACCCTGATGGACAAGGTGCCGGGCATCACCGCGGTGCGCGACGCCACCGACCACGATACCGGCACGGCACCGTACATGCCGCGCGGCGCCGACTGACGGATCGCGCCGCGGGTGTTCTCTTCCAGCGAACTGCTCGAGGCGATCCAGCGCCGTCTGCGCAAGGGACGCTCGATCCGGCCGCCGCGGCCGGCCGGGGAGTTCCCGCCTGGTTGGAAGGAATGGTTCCAGGAAGATCCCGCGCAGCCCCGGCGAAGCGCGCGCGCGGTCGATGCGGTCGTCGCGGTGCTGCTGTCGCGCGAGGTCGTGTACCCGCGCGGTTACCGCAAGCTCAACGGACTGCAGGCCTTCCTGCGGCTGTGGCGCTACGACTGGCGCGAGCAACCGGTGCCCGACCGCCGCACCCGCGTGGCCTCGATGTCGCTGTCGCTGCTGCTGCACGTGCTCTGGCTGCAACTGATGGTCCTGCTGATGGTCGCCAATCCCCCCGGCGGCGAGGAAGCCGAGCGCCTGGGCGAGGACATCACCCAGGTGGAGTTCATCGGCGAGGGCACGCCGCAGGAGGAGGGCGGTGGCGCACAGGCGGCCGAGGAGCCGCAGCCGCAGGTGGCGGCCGCCCCGGCCGCGGCCCCTGCGCCCGCCGCGAGCGCGCCGCAGGCCGCTCCGCCGCCACCGCCTCCATCGGTGGCCGAGAGCGAGGCCCCGCCCGAGGCGCCGCCGCCGCCGGTGGCCGAGCAGCCGCTCGAGGTCACCGAAACCCGGGAACCCGACAGCGACTTCGTGCTGGTGCCGCCGAGCATCGATCCGCTGCCCACGCCGCCCGCTCCAACGCCCGAGCTGAGCGCGCCGACGCCGGAACTGCGCGTGGTCGAAGTGCCGCTGGAAGCGGTGCCGCCGCCCCTGCAGCCGCTGGAGCAGCGCGACATCAACGTGCCGGACGTCCGCCAGCGCGACGTCGAGGTCGTCGAACGCGCGCTGCCGGCGCCCGTGCCCGAGGTGGCGCTGCGTGCGCCCCAGTCCGCGCAGCCCGCGCCCGAGCTGCGCCGCGAGGGTCCGGCCATCGCCCAGCGCGACATCGAACTGCGCGCGCCGGCGCAGGGTGCCGCCAGCGCGGACGCGGCGTCCGATCGCGACGGCGCCGCCCCGGACGCGTCCGCCAGTGGACAGGCCTCGGCCGGCGCGACCACGGCCGGCGGCACGCGCGAGGCCGGGCAGGGCGCCTCCACCACGGCGTCGAGCGCCGGTTCGGGCGCCGCGCCGCAGGCGCCGCCGGGCGCGCTGCCATCGCCGCGCCGCGGCGACGACTGGGGCGATTCGAGCCGCAACGTACCAGGGGGACAGGCCGGCAGTTCGTCGGGGCTGTTCAACGCCGACGGCAGCCCGCGCCTGGCCGGCAACACCGGGGCCGTCGGCGGCGGCCTGCCGCCGGGCACGATCACCGAGGACTACGAAAAGATCGACCGCATGGGCACCTGGCTCAAGCGGCCTCCGGTGGGCTACCAGCCCACCGCTTTCGACCGCTTCTGGGTTCCTCACGAGAACCTGCTCGAGGAATGGGTCAGGCGCAGCATCAAGGAGGTGCTGATCCCGATTCCCGGCACCGGCAAGCGCATCAAGTGCACGGTGGCGATGCTGATGCTCGGCGGTGCCTGCGGCATCAACGATCCGAACATGCTCGACGTGGAGGCCGACGCGCGCAAGCCGCCGGACGTGCCGTTCAAGCGCGAGCTGCAGGAAGACCAGGACAGCCTGCGACCGCCGGGCGGTTGACTCCGTGCGGACTCGGCGGGCCCGCCGCTGGCGGTTCGCTGCCGTGGCGCCGGCAAGTAACGGGTGGGGCGACCGTCCCGTCTCCGTGACAGGGACTCCAGCGGCGCGGCACGCGCCCCATCCCGGCCTTCGCCCGCGAGCGGGGGGGAAGGAGTCGGGCGATAGGCGAGCGCGGAACTGCAGGCGCAGAGTTCAGAGCTGCAGAGCTGCAGAGCTGCGGAGCGCAGAGCGCAGAGCGCAGAGCGCAGGGTCGCAGAGCGCAAGGTTGAGAGCGCAGGGTTGAGAGCGCAGGGTTGCGGAGCGCAAAGCGCAGAGGAACGGATTGGAGAGCGGAGGGATTGCAGAGCCCAGGGTTGCGGAGCGCATAGGGCAGTGTCCGGTCCAGATGCGCCGGGCCGCCAGGCGTACTCGGCGCGCCGGGACCGACTGCCCCGCTTCGCTCCCTCCCCCGCAAGGCGGGGGAGGGCCGGGGTGGGGGCGACCGGTCGCCTCGACGTCAGGCGACACCCTCCCCGTGGGTCGAGCGGCGCCACGCGCCCGCCATCCGCACGGCGCGCCCGCCGGCTCCCGCTCGACAGACTGCAGGCATGAAAAAGCCCGCTCGAGGCGGGCTTTTTCACCGGACTGCGGGCGACCGGCTCAGTGCGCGCCGTGCAGGTCCCGCAGTTCCGACGGACGCGACGCGAAGTAGGCCGCCAGGTCGGCGATCTGCTGGTCGGTCAGGTTGGCCGCCTGCTGCGACATCAGCGCATGCTCGCGGCGACCATCGCGGTACTGGACCAGCGCGTGCTCGATGTAGTCGTAATACTGGCCGCCAAGCTTGGGATAGGTCTCGTCCAGCGGCTGGTTGCCGTCGGCGCCGTGGCAGTCGATGCACGACTGGCCGGTGGCCTGGCCCTTGACGTTGGCCTGCGCCTCGCCCTCGGCGATGCGGCCTTCCGGCAGGCCCGCCGAAGAGGACATCTGGCTGCCTTCGCCGGTATCGTCGCCGCCGGCGCAGGCGGCCAGGGCGAGGGCGAACAGGACGGGCAGGGTGATGCGGCCGGCACGGCCGGCGAAACGCGCGAGACTCATGGCTTCAGCTCCGACAGGAAAGCGGCGATGTCGGCGATGTCCTGGTCCGAGAAGCTCTGCGCCTGCGCCTGCATGGTCGGATGCTTGCGGGTGCCCTTCCGGTATTCGGTCAGCGCATTGCCGAGGTAGGCCGCCGACTGCCCGCCGATCTTGGGCACGTGGTAGGTCGGATACACGTTGCGGTATCCGACGATGCCGTGGCAGCCCAGGCAGGTGTAGGTCAGCTGCCGGCCGCTGTCGGCATTGCCGGCGAGGGCCGCCGGGGTGGCGGCCGGGGCCGGCTGGGCCGGGGCGGCGGACGCCTCGCCGGTGGCCGCATCGGCATCGGCCGGGCTGGCCTGTCCGGCGGGCGGGGTGGCGTCCTGCGCCGGGGTGCTGTGCGGCAGCGAGGCCAGCACGAGCACGGCGGCGAGGCTGGCGGCGATCGTCGACGGTCGCGTCATGGAGTGGTTCCGCAATCCTGTGGCTGTTGGCTTGGTGGATCGGATGGCGACGGCGTGCCGTCGCGCAATCGCCGCAGTATAGCTTGCGCTCCACGGGCTGTTAACGCGCGCGCTTCCGGCGGCGGCTTGCGTCCGGCTTCCCGACCACGTCGCGCCGCGCGTCGCGCGCAACCGGCGTGGTCACTTCCGCATCCCGGAAACGTCTACTCCACAACGCCGCCGGGAGTCACCATGACCTTCGGCGGATGCCGCCCGTCCGACGGGTGATATACCTTGCTACAACACCAAAGGGGTCCAGTCCGTCCATGTCCACGAACCATGCGTTTCCGGGGCTTCGCCCCCTGCTGGCGACCGCTGCGCTGTCGGCCTGCCTGATCCTCGCCGGATGCAAGGGGGGCGGCGACGCGCAGGCCAAGCCGGCCGAGGACAAGGGCCCCGAAGCCATCCCGGTGGAGGTCGAAAAGGTCGCCCGCCGCGCCATCGCGGCCAGCTACGGCAACACCGCGACCCTCGAGCCGCGCGCTGAATCGCAGGTGGTCGCCAAGACCTCCGGCGTGGCGCTGCAGGTGCTGGCGGAGGAGGGCCAGGTGGTGCGCGCCGGCCAGGTGCTGGTGCGGCTCGACCCGGACCGCGCGCGCCTGCAGGCGGCGCAGAGCGCCGCGCAGCTGCGCAAGCTGGAAGCCAACTTCAAGCGCGCCCAGCAGCTCGAGGCCCAGCAGATGGTCAGCGCCAACGACCTCGACCAGCTGCGCTACGACCTCGAGAACGCCCGTGCGGTGAATCGCCTGGCCAACCTGGAACTGTCCTACACCGACGTGGTCGCGCCGATCTCCGGCGTGATCGCCTCGCGCGACATCAAGGCGGGCAACTTCGTGCAGATCAACTCGCCGATCTTCCGCATCGTCGATACCGCGCGCCTGGAAGCCACGCTCAACGTGCCGGAGCGCGAGATCACCAAGCTGCGCGCCGGGCAGGCGGTGGAACTGACCGTCGACGCGCTGCCGGGCCGCAGGTTCGCCGGCGAGGTCGACCGTGTTTCGCCGGTGGTCGATACCGGCAGCGGCACCTTCCGCGTCGTGGCCAGCTTCGCCGGCGACGGCGACCTGCAGGCGGGCATGTTCAGCCGCGTCGCGATCCGCTACGACCAGCGCGAGGACGCGCTGGTGCTGCCGCGCCGCGCCCTGCTTGAGGACGGTGGCGAGCCGGCCGTATTCGCCGTGCGCGACGGCAAGGCCGCGCGCGTGCCGCTGGAGCTGGGCTATTCCGACGGCGGCTGGGTGGAAGTGCGCAAGGGCCTGGCCGAGGGCGACGCGGTCGTGGTCGCCGGCAAGGCCGCGCTGCGCGAGGGCACGGTGGTGCAGGTGCTGGGCGACGCCGCCGAGGCCACGGCCAAGGCCGGCGGCACCGACGGCGCGGCCAAGCGGGCGGCCGACTGATGGCTTCCCACCACGCGCCGCCGGGCGCAGGCGGCTTCGACGTCGTCGAGTTCTCGACCCGGCGCCGGGTCACCGTCGCGATGATGACGCTGACCTTGGTGCTGTTCGGCCTGATCTCGCTGGGCAGCCTGAAGGTCGAACTGCTGCCGGACCTGAGCTATCCCACGCTCACCGTGCGCACCGACTACGAGGGCGCCGCACCGACGGAGATCGAGACCCTGATCTCGCAGCCGGCCGAGGAAGCGCTGGGCGTGGTCAAGGGCCTGCGCAAGCTCAAGTCGATCTCGCGGACCGGGCAGAGCGACGTCGTGCTCGAGTTCGCCTGGGGCACGGACATGGAGCAGGCCGGCCTGGACGTGCGCGACAAGATGGAGACGCTGCAGCTGCCGCTGGAGGCCAAGCCGCCGGTGCTGCTGCGCTTCAATCCTTCCACCCAGCCGATCATGCGCCTGGCCCTGTCCTCCCGGCAGGAAGGCGACGATGCCGAAGCCGTGCGCCGGCTGATGGAGCTGCGCCGCTATGCCGACGACGACCTCAAGCGCAAGCTCGAGCCGGTGCCGGGCGTGGCCGCGGTCAAGGTCGGCGGCGGTCTCGAGGACGAGGTCCAGGTCGAGATCGACCAGCGCCGCCTGGCGCAGCTCGGCATCTCCCTGGACACCGTCATCCAGCGCCTGCAGCAGGAGAACGTGAACCTGTCGGGCGGCCGCCTGGAGGAGGGTTCGCAGCGCTACCTGGTGCGCACCGTCAACCAGTTCTCCACCGTCGAACAGATGGGCGAGATGTTGCTCAATCCCGCGGGCGGTGGAACGTCCAGCGGTGGCGCGGGCGAGAACCGGCAGCTGATGACCGCCATCCTCGGCAGCCGCGACCCCAACGTGATCGCCGCGCTGCGCAGCGACGGCGGTGGCGGCGGCGCTGCGCCGGTGCGGCTCAAGGACGTTGCCGTGGTGCGCCAGGGCTACAGCGAGCGCGAGGCCGTGATCCGTGCCGGCGGCAACGAGGCGGTGGAACTGGCCGTCTACAAGGAAGGCGACGCCAACACCGTGTCCACCGCCGATGCGCTGGAGGCGCGCCTGGAGCAGGTGCGCAAGGAGCTGCCGGCCGACATCGCGCTGGAGGTGGTCGAGGACCAGTCGGTATTCATCCGCCATGCCATCAGCGACCTCAAGTTCGACGCGGTGCTGGGCGGCCTGCTGGCGGTGCTGATCATCTTCCTGTTCCTGCGCGACGGCTGGAGCACCTTCGTCATTTCGCTGTCGCTGCCGATCTCGATCATCACCACGTTCTTCTTCATGGGCCAGCTGGGCCTGAGCCTCAACCTGATGTCGCTGGGTGGCCTCGCGCTGGCGACCGGCCTGGTGGTGGACGATTCGATCGTGGTGCTCGAGTCGGTGGCCAAGGCGCGCGAGCGCGGCATGGGCGTCCTCGAGGCGGCCATCCTCGGCACCCGCGAGGTGTTCATGGCGGTGGTGGCGTCGACCCTGACCACGATCGCGGTGTTCCTGCCGCTGGTGTTCGTGGAAGGCATCGCCGGCCAGCTGTTCCGCGACCAGGCGCTGACGGTGTCGATCGCGATCGCGGTCTCGCTGCTGGTATCGATGACCCTGATCCCGATGCTGAGTTCGCTCAAGGGCCGCGCCCCGCTCGCGTTCCCCGAGGAAGCGCCGCATCCGCAGTGGCGTCCCCAGAGCCGCTGGAAGAGGCCGGCGGCGGCCACCGGCCGCGGGTTCGGCGCCCTTGTGCGCGGCCTGGCCTTCGGCGCGGTGTGGCTGGCGGTGAGGGTATGGCGCCTGCTGGTCGCCGTGGTCTCGCCGGTGATGGGCAAGGCCAGCGACATTGCGATGGCGCCCTACAACCGCGCAGAGGCAGCGTACCTGCGGCTGCTGCCGCGTGCGCTGGCGCGTCCCTTCCCGGTGCTGGCCGGCGCGGTGCTCGCCTTCGCCCTGACCATGGCGGTGCTGCCGTTCATGGGCATGGACCTGATCCCGCAGCTGGCGCAGGACCGCTTCGAGATGACCGCCAAGCTGCCGCCCGGCACGCCGCTGGCGCAGACCGACGCGCTGATCCGCGAGGTGCAGCGCAGGCATGAGGGCGAGCAGGGTGTGCGCCTGCTGTACGGCGTGTCGGGCACGGGCACGCGCCTGGATGCCAGTCCGACCGAGAGCGGCGAGAACATCGGCAAGCTGTCGGTGGTCATGGACGATACTTCGCGCGAGCAGGCGCTGGTCGACAGCCTGCGCGGCACGATGGCCGGCTATCCCGCCGCCCAGGTGGACTTCGCGCGGCCCGAGCTGTTCGCGCTCTCGCCGCCGCTGGAGATCGAGATCGAGGGCAGCGACCTGGAGTCGATCCGCGTCGCCGGCGTGCGCCTGGCCGGCATGCTCCGCGACAACCCGCATTACGCCGACGTCAAGTCGACGGTGGAGCAGGGCTTCCCGGAGATCCAGATCGTGTTCGACCACGATCGCGCCGCCGCGCTGGGCCTGACCTCGCGCCAGATCGCCGACGCGGTGGTCAACAAGGTGCGCGGCAACGTCGCCACCCGCTACAGCTTCCGCGACCGCAAGATCGACGTGCTGGTGCGGGTGGCCGAGTCGGAGCGTTCGTCGGTGGACGACATCCGCCGGCTGATCGTCAACCCCGGCGCGGGCGCGCCGGTGGAACTGGGCTCGGTCGCCGAAGTGGTCTCCACCACCGGCCCCAGCGAGATCCACCGCGCCGACCAGCGCCGCGTCGCCCTGGTCTCGGCCAACCTGCGCGATATCGACCTGGGCACGGCGATCACGGAGGTGCAGCAGATGGTGGCGGCCAATCCACTCGGCGCCGAGGTCGAGATGCGGATCGGCGGCCAGGGCCAGGAACTGGGCGAATCGGTGCGTTCGCTGCTGTTCGCGTTCGCGCTCGCGATCTTCCTGGTCTACCTGGTGATGGCGTCGCAGTTCGAATCGCTGCTGCATCCGTTCGTGATCCTGTTCACCATCCCGCTGGCGATGGTCGGCGCGATCGGGGCCCTGCTCCTGACCGGCTCGCCGATCTCGGTGGTGGTGTTCATCGGCCTGATCCTGCTGGTGGGCCTGGTGGTCAAGAACGCGATCATCCTGATCGACAAGGTCAACCAGCTGCGCGAGGCCGGGATGGCCAAGCGCGAGGCGCTGGTGGAGGGCGCCCGCTCGCGCCTGCGCCCGATCATGATGACCATGCTCACCGCGGTGTTCGGCTTCATGCCGCTGGCGCTGGCCTTCGGGGAAGGCGCCGAGGTGCGCTCGCCGATGGCGGTGACCGTGATCGGCGGCCTGCTGGTCTCGACCCTGCTCACGCTGGTGGTGATCCCGGTGGTGTACGACCTGCTGGACCGCAAGCCGGACGAGTACTACGCCGAGCGCGGGCGTCGCGTCCAGGCCACGGCCAGCGAGGTCGCGCAGGTACTGGCGCACGAGCAGGACGCGCTGGATGGCCCGGGCGTGCGGAGCTGACCGATGAACATCACCGAGCTCTCGATCCGCCGTCCGGTCACCACCATCATGCTGTTCGTGTCGATGGTGGCGATCGGCCTGATCGCGTCGTTCCGGCTGCCGCTGGAGGCCGAGCCCGAGGCGACGATCCCGTTCTTCTTCGTCGCGTTGCCCTATCCGGGCTCCACGCCGGAGGAGGTCGAACGCAACCTGCTGCGCCCGGTCGAGGAAGCGCTGGCGACGATGTCCGGCATCAAGTCGATGAACTCGCGCGCCAATTCCGAGGGCGGGCAGATCCAGGTCGAGTTCAGCGACTGGAACCGCGACATCGCCATCGCCGCGTCCGAGGCGCGCGAACGCATCGACGCGGTGCGCGACCAGCTGCCGGACGATTTCCGCCGCTACTACGTCCAGCGCTGGACCACGTCCGACCGCGAGGCGATGAGCCTGCGCCTGACCAGCGACGACGACCTGACCGCGCGCGCGGACCTGATCGAGCGCAGCGTCAAGCAGCGGCTCGAGCGCCTGCCGGGCGTGGCGCGCGTCGAGGTCGAGGGGGTGGCGCGCCAGGAGGTGCTGGTCGCGCTCGACAAGGACCGGCTCAGCGCCCACGGCGTCGCGCTCAACGAACTGGTGCAGCGCCTGCAGGCGGCCAACTTCTCGGTGTCGGCCGGGCAGATCACCGAGGCCGGACAGCGCCTGCGCGTGCAGCCTCGCGGCGAACTGCAGGAACTGCAGGCCCTGCGCGACCTGCCCGTGGATAAGCGCGGCACGCGCCTGTCCGACGTGGCCGACGTCAACCTGCAGCCGCAGCGCATGAACTACGTGCGCCAGCTGGAGGGCAAGCCCAGCGTGGCGGTGGACGTCTACAAGGAACGGGCCGCCAACCTCGTCGATCTGTCGCGTGCCGTGCGCGCGGAGGTGGAAGTGCTGGCCGAGGACCCGGCGATGCGCGGGGTCGGCATCGAAGTCGTCGACGACCAGGGCGAGGCCGTGACTTCCTCGCTGCTGGCCCTGGCGGAGGCGGGCGCCATCGGCCTGGCGCTGTCGGTGATCGTGCTGTACGCGTTCCTGCGCCACTGGCCGTCCACGCTGATGGTCACCACCGCCATCCCGATCTGCTTCGTGATGACGCTGGGCTTCATGTACTTCGCCGGCATCACCCTCAACATCCTGTCGATGATGGGCCTGCTGCTGGCGGTCGGCATGCTGGTCGACAACGCCGTGGTGGTGGTGGAGAGCATCTACCAGGAGCGGGAGAAGTATCCCGACCAGCCGACGCTGTCCTCGATCATCGGCACGCGCCACGTGGCCATCGCGCTGTCCGCCGGCACGCTGTGCCATTGCGTGGTGTTCCTGCCGATGCTGTTCGGCGAGAACAACATCATCACCATCTACCTCTCGCAGCTGGCGGTCACGATCTCGGTCTCGCTGCTGGCCTCGTGGCTGGTGGCGGTGAGCCTGATCCCGATGCTGTCGGCGCGGATGAAGACCCCGCCGGCACTGCAGTCGCCGTTGATCAACGGCATGCAGCGCCGCTACGCGCGGCTGCTGCGCTGGACCCTGGACCACCGCGGCTGGAGCGTGGCGGGCATCCTCGCCATCTCGCTGGTCAGCGTATTGCCGATGATGAACACCAAGGGCAGCGGCGACGACGGCGACGCCAGCTCGATCAACATCTACTACCAGTGGAAGGGCGCCTACTCCAAGGAGGACATGGGGCGCGAGGTGGCGCGGGTGGAGGAGTACGTCAACGCCAACCGCGAGCGGTTCCGCATCGACAAGGTGTACAGCCGCTACAGCGAGCAGGGCTGGGCCTTCACCCGCCTGTTCCTGGACGTTAAGGACCGCGAGATCACCAAGGGCATCGAGGAACAGGTGCGCGAGGGCCTGCCGAAATCGGCGCGTGCGACCATCGGCATCGGCTGGCCCGGCGGGCTGGGCAGCCAGGGGCAGGGCGTGAGCTTCAGCCTGGTCGGCGACTCGACCCAGGTGCTGGAAGAGCTGGCCGGCGACATCGTGCCGATGCTCAACCGCAACCCGGCCCTGCGCGACGCGCGGGTGGACACCGGCGACGCCAACACGGAACTGTCCGTGCGGGTGGACCGGGAGCGCGCCGCGGCCTACGGCTTCAGCGCGGCCGAGGTGGCGCAGTTCGTCAGCATGGCGCTGCGCGGCTCGTCGCTGCGCGACTTCCACCGCGACGACCTCGAAATCCCGGTCAACGTGCGCTTCGCCGGTTCCGAGAACTACGGCATCGAGGACCTGGCGAGCTTCATGGTCCGCGCCCCCGGCGGTACCGAGGTGCCCCTGCTGGCGATGGTGGACGTGGCGGTGAATCCGGCCTCGACCTCGATCCAGCGCATGAACCGCCAGACCATGCTGAAGATCGAGGCGGGCGTGGCCAAGGACGTCTCGGTCGAGGATGCCCGCAAGGCGATCGAGACCGCGCTCGATGGCGTTCCGTTCCCGCCCGGCTACGGCTACACCTTCACCGGGATGGGCTTCAACATCAATTTCGACGGCATGCAGCAGATGGTGCAGGCGATCATGATCGCGCTGGTGCTGATGCTGGTGATCATGGCCGCGGTGTTCGAGTCCCTGCTGTTCCCGACCGCGATCATGTCCTGCGTGCTGTTCTCGATCTTCGGGGTGTACTGGCTGTTCTGGATCACCGGCACCGAGATGGGAATCATGGCGGTGATCGGCATCCTGGTGCTGATGGGCGTGGTGGTGAACAACGGCATCGTGATGATCGAGCACATCAACAACCTGCGCCGGCGCGGCATGGCCCGCACCGATGCGCTGGTGGAGGGCAGCCGCGAGCGCCTGCGTCCGATCATGATGACGATGGGCACGGCGATCCTGGCGATGATTCCCATCGCGCTCAACACCGATACCCCGCAGGGCATGCCGCCCTACCACCCGATGGCGCGGGCGATCGCCGGCGGGCTGGCGTTCTCGACCGTGGTCAGCCTGCTGTTCCTGCCGACGATCTACGCGCTGCTCGACGACCTGCGCACCGGCACCGCCCGCCTGGTGCGCCGTGCGCGCGGTGGGCGCGCGGCCGAGGCCGGAGGGGCCCCGGCCGCGCTGGCGCAGGAAGGCTGAGGCGTCGCGCGGCGGCCGCCGCCGCGCCCGGGATCGATCCCCGCTGGCGGCGCACCGTCGCCGGCGCAGTTGGTGGACTGCGGAACGCGTCGCACGCCCGCGTTCGCGCATCCGCGCGGGCGCGACACCCTGTCCGGAGCGAATGCATGCAGGCCGCACTGACCGAAATCTCCATCCACGTGGCGGTCGTGGCCGCGCTGGCCTGCCTCGTCGCGCTGTTGCCGGGCGTGCGGCTGCGCCCGGGCTGGCTGCTCGCAGCGTTGCTGCTGATGCTGTTGCGCGATGCGCTGGTCCTGCGCGGCTACGGGCTGGTCCCCAACCTGGTGCCCGGCGGCTGGGCCTGGACGGGCAAACTGATGGCGACGGCAGGCCTGCTGCTGGTGGCCGCGCTGCCCGGGCTCGGCCTGCGCCGCTGCGGGGTGACGCTCGCGCAGTCGCGAGGCGCGCGCGGGGCCTGGTGGGTGTTCGGGGCACTCGCGGCCGGCATCTTCGTACTGGCCTGGTGGTTCGGCGACGGTGCGGACGACCTGGGCACGATCGCGTTCCAGTGGACGATGCCCGGCATCGAGGAAGAGCTGTTCTACCGTGGCCTGCTGCTGCTCGCGCTCAACGAAGCGCTCGACGGCGCGCGCCGCGAGCGCTTCGCCGGGATCGGCTGGGGCGGTGCGCTGTCGAGTGTGGCCTTCGGCCTCGGCCACGCGCTGTTCTGGCGCGAGGGCGGGCCGTCGTTCGATGCGGTGGCGATGGCGCTGACCGGCGGCCCGGCGCTGCTGCTGGCCTGGTTCCGCGCACGCACCGGCAGCCTGCTGCTGCCGGTGCTGGCGCACAACGTCGCCAACGGCGCGTTCACCCTGTTCTGATCAGCCGAACAGGCGCGCCAGCATCCGCGCGCCGCCCGTCCACACGCCGATGGCGGTGCCCAGCGAAGTCAGGAAGAAGTTGACCAGGACGCGCGCCACGCGGTTGCGCCACCAGCCGCGCACGGTGTTGACGTCCTCGCGCAGCGCCATGAAGTCGCCGTAGGTGGGTTTGCGCACCCAGGCCTCGATCAGCGCGCTGACGGTGCCCGAGGCCAGCGCCGGGTGCAGGGGCGTGAATGGCGAAGACACGAAGGCGCCGAGGATGCTGAGCGGGTGCCCGCCCGCGGCAAGGCAGCCCAGCGCGCCCAGGCCGCCGGTCCACAGCACCCAGTACAGCAGCAGGTCGGCGCCGACGTCGAAGCCGCCCATCGCGAAGCCCCAGGCGAAGCCGCCCAGCAGGAAGGCGCCGATCAGCAGCTCCATCACCGGCAGCTTCGACTTCGGCTTCACGGTTTCCAGCGCCGCCGTCACCTCGTCGGGCGCGGCCGCATCCTCGCGCAGATGGCGCGCCAGGCCATCGAGGTGGCCGGCGCCGACCACCGCCAGCACCTCGCGCGCATCGCCTGCGGTCGCGCGCAGGCGCGCCGCCATGTAGCGGTCGCGCTCGGCGATCAGGGCGTCATACAGCTCTGGCGTCTGCTCGGCGAACTCGCTGAAGCTGGCCTGCAGCAGGTCGCCCTGCTTGAGCTTCTCGATGTCGTGCTCGGCGACCTCGTCGTCCACGATCAGCCCGGCAATCACGCCGCCGCCCAGCTTGGCGCGCTGCCACCAGCCCAGGCGCTGCAGCGCGCGGCGGAAGGTCAGGCCGACGTCGCGGTCGATCAGGTGCGTCGGCAGGCCGGCCGCCTGCGCGTCGTCGACGGCGGCCTTGAGCTCGGCCCCCGGTTCGATGCCCAGCTGTTCGGCGAGGCGGCGCTGGTAGCTGGCCAGCGCGAGGTTGGCGGCGAACAGCGGGGTCTTGCCCTCGCGCAGCACCTTGACCAGGTCGAGCCGGGCCATGGCGTCGGGATCGCTGATCGCCTGCAGGCGCTGCGGGTCGAGTTCGACCGCGACCGCGTCGAATCCGCCGCCGGCGATCGCTTCGCGGACGGCGTCCACGCTGGCGCGCGAGACGTGGGCGGTGCCGAGCAGGGTGTAGCGCACCCCGTCGCGTTCGACGAGGGCATGTGGCTGCGACCGCCACTCGGCGGCCGGTTGTGCAGGTGCGTTCAAGGACAGGTCCGCAGGGCAGGGCGGGCCGTGGTCGCGACCACGCCTTGCGCTGGCGCCACGGTTCCGGGGCGACAGGGTAGAGCCTCGCGTGCGACGGGAAAAGCGACCCAGCGCGATCAACAGCGCATGGGCGCCAGCCCGCCCGATTCGAACGCCTCGTCCAGTTCGTCCCGCGCCAGCGCGGGGCAGGGGCGCGCCGCCGGGGCGGGCGCCAGGAAACCCGTGAGCCGCGCCAGCACCGCCTCGTCGCGCAGCAGCCGGCGGTGGCCGAGGCCGTGCACGGTCGTCAGCCGTGCGCCCGGCCAGGTCTCCGCCACCGCCTGCGCGTGCGCCCACGGCACTTCCCGGTCGTCGCGGTCGTGCACCAGCAGCAGCGGGGGCAGCTCGCGCAGGCGGGGCAGGCCGGGCACGTCGAAGTCCGTCCAGGGCCGCCCGAAACGGCGCTGGACGAGGTCGCTGAAAGCGGCGGTCACCGCCGCGCTGGCGCCGATCGCGCGGCCGAAGGGGCCGATCGCCATGGACGGCTGCGCGAATGGCGCGACGAACACGAGGCGTTCTGGTCCGGCCCAGCCGTCGCGCAGCGCCAGCGCGGTGGCGGCGCAGCCTCCGGAATGGGCGACCACGCCCGCGAGCGGGCCCGCGGCAGCGGCGACCACGCGCAGGGCCTGGGCGATCTCGACCATGCTCACGCGGCGGCCCAGCCGGCTGGGCCCGGAACCGCCATGGGCGGGGGCGTCGAAGGCCACCACGCGCAGTCCGCGCTCGACCAGCCGCTGTCCGATCGCGCGCATCTGGCCCGCGTTGCCGCCCCAGCCGTGGACGAGCAGGACCGCGGGTCCATGGCCCCAGGACCAGGCGCGCAGCGGCAGCCCGTGCAGCCGGACATCGAGCCGCCGCCCTCGCGCCAGCCAGCGACGCCCGTCCGGTCCGGGCCGCGTCCTGGGCGGCGTGAACCAGATCCGGTCGAACAGCGCGACCGCGCGCCTGGGCGCCACCCGCGACAGCGCCGCCATGCCGGCCCGCAGCAGCCGGTAGCGCCAGTCGCGGGCCAGCCAGGCGGCTTCGGCATCCGCCGTCGCCGCCGCCGACCGGTCGCCAGACCGGTCAAGAGAGGCGTCTTCCAGCATCGAGACCTCATTTTCAGAACGAACGATCGTGCTATTTCTGGCGTGCAATGAGTCCATGTCGTGACCTCGTGGGGAGGGATCAGGAGGCGGGAGCGGCCCGGTAGCCGCGGATCAGTCGCTCGAAGGCACGCGTGCCGCGTGCCGCGGCTTCTTCGTAGCCGGTCAGTCCGGCATCGTGGTGGATGGCGAGTGCCAGGGCGTACATCTCGAAAGCGAACTGCGCCGGCTCGGTCTCCGGGTCGAGCTCGCCGCTGTCGACCGCCAGCCGCACCGCCTGGGCCAGCTGCTCGCGCCACGCCGACTCCAGCCGCAGCAGGCGGTCACGGATCGCGCCGGGGCGGTCGTCGTACTCGGTGGCGGCGGCAAGGAACAGGCAGCCGCCGTCCTGTTCGTGGCGTACCCACTGCGCCCAGCGGGCGAAGATCGCGCGCAGGCGCGGCAGTCCGCGTGGCTCGCGCAGCGATGGCACCAGCACCGACTGGATGAACAGCTCGCCCCCCAGGTCGAGGGTCGCCAGCTGCAGTTCCTCGCGCGAACCGAAGTGGGCGAACACGCCACTCTTGGACATGCCCACCTGATCCGCGACCGATCCGATGGTCAGCCCCTCCAGCCCGTGGACGCAGGCCAGCGCATAGGAGCGAGCGAGGATGGCCTCGCGCGTACTTGCTCCCTTGCTGGCATTGGCTGTGCGCATGCGAGCATAAAAGCACGACCGTTCGTTCAGCTCAAGTGCCGTCCACCGGCTCGGTGCCGCTACCGTCGCCCAGCGGGCGCTGCAGGAATACCGTGTCCAGCCAGCGTCCGTGCTTCCAGGCGATTCCGGGCAGCACCGCCATCCGGCGGAAGCCGAAGCGCTCATGCAGCCGGATCGAAGCGGCGTTGGCCGGGTCGCCGACCACCGCCATCATCTGCCGCATGCCGCGGCGTTCGCTGGCCTCGAGCAGGGCCCGGAGCAGGGCCGCGCCGATTCCCCGGCCCCGAGCGTCCGCGGCCACGTACACCGAATCCTCGACCGTGAACCGGTAGCCGGCGCGGCCGCGGAAGGCGGAGGTGTACGCGTAACCCAGCACCCGCCCGTCCTGCTCGGCCACCAGGTACGGGTGGCCGGCGCTGCGCAGCTCGCGCATCCGGCGCACCATCTCCGCCTCGTCCGGGGGCTCGTACTCGCAGGTGTTGACGTGGCCGCGAACCTCGGCCGCATAGATCGCGGTGATCGCCTGGATGTCGCCGTCGCGGGCGGCGCGTACCTGCAAGGCCCGCGCCCCCTGCAGCGTCAGTCGCGATAGCGCTTGAGCAGGTCGCCGTAGGCGTCGATCCGGCGGTCGCGCAGGAACGGCCAGATCCTGCGGACATGTTCGCTGCGCTGCAGGTCGACTTCGGCTATCAGGACGGTGGCCTCGGTGCCCGCCTCGGCCAGGAATTCGCCCTGCGGCCCCAGCACGTGGCTGTTGCCCCAGAATTCGATGCCACCGGCACCCACGGGACCCTCGGCCGCGAGGGGCGAGGGTTCATGGCCCACGCGGTTGCACGACAGCACCGGCAGCCCGTTCGCCACCGCGTGGCCGCGATGGCTGAGCACCCAGGCGTCGCGCTGGCGGGTCTTCTCGGCCTGCGCGTCGGATGGATCCCAGCCGATCGCGGTCGGGTAAAGCAGCAGTTCGGCGCCGGCCAGCGCCATCAGGCGCGCCGCTTCGGGGTACCACTGGTCCCAGCACACCAGCACGCCGAGGCGGCCGACCGAGGTGTCGATGGGCTCGAAGCCAAGGTCGCCGGGGGTGAAGTAGAACTTCTCGTAGAAGCCGGGATCGTCCGGGATGTGCATCTTGCGGTACTTGCCCGCGATGCTGCCGTCCTGCTCGAACACCACGGCAGTGTTGTGGTACAGCCCGGCGGCACGGCGCTCGAACAGGGACGACACCAGCACGATTCCGTGCTCGCGGGCCAGGGCGCCAAGGCGGTCGGTGCTGGGGCCGGGGATCGGTTCGGCCAGGTCGAACTCGTCCACCGACTCGTGCTGGCAGAAGTAGCAGCCGTTGTGCAGTTCCTGCAGCAGGACGAGCCTGGCGCCGGAGCGCGCGGCCTCGGCCACGCGCTGTTCGATCACGGACAGGTTGGCGTTGGCGTCGCCATGGTTGCGTTCCTGGACCAGGGCAACGGGAAGGGTGCGCTTGTTCATCCGCGCATTGTAGGCGCTGCACCGTGTCCACCGCGGGAACGGCGGCGCACCCGCCACGGGGGCGTCGTCAGGCGACCAGCCCCGCGGGCAGTTGCATGGTCACGCAGTGCAGGCTGCCGTTCTGCCAGATCAGCGGGCGGCAGGGCACCTGCACGATTTCGCGGCCGGGGAAGGCCTGCTGCAGCACGGCGGCCGCCGCCGGATCGGCCGGATCGCCATAGGCGGGCATCAGCACGGCGCCGTTGACGATGAGGAAGTTGGCGTAGGAGGCGGCCAGCCGGCGCCCATCGTCCAGCACCGGCGCCGGCCACGGCAGCGCGAACAGCCGGTAGGGCTGGCCCTGCGCGGTGCGCAGCGCAGCCAGTTCGGCGGCCATGGCCTGCAGGCCCTCGTAATGGCTGTCGGACGGGTCGTTGCAGGCCTGGTAGACAATGGCGTCGGGCGCGGCGAAGCGGGCGAGGGTGTCGACATGGGCGTCGGTGTCGTCGCCCTCCAGCGCGCCGTGCTCCAGCCACAGCACCCGCTCCTGGGCCAGCCAGCCGGCGAGCTGCGCTGCCAGTTCATCGCGGCTGGCGCCGGGATGGCGCTCGCCCAGACAGGTCCAGGTGGTCAGCAGGGTGCCCGCGCCGTCGGTCTCGATGGCGCCGCCTTCCAAGGCAAAATCAATGGACTGGCGGGAACTCTTCGAGAAGATTCCCATTTCGTGCAAGCGCTCGACCAGCCGGTCGTCCTGACTGGCGTCGAACTTGCCGCCCCAGCCGGTGAAGCGGAAGTCGAGCAGGCGGAAGCCGTCGCCCTCGCGCAGCGAGATGGGTCCGGAGTCGCGCAGCCAGGTGTCGTCGTAAGGCACTTCGACAAAGCGCACCCGCTCCATGTCCACCCGCGCGGACGACAGCCGTGCGCGGGCGTAGGCCTCCACGTCGGCATCGGCTACGCACACGATCGCGGGCTGGAAGCGGGTGATGGCCGCGACCAGCGCGATGTAGGTCTCCTCGACTTCGCCGAGCCGGTCCGCCCAGTCGGTGTCGGCGTTGGGCCACGCGAGCAGGATCGCGGACTGGGGTTCCCACTCCGCGGGGAAACGCGCTGAGGACTCGGTCATCTCGGAACGGATCGCCTGCGTGGGCTCAGCGGATCGCCGGCTTGGGTCCGGTCTCGCTGGCGGTGGCCTGGTTGAGCACGGCGTCGATCACCCGGTCGCGCTCGAAGTACACGGTGAATTCGGGATAGACCCAGCGGTGGATGGTGGGCCACTGGGCCTTCTGGCCGCCGCGAGGCTCCAGGCGCTGGGCGGGGGCGCCGAACCGCGCCTGCACCTGGGCGGCGCTCAGGCCGCGCTCGGGCAGGGCCACGTGCGCCTTCTGCTGCGCGCGTTCGACCAGGAGGGTGTCGGCGGACGCGCCGCCGGCGAAGCACAGCAGGACGGACAGGAGCAGGCAGGAGGTCGGGCGCATGGTCTGGGTTCCTCTGGCGCGGGCCGGGTGGGTGGGGCCCGGGCGTTTTAACAGATTCACGCGCGCCGCGCCGTGCGCGACGCCGCGTCGGCGGCCGGCGCACGCATGCCGCGGCCGGCGCGCGGGCACGCAAAAAGGCCGCATCGCTGCGGCCTCTTGCTGCTAGCCTGACAGACCCTGTCCGGCACGTGGCCGGCGGGTCGCGCGGATCAGCGCTGGCGCGCCTTGAAACGCGGGTTCGACTTGCAGATCACGAAGACCTTGCCACGGCGACGAACGACCTTGCAGTCGCGGTGACGGGCCTTCGCCGACTTCAGGGAGGACAGGACCTTCATGGGAGACCTCTGAAAACAGGGTTGAAAAAGTAAGCCGCGCATTATAGCGGACTTTTTCCTGCCTGCTCAAGCGCTTGGTGGCTGGGGCGGTGAGGGGGCGGTGAGGCTCGGCGGATGGGCCCCGCTGCGGGATAATCGCCGTCCCCACCCAGCAGGCCCACTCATGCCCGACATCGTCCCCGTCCTCACCATCGATGGCCCCTCCGGCTCGGGCAAGGGCACCATCAGCCGTCTGGTCGCGCATAGGCTGGGGTGGCACTACCTCGACTCGGGCGCCCTCTACCGGGCGGTGGGCGTGGCCGCGGGCTGGGCGGGCATCGACCTGGACGACGACGGCGCCCTGGTCCGCTGCACCTTCGATACGCAGGTCGATTTCACCGAGGCCGGGGACGGCGAGCTGCGGGTCATCGTCAACGGCACGGACGCGACCGACGAACTGCGCACCGAGACCGCCGGCGCCGCGGCCTCGGCCATCGCCGCCATTCCCCAGGTCCGGGCGGCCCTGCGCGATCGCCAGCGTGCCTTCCGCCAGCCCCCGGGCCTGGTGACCGACGGCCGCGACATGGGTACGGTCATCTTCCCGGACGCCCGCTACAAGGTCTTCCTGACGGCCAGCGCCGAGGAACGCGCCGAGAGGCGCCATAAACAGTTGAAGAGCAAGGGTGTTTCGGTGACAATGGACGGTCTGCTGCGCGAGATCCTCGCGCGCGACGCCCGTGACGCCGGTCGCACGGTGGCGCCGCTGAGGCCGGCCGACGACGCCGTCCACATCGACACCACTGGCCTCGGCATCGACGCGGTCGTCGAGCGCGTGCTGGCGCTGGTCGCCCCCCGGGCCGGTTCCTGACCGGGCGCGGGGCGCCGGCGACCGGGTGTCGACCGGGCAGGCACAACCCCATGCGGGAGTCCCCCCGCATGGTCCATCCATCACCACACTCACGGCCATACGCAATCCCGCGCAGGCCGACAAACGGGTGGACCGCGGCGTCCGGCAAGGACCGGCGGTCTGTGTCATCAACCGAGTAACTCAAATGACCGAATCATTCGCAGAACTGTTCGAAGCCAGCCAGTCGCACCTGGCCAAGCTCAAGCCGGGCGCCATCGTCACCGGCACCGTCGTGCAGGTGCGCACCGACGTGGTCGTCATCAACGCCGGCCTCAAGTCCGAAGGCATCGTGCCGATCGAACAGTTCCGTAACGACGCCGGCGAGATCGACGTCGCCGAGGGCGACGTCGTCAAGGTCGCGCTCGACTCGCTCGAGAACGGCTTCGGCGAGACCGTGCTGTCGCGCGAGAAGGCCAAGCGCGCCATGGTCTGGGACGAGCTGGAAGAAGCGCTCGAGAAGAACGAGACCATCGTCGGCCGCATCAGCGGCAAGGTGAAGGGCGGTTTCACCGTCGACATCAAGGACGTCCGAGCGTTCCTGCCGGGTTCGCTGGTCGACGTGCGCCCGGTCCGCGACCCGGTGTACCTCGAGGGCAAGGAACTCGAGTTCAAGCTCATCAAGCTCGACCGCAAGCGCAACAACGTGGTCGTGTCGCGCCGCGCCGTCGTCGAAAGCGAGCACTCCGAGGAGCGCGAGGCGCTGATGGAGAAGCTGGTCGAGGGCGCCGTGCTCAAGGGCGTGGTCAAGAACCTCACCGACTACGGCGCGTTCGTCGACCTGGGCGGCATCGACGGCCTGCTGCACATCACCGACATGGCCTGGAAGCGCGTGCGCCATCCGTCCGAAGTCGTTGAAGTGGGCCAGGAGCTCGACGTGCGCGTGCTCAAGTACGACCGCGAGCGCAACCGCGTCAGCCTGGGCCTCAAGCAGCTGGGCGAGGATCCGTGGGACAACATCGCCCGCCGCTACCCGTCCAACACCCGCGTGTTCGGCAAGGTCTCCAACGTCACCGACTACGGCGCGTTCGTCGAGATCGAGCCGGGCGTCGAGGGCCTGGTGCACGTGTCCGAGATGGACTGGACCAACAAGAACGTCAACCCGTCCAAGGTGGTGCAGGTCGGCGACGAGCTCGAGGTCATGGTGCTGGACGTCGACGAGGAGCGTCGCCGCATCTCGCTGGGCATCAAGCAGGTCACGTCCAACCCGTGGGAGACCTTCGCGGCCATCCACAAGAAGGGCGACAAGGTGTCGGGCCAGATCAAGTCGATCACCGACTTCGGCATCTTCATCGGCCTGGACGGCGGCATCGACGGCCTGATCCACCTCTCGGACATCAGCTGGAACTCCACCGGCGAGGAAGTCGCGCGCAACTTCAAGAAGGGCGACACCCTTGAGGCGGTGGTGCTGGCGGTCGATCCGGAGCGCGAGCGCATCTCGCTGGGTGTCAAGCAGCTCGAGCAGGATCCGTACGGCCAGTTCCTGGCCAACCACCCGCGCGGCTCGAAGGTCACCGGCACGGTGAAGGAAGTCGACGCCAAGGGTGCGGTCATCGACCTGGGCGAGGGCGTGGAAGGCTACGTGGCCGCCCGCGACGTCGCCGACGTCCGCGTGGACGACGCCAGCCAGCACCTGAAGGTCGGCGATTCGATCGAGGCCAAGTACATCGGCCAGGATCGCAAGAGCCGCACCCTGCAGCTGTCGATCCGCGCCAAGGACGAGGCCGAAGCGGCCGAGACCCTCGCCGAGTACAACAAGGCGGCGGCCGAGGCTTCCAGCGGTACCACCAAGCTGGGCGCGCTGCTGCGCGAGCAGCTGGAGAACAAGTCCGAGTAATCGGGCTTGCGGCGTCAGCCGCGTCGCCCGGCCGCGAGGCCGGGCGGCTTGAAAGGCGGATGGTCCGGTGCGCCGGACCATCCATCCGAGTGTCCACGGATGCGTCGATAATGACCAAATCGGAACTGATCGAGATCCTCACCCAGCGCCAGGCGCACCTGAAGGCCGACGACGTCGACCTGGCGGTGAAGTCGCTGCTGGAGATGATGGCCGGTTCGCTGGCCAACGGCGAGCGGATCGAGATCCGCGGTTTCGGCAGTTTCTCGCTGCATTTCCGTCCGCCGCGCACCGGTCGCAATCCCAAGACCGGCGAAGCCGTGGCGCTGCCCGGCAAGCACGTGCCCCATTTCAAGCCGGGCAAGGAACTGCGCGAGCGCGTGACCGGCGTGGTTCCGCTGCCGCTCGAGGAGTAGGGCGCGCAGCCCCAGACCGCAGCGCATGCGACTGCTCCGGATCCTCGTCTCCATCGTATTCATCGCGCTGGGCATCGCGCTCGGCGCACTCAATCCGCAAGGCGTCGTCCTCGACCTGGGTGCGACCACCCTCCGCTCCAGCGTTGGCGTCGCCCTGCTTTCGGCCGTGCTGCTCGGCGCGGTGCTCGGAGGGCTCGTGCTGGCGCTGGGCGTGATCGCGCCGATGCGCCGCGACCTGGAACGCAGGCGCGCGCCCGGACAGGCGTCGCCTCCACCTCACGACACGGGAGTCTGAACCATGGCGTTCGTCACCGAGTGGTTCTGGTTCTTCCTGCTGCTGCCGCTGGCCGCGCTCAGTGGCTGGGTGGTCGGCCGCCGCGGCGGGGAACGCCACAGCGATACGCAAGTGAGCCGGCTGTCCACGACCTACTTCCGCGGCCTGAACTACCTGCTCAACGAGCAACCCGACAAGGCGATCGAACTGTTCCTGCACATCGCCGAGCTGGACAAGGAAACCTTCGAAACCCAGCTCGCGCTCGGCCACCTGTTCCGTCGCCGCGGCGAAGTCGACCGCGCCATCCGCCTGCACCAGGGTTTGGCCCAGCGCAACGACCTGAGCGACCCGCAGAAGGTGCAGGCGCTGCTGGCGTTGGGCGAGGACTACATGAAGTCGGGACTGCTCGACCGCGCCGAGGTGGTGTTCACCGACCTGGCCAGGATCGACCAGCGCGCACCGCAGGCGCTGCGCCACCTGATCGGCATCTACCAGGCAGAACGCGACTGGGCCAAGGCGATCGAGAACGCGACCCGCTACGAGGCCGCCACCGGCGAGCCGATGGGCAAGCTGATCGCCCACTTCGAATGCGAGCTGGCCGACCGGCTGCGCCTGGCCGGCGACGGCGAGGGCGCCCGCGCTGCCGTGGCGCGCGCCTATGCCGCCGACTCGAAGTCGGTGCGCGCCGGCATTCTCGAAGGGCGCCTGGAGACGGACGCCGGCAACGACGCGGCGGCGATCCGCGCCTACGAGCGTGCCGCCCGCCACGACACCGACTTCCTGCCAGAAGTGCTGCCGGCGCTGCTGGCCGCCTACGGCCGGGTCGGTGACGCCTCCGGCGCCCGCAAGTTCCTGGCCGAGATGAGCGAGCACTATCGCGGCATCGCCCCGGTGCTGGCGCTGGCGCGCCTGCTGGAGGAGCAGGACGGCGTGCCCGCCGCGCGGGCCTACCTGGCGCAGCAGCTCAAGGACCGCCCCTCGGTTCGCGGCGAAGCGGCACTGATCGACCTCACCCTGGCCGAGGACACCGGCTTCGCCACCACCCTGCAGGAGCTGCGGTTGATCACCGAGCAGCTGCTGGTGCGCAACCCGAGCTACCGCTGCAACCGCTGCGGCTTCGGTGCGCGCAGCCACCACTGGCAATGCCCGAGCTGCAAGGAGTGGGGCACCATCAAGCCGCTGCTGAACTACGCCGTGGTCTGACATGGGCGTGGACCTGCTGGTGCCCTGGCTGCTGGCGGGGTTGGCGCTCGGTGCCCTGGGCACCTGGCTTGCGCGCGGGTACGCCCTGCGGCGCAGGCTCATCGACCAGCCCGGCGAGCGGCGCAGCCACAGCGAGGCGACGCCGCGCGGCGGCGGGATCTCGATCGTGATGGTGCTCTTGGCGGCAATGCTGGCGCTGGCCCTGCATGCGCCGGCGCACGCCGTCGCGCTTGCCCTTGCCGCGGCCGGGCTGGTGCTGGTAGCCGGGATCGGCTGGGTCGACGACCACCGCCCGCTCTCCGCGCGGTTGCGCCTGGCCGTGCATGGCGCGGCCGCTGCGCTGCTGTGCGCTGCCCTGTGGCGGGCCGGTGGCGCGCCGCTGGACCTGGCGATCGCCTTCGCCGCCGTTCTGGTCCTCGTCAACGTCTGGAACTTCATGGACGGCATCAACGGCATCGCCACCAGCCAGGCGGCGTTGGTGGCCGTGGCCTGCGCGCTGTTCGCGTCGACGGGGCCGGCGTTCTGGCTGGGCCTGGCGCTTGCGGCCGCGGCCTGCGGCTTTCTGCCCTTCAATTTCCCGCGAGCCCGGATCTTCCTGGGCGACGTGGGGAGCGGTGCGCTCGGCTATGCGCTCGCCGGACTGGTGGCCTTCGCTTCGATCGGCGCCGATCCAGCCACGCGGCTGCTCGTGGCGATGCCGCTGTTGCCGTTCCTGCTTGACGCGTCCTTGACACTGCTTGCGCGCATCGTACGTGGCGAGCGCTGGTGGGAACCGCATACCCAGCATGCCTACCAGGCATGGGCCCGCCGGCGCGGGCATGCCCGGGTCACGCTGGCTTACGCGTTCGCTGCGACCTTGGTCGCGTCTGTTGCGTTTGCCATGCGTTCATCGACTATCGCGCTTATCATGGTGTCCTATCTGGTGATGCTTGCCTTGGGGGGAATGGCATGGAAGCTGTTGCGCAGATGATCCATGGATAAGGACCAGGACCCCCTCCGAGACAGGACGCCTTGACGATGCTCAGCTTGAGGGACCGCGTGGCGGTGACCATGCCGCGGATGGCGGTGGTCGTCCACGACCTGGGCATGGTCTGGCTGTGCTGGCTGGCGTTGCACCAGTTCCGCTATGCGTTGCAGCCGTCGAACGGGGTGCCCGGCGTCGGCTTCGCCGAGGTGGCGCTGGTCCTGTTCGCCCAGGGCGCGGTGTTCTGGCAGGTGGGCCTGTATCGCGGCGTGTGGCGATTCGCCAGCCTCCCCGACCTGCTCAACATCCTCAAGGCCTCGGTGATCGGCCTGCTGGGGATCATGCTGGCGCTGTTCGTCTACAACCGCCTCGACCAGGTGCCGCGGTCGGTCCTGCTGCTGTACCCGCTGCTGCTGACCGCCATGCTCGGCATGCCGCGGCTGATGTACCGGGCGTGGAAGGACCACAGTATCGCCCGCACAGACAAGGCCTCCATCCGCGTCCTCATCCTCGGCGCGGGCCAGGCCGGCGAGACCCTGGTCCGCGACCTGCGTCGCGCCGGTGCCTACGATCCGGTCGGGTTCCTGGACGATGCGGCCAAGCTGCGCGGCAGCCGCCTGCAGGGCATCCCCGTGCTGGGCCGGATCGAGGATGTCGTCCGCATCGCACCGGAGACGGCCGCGGGCCTGCTGGTGATCGCCATGCCGTCGGTGGACGCTGCGACCATGCGCCGCGTCGTCGCGGCCTGCGAGCAGACCGGCCTGCCGTTCCGCACCGTGCCGCGCCTGGACGACATGCTCGAAGGGCGCTCGCTGCCCGGCGAACTGAAGGAAGTGGCGATCGAGGACCTGCTCGGGCGCCAGCCGGTGACGCCGGACTGGAAGGCGATCCGCGGATGGCTGGGTGGTCGCAGCGTCCTGATCACCGGGGGCGGTGGATCGATCGGCGGCGAACTGTGCCGCCAGTGCGCCCGTCATGGGGCGGCGCGCATCGCGCTGATCGAGATCGACGAACTGGCCCTGATCATGGCCGAGTCCGAACTGCGGCGCGATTTCCCGCAGATCCAGTGCATCCCGGTCCTGGGCGACTGCGGCGACCCGGCGGTGATGCGCCATGCGCTGCGGCTGTGCAATCCGGATGCGGTGTTCCATGCCGCCGCCTACAAGCAGGTACCGGTGCTGGAAGGCCAGTTGCGCGAGGCGGTGCGCAACAACGTACTGGCGACCGAGGTGGTGGCGCGCGAGGCCGCGGCTGCCAGGGTCGGCACCTTCGTGCTGATCTCCACCGACAAGGCAGTCGATCCGGTCAACGTGCTCGGCGCCACCAAGCGCCTGGCCGAGATGGTCTGCCAGGCCATGGCCGAACCCGATGGCACGCACTTCGTGACGGTCCGCTTCGGCAACGTGCTCGACTCCGCCGGCAGCGTGGTTCCGGTATTCCGCGAGCAGATCCGCAACGGCGGTCCGGTGACGGTGACCGATCCGGAAGTGACCCGTTACTTCATGACCATCCCCGAGGCCTGCCAGCTGATCATGCAGTCGGTGGCGATCGGCTCGCGCGAGGCCGTGTACACGCTGGATATGGGCGAACCGGTGCCGATCCGCCTGCTGGCCGAGCAGATGATCCGCCTGGCGGGCAAGCAGCCGGGCCGCGATATCGCGATCGTCTACACCGGCCTGCGCCCGGGCGAGAAGCTGCACGAAACGCTGTTCCACGCCGACGAGCGTTACCGGCCGACGCTGCACCCGAAAATCCTGCAGGCGGAAGCGCGTTCGGTGTCCAAGGAGAAGCTCCAGCATTCGCTGGTCGGCTTGCGCGACGCCGTGGCGAGCTTCGACGTCGAGCTGCTCGGGCGTCTGCTGCGAGAGGCGCTGCCGGAGTTCCAGCCTTCCCAGGCTGCCAGCGAGCGCGAAGGCAGCGGGACGGTCGTTGCATTCCCAGCCAGACAGGCACGTAGAACATGACGCAACGCATCCGCAAGGCCGTGTTTCCGGTCGCAGGACTGGGGACGCGGTTCCTTCCCGCGACCAAGACCGTTCCCAAGGAGATGCTGCCGATCGTCGATCGGCCGCTGATCCAGTACGCCGTCGACGAGGCGGTCGAGGCTGGTTGCGACACCCTGGTGTTCGTGACCAACCGCTACAAGCACGCCGTCGCGGACTACTTCGACAAGGCCTACGAACTCGAGCAGAAACTGGAGCGCTCGGGCAAGCACGAGCAGCTCGAGCTGGTGCGCAACGTGCTGCCGGAGGGCGTGCGCGCGGTTTTCGTCACCCAGGCCGAGGCGCTGGGCCTGGGCCATGCCGTGCTGTGCGCGAAGTCGGTGATCGGCGACGAGCCGTTCGCCGTGCTGCTGCCCGACGACCTGATCTGGAACCGCAACGGCGACGGTGCCCTCAAGCAGATGGCCGACCACGCCGAGGCCAATGGCGTGGGCGCGATCGCCGTGCAGGACGTGCCGCGCGAGCAGACCGCGAGCTACGGCATCGTCGAGACCGGCGACTTCAGCAACCGCAGTGGCGCCATCCGGCGCATGGTCGAAAAGCCCAAGCCCGAGGAGGCCCCGAGCACCCTGGCGGTGGTGGGCCGCTACATCCTGCCGGGCGCGATCTTCGAGCACCTGGAGAAGACCGGCCGTGGCGCAGGCGGCGAGATCCAGCTGACCGATGCGATCGCGAGCCTGCTGGGCGAGCGGCAGATCGACGCCTACCGCTTCCGCGGCACGCGCTTCGACTGCGGTACCCACATCGGCCTGGTCGAGGCCACGATCCGCTTCGCGCTCGACCACGAGAAGATCAGCGACGCGGCCCGCGACGCGATGGCCGCCGCGCTGCTCGAACTGGGTGTCACCGAGTTGAGCTGACGCCCCCAGGACGCGCGGAGCTTGCAAAGAAATGGCGCCGAAAGGCGCCGTTTCTGTTTGCGGCGACCAAGCCGGCGGTCATCGCTCGCTGCTGGATAAGCGGCGCCCGTGGGCGCCGCCTCCACTGGTCGAGGCCTCAGAGCGCCTCGAAGATCCCAGCCGCGCCCATGCCGGTGCCGATGCACATGGTCACCATGCCGTACTTGTGCTGGCGACGACGCATGCCGTGAACGATGGTGGCGGTGCGGACCGCACCGGTCGCGCCGAGCGGATGGCCGAGCGCGATCGCGCCGCCGAGCGGGTTGACCTTGGAGGGATCCAGCCCGGAATCCTGGATCACCGCCAGCGCCTGCGCGGCGAAGGCTTCATTGAGCTCGATCCAGTCCAGCTGGTCCCTGGTAAGCCCCGCCTGCTTGAGCGCCTTCGGGATCGCGGCGATCGGGCCGATGCCCATCACTTCCGGACGCACGCCCGCGACCGAGAAGCTGACGAACCGGGCCAGTGGCGTCAGGCCGTAATCCTTGATCGCCTGCTCGGAGGCCAGCAGCACCGCGCCGGCACCGTCGCTCATCTGCGAGGAGTTGCCAGCGGTGACCGAGCCGCCGAACTGGCCGTTGCGGAACACCGGGCGCAGCTTCGCCAGGCCTTCGGGCGACGTGTCGGGGCGCGGGCCCTCGTCCTGCTCGACCAGCAGCTTCTTCAGCCGCACGGTATTGCCGACCAGGTCGGGCTGGTGGGAGACGACCTCGTAGGGGGTGATCTCGTCCTTGAACTCGCCCGCCGCCTGCGCGGCCAGCGCCTTCTGGTGCGAGGCCACGGCGAAGGCGTCCTGCGCCTCGCGCGAGACCTTCCATTCCTCGGCGACCTTCTCGGCGGTGATGCCCATGCCGTAGGCGATGGCAACGTGGTCGTCCTTGAACACCGAGGGGGAGAGGGCGACCTTGTTGCCCATCATCGGCACCATCGACATCGACTCGGTGCCGCCGGCCAGCATCAGGTCGGCGTTGCCGAGGCGGATCTGGTCGGCCGCCAGCGCCACGGCCTGCAGGCCGGAGGAGCAGAAGCGGTTGATGGTCTGCGCGGCGATGGTGTTGGGCAGGCCGGCCAGCAACACGCCGATGCGCGCCACGTTCATGCCCTGCTCGCCCTCGGGCATGGCGCAGCCGATGATGGCGTCGTCGATGCGCGAGACGTCGATGCCCGGCGCCTGCGCCACCACGCTGCGCAGCACGTGCGCGAGCATGTCGTCGGGGCGGGTGTTGCGGAACACGCCCTTGGGCGCCTTGCCGACCGGGGTGCGGGTGGCGGCGACGATGTAGGCCTCTTGTACTTGCTTGCTCATGTTTGGTCCTTGCTGATCCCTTCCCCCGCGTGGCGGGGGAAGGTGCCCGAAGGGCGGATGGGGGCGGGCTCAGTTGCGCAGCGGCTTGCCGGTCTTGAGCATGTGGGCGATGCGCGCCTGGGTCTTCTCCTGTTGCGCCAGTTCGACGAAGTGCTGGCGCTCGAGCCTGAGCAGCCACGCCTCGTCCACCACTGCGCCGCGGTCGACCTCGCCGCCACACAGCACGGTGGCGATGCGGCTGGCGATCTCATAGTCGTATTCGCTGATGAAGCGGCCCTCGAGCATGTTCACCAGCAGCATCTTGAAGGTGGCGATGCCGACGTCGCCGGCGACGCGGATGCGGCGCGCGGGCAGGGGCGGACGGTAGCCGGTCTCCGCCAGGCCGCGGGCCTCGGCCTTGGCGATGTGCAGCAGCTCGTAGGCGTTGAACGCGACCTTGTCGCTGGCGCGCATCAGGCCAAGTTCCTTCGCCTCGACCGCCGAGGACGAGACCTTGGCCATGGCGATGGTTTCGAAGGTCTTCTTCAATTCTGCGAACACGTCGCCGCCGGGACCGGCCGCCTGCGAAGCGCGCGCGGCCAGTTCCTTGAGGCCGCCGCCGGCCGGCAGCAGGCCCACGCCGGCTTCGACCAGGCCGATGTAGCTCTCGAGGTGGGCGACCGTGCGGGCGCTGTGCATCTGGAATTCGCAGCCGCCGCCGAGCGCCAGGCCGCGCACCGCCGCGACCACCGGCACCAGCGAATACTTGATGCGCTGGCTGGTGGCCTGGAAGTTGGCGACCATCGCCTCGAAGGCATCCACCTTGCCCGCCTGCAGCAGGCCAAGCGCGCCAGCCAGGTCGGCACCGGCGGAGAAGGGCTCCTTCGGCTGCCAGATCACCATGCCGGCGAACTTCTTCTCGGCAATGCCGATCGCTTCCTGCAGGCCGTCGAGGACCTGGTCGGACACGGTATGCATCTTGGTCTTGAACGAAACCACGCCGATGTCGTCGCCATCGGTCCACAGGCGCACGCCGTCGTTCTCGAACACCGTCTCACCCTGCGCGAACGACTCGCCCAGCAGCGGATCGGGGAAGCGCTGGCGCTTGTAGACCGGCAGCGCGGAGCGGGGGAGCTTGGCGTCCTGCACCGGGCTGTAGCTGCCCTCGGCGGCATGCACCCCTTCGCGGCCGTCGAACACCCAGTCGGGCAGGGGCGCGCTGCTCATCGCCTTGCCGCTGGTGATGTCCTCGGCGATCCAGCCGGCCACCTGCTTCCAGCCCGCGGCCTGCCAGGTTTCGAAAGGGCCCAGCGACCAGCCGTAGCCCCAGCGGATGGCGAGGTCGACGTCGCGCGCGGTCTCGGCGATGTCGGCCAGGTGGTAGGCGCTGTAGTGGAACAGGTCGCGGAACACCGCCCACAGGAACTGCGCCTGCGGGTGCCGGCTCTCGCGCAGCTTGCGGAACTTCTCGGCCGGGTCCTTCGTCTTGAGGATTTCGACCACTTCGGGCGCGGCCTGGCGGTCGGCCGGGCGGTAGTCCTGCTTTTCCAGGTCGAGTACCACGATGTCCTTGCCGACCTTGCGGAACACGCCGGCGCCGGTCTTCTGGCCCAGCGCGCCCTTGGCGACCAGTGCTTCCAGCCACTTGGGCGACTTGAAGTAGTCGTGCCAGGGATCGCCCGGCAAGGTGTCGGCCATGGTCTTGATGACGTGGGCCATGGTGTCCAGGCCGACCACGTCGGAGGTCCGGTAGGTCGCCGACTTGGGCCGGCCGATCAGCGGACCCGTGACGGCGTCGACCTCGTCGAACCCCAGGCCGAACTCGCCGGTGTGGTGGGCGGTGGCCAGGATCGAGAACACGCCGATCCGGTTGCCGATGAAGTTGGGGGTGTCCTTGGCGTAGACCACGCCCTTGCCGAGGGTGGTGGTCAGGAAGCCTTCCAGGCCTTCGAGCACCGCCTTGTCGGTGCTCTTGGCGGGAATCAGCTCGGCAAGGTGCATGTAGCGCGGCGGGTTGAAGAAGTGCACGCCACAGAACCGGTGTCGAAGCTGTTCCGGAAGAACATCCGCCAACTTGTTGATCCCCAAGCCGGATGTATTGCTGGCCAGTACCGCATGGCCGGGCACGAAGGGGGCGATCTTGCGGTAAAGGTCCTGCTTCCAGTCCATCCGCTCGGCGATCGCCTCGATGATCAGGTCGCAGCCTTTGAGCAGTTCGAGCCCGGTGTCGTAGTTGGCCGGGGTGATGGCCTCGGCCAGCGACTTGCTGGCGAGCGGGGCAGGGCTGAGCTTGGCGAGATTGGCCAGGGCCTTGGTCACGACGCCGCTGGGGTCGCCTTCCTTGGCCGGCAGGTCGAACAGGACCGTGTCCACCCCGGCATTGGTGAGGTGGGCGGCGATCTGTGCGCCCATGACGCCAGCGCCAAGTACCGCGGCGCGTCGTACAAGCAGTTTCTCAGACATGTGATGCATCCATTTGTATGGAAAGGAAAGTCAGGCTCAGGCCTTGAAGCCTGCGGCGGAAAAGCGGATCAGTTCGCGGGCAGCGTGCCGGCGATGCTCGGCCTCGCTCACCCCGGCGGGGCGCTTGATCAGGCCGAAGTCGGCCATGGCATACGTCAGCGCGCCGCCCAGGAAATCCAGGCGCCAGTACAGCTGCTCCTTGTCCAGGTGCGGCACGCAGGTCGAGAGGGCGCGGGCGAACTCGCGCTGCACGTGCCCGTACTGGTCGGACAGGAACTTGCGCAGTCCCTCGTTCTTTTCGGCATACGCACGCGCGATCACCCGGATTAAGGCGCCACCGTGCCGGTCCTGGGCCATGTCCAGCGCGGGTTCGACGAAGGCGGCCAGGATCGGCTCGAGCTGGGCCGGATGGTCGGCCAGGGCGGCGCGCAGGCGGTCCAGGCGCTGGGCGCTCATCACGTCCATGCGGCGCCGGAAGACCTCGTTGACCAGGTTCTCCTTGCTGCCGAAGTGGTAGTTGACCGCGGCGATGTTCACGTCGGCGCGGCTGGTGACCTGGCGCAGCGAGGTGCCCGAGAAACCGTGTTGGGCGAAGAGTTCCTCGGCGGCCCCCAGGATCCGCTCCTTGGTCGAGAACTGCTGGCCGGTCATCGCCACCTCACTGATTCAAACGCTTGTTTGATATTAGGGCGCTGCGGGTCCGGGTGCAACGGGGGCTGCTGCATTGCCGTGCAATCCGATAGAATTACCGTAGCCTTGTCGGCTAAACCCGCGTCCACACGCGGGTTTTTCCATGATAATCTGGCCGTCTCCACAGCGAGCGGCCCCTGCCCGGAGAGGATCCATGGCGCTGGAGCGCACCCTGTCGATCATCAAGCCCGATGCCGTTGCCAAGAACGTCATCGGCGAAATCTATACCCGCTTCGAGAAGGGCGGTCTGAAGGTCGTTGCCTCGAAGATGAAGCAGCTCTCGCGCAAGGAAGCCGAAGGCTTCTACGCGGTGCACCGCGAGCGTCCGTTCTTCAACGCGCTGGTCGAGTTCATGATCAGCGGCCCGGTGATGATCCAGGTGCTCGAGGGCGAGAACGCCATCGCCAGGAACCGCGAGCTGATGGGCGCGACCAATCCCAAGGAAGCCGCGGCGGGCACGATCCGCGCGGACTTCGCCGACAGCATCGACGCCAATGCGGTGCACGGGTCGGATGCGGCGGAGACCGCTGCGGTGGAAATCGCGTACTTCTTCCCGACCACCGACGTCTACGCGCGTTGATCGTCGCGCCTGCCACGGATCGCGCCAGTGCGCCGGTCCGTGGCAAGCGTTCCGAGCCCGACCCTCTGAAGTGCAAGTGACCGAATCGTCCGCCAAGCAGAATCTCCTCGACCTCGACCGCAAGGGTCTGGAGGACTTTTTCGCCGACACGCTCGGCGAGAAGCGCTTTCGCGCGCACCAGGTGATGAAGTGGGTCCACCATCGCCACGTCACCGACTTCGAGGAGATGACCGACCTGGGCAAGGCGCTGCGCGCCAAACTGCAGGAGCACGCGGAAGTGCGCGTGCCGCAGGTCCAGTTCGACAAGCCCTCGGCCGACGGCACCCACAAGTGGCTGCTGGGCATGGACGGCAACAACGCCATCGAGACGGTCTACATCCCCGACAAGGGACGCGGCACGCTATGCGTGTCCTCGCAGGTGGGCTGCGGGCTCAACTGCACCTTCTGCTCGACCGCGACCCAGGGCTTCAACCGCAACCTCAGCACCGCCGAGATCATCGGCCAGGTGTGGGTGGCCGCGCGCCACCTCGGCAACGTCCCGCACAAGCAGCGCCGCCTCACCAACGTGGTGATGATGGGCATGGGCGAGCCGTTGATGAATTTCGACAACGTCGTGCGCGCCATGAGCGTGATGCGCGACGACCTGGGCTACGGCCTGGCCAACAAGCGCGTGACCCTGTCGACCTCGGGTCTGGTGCCGCAGATCGACCAGCTGGCCGAGGTCAGCGACGTTTCGCTCGCGGTCTCGCTGCATGCGCCGACCGACGAGCTGCGCACCACCCTGGTGCCGCTCAACAGGAAGTATCCGATCGCCGAGCTGATGGATGCCTGCGTGCGCTACGCGCAGCGCAAGCGCGGCGAGTCGGTGACGTTCGAATACACCCTGATGAAGGACGTCAACGACCAGCCCGAGCATGCGCGCCAGCTGATCCGGCTGATGCGCGAGTTCGACAACCGCCTCCAGATGAAGGATGCGGCCAAGGTCAACCTGATCCCGTTCAATCCCTTCCCGGGCACGCGCTATGCGCGGCCCGACGATGCGGCCATCCGCCGGTTCCAGAAGCTGCTCAACGAGTCGGGGCGGATCGCGCCGGTGCGCCGCACCCGGGGCGACGACATCGACGCCGCCTGCGGGCAGCTGAAGGGCCAGGTGATGGACCGCACCCGTCGCCAGGCGGAATTCCGCAAACAGGTCGAGGCTGCGGGGGGCGGCGGTGCGCGGGGTTGAGGGGCTGGCCCTCGCGGTCGTCCTGGTGCTGCTGGCCGGCGGCTGCTCGCGGCTGACCTTCGTCAAGCCCAGTGCCGAGCGCCGGGGAGCGGAGCGGATGGCTCCGGAGTACCGCTTCAAGGAAACCCCGCAGAGCAAGGCCCGCGCGGAAGCCCGCCGCCAGGTCTCGATCGCCGATCGGCACCTGCGCGCCGGCGAGCTGGCCGCGGCCGAGGCGGCCGCCAGGGCGGGGCTCAAGGCCGACGCATTGATTCCGGAGCCGCACACGATGGCGGCCCTGGTTGCCACGCAGCAGGGCAAGGCGGAGTTGGCTGGTCGCCATTACGCGGAGGCTGCCCGGCTGGGTCCTTCCGGCCCCACCTACAACAACTACGGGGCGTGGCTGTGCGGCAATGGCCGCCCGCAGGAGTCGCTGCGCTGGTTCGACGACGCGCTGCGCGACCCTGCCTACGGGGACCGCGCCGGCGTGCTCGCCAACGCCGGCGCCTGCGCCGCGCGGGCCGGGGAACGCGACCGCGTCGAACGCGACCTGCGCGCCGCGCTCGAACTGGATCCGGTCAATGCGGTGGCGCTCGAAGCGATGGCCAGCCATGCCTTCGCCCAAGGGCGGTACCTCGAGGCCCGCGCGTTTTCCGAGCGCAGGCTTGCAGCGGCCCCCGTGACACCCGCTACACTCGAACTTGCATCACGGATTGAAGAACAACTCGGCGACACCGTCGCCGCCACTCGCTATGTTCAGCGCCTGAGGACGGAGTTTCCGCAGGCACGGAACACGATCCCAGGGGACAGCACGCAACCATGACGTCGTCCGACCAGAATCCTGGCCAGATCGACCGCGGCCAAGGGGAACGCCTGCGCCAGGCGCGCCAGGCGGCCGGCCTGACCGTGGCCGATGTGGCGCAACGGCTGAAAATGCCGGTGCGGGTGGTGGAATCACTCGAATCGGGCGACTGGGACCGGCTGGATGCGCCGGTCTTCGTCCGTGGACAGTTGCGCAGCTACGCGCGCCTGCTGGGCGTGCGCGTGGACGAAGACCTCCCCGCGGCTTCGCCCTCGGTCCCGATCGAACCGGCCAGGTTGCAGCCGCGCACCTTCACCCCGCCGCTGCGCCGGACGATGGACCGGATGATGGGCCGCATGGTCTACATCGTGATCACCGCGCTGATCGCGGTGCCGGCCTGGATGGCGACCCGCTCCCACCTCGACTCGCAGATCCGCGTCGACGCTTCGCTGGACGCGCCCGCCGGCGCGGCCACCGGTTCCGTCGCCGCGCAGGCTGCGGAGGAAGCGGAGGAGGGGCCGCGGCCGCTGGTCGCGTCCATGGCCTCGCTGCCGCCTCGCCAGTCGCGTGCGCCCGAGGCGGCGCTGCTGCCGGCGCTGTCGTTGCGCTTCGCCCAGGACAGCTGGGTGGAAATCTTCGACGCCAAGGGCGCGTTGCTCGAGCGCGGCCTGCTCAAGGCAGGCGAACGCCGCGACTACGGCAAGGGCGAAGTCGGCCGGGTCGTGCTTGGCAATGCCGGTGCGGTGGAAGTCCGCGGCAACGGCGACATTCAGGATCTGGCCGAGTTCCAGCGCGCGAACGTTGCGCGCTTTACGGTATCCTCTGACGGCTCCATCCAGCCCGCCGGCCACTAGCGCCGCGACGGCCCCGGTGGAATGCGCGCCCGGCGCAGACGCCGGGCGTTCCCGATCGCTTGCCTGTCGCGCCGTCGGCCGCGGACAGGCCTTCATGGCAGCACACGATGGCGTTGGATGAACTGCTCGACGAGCACGAACAAGGCGAACGAGTCCGCAACTGGCTCAAGCAGAACAGCTTCGGCCTGATCGGGGGCCTCGCGCTCGGCCTTGCCCTGATCGGCGGCGGTCGCTGGTGGATGCAGCAGCAGCAGGACAAGCGCCTGGCGCTGGGCGAAACCTACAACGGCATGGTGGCCAAGCTCGAAGCGGGCGACCAGGCCGGCGCGGTCGCTGATGCCGCGACGCTGGCCGGCACCGCGTATGCGCCGCTGGCAGCGCTTGATCTGGCCAAGGCCCAGGCCGAGGCCGGGCAGCGCGACGAGGCGATCGCCACCCTGCGAGGCGCGAAGACGGAAGAGCCGGCGCTGGCCGCGGTGATCGAACATCGCCTCGCCAGGCTGCTGGTCGATGCCGGCAAGGGCGACGAGGCGCTGGCGCTGCTGGCCGATGCGCAGGATCCGGCGGCGCTCGAAGCGCGCGGCGACGCGCGCCATGCCAAGGGCGAACTCGAGCAGGCCCGCGAGGACTACGCGCAGGCCCTGCGCAAGCTCGATCCCGCCGCTCCGCAGCGCCGCCTGCTCGAACTCAAGCTGACCCAGACCGGCGGCTCGCCGGCCACGACGGGGACCGAATCCTGATGAAGCCCGAACGCAATCCGCCCGCGCACGAGATGGCGGGCGCCTGGTCCCGTGGTGGCCGCGTTGTCGCCCTCGTCGCCTGCGTCGCCCTGCTTGCGGGCTGCAGCACCGTCAAGGGCTGGTTCGGCGGCGACAGCGAGAAGGCCAAGGCCAAGCGCGCGGCCGAGCCGGCCGAGCTGGTGGAATTCGCGCCCTCGGCCAGCGTGTCGCGGCTGTGGTCCGCCAGCGCCGGCAAGGGCGAGGACCAGGTTGGGGCCCGCCAGGGCCCGGTCGTCGCCGATGGCCGCGTCTACGCCGCCGCCGTGCGCGGCGGCGTGCGCGCGTTCGACCTGCAGAGCGGCGCCCAGGTGTGGCGCTACGAATCGGACCTGCGCCTGAGCGGCGGCCCCGGCGCCGGCGACGGCCTGGTCGTGGTCGGCAGCCTCGATGGCGAGGTGGTCGCGCTGGATGCGGCCACCGGCGCCGAACGCTGGCAGGCCAAGGTGCCCAACGAGGTGATCGCCGCGCCGGTGATCGGGCAGGGCATGGTCTTCGTCCGGTCCAACGATGGCCGCCTGACCGCGTTCGACGCGGGCAGCGGCGAACGCCGCTGGTTCTGGACGCGGGAGTTGCCGAGCCTGACCGTGCGCGGCAACGACGGCCCGGTGCTGGGTCCCGGCTTCGTCTTCGTCGGAAACGACGACGGCACGGTGGCGGCGCTGTCGCTGGCCGATGGCCGCCAGATGTGGGATATCCCGGTCGCCCAGCCCGACGGGCGCACCGAGCTCGACCGCATGGCCGACATCGACGGCACGCCGGTGCTGGACGGCACCGTGCTGTATGCGAGCAGCTATCGCCTGTCGACCGTGGCCATCGATGCGCCCAGCGGCCGGCCGATCTGGGCCAGCGACCGTGGCGGCTCCTCGCGCCCGGGACTGTCGATCGACAAGGTACTCGTGAGCGACCGCAACGGCTCGGTCTGGGCCCTGGACCGCAGTTCGGGCAGCCCGGCCTGGGAGCAGCCGGGCCTGGCCCGCCGCAACCTGGGCAACGTGGCGGTGCATGGCGACTATGCGGTGGTCGGCGACTTCGAGGGCTACCTGCACTGGCTGCGCCTGGACAGCGGCGAGTTCGCGGCGCGCGAACGCGCCGGGCGTGCGCCGGTCAAGGGCGCGCTGGTCGTGGCCGACGGCATCCTCGTGGTGCAGAACGTCAAGGGCGACCTGACCGCCTGGCGCGTCGACTGACGTCGCCCGCCGGACCCGGGCCGCGCCTGGCCCGCGATCCAGGCAGCCTGATGTCCGCGATTGCGGACTGGGGATGCTGGAGCGGCAGGGCGCCGGCCCGCCCGGATGTGCGCCCACCCGGTGAATCCGGTCGATCCAGGGCCTGCGTCCCGGGGCGGTTTCCTGCGCCGCGGGCGCGGGCACGGTAGGCTTGCCATCCCGATCGCCGGCGCATCCGCCGCCCGCCGATGCCGCGGCCGGCGCGCCCGGCGTCCGGTTTCACCCCCGAAATCCTTCCACAACGGTCCAGCATGCTTCCCTCCGTCGCCCTCGTGGGCCGCCCCAATGTCGGCAAGTCGACGCTGTTCAATGCGCTCACGCGCACCCGCGACGCGCTGGTGCACGACGAGCCCGGCGTGACCCGCGACCGCCACTACGGCGTGTGCAGGCTGGAGCAGGGGCGACCGTTCGTGGTGATCGACACCGGCGGCATCGCCGGGCAGGAAGAAGGCCTGGCCGGCGCGACCGCACGCCAAGCGCGCGCCGCCGCCGAGGAAGCGGACCTGGTGCTGTTCGTGGTCGATGGCCGCGAAGGCGCTTCGGCCCTGGACGACGACATCCTGCAGTGGCTGCGCAAGGCCGCGCGACCGGTGTTGCTGGTGGTCAACAAGACCGACGGCATCGACGCGCGCGCGGCGCTGGCCGAGTTCGCGCGTTTCGGCTACGCCGACAGTTTCGCGGTGTCCTCCGCCCACCGGCAGGGCATCGACGACCTGCTCGACGCGGTGCTGGAGCGGCTCCCGGCCGATGCCGAGGAGCCGGAAGAGGATCCCGGCCGCGTGCGGGTGGCCTTCGTCGGCCGGCCGAACGTGGGCAAGTCGACCCTGGTCAACCGCATCCTCGGCGAGGAACGGATGATCGCCTCGGACGTGCCGGGCACGACGCGCGACTCGATCGCGGTCGACCTCGAACGCGACGGTCGCAGCTACCGCCTGATCGATACCGCCGGCCTGCGGCGCAAGTCGCGGGTCGACGAGGCGGTGGAGAAGTTCTCGATCGTCAAGACGCTGCAGGCGATCGAGGAATGCCAGGTCGCGGTGATCATGATCGACGCCAGCGAAGGCGTGACCGAGCAGGACGCCTCGGTGCTGGGTGCCGTGCTCGATGCCGGCCGTGCCCTGGTCGTGGCGGTCAACAAGTGGGACGGGCTGAGCACCTACCAGCGCGAGCAGACCGAAGCGCTGCTTTCGCGCAAGCTTGCCTTCGTCAACTGGGCCGAAGCGGTGCGCATCAGCGCCAGGCATGGTTCGGGCCTGCGCGAGCTGTTCCGCGCCATCCACCGCGCGCACGGTTCGGCCACGCGGCAGTTCAGCACCGCCGAGGTCACCCGCGCGCTGGAGATCGCCTACGAGGCCAGCCCGCCACCGGTGGTGCGCGGACACGCGCCGAAGCTGCGCTTCGCCCACCCCGGCGGCGAGAACCCGCCGACCTTCGTGGTCCACGGTTCGCGCCTGAAGTCGCTGCCGCCGACCTACACGCGCTATCTCGAGAACTTCTTCCGCAAGCGCTTCAAGCTGGTCGGAACGCCGGTGCGTTTCGTGTTCAAGGAGGGGGACAACCCCTACAAGGACAAGAAGAACGTGCTCACCGAGCGCCAGGTGGCCAGGAAGCGGCGCCTGATCCGGCACGTCAAGCGCGGCAGGTAGCCGCGGCGCGATGGAGGAGCGGTCCGCCATCGCCGGGCAGGACGTCACTCTCGGCCTCCTCGCCGGCGGGCGCGCCACGCGCCTGGACGGGCGCGACAAAGCCTGGCTCGAACGCGACGGCGTGCCGCAGGTGTTGCGCCTGGCGCGCCGCTTCGGCGTGGGCACGGGCGCGATCCTGGTGTCGGCCAACCGCGGCCTGGACCGCCATGCCGGCGCCGGACTGCAGGTCGTCGCCGACCGGGTTGCCGATGCAGGGCCGCTGGCCGGCCTCGACGCCTTGGCCGCGGCCTGCGCGACGCCCTGGCTGCTGACCCTGCCGGTGGACCTCGTGGACGCGAACGACTGCCTGCTGCCCAGCCTCGTCGCGGTCGCGGGCACGCGCGGCGCGAGCGCGCAGGACGACGACGGTCCGCAACCGCTGGTTGCGCTGTGGCCGGTGCCCGCCCTGCGCGGGGCCGTGGCCGAGGCGCTGGCGCAGCGCGCGCTGGCGGTCCAGGCCCTGCAGGCCCGGATGGGCATGGGCGTGGCGCGTTTCGCGGGGGTACGCTTCGGCAACCTCAATACGCCGGACGACCTGCGGGCCGCCGGCATCGACCCCACCTGACCATGGCCGACGACGCATTCCCGCTGCGCATCCCCTACGCCCAGGCGCTGGCGATTATCGAGCGCGTCGCGGGCGCCCGGCGGCTGCCGCAGGAGCACACCGCGACCGCGCGCGCGCACGGGCGGATGCTGGCGCGCGAAGTGGTCGCCGAGGTCGCGATGCCCGCTTTCGACAACGCCGCGATGGACGGTTTCGCGCTGCGCCACGCCGATCTGGCCGGCGCGGAGGGGGCCGGCCTGCTGCTGGTCGGGGAGCAGTTCGCGGGTGCGGCAACGGCGGCGGGGGCGGGTCCGGGCGAGTGCGTGCGCATCACCACCGGAGCGCCGCTGCCGCCCGGCACCGATACCGTGGTGATGAAGGAAAACACGGTGGTCGACGGCGCGCGGGTACGCATCCTCGAACCAGTCGCGTCCGGGCGCCACGTGCGCCGCCGCGGCGAGGACGTGCGCGTGGGCGACCTGGTGGCCTCGCCGGGCGAGGTGCTCACGCCGGCGCGCGTGGCGCTGCTCTCGGCGCTGGGCGTGGCCGGCGTCGACACGGTGCGTCGCCCGACGGTGGCGGTCTTCGCCACCGGCGACGAGCTGGTCGAGCCCGGGATGCCGCTGGCGCACGGCCAGGTCTACAACTCCAACCGCGAACTGCTGATGGGCCTGCTGCGGGCCGAGGGACTCGACCCGGTGGCCTGGCCGACCCTGCCCGACGACCCGGCCGCGATCGAATCGGCGTTGCGCCACGCCGGCGAGGCCTTCGACCTGGTGCTGACCTGTGGCGGCGTCTCCGCCGGCGAGAAGGACCACCTGCCGGCCCTGCTGCAGCGGCGCGGACACGTGTATTTCTGGAAGGTGCTGATGCGGCCCGGCATGCCCGCGCTGCTGGCCGACGGAGGCACGCTCGGGCCCGCGCTGTTCCTGTGCCTCCCGGGCAATCCGGTTTCGGTGCTGGCGACTTTCCTGGCGCTGGCGCGCCCGTTGCTGGACGGACTGCAGGGCAGGGCGCCCCGCAAGCGCTGGCGGGCACGGCTGGCCGCGCCCTGGGACAAGCGCCACGACCGGCTCGAGTTCCTGCGCGGCCGCCTGGCCAGCAGCGAAGACGGCAGCCTGCTGGTGGAGCCGGATCCGGCGGACGGATCGCATCGCATGCGCGCCGCTGCCGACGCCGATGCCCTGATCGTGCTCGACGAGGGCGCCCGGCGGCTCGAGGCGGGCGACGTGGTCCAGGTGCTGCCTTACTGATCCGCCCACGCGACGCAGCGTGCCGCCACCTCGTGCTGGCCCGGGTACCTGCGTCGCCCGGCGGGGGCGATAATCGGCGCATGATCAGGGAAATCACGCCGCGCGACGCCAGCTACCGCCTTGCCCAGGGCGCGGTGCTGGTGGACGTGCGCGAAGAGCACGAACGCGAGCTGGGCATGGCCCAGGGCGCGCTGGGCGTGGCGCGGGCCGACCTCGAGGCCGCGCCGCACCAGCACCTGCCGGGCCCCGATGCGGACATCATGCTGATCTGCCAGAGCGGCGGACGCTCGCTGCTCGCGGCCCAGCAGCTGCAGCGGCTGGGCTACCGGCGCGTGGTCTCGGTGCGCGGCGGCACCCTGATGTGGCAGGCCGAAGGGCTGCCGCTGACGCGTCCGACCGGCACGGTCGACGAGGATTTCCACGAACGCTATTCGCGCCACCTGCGCCTGCCGGAGATCGGGGCGCGCGGGCAGCGCCGGCTCGAAGCCGCCAGCGTGGTGGTGGTGGGCGCGGGTGGGCTGGGCTCGCCGATCGCCTTCTACCTGGCCGCGGCCGGCGTGGGCCAGCTGCGCCTGGTCGATGACGACGTGGTCGACCGCAGCAACCTGCAGCGCCAGATCCTGCACACCGATGCCGACATCGGCGTGGCCAAGGTCGAGTCGGCGCACACGCGGCTGTCCGCGCTCAACCCGCGGGTGTCGGTCGAGCCCGTGGCCGAGCGGCTGGAGTCGGTCAACGTGGAGCGGCTGATCGCCGATGCCGACGTGGTGGTCGACGGCGGCGACAACTTCCCGGTCCGCTACCTGCTCAACGACGCCTGCGTGCACCTGGGCAAGCCGCTGGTGTATGGCGCGGTACACCGGTTCGAGGGGCAGGTGAGCGTGTTCGATGCCGGGCGACAGCGCGGACGCATGCCGTGCTACCGCTGCCTGTTTCCCGAGCCGCCGCCGCCCGAAGCCGCGCCCAACTGCAGCGAGGCCGGCGTGCTGGGCGTGCTGCCCGGCGTGGTGGGCATGCTGCAGGCGACCGAGGCGCTGAAGCTGCTGCTGCACGTCGGCGAACCGCTGACCGGCCGGCTGCTGCATTTCGACGCGCTGTCGATGCGGTTCCGCGAAACCCGGCTCGCTCCTGATCCCGACTGCCCACTGTGCGCGCCGGGTGCGGCCTTTCCCGGCTATATCGACTACGCAGCGTTCTGCGCCGGCTGAACCTGGCCACGGCGACATCGCCTGCACGACGCTGTGCTAGCTTCGAGGGCGCCGCAGGGTCCGGCGGGGAGCATGCGACCGGCCGGGCGGCCCCCTTCCAGCCGGTGCAGGTGACCTCTTGCCGCGTCTCGCCTTCCTGTTGTTTCTTTCGCTGCTGTGCGGGCTGTCGTCGTCCGCGGCGCTGGCCTCGGATCCCTGCATGCGCCTGGGCACGCCGGCGGCGGACGACGTACCGGGCCGCATCGCGGCCGTGGCCTGCGAAGAACACCGCAACTGGTACCGGCCCTTCATCGAAGCCGATGGCCGGGTGGGCGTGGTCAGCGTGCGCGAGGCGCAGCGCGCGCGGCTGGTCAACGGCCAGCCGGCATGGGAGCGGGTGATCGAGTACTGGCGCGGCAGCGGGCTGCTGTGGCAGGCCGGCGCCGGCGATTGCGCCTACGGCGAACTGCCGGCGCCCTCGTGTCGCGCGTTCGTCGTCGACACGCCGTGGTCGGCCGCGTTCGTGTCCTGGGTCATGCAGCGCGCGGGCCTGCCGGGCTTCGGCGCGTCCGCCAGCCACCTCGGCTACGTGCGACGCGCCTACCGCGAACCCTTCCTCAGCCCCTACCGCGTGTCCAACCCCGAGTCCGGCAAGGTCGGGGTGGGCGACATGCTGTGCAGCGTGCGCGGCGGCACCCGCGTGTACGGTTTCGGCGAGCTGGCCCACGTGCTCAGCAACAACGACCCGGGCCTGGGCATGCACTGCGACATCGTGGTCGGCACCTCCATCCGCGACCGGGTGCAGTACGCCCATCTGATCGGCGGCAACGTGTTCGACACGGTCGCCATGCGCGAGCTGCCGCTGAGCGCGGGCGGACGCTTCGCCGCGCTGCCGATGCGCCTGGCGAGCGACCCGGACTGCACGCCCGAAAGCCGCCACGTGTGCGACCTCAACCGCCAGGACTGGTCGGTGCTGCTGCAGCTGCGGCCGGCGGCGGAACTGGCCGGACTGCGGGGCGGGTCGGGGATGGTGCCTGCGCCGGGCGTGGCGCCCACACCGGGCGCTGCCCCTGCATCGGCACCGGCGTCCGCACCGATCGCTACGCCGGCGCCACCTGCCGAGGAGTGAGCGACCGAGGCATGCGGCGGTCGCAGGCCCTCAGCCGTGTCGCTGGCGAGCCGCTTCGAACGCCGCCAGCTGCTCCGGCGTCGCCTCGCGCTGGTGGCGCGCTTTCCACTGCGCGAACGGCTCGCCGTACAGGGCCTCGCGGGCCTGTTCGCGGTCCATGCCGATGCCGCGCTCCTGCGCTGCGTCGCGGTACCAGTCGGCCAGGCAGTTCCGGCAGAAACCGGCCAGGATCATCAGGTCGATGTTCTGGACGTCCGGACGCCGCTGCAGCAGGTGCTCGCGCAGGCGGCGGAAAACCGCGGCCTCGATATGGACGGTGTCGTCGTCGCTGGGGGACATGTGCGCTCTTGGCTGTCAGGGAGGACGTGAGACAATACGCGTTCCCGTTTCCGCCCTCCAAGACGCATGAGCGCACGCATCCTCGACGGCAAGCGCATCGCCGACTCCCTGCTCGACGAACTGCGCCAGCGCGTGGACGCGCGCGTGGCGGCGGGGCTGCCGCGGCCGGGGCTGGCCGTGGTGCTGGTGGGCAGCGACCCGGCATCGCAATCGTACGTGCGCAACAAGCGGCGCGCCGCGGAGAAGGTCGGCATCCAGGCGTTCGACCACGACCTGCCGGCGGGCACCGGCGAGGCCGAGCTGCTGGCCCTGATCGACCGGCTCAATGCCGATCCGGCCGTGCACGGCATCCTGGTGCAGCTGCCGCTGCCGGGCATTCCGGACGCGACCCACATGATCCACCGCATCGACCCGCGCAAGGACGTCGACGGCTTCCATCCCGAGAACGTCGGCCACCTGGCGCTGCGCCAGTTCGGACTGCGTCCTTGCACGCCGCGCGGCATCACCACGCTGCTGGCCTATACCGACCGCCCGGTGCGCGGCCGTAGCGCCACCATCGTCGGCGTGAGCAACCACGTCGGCCGGCCGATGGCGCTGGAGCTGCTGATCGCAGGCTGCACGGTCACCAGCTGCCACAAGTTCACCCCGCGCGATGAGCTGCAGCGGCACGTGGGCGAAGCCGACATCCTGGTGGTGGCGGTCGGGCGGCCGGACCTGATCCCGGGCGACTGGGTGAAGCCGGGCGCGGTGGTGATCGACGTGGGCATCAACCGCCTCGACGACGGCCGCCTCACCGGTGACGTGGAGTTCGATGCCGCCGCGCGGCGTGCGAGCTGGATCACCCCGGTGCCGGGCGGCGTCGGCCCGATGACGGTGGCCACGCTGATGCAGAACACACTGGAAGCGGCTGAAGCGCTGGAGTCGCAGCGGGCGGGGTAGGGTTCGTGGCGACCTGAGGGCCCCCATCCCGGCCTTCCCCCGCAGGCGGGGAGGGGACGTGCGCGCCGGTCTTGTGGCGACGGTATCCCGGCTGCCTATCACGCTCCGGGGGCCTTTGACGCTTCCGGGTGCAATGACCGCTTTCTGGTGCCCGGGTCCGGCGGTCCTGGACGCTTGCGGATGCGCTGCGCATGGATTCCGTCTCGCAGGGGCTTCACGAGCCGCTGGGCAGACTGGGCCTTCCTGTGCATGGGCCGCGCGTGGCGCGCGGTTCCCCGGAGGGTAGGGACCATCGAGCGTTATCGGCGTGCAAGCGGCCACAGGGCCTGCGCGGCAGGCATCGCGGTGCTCGCGGCCGGCTGCGCCGGGCCGCAGTCGGCACTGGATCCGGCTGGGCCGGCGGCCGGAGCGATCGCGGCCAGCTGGTGGCTCATGGCCGCCGGCGCGCTGCTCGCCTGGAGCGTCGTGCTGTTGCTCGCCGGGGTCGCCATGCGCGGTCGGCACCGCCTGTCCCCCGCGAAGGGCGGCAAGCTGATCCTCGCCGGCGGCGTCGCGCTGCCCGCCACGCTGCTGCTGGCGCTGCTGGTCTACGGCACCCTCGCCAGCGACCGCATCACCGGCGAACGCGCCCAGGTGGGGCAGGTGGTACAGGTCACCGCGCGCCAGTGGGAATGGGAATTCGCCTACCTGGACGCCGATGGAGAGGTCGTCGCGCGCTCGTTCGACGAGCTGGCGATGCCGCTGGACACGATGGTGGAGTTCCATGTGGGCAGCGAGGACGTGATCCACAGCTTCTGGATCCCGCGCCTGGGCGGCAAGATCGACGCCATCCCCGGACGCGTCAACGTGCTGCGCCTGCGTGCCGAACGCGCCGGCCCGATCCGCGGCCAGTGCGCCGAGTTCTGCGGACTCGACCACGCGCTGATGGCATTCGACGTGGTGGTGCTTGCACCGGACGCGTTCGCGGGCTGGCTCGACGGAAACGCCGTCGACGGGAGGGTGCGATGAGCGCGCCGGCGGCCCCGATCCCGGGCACCCACGCGCGCCGGCTCGCGGCGCTCGAGCGCATCTGGGCCAACGACGCCGGATGGCGCGGCCAGCTGACCGCGGTCAACCACGGCACCATCGCGATGCGCTTCATCGTCACCGGCTTCGCCTTCATGCTGGTGGGCGGCCTGCTGTCGATGTTCATCCGCCTGCAGCTGGCCTGGTTCGATGCCGAGGTGCTCGACCCGGAACGCTACGCGCAGTTCGTGACCCTGCACGGCACGACGATGATGTTCCTGTTCGCGGTGCCGATCATGGAAGGCTTCGCGATGTACCTGCTGCCGAAGATGCTGGGCGCGCGCGACCTGCCGTTCCCCCGGCTCAGCGCCTTCGGCTGGTGGTGCTACCTGTTCGGCGGCCTGTTCCTTTACTCGAGCCTGCTGTTCGACGCGGCGCCCGACGGCGGCTGGTTCATGTACGTGCCGCTCACCGACGCCACCTTCTCGCCGGGCAAGGGGCCGGACTTCTGGCTGATCGGCGTCACCTTCTCCGAGATCGCGGCGGTGACGGCGGCGGTCGAGCTGATCGTGGCGATCCTGGTCACCCGCGCACCGGGCATGGACATCCGCCGCATGCCGCTGTTCGCCTGGGCGATCCTGGTGATGGCCTTCATGATCGCGCTCGGGTTCCCCCCGCTGATCCTGGCCAGCATCCTGCTGGAACTGCAGCGCGCCTTCGGCTTCGTGTTCTTCGACCCGGCGCTGGGTGGCGATCCGCTGCTGTGGCAGCACCTGTTCTGGCTGTTCGGCCATCCGGAGGTGTACATCATCTTCCTGCCGGCGGCGGGCGTGGTGTCGATGATCGTGCCGACCTTCGCCCGGCGCCCCATCGTGGGCTACGCCTGGATCGTGCTGGCGCTGGTGTCCACGGGCTTCCTCAGCTTCGGACTGTGGGTGCACCACATGTTCGCGGTCGGCATCCCGCTGCTGGCGCTGGCCTTCTTCAGCGCCGCGAGCATGGCGGTGGCGATCCCGACCTCGGTACAGGTGTTCGCCTGGATCGCCACGCTGTGGGCCGGCCGGCCCTGGCTGCGGCTGCCGATGCTGCACATCCTGGGCTTCCTGGTGGTGTTCGTGCTGGGCGGGCTGACCGGGGTGATGCTGGCCTTCGTGCCGTTCGACTGGCAGGCCCACGACACGCATTTCGTGGTCGCGCACCTGCACTACGTGCTGATCGGCGGGCTGATGTTCCCGCTGTTCGCCGGGCTTTACTACTGGCTGCCGCTGGCGACCGGTCGCATGCCGTCCGAGAGCATCGGCCGCATGGCGTTCTGGCTGGTGATCGTCGGCTTCCACCTGACCTTCGTGCCGATGCACCTGACCGGCCTGCTCGGCATGCCACGCCGGGTCCATACCTATGCGCCGGAACTGGGGGTGGAATGGCTCAACCTGCTTTCGACCGCCGCCGGATTCGTGCTGGCGGTGGGGATCGTCGCGATCCTGGTCGACGCCGGCCTCTGCTTCGCCCACGGCCGCCGCGCGCGCCCCAACCCGTGGCGGGCGGGCACGCTGGAATGGGCGCTGCCGTGGCCGGTGCCCAACTACAACTTCGCCTCCGCGCCCCGGGTCGACGACGCCTGGCCGCTGTGGCGCGACCGCGGCCTGCGCGAGCGGGTGGCGCGCACGGACGGCCTGCTCGGAGATCCCGCACGCGGCCGGCGCGAGTTGCTGGGCACCGGCATCGTGTCGGCGCGACCGGAACAGGTGGTGTTCCTGTCCGGTTCGTCGTGGCTGCCGCTGCTGTCGGCGCTGGCGATCACCGCGCTGCTGGCCTGCTTCATCGCCGGCTGGTACTGGCTGGCGGCCGCCTGCGTCGCGCCGCTGCTGGCGCTGTTCTGCACCTGGGCCTGGAGCACCGGCTGGCGCGGCGCGCCGGAGGAGGTGGACGCCGGCGACGGGCGGATGCTGCCGTCGCAATATGCCTGCCGCAATGCGCCGGGCTGGTGGGCGGTGGTGGTGACGATGCTGATCGTCGGCTCGCTGTTCGCCTCGCTGGTGTTCGCCTACTTCTACCTGTGGCTGGGCAGCGACGGCTGGCCGCCGCGCGGCATGGGCGAGGCCGCGCTGCGTGGCATGCACTGGTTCGCGCCGGGATTGCTGGCGGTGTCCTGGTTGGCCGGCGCGGTGGCATCGGCTGCACTGCGCGCCGGATTCCGGCGCCGTCGTCGCGTTGCGATCCCGGCCATCGTGGCGGCCGCGGCGGCGCTGGGATCCGTCCTGGTCCACCTGCCGCCGCTGGCCGATGCGCCGGGTCAGCCGCAGGCCCATGCCTATGCCTCGGTGGTGTGGACCCTGGCGGGTTTCTGCGCGCTGCACCTCGTGCTCGCCGCGGTGTTGTGCCTGCATGTGAGCGCGCGTATCGGCCACCGCCTGGTGGACGCGGCGCGGCCCCTCGAGTGGCGCGTCGCGCACGCCTTCCTGCGCTACGCGCTGGTGCAGGCGGCGATCGGCTGGGCGGTGGTCCATCTGTTCCCGGTGCTGCAATGAACGGCGCGCGACGTCCCCGCCGCCTGAGCTGGATCGCCAGCCCCTTCCTGGTCTGGGGGCTGCACTTTTTCGCGGTCTATTCGCTGCAGGGTCTGGTTTGCGGTCGCGGCTGGCCGGCGCCGGCGGCGTGGATCGCGATCGCCCTGGCGACGCTGCCGGCCTTCGCTGCGGTGGCCTGGATCGGGCTGCGCGCCAGGCGGAGCGCCGCCGCGCCGGACACCGGCGACGGCCGGCGCTTCGCGGCACGACTGGTCGCGATGCTGTCGCTGCTGTCGCTGCTGGCGATGGCGTTCACCACCATCCCCGTGCTGCTGCTGCAGCCCTGCGAGTGAAGCGGCCATGCGCGAGACGCTCCAGCAACCCGTCCCCGAACAGCGCAGCCCCACGGTGGAAAGCCGCGTGGCGCTCCATCGCCATCCGCTGCATCCGGTGGCGGTGGTCTATCCGATTGCCTGCCTGACCCTGCTGCTGCCGGCCGACGTCCTCCACCTGTGGAGCGGCCGGATGTTCTGGGCCGAGGCGGCGTGGTGGCTGAACGTGGTCGGCCTGGTCGCGGGCCTGATGGCGGCTGGGCTGGGCATCGCCGACATGTTCCTGATCCGGGTGGCGCGGCGGCATGTGTCGGCATGGAGCCATTTCATCGCGGGCGTGATGCTGCTGGCGCTCGCGGCCGCGGGCGTCTGGCTGCGCTGGCCCGACCCGGCCGCGGCCGGCTGGTGGGCGCTGGCGCACTCGGCGCCGACGGCGGCAATGGTGCTGGTGGTGGGATGGCTGGGAGGCACGCTCAGCTTCGGCCACGGCATCGGCGTCTACGGCCACCGCGAGCGCGACGAGGACGACGCCTCCGACCGGGCGCTGGACGAATGAGTGGCCTCCCCCGGAGGTGGCAGGTCGCCCACGCTGCGCGGCTTCGCCCCGGTCAGCGCGGCGATGCCCAGCAACAGCAGCAGCGGGCTCCAGCCCAGCAGGCGCGGCAGCAGCCCAGGGCGCCGCTCCTTGCCCTTGCCCAGCGCGTGCAGGTGCGCGCCCATCCACAGGTGCACCAGCACCACCAGGGCCACCAGCACGAGCTTGCCGATCAGCCAGGCGCCCGGTTCGACCCACGGGATCAGGCTCATGCCCAGGGCAATGGTCAGCACGCCGGCAGGTGTGGCGATCCGGAAGAACAGGCGATTGGCGACCGGATTGAAGAAGTCGGGACGCGCGTCGCGCTCACCGCGTCGGCGGGCGGCGAACAGGCGCACCAGCAGGAACAGGCCGCTGAACCAGATCGACATCGAGGCGATGTGGGCGACCTTCAGCCAGAACAGCATGGATCGGCTCCAGGAGCGGGCGGGAGAAGGCGGGCGGGACGGGATCGCGGAGCGGACCGGGTCGCTGCCGGACGCGGCTGGACACGCGCCGCCGCGGCGACGCTGGCGCTCCCGGGGGTGGCGTTCGCCCACGATACCGGACACGGGGTGCCCACCCTGGCCACGGCCTGGACGCTGTCGCCGCTGCTGCTGGTGCCGCTGGCCTTGTTCGCCGGCCTGTACCTGCGCGGCCTGTGGCGGCTGTGGCGCGGCGGCCACACGGGGCGGGGGATCTCGCGTGCCGAGGCCGGAGCCTGTGGCGCCGGGCTGCTGGCGCTGACGCTGGCCACGGTCTGGCCCTTCGATGCGCTGGGGGAGTGGTCGCTGGCCGCGCACATGGCCCAGCACATGCTGCTGCTGGCCCTGGCGCCGCCGCTGCTGCTGGCCGCACGGCCGCGCGCTGCGCTGGCCGCGGCGCTGCCGCCGGCGTGGTCGCGCGTCCTGCACCGCTGCGCGCAGGCTGCCACGGTCGCGCCGTTGCGGTCGCTGGCGGCGGCGACCCTGGCCAATGCGGCGGTGATGTGGGGTTGGCACGCGCCGGCCGCGCTGGAACTGGCGCTGGCCAGCGAGGCGGTGCACTGGCTGATGCATGGCAGCTTCCTCGCCGCCGGCCTGTGGCTCTGGACCCTGCTGTGGCAGCGCCTGCGCGACGACGCGGCGGGCGGCGCGCTGGCGGGAACGGTGGCCATCGTGGTGGTCATGATGCAGATGGGCTTCCTCGGAGCCTTGCTGACGTTCTCGCGGCGCGCGCTGTATCCGTTCTACGAGGCGCGGGCGCCGGAACTGGGCCTCGGCGTCCTGGCCGACCAGCAGCTGGCGGGCCTGGTGATGTGGGTGCCGTCCTGCCTGCCGTACTTGGCCGGTGCGATCTGGCTGCTGGCCCGGGAACTCGACCGCCTGCGCCCGGTCCGGTGAGCGCCGGCGGGGGCCATTCTGGGCAGGGCGCGGTCGAGGGGCGGTGATCGGCGGAGCGCTGCGCGGCGATGCCGCAGCGCGGTATAATGACGCGCTTCCCCACCTCTCCCGGGACTGCCGATGCTCCGCATCCAGGCTGAAGCACTGACGTACGACGACGTTTCGCTCGTCCCCGCGCACTCCACCGTCCTGCCCAAGGACGTCTCGCTCGCCACCCAGCTCACGAAATCCCTGCGCCTGAAGCTACCGATCGTCTCGGCCGCGATGGACACGGTGACCGAAGCCCGCCTGGCCATCGCCATGGCCCAGCTCGGCGGCATCGGCATCATCCACAAGAACCTGTCGGCCGAACTGCAGGCCGCCGAGGTCGCGAAGGTCAAGAACTTCGAGGCCGGCGTGATCCGCGAGCCGTTCACCGTCGGCCCGATGACCACCATCGGCGAGGTGCTCAAGCTCACCCGCGCGCGCAACATCTCCGGCGTGCCGGTGGTCGACGGCGGCCAGCTGGTCGGCATCGTGACCGGCCGCGACATGCGCTTCGAGAAGAAGCTCGACGATCCGGTCAGGAACATCATGACCAAGAAGGATCGCCTGGTCACGGTCAGGGAAGGTGCCGCCGACGAGGAAGTGATCGGCCTGCTGCACAAGCACCGCATCGAGAAGGTGCTTGTGGTCAACGATGCCTTCGAGCTGCGCGGCCTGATCACCGTCAAGGACATCCAGAAGAAGAGCGACAATCCCAACGCCGCCTACGATCCCGACGAACAGCTGCTGGTCGGCGCCGCGGTGGGCGTGGGTGGCGACACCGAGGAACGCGTCGCCGCGCTGGCCGCCGCCGGCGTGGACGTGGTGATCGTCGATACCGCGCATGGCCACTCGCAGGGCGTCATCGACCGCGTGGCCTGGGTCAAGAAGAACTTCCCGAAGCTGCAGGTGATCGGCGGCAACATCGTCACCGGCGACGCCGCGCTGGCGCTGATGGATGCCGGCGCCGACGCGGTCAAGGTCGGCGTGGGCCCGGGTTCGATCTGCACCACCCGCGTGGTCGCGGGCGTGGGCGTGCCGCAGATCACCGCCATCGACCTGGTGGCCGAGGCGCTGCAGGACCGCATCCCGCTGATCGCCGACGGCGGCATCCGCTACTCCGGCGACATCGGCAAGGCGCTGGTTGCCGGCGCCTCGACGGTGATGATCGGCGGCCTGTTCGCCGGCACCGAGGAATCGCCGGGCGAGGTCGAGCTGTTCCAGGGGCGCAGCTACAAGAGCTACCGCGGCATGGGCTCGCTGGGTGCGATGGAGAAGGGGTCCAAGGACCGCTACTTCCAGGACGCCAGCGATGCCGACAAGCTGGTGCCCGAGGGCATCGAGGGCCGCGTGCCTTACCGCGGCCCGCTGAGCAGCATCATCCACCAGCTCGCCGGCGGCCTGCGCGCCACCATGGGCTACGTGGGCTGCGCCACGATCGAGCAGATGCGCACGCAGCCGAAGTTCGTGCGCATCACCGGCGCCGGCCAGCGCGAGAGCCACGTGCACGACGTCACGATCACCAAGCAGCCGCCGAACTACCAGATCGGCTGAGGCCCGTGGAGGAGTTCGCCTGGATGATGCTGGTGGCGGCTCCTGTCCTCGGCGGTGCTGCCATCGGCCTGTTTTTCCGCCGTGTCTGGCAGCGCGTCGCGTTGTCCGGCGCCGTTGCAGCCGCAGTTTACGCGGCAGTGCTGTACGCCATGCAGGCCGACATGGTGCGGCGGGGGCCGCCTTCCGTCGGCATGACGCTCGCCGAACCGGCGTCCGTGGCGGCGGAGGTCGCCGTCGTCGTGGCGCCCGTCGGCATGTGCGCCGCCCTGGTGCTCCATCTCATCACCCGCTACATCCGGAAGAACAAGGCATGACCTCCCAGCCGCTGACCGACATCCACGGCGACAAGATCCTGATCCTGGACTTTGGCGCGCAGTACACGCAGCTGATCGCCCGCCGCATCCGCGAGATCGGCGTGTACTGCGAGATCTGGGCCTGGGACCACGATCCGGCCGAGATCGCCGCGTTCGGCGCCAGGGGCATCATCCTGTCGGGCGGTCCGGAATCGACCACGCTGCCGGGCGCGCCCGCGGCGCCGCAGGAGGTGTTCGACAGCGGCCTGCCGATCCTCGGCATCTGCTACGGCATGCAGACCCTGGCCGCGCAGCTGGGCGGTGCCACCGAGGCCGCCGACCAGCGCGAATTCGGCCATGCCGAAGTGGACGTGGTCCACCCCGATGCGCTGTTCTCCGGCCTGACCGACCATCCCGGCAAGAGCCGCCTGAACGTCTGGATGAGCCACGGCGACCATGTCTCCGAAGTGCCGCCGGGCTTCCGCATCACCGCCACGACCGACCGCATCCCGGTCGCCGCCATGGCCAACGAGGACAGGCGCTGGTACGGCGTGCAGTTCCATCCCGAGGTCACCCACACCCTGCAGGGCCAGACCCTGCTGCGTCGCTTCGTGGTCGATGTCTGCGGCTGCGCCACGCTGTGGACCGCGGCCAACATCATCGAGGACCAGATCGCCCGCGTGCGCGAGCAGGTGGGTTCGGACGAGGTGATCCTGGGGCTGTCCGGCGGCGTGGATTCCTCCGTGGTCGCCGCGCTGCTGCACAAGGCCATCGGCGAGCAGCTGACCTGCGTGTTCGTCGACACCGGCCTGCTGCGCTGGCAGGAAGGCGACCAGGTGATGGCGATGTTCGCCGAGCACATGGGCGTCAAGGTGATCCGCGTCGATGCCGCCGACCGCTACTTCAAGGCGCTGGAAGGCGTGGCCGACCCGGAGGCCAAGCGCAAGATCATCGGCAACCTGTTCGTCGAGATCTTCGAGGAAGAGTCGGGCAAGCTGAAGAACGCGCGCTGGCTGGCGCAGGGGACGATCTATCCCGACGTCATCGAGTCGGCCGGCAGCAAGACCGGCAAGGCGCACGTGATCAAGAGTCACCACAACGTCGGCGGCCTGCCCGAACACATGAAGCTGGGTCTGGTCGAACCGCTGCGCGAACTGTTCAAGGACGAGGTCCGCCGCCTGGGCGTCGAGCTCGGCCTGCCGCGCACCATGGTCTACCGCCATCCGTTCCCGGGCCCGGGCCTGGGCGTGCGCATCCTCGGCGAGGTCAAGCGCGAGTACGCCGAACTGCTGGCGCGCGCCGATGCGATCTTCATCGAGGAACTGCGCAAGGCGGATCTGTACGACCGGACCTCGCAGGCCTTCGCCGTGTTCCTGCCTGTGAAGTCGGTGGGCGTGGTCGGCGACGCGCGCGCCTACGAGTGGGTGATCGCGCTGCGCGCGGTCGAGACCATCGACTTCATGACCGCGCACTGGGCGCACCTGCCGTACGAGTTCCTCGGAACGGTGAGCAACCGCATCATCAACGAGCTGCGCGGCGTCTCGCGCGTGGTCTACGACATTTCCGGCAAGCCGCCCGCGACCATCGAGTGGGAGTAGGGCGGGCTGGCCGGCACAGGGAGCGTTACATGCAATCCAGACCCTTCGGCCGCACCGGCCGCAACGTTGGCGAGATCGGCTTCGGCGCCTGGGCCATCGGCGCGGCCTGGGGCAAGGTCGACGACGCCGAGTCCATCGCGGCGCTGCACGCGGCGCTCGACGCCGGGCTCGACTTCATCGACACCGCCGACGTCTACGGCGACGGCCATTCGGAACGCCTGATCGCGCGCGTGCTGAAAGAGCGTGGCGGCGAGCGCCCGTTCGTGGCGACCAAGGCCGGGCGGCGGCTGCCGGCGCAGGCGGTCGAGGGCTACAGCGCGGAGAACCTGGAGTCCTGGATCGACCGCAGCCTGCGCAACCTCGAGGTCGAGACGCTCGACCTCGTGCAGCTGCATTGCCCGCCGACCGATGCCTACTACCGCCCCGAGATCTTCGAGCGCATGGACCGGCTGGTCGAGCGCGGCAAGATCGCGCGCTACGGCGTGAGCGTCGAGCGCGTGGAAGAAGCGCTCAAGGCGATCGAGTACCCGGACGTCGCGAGTGTCCAGATCATCTACAACATGTTCCGCCTGCGCCCGGCGCAGCTGTTCTTCCGCGAAGCCCAGCGCCGCGGCGTGGCGGTGATCGTACGCGTGCCGCTGGCCAGCGGCCTGCTGAGCGGCAAGTTCCGCGCCGATACGCGTTTCGGAGCCGACGACCACCGCCAGTTCAACCGCCGCGGCGAGGCCTTCGACGTGGGCGAGACCTTCTCCGGCGTGCCCTACGAGGTCGGCCTGGCCGCGGTCGAGAAGCTGCGCCCGCTCGTGCCCGAAGGCGCGACCCTGGCCCAGCTGGCGCTGCGCTGGATCCTGATGGACGAGGCGGTGTCGGTGGTGATTCCAGGCGCGCGCAATCCGCAACAGGCGCTGGCCAATCTCGCCGCCGCCGACCTGCCGGCGCTGCCGGTCGCCACCATGGACGAGGTGGCGCGCATCTACGACCAGGACATCCGGCCGCACGTCCACCAGCGCTGGTGATGGAAGGCGAGGCACAGCCGCTGCGCATCGTCCCGGCGCGCGCGGAGGATCGCGAGGCGCTGGCCGCGCTGCTGGTGGAGACCGTGGCCGCGAACGGCTCGGTCGGCTTCATGCACCCGCTGGACCTGGACGATGCGCGCGCATTCTGGGACGGCGCGCTGCACTCGGCCGCGCGCGGCGAGCGCGTGGTGCTGTGCGCCTGGCGCGACGGCCGAATGCTGGGCACCGGTTCGCTGCTGCTGGTGGCGGCGCCCAGCCAGCCGCACCGCGGCGAGTTGACCAAGGTGATGACCACCGCGGCCGCGCGCGGCACCGGCGTCGGGGTCGCCCTCGTTGCCGCGCTGGAGCAGGCCGCGCGCGAGCGCGGCCGCCGCCTGCTCACGCTCGATGCCTCCCTGGTCGAGGGCCCGGCGGCGTTCTATCGCCGGCTCGGCTACCGCACCGCAGGCGACATCCCCGAGTACGCCTACAAGCCGCACGGCTTGCTGGCCGCCACGCGCGTGCTCTACAAGCTGCTCGACGATTCGAGGCAACTGCTGAAGGCGCCAGCCTTTGACGCAGCGGCCGACGAACGCTGGATGCAGCACGCCCTGGCCCTGGGCGACCGCGCGCAGCGGGAGGACGACGAGATCCCGGTCGGCGCCGTCCTGGTTTCGGCCCAGGGCGAGATCCTGGGCGAGGGCTGGAACCGCAACATCTCCGACCACGATCCCAGCGCGCACGCCGAGATCATGGCGATGCGCGAAGCGGGCCGCCGGCTGGGCAACCATCGCCTGCTCGGCAGTACGCTCTACGTGACGCTCGAGCCCTGCGCGATGTGCGCGATGGCGCTGGTGCACGCCCGCGTCGCGCGCCTGGTCTATGGCGCTGCCGATGCCAAGACCGGGGCTTGCGGCAGCGTGTTCGACCTCGTGGCCGATCCGCGCCACAACCACCGCGTTTCGGTGCAGGGCGGGGTGCTGGGCGAGGAAGCGGGCCGGCGCCTGTCCAACTACTTCCGTGCCAAGCGCGGCAAGCCCCCGCTGTAGCGGCGGCGGGAACCTCAGTCCTGCGGCGAGGCGCCGCGACGGTTGGCGAAGCGGTGGCGGTCGTCCATCTCGTCGTTGATCGCGCGCACGGCCATCGACGCCTCGCTGGCCAGCAGCAGGCTCGATCCGAACATCGCCAGCACGCCGAGCACGGCCATGATGGTCGGGCCCGGTCCGAACGCGTGGTCGAAGAACGAATCGCCCGCGACCAGCAGGCTGGTGCCGACGAAGCAGCTGATCGCCACGTACAGCAGCTGGCTGGCGCGCAGGATGATCTGGCTGCGGCGGCGCTGCACCACCACGCGCTGCTCCAGGACGCGGCGTTCGGCCGGGTCCTCGATCTCCGCCAGGTCCTTGAGCAACTGGCGGGCGCGGTCGATGATCCGGGCCAGGCGCGCATTGGCCGAGGCCAGGAGCGCGGCGGTCGCGGTCAGGAAGAACGCGGGCGCGAGCATCGCGGTCAGGATCGCGTAGTGGGCCAGCGGGGCGTTGGATGGCATCGGGGAGGGCGGTGGGGGCGACGGGGTTATCATGCCCCGTCCCGACAATCGCCGCGAGCGCATGGCACAGCACGACAACGCACAGGGCAACGGCCGCCTGGTCTGGATCGACCTGGAGATGACCGGACTGGATACCGATCGCGACTCGATCCTCGAGATCGCCACGGTCGTCACCGACGCCTCGCTCGAGGTGCTGGCGGAGGGCCCGTCGCTGGCGATCGCGCATCCGCTGGCCACGCTCGAGGCGATGGACGAATGGAACCGCAACCAGCACGGCAAGTCCGGGCTGTGGCGGCGGGTACTGGAAGAGGGCGTGGCGATGGACGAGGCCGAACAGCGCACGCTCGAGTTCCTGCAGCAGTGGCTGGGTCCGCGCCAGTCGCCGATGTGCGGCAATTCGATCTGCCAGGACCGCCGCTTCCTGCACCGGCAGATGCCGTCGCTGGAACGCTTCTTCCATTACCGCAACCTCGACGTCAGCACGATCAAGGAACTCGCGCGGCGCTGGGCGCCGCAGGTGCTGTCGGGCGTGCGCAAGGCCGCGGCGCACACCGCGCTGAGCGACGTGCACGATTCGATCGAGGAGCTGCGCCACTACCGTCGGCACATGGGGCCGTTGTCGGGGCTGCCCGCGGCCGGCTGAACCGCGTGCCGTGCCGGGGCTGCGGCGTGCCCGTCCGGGGCGCTAGCATCGCGGCATGGCACAGATGATCGAACCGGCCGAAGGCCTGTCCCACGCGACCCTGGATGGCGCCGAGCTGCGACGCGCCGTCGCCCTGCTGGAAGCGCCCACCATCACCGCGCGCATGGCCAGCCTGGTGGGCACGCCGCTGGAGTTCGCGGTGCGCGCGCTGCCGGACTCGGTGTCCGGCCGCATCCACGGCGCGGTCGAAGCGGCGCTGTACCGTTCGGCGCAGGTCGCGTTGTGGAGCATGGACAACGCTCCGGGCCGCGGCGCTTCGACCCGCTGGCACAAGCTGGCCGCGGCCACGACCGGCGCGGTGGGCGGCGCGTTCGGCTTCGCCGCGCTGTTCGTCGAACTGCCGGTGTCGACCACGATCATGATGCGGGCGGTCGCCGACGTCGCGCGCAGCGAAGGCTTCGATCTCTCCGAGCCGGGCACGCAGCAGGCCTGCCTGGAGGTGTTCGCGCTGGGCGGCAAGTCGGGCAAGGACGACGCCAGCGAAACCGGCTACTACCTCGCCCGCGGGTTCACGGCCGACGTCATGCGGCACCTGTCGGCCGAACTGGCCGGCCGCAGCCTGGCGGGGCAGGGCCTGACCGGCGGCATCGGCTCGAAGGAGGCCGGCAAGTGGCTGGCCAAGCTGGTCGAGAAGGTGGCCACGCGCTTCGGCGTGGTGGTGACCGAGAAGTTCGCCGCACAGGCGGTGCCGATCGTCGGCGCCGCCACCGGAGCCGCGCTCAATACCATGTTCACCGACTACTACCAGGACATGGCGCGCGGCCACTTCATCGTGCGGCGACTGGAGCGTCGGTACGGGGAGGATGCGGTGCGCGAGGCCTACGACCGGCTGGCGCGCGAGGGGAAGGCAGTGCCCGCAAGGCCGTTCACGGAGCGGGCCGGACGCGGTTAGGCCGGACGCCCGGGTCGCGCGGGGCGACCCCGATGGATCGACCGACGGCCCGCGGCATGCCTGCCGCGAGCCGCCGTGAGGTGGCTCAGCCCCTGGCCTTCGACTTGGCCAGCTTCAGCCAGGTGTCGACCACGGTGTCGGGATTGAGCGACACCGACTCGATGCCTTCCTCCATCAGCCACTGCGCCAGGTCGGGGTGGTCGCTCGGGCCCTGGCCGCAGATGCCGACGTACTTGCCCTTGGCGCGCGCGGCCTTGATCGCCATCGACAGCAGCTTCTTGACCGCCGGGTTCCGCTCGTCGAACAGGTGGGCGACGATCGAGGAGTCGCGGTCCAGGCCCAGGGTGAGCTGGGTCAGGTCGTTGGAGCCGATCGAGAAGCCGTCGAAGATGTCCAGGAACTCCTCGGCCAGCAGGGCGTTCGAGGGCACCTCGCACATCATGATGATCTTCAGGCCGTTCTCGCCCTGGCGCAGGCCGTTCTCGGCCAGCACTTCGACCACCTTGCGGCCTTCCTCGAGCGTGCGCACGAAGGGAATCATGACCCAGAGGTTCTCGAGGCCCATCTCGTTGCGAACGCGCAGCACCGCGCGGCATTCCAGGGCGAAGGCCTTGGCGAAGGACGCATCGACGTAGCGGCTGGCGCCGCGGAAGCCGATCATCGGGTTCTCTTCGTGCGGCTCGTAGTTCGGGCCGCCGATCAGGTTGGCGTACTCGTTGGACTTGAAGTCCGACAGGCGCACGATCACCGGGTTGGGCGCCACCGACGCGGTCAGGGTGGCGATGCCCTCGGCCAGGCGGTCGACGTAGAAGTCGACCGGAGAGGCGTAGCCAGCGGTCTTCTCGTCGATCTTCTTCTTCGTCTCCGCGTCCTGGCGGTCGTACTCGAGCAGCGCGTTGGGATGCACGCCGATGTGCGCGGCGATGATCATCTCCAGGCGCGCGAGGCCAATGCCGGCGTTCGGCAGCTGGCCGAAGTCGAACGCGCGCTCCGGGTTGGCGACGTTCATCATGATCTTGAGCGGCGCCTCGGGCATCGAGGTCAGGTCGGTGGTGATCCGCTCGAAGGGCAGGGTGCCGTCGTAGATGAAACCGGTGTCGCCCTCGGCGCAGCTCACCGTCACCGGCTTGCCGTCCTCGATCGCGTCCAGCGCGTTGCCCGTGCCGACCACGGCCGGCACGCCCAGCTCGCGGGCGATGATCGCGGCGTGGCAGGTGCGGCCGCCGCGGTTGGTGACGATGGCGGACGAACGCTTCATCACCGGCTCCCAGTCGGGATCGGTCATGTCGGCCACCAGCACGTCGCCGGGCTGCACGCGGTTCATGTCCTCGAGGCTGCGCACCACGCGCGCCACGCCGCTGCCGATCTTCTGGCCGATGGCGCGGCCCTCGGCAATCACGGTGCCGCGTTGCTCGAGCGAGTAGCGTTCGATCTGGGTCGCCTTGGCGCGCGACTTCACCGTCTCCGGACGCGCCTGCACGATGAACAGCTTGCCGGTCACGCCGTCCTTCGCCCACTCGATGTCCATCGGGCGGCCGTAGTGCTGTTCGATTACGAGCGCCTGCCTGGACAGCTCATGCACGTCGGCATCGCTGATCGAGAACGTCTTGCGCAGTTCTGCCGGCGTGTCCTCGGTGCGCACGCGTTCGCCGGGCTGGTCGGAATACACCATGCGCAGCTGCTTGGCGCCGATCGAACGGCGCAGGATCGCCGGCTTGCCGGCCTTGAGCGTGGGCTTGTAGACGTAGAACTCGTCCGGGTTGACCGCGCCCTGGACGACCATCTCGCCGAGGCCGAAGCTGGAGGTGACGAACACCACGTCGCGGAAGCCCGACTCGGTGTCGAGGGTGAACAGCACGCCCGAGGCGCCCACGTCCGAGCGTACCATCAGCTGCACGCCGGCGGACAGGAACACGTCCTCGTGCTTGAACCCGTGGTGGACGCGGTAGGCGATGGCGCGGTCGTTGTAGAGGCTGGCGAAGACTTCCTTGACCTTGCGCACGACATCATCGGCGCCGGTGACGTTGAGGAACGTCTCCTGCTGGCCGGCGAAAGACGCATCGGGAAGGTCCTCGGCGGTGGCCGAGGAACGCACCGCCACGGCGATGTCGCCGCCGCCGTTGTCGGCGCACAGCCTGGCGTAGGCCTCGCGGATCTCGCGGTCCAGCTCGGGCTGCAGTGGCGCGTCGATCACCCAGCCGCGGATCTCGCCGCCGGCCGCCGTCAGTGCGTCCACGTCCTCCACATCCAGCGTGGCCAACCGATCGAAGATGCGCTGGTGCAGCGTGTTGTGGGCGATGAAGGCGCGGAAGGCTTCGGCCGTGGTCGCGAAGCCGCCGGGGACCGACACCCCGAGTCCCGACAACTCGCCGATCATCTCGCCGAGCGAGGAATTCTTGCCGCCCACCTGGGCCAGGTCGGACAGCCGCAGGTCGTGCAGCCAGAGGATGTTGGCCGTCGATCCGGACGGTTGCGGTGCAGGCTGGTTCAAGGCGGAACTCCCGAAACGTGGCGAAAGACGAAAACAACCGGGCGGCGCCCGGTCGAAAAGGACGTTATTTTAGCCCCCATGCAGGCCACGGCAGGCGCCCGTAGGCAAGGAGACAGCGTTGTCAACGACCAGACCCGTGTTCTATGTTTCCGATGGCACCGGCATTACCGCCGAAACCGTCGGCCACAGCCTGCTGACCCAGTTCGGCGGACAACGGTTCCACACCAGCCGTATTCCCTTCGTGGACAGTGTCGAGCGGGCCTTCGAAGTGGCCGAACGCATCCGCGCGGAAGGGGAGGCGCGGGGGGTGCGGCCGATCGTGGTCAACTCCTCGGTCAATCCCGAGATCACGGCAGCGCTGGGGCACAGCGGCGCGCTGATGCTGGACGTGTTCGAGCCCTTCATCGCACCGCTGGAAGCCGAGCTGGGCGAGCAGCGGCAGGCCAAGGTCGGGCAGGCACATGGCATGGTCGACTTCGAAACCTACCACCGCCGCATCAACGCGATGAACTTCGCGCTGGCGCACGACGACGGCATGTCGATCAACTACGACCAGGCCGACGTGATCCTGGTGGCGGTCTCGCGGGCCGGCAAGACGCCGACCTGCATCTACCTCGCGCTCCACCACGGCGTGGCCGCCGCCAACTATCCGCTCACGGACGAGGATCTCGAACACGATCGCCTGCCGCCGCGGCTGCGCGCGCACCGGTCCAAGCTGTTCGGACTGACGATCGACCCGGTCCGGCTGCAGCAGATCCGCCAGGAGCGGCGCCCGGATTCGTCCTACGCAAAGCTCGAGACCTGCAAGCGCGAGGTGGCGGCGGCCGAGAAGCTCTTCCGTGCCGAGCGGATCCCGGTGCTCAGCACCACCCACGTATCGATCGAGGAAATCTCGAGCAAGGTCATGTCGACCCTGGGCCTGCAGCGGGTCATGTACTGAACGGGGGAGGGCGCGTGCGCGTCGCGTGAGGGCGGGAGTTGCGCCTGATGGCCGCCGGCGACTTTCTTAACGTAGGGGCTTTGCAGGGTTTATTCAATCCTGCCCGCGCTCGGCACCAGCGTGTAGGATCGAGCCATGCACCAGGTCGCCAAGCGCAGCGCACAGATTCCCAAGCTCGGTCGGTTCGGCTGGCTGATGGGGCTGTATGCCGAGAACTACCAGCGCATCACCCGGCTGTTCGAACCGGGCGACCTGGCGCCGGGCCGCTATGTGTCCAGCGTGGGCAACGGTCTGGACGTGCGATTGGACGTGCTGGAGCAACACGCCTACACCAGCGAGCTCCGCCTGACCTACACGGTGCGCGACCCGCTGACCGGCGAACCCGACCCCTCGGCCTTCCTGCGCCTCTACCGCGACGCGCGCCAGGCAGAGGCGACCCACTGTTACGTGGGCCGGCGCTGGCAGGACGTGATCGGGATGTACCCGCCGGCAGCCGAAGTGCTCGACCACCGCATGCGGATGAACACCTTCCTGGGCAAATGGCTGCAGTACCTGGCCGAGGGTGGACACGGCGTGGCCACGCTGCGGCAAGTGGCCGCGCGGGTGGATCTGGCGCCGGTGGAGTGACCGGGCCGCGGCGTCCGTCGCGCGCGAAGTCCGGGCGATGCGAGGCATGGCCGGGGGCGGTCCGGGTGCATCGGGAACGCTGGCATCACGGGTAGAGGCGCCTGCTGGATCCGGCGCTTGCGTCGGGTCGCAGCGGCGCTGCGGCAGCAGTTCAACCGCTGCGGGGTTCTGCCTGTGAGCAAGATCCCGTAAACGACAACGCCCGCTTGCGCGGGCGTTGTCAGAAGATGGCGTCCCCACGGGGATTCGAACCCCGGTCGCTACCGTGAAAGGGTAATGTCCTAGGCCTCTAGACGATGGGGACGCGGTAAACAAGTTGTTCGTTACCGCGCGGCCTGTGCAGCGGAACGTGCAGCGAATTGTGGTGGAGCCAGGCGGGATCGAACCGCCGACCTCCTGCATGCCATGCAGGCGCTCTCCCAGCTGAGCTATGGCCCCACGGGCTGGAAAGCGCGAAATTGTAGGGGCGGTTTCCGAGTCCGTCAACAGGATTTTTTCAACGATCCGAAGAGCGTTCGATGGCGGCATCGCTTCGATCGCCGCTGCGCGATTTTGATACGGAATGCGCGTGCTGGATACGGGGCGCGTGTGCATGTCCGGCGCGAACGCGGTGAAGCTGCGCTGCATCGGACCGGATGCGCGCCGCTGGGTGCCGGAAGCCAGGCTGGCTGTCGGCTCCATCGATCAGGCGCGCGGCTGCCCGGAGTGGGTGCAGAGGTGCCGGGCCCAAGGACGGATCCTGTCGCCATGCGCTGTGTGGACGACATGCGTTGGGACACGCGCCATCTGGCCAAGTCCACGGATGGAGGGAGTCGATGTCTTCGCTGGCCATAGGCAGTTCAAGGCCGGCCCGCATCGCCGGAGGCAGTTCAACGCCCAGCGGCGCCGTCGAGTAAGCAGCCAACTCGCGAGAATTGGCGCAGGCAGATTATAACATAATATGCATTATGCGAAATCAAGAGCGACCTTGGCTGGACCTGCCGCCTTCCCAAAGCGCCGTAATGCCTTCAGCGCACCCCCAAAGCTCGCTGCTCCGCCCAACGCTTCGCTTTACTCCTTTGCGATCTCCACTGCCGCTGTACACGTTCGCCGCACACGCAGCTACCTAGACTTCGGGCATCGATCCCAGGCTTAAGCCAGCGAGGTCCAGCATGTCCATCAAGCATCGCAGCGTGTTCAAGACCGGCAGCGTCGAGGACGCCAACCGCGTGGCGCGCCTGGCCACGCAGGGCGGGATTCCCGACGACGACGTCCGCATCATCGCCCGCTCGGATACCGAGGTCCGGCGGGTCAGCAACCGTCGCAAGCTGGCCGACAGCGACCTGGTGCCGTCCGCGATGCGCGGCGTGCTGATGGGCGCGGTGATCGGGCTGGTGGCCGGTATCGCGATCATGCTGCTCTGGGGCATGCCGGCTTACGCGCTGATCTTCTCCACCGGCATCGTCGCCGCGATGGGCGGCCTGGGCGGATCGCTCGCGGGCGCTTCGATCCGCGATCCGATCCGGCGCCAGTTCCAGGCGGAGCTGGAATCGGGCAGCGTGCTCGTGGTCGTCGATGCCGAACCCGAGAAACTGCCTGCCGTGCAGCAGGCGCTGGAGGGCGCGGGTGCGTCCCGCCTGTCCTACGACGCGGCCACGGCCCTGAGCTGAGTCATCGCGCCGCGCCTGGCGGAGGGTTCAGTGGTAGCCCTGCTCGGCCAGGATCTTGCCGCGGAACACGCGGTAGGACCACGCGGTGTAGCCCAGGATCACCGGCAGCAGCACGGCAACCCCCGCCAGCATGAAACCCTGCGAGGAAGGCGGCGCGGCCGCTTCCCAGATCGTCAGCGACGGCGGCACGAGGTAGGGCCACATTCCCAGCACCAGCCCGGCGAACCCGAGTCCGAAGAAGCACAGCGTCAGCACGAACGGGCGCGCATCGCGGCCCTGCGCCATCGCGGCCCGCCACAGCGCGAACGCGGTGAGCAGGGTCAGCGCCGGCACCGGTGAGAGCCACCAGAAGTTGTTGTCCTCGAACCAGCGTTCCATCACGCGCGAATCCAGGAACGGGAGCCAGGCGCTCACCAGCCCCATGAAGACCGCGACCACCAGCACCAGCGGGCGCGTGAGCACGCGCGCCACGCGCTGCAGGTCGCCTTCGGTCTTGAGGATCAGCCAGGTGCTGCCCAGCAGCGCATAGCCGAATACCACGGCGGCGCCGGTCAACATCGAGAACGGGCTGAACCACGACAGCAGCCCGCCGATGTAGCGCCCCTCCTCCACCGGCATGCCTTCGACCAGCGCCCCGAGGATCACGCCCTGCCAGAACGCCGCGCACAGCGATCCCAGCGCGAACGCCCAGCCCCACAGCCAGCGCGTGCTGCCGGCCTTGAAGCGGAACTCGAAGGCGACGCCCCGGAACACCAGCGCCACCAGCATCAGCAGCACCGGCAGGTACAGCGCGGATAACACCAGCGCGTACGCGGCGGGGAACGCGGCCAGCAGCCCCGCCCCGCCCAGCACCAGCCAGGTTTCGTTGCCGTCCCAGATCGGCGCGGCCGTGTTCATCATCAGGTCGAGCTGGTCCTCGTCCTCGGCGAACGGAGCGAGGATGCCCAGGCCCAGCACGAAGCCGTCGAGGACGACGTACATCAGCACGCCGAAGCCGATGACCCCGAACCACACGACGGGCAGCCAGGTCTCCACCGGCATCAGCGTGTCCCCTCTTCCAGCGTGGCGTCGGCGGCGCTCAGCGGCCGCGCCGGCGTCCGGTCCCCGCCCTCGGTCTCAGGCTCCGGCTCGTGCGGCAGCGGTCCGCGGCGCAGCATCTTCAGGATGTAGGCGGTGCCGAAACCGAACACCACCGCATACGCGAACATGTAGACGCCCAGCGAGATCGCCACGCTGGCCGTCGTGATATCGCTCACGGCGTCCGCAGTGCGCAGCTGGCCGTACACCACCCAGGGCTGGCGGCCGATCTCGGTGACGAACCAGCCGGCGAGGATGGCGACGAAGCCCGAGGGCAGCATCACGTTCCAGGCCAGGTGCAGCCCGCGTGCGCTCTCCAGCCGGCCCTGTCGCCAGCGCAGGCCCGAGGCCAGCGCCAGCAGCAGCATCGCCATGCCCAGTCCGACCATCACCCGGAACGCGTAGAACACCGGGGCCACCGGCGGACGATCCTCGGGCAGGGCGATGTCCAGCGCCTCGATCTGCCCGTCCCAGGTGTGGGTGAGGATCAGGCCGCCCAGGCGCGGGATCGCGATTTCCTGGCGATTGGTGGCGGCGGCCTGGTCGGGCACCGCCCACAGCAGCAGCGGCATCCCCTCGCCTTCCGGCTGGCGCTCCCAGTGGCCTTCCATCGCCGCGACCTTGAGCGGCTGGTGCTCGGCGGTGTTCAGGCCGTGCAGGTCGCCCGCGAGGATCTGCAGCGGCACCACGATCAGGGCGAAGGCGATGGACAGCTTGAGCATCCGCAGGGCCGGATCGCGGTGCAGGCCGCGGCGCAGGTACCAGCCCGATACGCCGCCGATCACGAAGCAGGTGGTCAGGAACGCGGCCAGCGTCATGTGCACGAGCCGGTACGGGAACGAGGGGTTGAAGATGACCTCGCGCCACGAGGTGACGTGGAACATGCCGTCGACCAGCTCGAAGCCGCGCGGTGTCTGCATCCAGCTGTTGGCCGAGAGGATCCAGAAGGTCGAGATGAGCGTGCCCAGCGCGACCATGCAGGTGGACAGGAAGTGCAGCCGGTCGGGAACGCGCTTCCAGCCGAACAGCATCACGCCGAGGAAGGTCGCTTCCAGGAAGAACGCGGTCAGCACTTCGAAGCCCAGCAGCGGCCCGATCACCGCGCCGGCGCGCTCGGCGAATACCGACCAGTTGGTGCCGATCTGGAAGCTCATGACGATGCCGCTGACCACGCCCATCCCGAACGACACCGCGAAGATCTTCAGCCAGAAGAAATACAGGTCCTTCCACACCGGGTCGCGGGTGCGCAGCCAGCGGAATTCGAGGAACGCCAGCCAGCTCGACAGTCCGATCGTGAAGGCCGGGAACAGGACATGGAAACTGATGACGAAACCGAACTGGATCCGCGACAGGAGCAAGGCATCCATCGATGCTGGATAGCATCGCGCCCGCTAAGGACCGGTGAATCCGATGGCGGGGTCACCCCGCGAACGGCACCTGCCGCGACACCATCATGTAGAAGATCGCCAGGAACGACACCAGCGCCGGCACGCCCAGCGCGGCCCAGGCGCCGAGGTGCGAGGCGTAGGCCGGCGGAAGCTCGCGCCCGTCCTGCGCGGCGTCGACGGCGATGTCGCGCAGGCGGATCTGCAGCCAGACCACGGGAAGCCAGCACAGGGCCGCGATGACGAACAGGACGGTCGACCAGAAGATCCACGGCGTGGTCCAGTGCAGGCCCATGCGATGGGCCAGGTAGAAACCGCTGAGCGGCTGGAAGACGATCGTCGTGGCGGTGAAGATCCAGTCCGCGGCCACCACCAGTCTGGCGACCGGCGCCACCACGCGCGCGTCGCGCGTCCAGCTGACGAAGAACAGATAGAACGCCGTGCCGATGCCCGTCCCGAACAGCAGCGTGGACGAGAGCACGTGCAGGTATTTGACCAGGATCAGGTCCATGGCTTCCGGTCGAGCGACCACAGGGCGAGGATCATCGCGAGCAGCGGCAGGTTCTTGAGCACCGGCCCGAACGGATGCAGCCACTGTGCCGGCAGCCACAGGGTGATGATGGCCGTGTAGCCCAGCACCAGCAGCAGTTGCCCCAGGTACACCGGCTGGCGCCAGCGCCGAGCCAGCAGTCCGATGCCGAGGGCGATGTCGAGCAGGGCGGCCGTGACCAGCGCGGCATCGGCCAGCGCCCCCCGCAGGCCGACTTCGGCCAGCAGGGCCAGGCTCGCTTCGCGCGGGTACAGCCACAGCGAGACGATGCCGGTGGCGATCCACATCGCCGCGAGCGCCAGGCGCATCAGCGGCACGCTCCACCCCAGCAGGGCCGGCCAGCGCAGGTCCGCCGCTCCGGCGACGAATGCGGCCGGATCGCGCGCATCGCGGCCCAGCCACTGTGCGAAGGGCGCCGGATCGGCGGTGTTGCCCGCATCCAGCATCGCCAGCGCATCGGCATTCACGGGAAGCGCGGGCGACACCTTGCCGAGAGCCGCGGCCCCGAGACTCGCCACGGCACGGGGAACCGGAACGCTCGCGCCGGGTACGCCCATGGCGCGGCGGAACAGGTCGAGATACCGGTGCAGCGGCAGCGGCCGCGGGCCGACCGCGTCGAGCGAGCCCGGCACGCTTCGCGCCTCGACAAGCCGGACCAATGCGTGGACCAGATCGTCCAGATGGAGTGGTTGGACCTGCTGGGTACCGCCTCCCGGCAACGGCAGCAGCGGCAGGCTCGCCAGCTGCGCGAACCAGCGCGTGCTGGTCCCCGCCGGCGCGAAGACCAGCGACGGCCGCACGATCGCATGGTCGATGCCGATCTCCCGCAGCAACCGCTCTGCCCTGCCCTTGCTGGAGAAATACGGCAACGGCGAGGCGGGGGCCGCGCCCAGTGCCGAGAGCTGCACGATGCGGCGCACGCCTGCGCGACGCGCGGCGTCGAAGAGCGCCAGCGGGCCTTTCACGTGGACTGCATCGAAGGACTGGTCTGCTGGTTCGCGAAAGATGCCGACCGTATTCACCAGTACGTCGACGCCGGCGAGCATGTCCAACAGCGCACGGTCGTCGGGCAATGCGCCAAAGTCGATGCCGGGCGTCCCGGCGGTGGCATCCGGGCGCCGGCTTACGAGGAGTGGATCATGTCCCTGCAAGGCCAGCGCCTTCGCCAGTGCCGAGCCGATCAGCCCCGCCCCGAGGACCAGCACGCGCAGCCGGGCGGCACGCCCATGTCCTTCGCCGCCCGCGTGTTCGGCTCGGGAGGCCTCGCCAGTGCGTTGAGCACACTCGTGGTGTCGGTCTTCAGCCGGCGCCGCAGCGGGGCGACCGCCGCCGGCACGAATGCCGCCAGCCAGTGGCTCTGGTATCCGCGGGCACGGCATGTCTCGCGTCCTTCGCTGCGGTACACCGCGACAGGCTACGCGATACACCACGCCAGTTCGCTGCTCTGGGCTTGCGTGTACGAAACGACGCGTCCCGCGCAGGCCCCCTTGCGCGGGCAGGTGGTCCGTGCCGCAGGCACCGCGGCGCTCGCTTACGTCGTGGACTACCACGTCGTCCCCCGCCGGCTCAGTCCCGGCTTCGAGCACCGGATCGGACCGGCCGGCGTGGCGGCGGCGTATGCCGCGTTCGGGCTGGGCCTGCTGCTGGCCAGCCGCTGCGCGCGACATGCGAAGGTGCGGGCGGTGGTGAATCCGGGTCCCGCGCGGCGGGGTCGAGCGCGACGGGCGCCAGCGGCTCGCTCGCCGGGCCGTTGAGGACGGCGCCGGTCGTCGCCTCGAAGCGCGACCCGTGGCAGGGGCAGTCCCAGGACTTCTCCTCGCTGCTCCAGCGCACCACGCAGCCCATATGGGTACAGCGCGCATCGTGCGCGTGCAGCGCACCATGCCCGTCTCGGTACACCGCGATCCGGTGGAGTCCGCGGCGGATCACCGCACCGTTGCCCGGCGTGAGTTCGGCCGGATCGGACAGATCCGCGGGCGCCACCCAGTCGCGGTACTGGGCCCCGGCGTTGAGGTTCTCGCGCAGCCATGGGCCGGCGCTCGTCCAGCGCCGCCGCGCCGGATCGTAGAGTTCGGCCCACGGGTTGGACCGACCCTGCACCAGGTCGCACAGCAGCAATGCGCCCAGGGTGCCGTGGGTCAGGCCGTTGCCCGAATCGCCGGTCAGCAGGTAGACGTTCTCGTGCTGCGGGTCGGCGCCGATGAAAGCGAGCCCGTCGGCGGGCTCGAGCACCTGCCCGGACCAGGCGGCGGTAAAGCGGGTGACGGAGGGGAAGTGCCGACGGGTCCACGCCTGCAGCCGCGCATAGACTTCCGGATCGTCGTCCTGCCCGACCTTGTGGTCCGCTCCGCCTGCGAGGACCAGCACCTCGTCCGCTCCGCCACCCTCGCACAGGCGCACGTAGTGGTAGGGATCGGCGTCGTCCCAGTACAGCGCGTCCGGAATCGAATCCCGAGGCGCATGGCCGGCCACCACATAGGTGCGGTACGGCGCCTGCTTCATCCAGCCGACGCGGGTTGCGTGGAACGGCACGTTCGAGGCTGCCACCACCGCACGCGCCTGCAGCGTGGCACCGTCGGCGAGCACCACGCGCGGCGCATCGCCGCCTTCGATGGACGCGACGTTGGCGCGTAACAGCTGCGCGCCCGCCTGCCGGACGGCGCCGGCCAGGTGAAGCAGGTAGGCGCCGATATCGATCCTGGCCTGGTGTTCGAACCGCAGGACGGGTGCGGGGATGGCCAGGCCAGGCACTCCCTGGTCGAGCAGCTGCACCTTCAGCCCCGCGCGTGCGGCCGCCTCCGCCTCGCGTCGCAACGTCGATGCATCGCCATCGTGGGGAAACAGGTAGCCCGGGATGCGCTTGAAGCCGCAGCCGGAGGAGTGCCCCGACGCGAGGATCTCGATCCAGTCGATCGCAGCCGCATGGCTCTCGGCGGCCAGGCGGGCGCCATCGCGGCCGTGATCGCGGGCGAGCACGCTGAAGCGGTCGTCCAGTGCGGATGCGAGATGGGCGCTGGTGCGGAGCGTTTCGCCCGCGCCGATGCCTTCGCGGTCCACCAGCAGGACCTGCCGGCCTTCGCGCAGCAGGCAGAGCGCCGTGCTCAGGCCGGCGATGCCGGCGCCGACGACAACGATATCGAGCGGTCCTTCAGGAGCGGCCTCGCTCCACCACCCGGCGGTTTGGGCGGTCACGTCGCTCCAGACCGGGATCGTGCGCGCAGTCCCCATGTGCATTCCAGACTCTGGCCAGGCGGCAGGGTGCTTGGCCAAGGGTGAAGGCGCGGTGCACCACCGCGCCTTCTGTGCCCGGCATCCATACGGAAGCGGGCCGGTCTCCGCTCAATGCGGTGACTGCGGCTCCTGCGGCGACATGCTGGCCTGCGCCGGCCCGGCGCCTGTACCCGCGCCGGCGGCGGTGGATCCCGACGAAGGCGCCGAGGTCGCCTTGGCCTCCTGGTCCGTGGACGCGCCGGGGGAAGATCCCGCGCCCGTCGAATACGACTTCGAGCCGGGCCGCCCATCTGGCGAGTACGTCGCACCGGACCTGGCTCGCCCGGTGTCGAAGTCGCCTTGCGCGACGGGCTCCTCGGCGGAGACGCGGATGCGGTTGTCCACGTCCTTGACGCCGGAGACCGCGTCGGCGATGTCCTCGGCGCGATGCTTCATCCAGCGCGTCGGCACCCGGCCCTCGAGCACGATGCAGCCGCGCTCGCAGCGCACCTCGACGTCCGTGGCGTCGACGATGGGATCGTCGCAGAGCCGTTCGTTGACCTCGTCCAGGATGCGCTCGTCCGACCGCGTGTATCCGCGGGGACCGCGGCCGCGATGACCGCCATAGCCCTGCGCCCGGTAGGTGCGTTCCCAGCGGCCGGCGACCTCGTCGAAGCCGCGCTCGTGGCGTGTCCGGCCACTGCCTGAGGGTGCGCCGGTCTGGCTGCGCCCTTCCCCGCCGAATCCGTAACTGCCGGGCAGGTAGGTCTCGGCCCAGGCCTCGAACGGGTCGTCGCGCCTGCCGCCGCGCTGCGGTCCGCCGCGGCCGCGTGCCAGCCGGTCGGCATGGTCGTCGAAGTCGCGCGCGCGGTGGTCGTCGTAGTCGTAACCCGCCCGCGCGCGCGCGTCGTAATGACCGCCGGTGGAAGAAAACGCAGTCTCGTCGGGGGCGTAGGGGCCGAAGTCGTCGTCCTTGTCGCGGAAACCTCCGCGCGGTGGGCCGAACCCCTCCTGGCTGGCGCGATGGCCCGGCCCATGGTGTCCGCCGTCCCGCTCCTTGCGTGTCGCCGCGTGCAGCCACTCGCGGCCCTGCTCGAGGTACTGGGCGCCGGTTTCGAGCAGCCGTTCGGCGACGGCGCGCAGCTCTCCGACGCCGGCCACGTTGCGCTCGTCGTCCAGGCGCGAGCCGCGGCGTGATCGATGGGAATTACGCACTGATATGCCCTCCTCCGTTGACGTGGATGGTCTGGCCGGTGATGAACGACGCCTCCTCGCTGGCGAGGAAGACGTAGGCCGGGGCCACCTCCGCCGGCTGGCCGGGGCGCTTGAGCAGCGTCGAGCCACCGAACTCCGCGACTTCCTCGGCGGTGAAGCTGGCGGGGATGAGCGGCGTCCAGATCGGTCCCGGCGCGACCGCGTTGACCCGGATGCCCCGCTCGGCCACCGCCTGCGCCAACGAGAAGGTGAGCGCGTGGATGGCGCCCTTCGTCGAGGCGTAGTCGATCAGCTTCTCGTGGCCGCGTACACCGGTGACCGACCCGGTGTTGATGATGCTGCCGCCCTCGCCGAGGTGCTCGAGCGCGGCCGTCGCCAGGTTGATGTAGGCGAAGACATTGGTGCGGAAGGTGCGTTCGACCTGCGCCGGGGTGAGCTGCCGCGGATCGTCCACCGTGTGCTGTTCGGCGGCGTTGTTGACCAGGATGTCGAGCCTGCCGTGCTCCTCGATTGTCCTGCGCACCAGCTCGCGGCAGAACGCGGGTTCGCCCACGTCGCCGGCGATGCGGGTGCAGGTCGCGCCTTCCGCCGCCACCAGGCGCTCGGTCTCTGCCGCATCCTGGTCCTCGTCGAGATAGCCGATCACCACGTTCGCGCCCTCGCGCGCGAAATGCAGCGCCACCGCGCGGCCGATCCCGCTGTCGCCGCCGGTGATCAGGGCAACCTTGTCCTTGAGCCGCCCGGAGCCGCGGTAGCTGTCGCGGATACTCATCGGCTGCGGATGCATCTCGGACTGCCGGCCCGGCTGGTGGGTCTGCTGCTGGGGTGGCGGCGTCTGTGCGTCGTCGTTCATCTCGCGCTCCATGCCTGTCGAGCGCGCACCTTGGCACCTGGGCCGTGCAGTCCACGTCGCGGCCGGCTTCAGGATTCGGTAACCGCCCCTGTTCACGCACGCATCGCCCGTGCGGTGGGAGGCTCACCCGTCCCCGCCCGTGGAGATTCCGATGTCCTCGATATGCGCCGCACTCGCGGCTGCAGCCTGCCTGCTGCTCGCCACCGCCTGCGAAAAGCACCAGGAACCCATCGGCACGGTACCGGCCGACGACGTCCCGGCGGTTCCCGCGCCGGGGTCCGGCACTGGGGCCGGACGAGAAGGCGTCGATTGCGACCGCACCACGGGCGCGGAGCGCGAGACCTGTCTCCGCAACAATCCGCCCGCAACCGTCACGCCTGCCGAGCCGCAGCAGAACCCTCCGCCTGGGGAGTGAACGCCTCGACGGTTCCCCGGGTTCGCCTGGCGCTCGGTGTCGACGAGGTGCCGGCGGGGAGCCTGTCGGCGCTGCGCCGGCGGGCACGCGAATGCAGGGTGTGTCCGATCTGGCGACCACGACCCAGACCGTCTTCGGTGCGGGAGCGGCGCGTGCGCCGCTGATGCTCATCGGGGAGCAGCCGGGCGCGCAGGATGATATCCAGGGCAAGCCTTTCGTCGGGCCCGCCGGGCAACTCCTTCGCCAGCTGCTGGACCAGCCGGCATCGGCGCTGGCGAGGTCTACCCGACCAACACGGTCAAGCACTTCAAGTTCGAGGCACGGGGTAAGGCACGCCTCCACAAACGCGCCAACGCCGCGGAACAGGCGGCTTGCCGCCCGTGGCTGGCGGCGGAACTGCAACACGGATCAGACCCAGGGTGATCGTCTGCCTGGGCGCGCTGGCGGCGCAAACGCTTTCCGGGCGCGGCTACCGCCTCACCCGCGAACGGGGAGGCTGGCGCATCGTCGGTCCCATGCCTCAGCGACATCGACGGCACCCCTCCGCCATCCGGCGCATGCGTGGACCCGAGCGCGAAGCCGCGCGGGCGCAGCTTCTGGCGGATGTACGCAGCGCGAAGGCGCGCGTCCGGATGGATGCCTGGAGGAACCGCCTGCGGCCGCCGGTCAGGCGCCGGGTGCCTCGCCCGACGGGCGATGCGCGACGTCGCGGATGTCGTCGAGCCAGAAGTACCGCGTGACCCCCATGCCGCCGATATTGTCGAGCTTGAGGACGCCGTTGACGCCTTCGTTGCCGGCAGGATCGACGAAGGTCTGGAGGCTCGGCTTCATCAGCACCACGCCCGAGAACGTCTCGCCGTTGGCGAGGGTGACGAGCACGTGTTCCTCTTCTTCGAGGGCATCGCAGAGCGACGTCAGCCGCTCGATGTCCTGCTGACGGGTATGCACCCGTTCCGCGCGTTGCGCCATGGGATTGGCCTCGTGTCCGACTGCAGGCGATGCTACGGGGGCGGCTGTCAAATCGGTGCCTGCGCAGCCGTGCAGGCAAGTCGACGGATGCGCGCGGTTCAGCAGTGCGCGATGCGGGTGAAGGGCCCACGCCGCGCGACCGGGGTCACGCGGATTCAACGCGGCCTGCGCTATCACAGCCCTCCCCAGGCGAGGGCCATGCCATGAGTCGCGACAGAAAGGATCCACCCAAGTCCCAACCTCCGGAACAGGAGAGCCCGGCCGAGCGCAGGGAACGCAAGGAGCGCGAAAGCGAGAACCAGGACGAGGCGCTGGAGGAGACCTTCCCCGCCAGCGATCCGGTATCGCCCTTCATTCCGGCCAAGAGGCCCGAGTAATGGCGCAGGCGGGACCGCCGGCCGCACTGCTGGTGATCGACATGATCAGCCTGCTGGATTTTCCCGGCGCCGAACGCATGGCCCCGCGGGCGGTCGCCGCCGCGCGCCGGATCCAGAAGCTGCGTGGCGCCTTCCATGAACGTGCTTGGCCGGTCGTGTTCGCCAACGACAACTTCGCCCGCTGGCATTCCGAATTCCGGGAACAGGTGGCGATGGCGATGCACGCGGGCGGCGCGGCCGGCGAGATCGCCACCTGTCTCGATCCCGGGCCGCGCGATCACTATGTGCTGAAGCCCAAGCACTCCGCGTTTCTGTCCACGCCCCTCCCCGTCCTTCTGGCCAAGCTGTGCGTCCGGCGCCTGCTGCTGACCGGGATGGCGCTGGAGAGCTGCGTGCTGGCGACCGCGGTCGACGCGCACTCGCGCGAGTTCGAGGTCGCGGTGGTGAAGGACGGGGTTGCAGGGGCCCCCGACCTGGCGGCGCCCACGTTCAAGGTGCTGGAGGGCGCACATACCGCGCGCGTCATGACCAGCCGGGCCGCCCTGGCATGGGCTGCGCGCTAGGCAATTGCGGTCAACTTACGCGAAGTTCGGGGAAAATAGTGTCCGATCAAGCGCAATCCAGCGCCAGTTGACGAAATTTTACAGGCTTCACGCTATGGTGACGCTCACCATCCGCAACCGAAGACCCTGATGGCGCCCAAGACCAATAACACTGTCCTCCGCAAATCCGGCAAGGCCGGCGGCAAGCAGGCCGCCTCTCTCACCCGCGAGCAGATCGAAGATCACCTGGCGGCGTTCCGCAAGGCTGGCGGCAAGATCGAGAAGCTCGGCAACACCAATACCTTCAAGAAGATCGGCTGAGTCCCGCCACCGGTCCTATCTGACCGGGATATCGTGGAACGCCTCCGGTGGCGGTTCCATCCGCAGGCTGTAGTGCCACCACTCCATCGGATAATTCTCGAAGCCGTGGCGCGCCATGGCGTCGCGTAGTCGCATGCGATTCGCCCGTTGTCCCGGCGTGATCGCAGGGTTGTCCGTGTTGGCGAGCGGGTCGAAGTAGTCGAACGGCGTGCCCATGTCGAGCGGCGCGCATGCGTCGCCGTCGCATGCGAGCAAGGTGAGATCGACGGTCGCGCCCTTGCTGTGGCCCGAGCGCTCGGCGATGTAGCCCGGGACCAGACTGGCCTTGTCCAGTGCTGGGTAGTGATCGGCCTTCGTCGACTGGTCGGCGCGATCGGCCGCCCAGCGCATGAATGCGCGCACCGAGCGCTCTGGCCGATAGCAGTCGAAGATGCGCAGGCGCAGGCCCTGCGGGCGCAGGGCGATCTCGACCCGGCGCAGGGCTTCGGCCGCGTCGCGCAGCAGATAGCATTTCGGCGCCTCGTAGCCTTCAACCGGCGCGCCCGTGAAATTGCCGGGTCCGGCGTAGCGGATGTCCAGGTCGATGTCGGGCACGAGCGTGGCGATGTCCACCATGCCTGCCGCTGCCGGCGTCGCCGCTGCGCCATCCGGACCGGCCGCCGCGTGCCGCGGACCGGGTGTCTCGCAGCCGGCGCACAGCACCATCGCCAACAGCGTGCCCAGCATGCCGGAATCACGGCGCATCGCAGTCCCCGGTCCGCTCGAAGGCGAGGTCCTCGTAGTCGTAGCTGAAGTCCGCCGCCGGATCGACCTTGGCAAGGGTCATCCGCGTGCCGTCGTCGCGCTGGTCGAAGTGGACCCAGGCCTCCGCATCCACGCCGGGGTCGTGCCAGTCCACCAGCAGCCGCTCGCCGCTGTAATGCAGCGCGCCTGCAAGGCGCGGGGACTTGAGTGCGCGGAACTCGATACCCTCGCCGTTTGGACACAGCGCGACCTCGCCGAACCAGGGATCGCGGTACCGGCCGGTGGGCACCTGCGCGTCCGATGCAAGCGCGGGTTTGCGTGGACCGGCGTCGGCCGCCGTGGCCGCGTTGGCCGCGGCGGGCGCTGTCGCCGCCAGCAGGCCGGCGTAGTGCGCGACCGTCAGCGTGGCGTCGGCCGGGCGGGTGAACCGCTTCACCAGCACCTGGCCCAGCACCGTGCGCAGCTCGTCCATCTCGCCATTGGCGAGGATCACGATGCCCACGCCCTTCTCCGGCAGCAGGGTGAGCGACGAATACATGCCCGACAGCGTGCCGGTATGCGAAACCTTCCAGGTGCCATCGACGTCGGTCAGCCGCCAGCCGTATCCGTAGGCGGAGAAGTGGCTGTTGTCCCACTCGCGCATGCGCGTGGTCAGCGGCATCGGCATGTGGGTCTTCCACGCCTCTTCGCGCTGCGTGGCCGACAGGAAGGGCCGCCCCCCGGCGTCGAGGCCATGGCGTTCGGGCTGCAGCCACATCGCGGCCCAGCGCAGCATGTCGTCCAGGCTGCAGCGGATACCGCCGGCCGCGAGCATCGGCGGGTCCTCGACGATCTCCGGATCCGCACGCGCCACCCGGTGGCCATCCGCACCGCCGGCATGCGGCTGGGCGATGTTGCCGACCTCGTCGCGGAGCCAGCGCCCGGCCTGGCAGCGCCGCAGGCCCAGCGGCTCGAACAGCTCGCGACGCAGCAACCGGTCGAACGGCGCCCCGCCCGCCGCGGCCGCGACCTCGCCCGCAACGATGTAGAGCGTGTTGTCGTAGGCGTAGCGCGAACGGAAGCTGTAGACCGGCTTGAGATGGCGCAGTCCGTGGATCACGTCCTGGCGGCTGAAGCGGTTGGGGCCGGGCCAGAGCATCAGGTCCCCGGCGCCCGCCCCAAGGCCACTGTTGTGGATCAGCAGGTCGCGCACCTGCATCTCGCGCGTGACCCAGTCGTCGTACATGCGGAAGTCCGGCAGGTGCCGCACCACCGGGTCGGTCCATGCGAGCTTGCCCTGGTCGACCAGGCGCGCCAGCACCGCCGCGGTCATGGCCTTGCTGTTGGAGGCGATCTGGAACAGCGTGTCGCGGTCGACGGGCTGCCCGCCACCGGCGGCGAGTTCCCCCCGCGTCGCGGTGAACACGACCTCGCCGTCGACGATGATGCCGACGGCCAGGCCGGGAGGACGGTAGCGCTCTACCGCTGCGTCCACGTCCGCCTCGATGACGACGGGGTCGGGCGGAACCGCTTCCGCGGCAGTCGCCGGCGACAGCGCCGCTCCGCACAGCAGGCCCGCGGTGCAGGCCAGGACGCGGCCCGCGCCGCGGCCGCCTCCCCTGCCCCGCGATGCGCGCGTCCCGGTCACCAGAAGTCGTACTGGACCAGGAACGTGTAGGCGCGGCCGCGCGGGTCTGCGATGCGCGGCTCCCAGCCTGCGCCGCTGGCCCAGTCGTTCTTGTGCGCGGTGAACGGCGGGTCCTCGTCCAGCAGGTTCTTGACGCCGAAGGTCAGGCGCAGGCCCTCGAACCCGGTGTAGGTGGTGCTGTAGTTGTAGGTGATGTAGCGGTCGACGTCCGGGTTCCACTGCGAGGGGATGTAGTGCCCGGTGGACACGCTGGTGGGCTCCTCGTCCTTGTAACCGTCGCGGTAGATCTGGGTGATGCTGTGCGCCCAGTCGCCGCGGGCCCAGGAGAAGCCAAGCGTATGCTTCCAGCGCAGCGGCAGGCTCCAGTAGCGGATGTATTCGCCGACGCGGTTCTCCGAATAGGGCATGAACTCGAACAGCTTGTCCTGGTAGTTGTCGAGGTAGCTCCCGTTGAGGTTGAGGTTCCAGTCGCCGCCGGCGAGCTGGCCACGGAAGTTGAGGTCGATCTCGACGCCGCTCATCAGCGTGCCGCCCGAGTTGACGAATCGGCGGTCCACCAGGACCACTTCGCCGCTGGCGTCGCGGATCCAGTTGTCGGCGTACAGATCGTAGTATTCGCGCAGGATGTCCAGGTCCGGGCCGGTGCGGATCGTGTTGATGCGCTCGATCTCCCACCAGTCCAGGCTCATGTTGAACCAGTCGACCGGTGCCAGGACGATGCCCAGGCTCTTCTGGCGCGACTCCTCCGGCGCCAGGTTCGGGTTGCCGCCCGTCAGGATGTCCGGGTCGATCTGCTCGCAGCCGGGCCGGTTGACGTCGACGACGCCGCCCGGGCAGGTGGCCGGGTCGGCCAGGTCGAGCGCGTTGTTCTGGCTTTCGGTCAGGCCACTGAAGAGCTTGCTGAACTCGGGCACCTTGAACCCGGTGCTGTAGGCGCCACGCACCGCCAGCGAATCCAGCGGCTGCCACTTGAACGACACCTTCGGGTTGGCGGTGCCGCCGAAGCCGGTGTAGTGGTCGTAGCGCCCGGCCAGGGTGGCCTCGAAGCGCTCGAAGAACGGGAGGTTGATCTCGGTGAAGATCGCCTTGACGTCGCGAGTGGCCTCCGGCAGCGCGTTGGCGTCGTCGAAGGGCGCATTGAAGATAGCTGGCCGCGTCGCGGCAGCGCGACGGTCGCCGTTGAATTCGAAGGCCTCGCGCCGCAGGTCCACGCCGACCGCCACCTGCAGGTCGCCGCCCGGCAGCTGGCCGATGCTGCCCGACATCACCGCATCGAAGTTGGTCACCGTCGACTTGCCGCCATAGAGCACCACGCCGCGCGCGGACGCGGCCTCGAGCGCGGCGATCGCCTCGGGGCTCTGCGCCTGCCCGGGCAGCAGGAAGGGATTGAGCAGTCCGCCGGCGAATGCCGCCTGCAGGCCTTCGACGTAGTGGTACCCCGTGCCCAGCTCGGACTCGGATTCGCTGGACGCATGCGCCAGGCCGATGCTGTAGTCCCAGTCGCCGATCATGCCGTCCACGCCAGCCATGAAGCGGAAGGCCTTGGTCGTGGTCTGGATCTCGCGCGGGCCGCACTCCATGCAGCGCCAGCGGTAGGCGATGGGTGCGCCATAGGTCAGCGCATCCTCGCCGAAGAAGGCCGCGAGGCCGTTGTAGACCATGTCGTAGGTCTCGCGGGTGCGGTCGTTGAGCGGATACCAGGTGGAGGGGTTGAACACCGCCGTCGTGGTCGCCGACGAGGAGATCTGGTTGGGCTCGAAGATGCGGTTGGCCTTCGCGTTGGAACCCATGAACTCGAAGTAGGCCTGGTGGCCGTCGCTGATCCTGAATGTGGCGCGGGCGATCGCCTGCACCGTCTCCAGCGGCTGCTGCATGACCGCCGCCGCCGGGTAGTCCCACGCGCAGCCGTAGCGCGAGGCGACGTTCGCGGCCGTGGTCGCCCACAGGCGGTAGTCGTACGGGCCCATATCGTCGCCGCCAGCCTCGCAACCGGCGCCGCCCGGCAGATTGAGGATGTTCACGCCGTTGACCGACGCCCCGTCGGGATCGATCAGCCCGGTTCCGGTGATGCCGCCTTCCAGGTTGAAGACAGTGGCGAAGGGTGTGCCGCGGGTATCCGGCGAAAGGCCGCGCTCGGGCTGGAAGCTGTTGGAAAAATCGCGCGCGTTGCCGCGCAGGACATCGTTCTTCCTGGCACCCAGGCTCAGGAAGGCGTTCCAGCGGTCCGTGTCGAGGTCGCCCCCGCCGACCAGGAAGTCGGTGCGATAGATGTTGCCGCCCCCTTCCTCGGTGACGTCGACGAAGGCCGAGGCCTGCGCGCCCTGGTAGTCGGTGCGGGTGATGAAGTTGATCACGCCGCCGATGGCATCGGTGCCGTAGACCGCGGACGCACCGTCGCGCAGCACCTCCACCCGGTCGATCGCGGCGAAGGGAATCGAATTCAGGTCGACCGCGGTGCCGCGCAGGCCGTGGGTCGCGACACGGCGCCCGTTGAGCAGCACGAGCGTGGCGTCGGCGCCCTGCCCTCGCAGGTTTGCGCCGGACACCCCGTTGTTGCCGCGCAGGTCGGCCGGTGCGATGCCGGCGTTGGCGGCCAGGTTGTCGGAGCCGTTGCCGGCGATGTTCATGTACTGCAGCAGCTGTTCCGCCGAGGAAATGCCCTGCGCCTGGATTTCCTCCTTCTGTATGACCGTGACCGGCAGAGCGGCCTCGACATCCGTGCGCTTGATGCGCGAGCCGGTGACGTTGATCCGGTCGAGCGTCCGGGTGGATGCACTGTCCGCGCTGGTCGCGCCATCCTGCGCCGCGGCCGTCCCGCTCAGTGCGAGCGCGATCGCCAAGGCGAGCGCCGATGCCATTGCGGCGGACTGGTGGCTACGGACTGGTGACATGGCTTCCCCCGGAATGAATGTGCAATGGGTTCGCGCCGGCCGCCCCGCAGGGCAGGCCGTCCGCGCAATCGCGTGGATCCCCTGCACGTTGCTTATCACGGGCTGAAGAAGCCTGTCAATTTCAGTCTGTGCCTCCGCATGCGCGCGATGGCGCCGCATTGCAGCGGCGCCATCGCGTCCCCGATCGACGAAGAACAAGAATGCGGCCACGTGCGGTGGCCGCAGGGAGGAGTCAGAAGTTCCAAGTCACCACGAGCTGCATGTAGCGCGGGGACTGCCAGACCGTGCCCTCGCCGAAGTACGGCATGCGGCTGCCAGGCGTGCTCTCGTAGCGGGAATGCACGTTGATCACGGTCTGTCGGTTCAGCAGGTTGTACACCGAAAGCCGGGCCTTCAGGTCGATGCCCTCGACCGGCAGCGTCCAGGTTGCGCTGGCGCCGAGGTCGTACACCCAGGGCATGCGTCCGAAGGCGCCGCGTTCGGTGTAGACCAGTTCCCGGGTCGTCCAGTCTCCGCATCCGGAAACGCAGAGCCATCCCGAACCGCCGCCGCTGAACTCGCCCGGACCGCCGGCGCTGCGGTTGTCGTCGGGCCAGCGAACGCCGAATGCGGTGATCGGGCCGCCGGAGCGGGCGGACATCGTGGCGCCAAAGCTCCACATCTCGTTGAGCTTGAAGCTGCCACGCAGCTTGACCTGGTGCCGGAAGTCGTTGAACAGGACGCCGTAGCGCTCGTTGACGGCCGGATGGTCGTAGTACTGCACGAGGTTGGTGTCGTTGTAGCCGGTATCGGAGTTCACCGGGCCCTCGATGTTGCCCTCGGACTTCGACCAGAGGTAACTGGCATTGAACGCCCAGCGCTCGTTCCAGGCCCGGTCCAGCTGGAACTCGACCGCCTTGTAGGTGCGGCGGGGCTTCTTGTAGCCCATCACGATGTTGCTTCCCTGGGCGATGTAGCCGTCACGGGAGCTGTCGAACGTCACCCAGTCCTGGGTATCCGGACACCACAGGCGCGTGGTCTCGCCGGGGTTGATGATGGGCCAGTCTCCCGAGTACCACGGGCAACCTTCGACATGGTTGATGCGGGCGTCCTCCACCGCCCGCGTCACCTTGCGGTAGGTCGCGTTGACGCCCCAGGACCAGGCCTGGTTGATCGCCTGCTGGTAACCGAGGATGTACTCGTCCTGGAACACCTGCTTGAGATTGTCCGCGACCGCAGTCCGCATGTCGCTCGGTGCGGGCGCGTTGCCGTCGGTGTTGACCGGCCCCAGCTGTTCGCCGATCAGCGGGAACAGGTAGGGCGTTCCGGTCACGGGGTCGATGCGCTGGTCCCAGCCCTCCAGCGTGTAATAGGTGTGCTCGTCGGTCGTGCCCCCGCCGAAGTAGTCGGTCAGCTTGTTGGTGATCGGGATGTAGTAGCGCCCCGCATTGCCGAACAGCTTGGTGGTGCCGTCGCCCTTCATGTCCCAGCTGAAACCCAGCCGTGGCGAGATCATGTCCTCGAAGTCCGCCCGGGCGAACGTGGCTCCGGATGCCAGCTTGTTGTGGAACTTGTCCGCGCGCACGCCGAGGTTGAGCAGCAGGTTGGGAGTGATGTTCCAGTTGTCCTCGATGTAGATGGCCTGGGCTTCGGTCGTCACCGGCGCGCCGGTGATGTAGCGCCGCGCATCCACGTAGGCCAGGGCTCCGTCGGGTACGCGCGCTCCGTTGGGCAGGTCGCGGTCCTCCTCGTCCTCGATGCCGAGGACCATGTAACTGCGACCGTCGCCCGGATAGATGCGGGAACTGGTGGAGTCCATCTTCTCCTGGTCGACGCCGAAGCGGAGCAGGTGGTTGCCGAGCGTCCATTCGAAGTCGAGGCGAGCCGCCTCGCGTTCGTCGTAGCGGTTGCTGATGCTCGAGTTGCTCGGGTGGCAGCCCTCTCGCACCGAGACGGGCGGGAACAGGGCGTCGTAGCTGCTGTCGCGGCTGACGATGCTGCAGTCCGGATCCCAGGGACTGCCGGCTGTGGCGCTGCGCTCGTTGACGCCGTACATGGCCTTGGTGACGAAGTTCTCGCCCAGATGACCGGTGTAGGTGATCGACCAGTTTTCCCCGCCCGACCCGGCGAAGCTTTCGCCGGTCTTCTCGCCGCGACCAGTGGTATTCCAGCCGTATTCGTAGGCGCCGGTCGCGGAGTCGGCCTGGTCGGAGAAGGCGAGCAACTCCAGCAGGTGGTTATCGTTGATCTGCCAGTCCAGCTTGGCGCCCCAGAAGTCGTTGTCGCTGTCGGTATACCAGGCTTGGGCGCTGTCGATGTCGCGCGGTTTGCTCTGTTGCCGTTCGTACATGGCGAAGAAGAACAGGCGGTCGCGCACGATCGGGCCTGATGCCCAGACGTTGGCCTTGTACAGAGGGGATTCGTCGCGGCTCCTGCGATCCCGCTCATCGATGGTGCCGTCGGAATGGAACCTGTCCTGCCGGGCCCAGGTCCAGGCGCTCGGCTCCATGGTGACCTGCGCTCCGGCCCTGAATTCGTTCGAGCCAGAACGGGTGACCGCGTTGATCACACCGCCCGTGGTGCGGCCGAATTCGGCCGAGTAACCCCCGGTCTTGACCTGGAATTCCTCGTAGAAGGAGAACGGTACCGTGGAGAAGCCCTGGCGACGATAGGGGTCGGTGACATTGAGGCCGTTGATGTACACCGCATTCTCGGCGACCGAGGAGCCACCGAAAGTGAGACCGCCGAACGTGGCGCCCGAGGCGACCACGCCGGGCGCGAGGAGCGCGACGGATGCGAGGCTCTGGTCCACAGGCAGCCGCGCCAGTTCTTCCCGTCGGATGTTGGTCGCCGACTCTGTGGAGCGGACGTCCACGCGGTTGACCACTCGCGAACCGACGACCTGGACGGCAGCGAGATTCACCAGGGCGCCGTCGCCGGCGACGTTCACTGTGGTCGTTCCACCCAGCCCGACGTTGACCGTGATCGGTTCCCCGACCGCCTGCCCGTTACGCGCGACCACGAGGGTGTAATCGCCGACGGGGAGTTGGGCCAGACGGTAGACGCCGTCCGCGCCCACCGAGATCGTTCGGCTCAGCCCCGTATCCGGGTTGGTGATCGTGATCTGGTCGCCTGCGGTCGCGCGGCCGGCGACTGCACCGGTGGCGCTCTGCGCGAACACCGTCGGCGTGGTGGCCGCGATGCAGGCGCCCAGGGCGATCCAGAGGGCTGCACGACGGAACTGCGGGTGTGTCGACATTGCGGTTTCTCCCCGGTGCGAAAAGTTGGCCTGTTCAGCTGCGCTGGTCTTCAGGGAGCGGCAGCAGCTCCCAATCGAAGTCGTAATCCCACTGGTCGAAGTACAGGTTGCCGCCCGCCCACTCGGCTTCCCCGCGCTGCAGGTCGACGGTTTCGGAGCGGAAATGGGTCTTGGCCGGCACGAACTCGCGGCCGTAGTCGTCGTTGAAGGCGACGCGGTAGGCGTCCATGCCGCCGAGGTAGAAGTGTTCCAGCGTCGGATCGTCGCCGGGCAGCCGGCCGAAGGTGACGTCCATCGGCAGCCAGCCGTAGGGGGCGAGGTACAGCCAGCCCCAGTCGTGCATGTTGTTGTAGTCGCCGTCGGAGAAGATCCAGCCCGACTGCCAGCGCGCCGGGATTCCGTTCAGCCGCAGCAAGGTGATCAGCAACAGGGTCTGCTGCCCGCAGTCGGCGCGCCCGGCGCGGAGCGCATGCTCGCCGAGATTGGCGATGGTCGAGTACTCCCGCGCACCTGCCCAGGGAATGCGGTCCACCGCGTCGAACAGGCGGCGGGCGATGCGATAGGGATTGGTCTCGTCGCCCACCACCTGCGCGGAGAACAGCCGCATCGCGTCGCTGAACACCACGTGGGGCACGCGTTCGGACAGGAACGGCGCGAGTCCGGGACTGGCCTCGACCGGCACCACCCGCGCCGGATCGACCTGCACGTGCCTGCCGAGGATGGTGAGCTCGTAGCTCACGGAAAACCGGGTTGCCTGGCCGGCCCGCGCCGGCTGCTCGAAGTAGGCGGTGCGCTGCAGCGCCGATGCGGGCGCCAGCCGCGGCATTCCCGGCTCGCCGCCGAGCAGACGGATGTCTTCCTGCTGGCCGGCGATCGCGCGCGGATACGGCAGCCATGCGCGGATGGTCTCGCCCGCCGGTACCGCGTCGGGCTCGACCGTCAGCGACTGCGTGATCCGCACCCGGCGCGCCGCGGCCGGGCCGGCCGAGGCCGCGCGATCGCGCACCTCCGCGTGGTGCGGGCCCTGCGCGAGTTCCAGCGGACTGTCGTGGAACGGGCGCGGTTGCGCGCGGCGCGCGCGCGCCTCCTCGCTCAGGCGGAACAGGTTGTGGGGTGCGCGACCGAAGTAGCGGATCTCGCCGTCGATCGCCATGGCATCGAACAGTCCCGCACGTCGCCAGCGACGGAACTCGTCCTCGCGCAGGTCCGGAATCTGGCGCCGCACCGCCGCGCGCAGCCCGGATTCGTCAAGGCTGAAGTCGAGCCGGATACGGCGCATGCGTTCGCGCTGGAAAGCGAGCTCATCCGTCAGGGACCCGCCCTCGCCCGCCTGCGCGATCAGCCGTTCGGCCTGCGCGAACCGCCCGCCGTCGACCAGGTCCATGACATCCTCCAGCAGTGCGGTGGCCGGCGGCGACGCCGCGCGGAGCCCCAGGCCGGTGACGAGCAGCAGCGCCGACGCCAGCAGCGGATACGCTGCGCGGCGGGCAGCGTGCATGCGGCTGGCGCCCCCGGCCCGTCTCCAACGGAAGCTGGTCGGCATTGGCGTGTTCCCCCTCACGCGAGGTGGCGGTCGGCGGCTGTGTAACATGGCCGCAAGGCGGGGTCAATAAATTATTCTTGACAGGCAGTAAAAATGAATGATGTATTCTTCAGCGCCGCAGGCACGGCGACCTGCAGGAGAACCGCCTTGCGCAAGCGCTGGTCAGGGACCGGGGCCCGGTTGCTCACCGCACTGATCCTGGTCGCGTCCGCCCTGGGGACGGCCGCGCAGGTTCCGGACGATCCGGCCCATGAAGTGCTGCCCGGGGTCACCCAGGAGCAGCTCGAACCCGCCTACTGGATCGGCCGGCTGCGTGGCGCGGACCAGACCATCCTTGATGCGGACGAGATCGCCGCGCACAACGCGCGCATGCGCGAGCGCGAGCCCTCGCTCTACCTGATCGAGCAACTGCCCGCGACCCTGGAGGCCGAGCAGGTGCGGGCCTGGATCGAGGCCGCCTCCCCGCGTCCGACCCGCACGCTCTACGACGAGAGCGGCGGGGAAGGCAGTGCCCGCGCGCTCGACCGGCTGGAGGCCGGGCTGGACCTCAAGGCCATCCCGCAGACCCAGGTCACGCGCTACGGACTGCTCGTGCGCCGCGCCAATCTGCGCACCTTCCCGACCCACCTGCGCGTATTCAGCACGCCCGACGACCGCGACATCGACCGCTTCCAGGAGAGCGCGCTGTTCCCGGGCACGCCGGTGGCGGTCGTGCACCGCAGCCGCGACCGGCGCTGGCTGTTCGTGGTCAGCGAGACCTATGCGGCCTGGGTCGAGGCCGACGCGGTTGCGGTCGGCGGGAAGGACGAGGTCTTCGCCTATGCGCGCCGCGCGCCCTTCCTGGTCGTGACCGGCGCGCAGGTGCGCACCGTGCATACGCCGGAGCGCCCCGAGGTGTCCGACGTGGTGCTGGACATGGGCGTGCGGCTGCCGCTGGCGCAGTGGCCGGCCGACGAACCGCTCAACGGCCAGCACCCCGGTTTCGGCCACGTGGTCGAGCTGCCGGTCCGCGCCGAAGACGGCACGCTGTCCTTCGCGCGGGCGCTGGTGCCCCGCTCGGCGGACGTTTCGCGCGGTTACCTGCCGCTGACCCGGGCCAACCTCGTGCGCCAGGCCTTCAAGTTCCTCGGCGAGCGCTACGGCTGGGGGCATCGCTACGACGCTCGCGACTGCAGCGGCTTCGTGTCCGAGATCTACCGCAGCTTCGGCCTGCTGCTGCCGCGCAATACCAGCGCCCAGTCGCGGAGCCCGGGCCTGGACGGGGTGCTGATGGACGATCGCACCGGCCACGAGGAGCGCCTGCGCCTGCTGCGCCAGAGCCAGGTCGGCGATCTGGTCTACATTCCCGGCCACGTGATGATGGTGCTGGGGCAGGTCGACGGGAACACCTACGTCATCCACGACACCAGCGGAATGTCGCTGCTGGACGACGACGGCGCGCTGCGCCGGTACCATCTCAACGGCGTGGTGGTGACGCCTCTGCTGCCGTTGATGTCGGACGCCACCACGCCCACCGTGGACCGCATCACCACCATCAGGCGGATCCGGCATGACCGGTGAGGAGCGCGCGGCCGTGGCCGCAAGGGGAAACGGGGAATGAAGATCACCGAGGTGCGCCTGGGCCGGGTCCGGGTTCCGCTGAAGACGCCGTTCAAGACCGCGCTGCGTACGGTCGACACGGTCGAGGACCTGATCGTCTCGATCCACACCGACACCGGCCACGTGGGCTACGGCGAGGCCGCGGCGACCGCGGTGATCACCGGCGACACGCACGGTTCGATGATCGAGGCGATCGGCCGCATCATCGCGCCGCGCATCGTCGGCGAGGACATCGCCAACCTCAACCGCATCGTGCGGCTCGTGCAAACCGCGCTGGAGCGCAACACCAGCGCCAAGGCCGCGGTCGAGATCGCGCTCTACGACCTGTGGGGCCAACTGTACGAGGCGCCGCTGTACCGCATGCTGGGCGGCGGCGAGCCGGTGATCACCACCGACATCACCATCAGCGTCGACCACATCGACAAGATGGTGGCCGATTCGCTATCGGCGGTCGACCGAGGTTTCGAATCGCTGAAGATCAAGGTGGGCAAGGACATCGGCCTGGACGTGGAGCGGGTCAAGGCCATCCATGCCGCGGTCGAGGGGCGCGCCCTGCTCCGCCTCGACGCCAACCAGGGCTGGACCGCCAAGCAGGCCGTCCACGCCATGCATGCGCTCGAGGATGCCGGCGTGCACCTGGAACTGCTCGAGCAGCCGGTGCGTGCGCAGGACATCGACGGGCTCAAGTACGTCAGCGACCGGATCAAGACCCCGGTGATGGCCGACGAGAGCGTGTTCGGTCCGCTCGAGGTGATCAACCTGATCGAGCGCCGCGCGGCCGACATCATCAACATCAAGCTGATGAAGACCGGCGGCATCTCCAACGCCATCCGCATCGCCGACATCGCCGCGCTCTACGGCGTGGAATGCATGATCGGCTGCATGATCGAGACCAGCATCAGCGTGGCCGCGGCCGTGCACCTGGCGATCGCAAAGTCCGATGTGGTCACCAAGGTCGACCTGGACGGACCCTCGCTGTGTGCGTTCGATCCGGTCGACGGCGGGGTTAGTTTCAACGAGTCCGAGATTTCGGTGTCCGACGCCCCGGGGCTCGGTATCCGCGCCATCCGCGGCTACCAGCCGATCGTCTGACATGCAGCCGCTGCTGCTGATCCGCGCCGGACGCGGGGGCATGTCGGCGATCGAGCGCCGCATCGCCGACTTCATCCTCGACAACGCCCACCTGCTGCGCGACTACTCCTCGCAGCAGCTCGCCAACGCGCTCGGGATCAGCCAGTCGAGCGTGGTCAAGTTCAGCCAGAAGCTGGGCTTCAAGGGCTATCCCGACCTCAAGTACTCGATCGGCGAAGCGGTGGCGCGCAATGGCGAGAGCGCCGAGCCCGCGGTGGAGGCCGGCGACGGCGCCGGCGAGGATCCGCTGGCGCGCGGCCTGTGGCAGGCCAAGTCGCGGGCCGAGGAAGAGACCCGCCTGCTCAACCCGCCCGAGCGGCTCGAGGCGCTGGCCGGCATGCTGCAGGAGGCCGAGCGCATTTTCGTGGTCGGCATCGGCGAGGACAGCGTGATGGCCCGGGCTTTCGCCATCCGGCTGTCGCTGCTGGGGCTGCTGGCGATCCACCACTTCGATCCGGCACTGGTGCCGGCCGAGGTCTCCAACGCCCGCTCCGGCGGCCTGCTGCTGCTGTTTTCCGAACGCGGCGAGGTGACCGCGCTGGCGCGGCTGGCGCGGCTGTTCCGCAGCCGCGGCGGCCGGGTGGTCTCGGTGACCCGGCATACTGCCAACGCGCTGCGCGCGCATGCCGACCTGTCCCTGCTGGTGTCGGCGCACGACGACGCCCGCCATGTCGAACCCCTGCTCTACCAGGCGGCGCTGCAGCAGTTGCTCGACCTGGTGTTCCTGCGCCTGTGCGCGGACGAGTCGCGGCGGATGCGGCTGGACGACTACCGCGAGCACGTGCGCTCGCTGCTGGATGAGTGAGGGACGCCCGCAGGGGCGGATCGCGGCCGTCCCCCGCCGTGGCTCGGACAATGGCGCACCGGGCGGCGCCCTGCGCCAGGCGCTGGCCCGTTCGCACGCGCACCAGGCGCAGCTTCGTGCTATCTGTCTCCCGCCATTCGTCTCCCCCCGTTCGCCAGGATCTCCATGACTGACGCAGCCGGTGCGCCCCGCCCCCGCCTGTCCACGCCCGCACGGGTGCTGATCGCGCTGCTGCTCGGCGCCGCCGTCGGCCTGCTGCTGGCCGCCTTCGATCCGCTCCAGGCCGCGACGGTGGCCGACGCGGTGCAGCCGATCGGCCGGCTCTGGCTCAACGCCCTGCAGATGACCGTGGTGCCGCTGGTGGCGGCGCTGGTCGTGGTAGGCATCAACTCCGCCGCCGACGCCGCGGCCTCCGGGCGCACGGCGCGCATCGCCATCGTGGTGTTCCTGGTGCTGCTGGCGCTGTCGGGTACGTTCGCGGCCATCGCCGCGCCCGCCTTCCTGTCGATGCTGCCGCGCGACGAGGCGCTGATCGCCACCTTCCGCGCCGCGATCCAGGCGCCGGAGAACCTGCCCGATGCGCCGGGCATCGGCGCCTGGCTGGCCAACGTCATCCCGAACAACGCGATCGCGGCCGCCGCCAACAGCGCGATGCTGCCGCTGGTGGTGTTCGCCATGTTCTTCGGCTTCGGCCTCACCCGCATCGAGCCGGAGCGGCGCGCGCGCATGCTGGAGCTGGTGCGCACCATCGGCGACACCATGATCGTGGTGGTGCGCTGGGTGCTGTGGGCCGCGCCGCTGGGCGTCTTCGCGCTGGTCCTGGCGGTGTGCGCGCGGGTCGGCCTCGACATGCTCAGCGCGCTGGGCTACTACATCCTGACCCAGTGCGCGCTCTATATCGCCATTACCCTGCTGCTGTACGCTGTGGCGCTGCTGGCCGCCGGCGAGCGCCCGGGGCGCATGGCCCGCGCCCTGCTGCCGGTGCAGGCGATCGCGGCCAGCACCCAGTCGTCGCTGGCCTCGCTGCCGGTGATGATCGAGAGCGCGCGCATGCGCCTGGGCTATCCGCTGGCGGTGACCTCGCTGGTGCTGCCGATGGCGGTGTCGCTGTTCCGCATCGCCAGCCCGCCCCAGTACATCGTGGTGGCCAGCTTCATCGCCTGGATGTACGGCGTCGACCTGACCGCGGTGCAGTACGCGACGGCGGTCGGCCTGAGCATCGTGGTGAGCATGGGCTCCGTGGGCCTGCCCGGCCAGGTCAGCTTCATGACCACCAACATGCCCGTCACCCAGTCCATGGGCCTGCCGGTGGAACCGCTGGGCGTGCTGCTGGCGGTGGATACCATTCCCGACGTGTTCGCCACGGTCGCCAACACGTCGGCCGACGTGACGGCGACGGCGATCGTCACCCGCCATGGCGGCGCTGACGACGCCGCTGGAACTGCCGCGTAGGCAGCTTGCGCGGTCACAGCCCGGCCCTGCCGGGCGTCTGATGGCGGGACAGGCGCATACGCGCCCCACCGCCAACGGTCCGACAGGAGCACGCCATGGCATCCGTATCGCTTGCTTCGCGGGAATCCCGCGCCCGCTTCCCCGCATCGTTCGCGCGCCGGCTGGCACTGCCGGCACTGTTTGCGGCTGTGCTGGCGGTCCCGGCTGCCCCGGCTGCCGAGCCGGTGTTCGACGTCCACGTGCACCTGCGCGAGGGTGCACGCTCGCTGGCGGACTACGAGGCCGACGCGCGCGCGGCCGGCATCGAGTTGGGCGGGGTCGGCGCCATGTGGTTCGGGGGGCCGAACCAGGCCCTGGCCGGCGACACCGGCGCCGTGCGCGCCGGCAACGACGGCATCATCGCGCTGGCCGCGACGCGACCTGGGGTGGTGGCCGCGGCCACCGTCCATCCCCATGACGGCCAGGCGGCGCTGGACGAGCTGGCGCGGGTCGCCAGCGCCGGCGTGAAGCTGCTCAAGCTGCACGCCCACACCCAGCGCTTCGATGTCGACGATCCGCGCGTCGAGGCGCTGGTGCGCCGGGCCGGCGAGCTCGGCGTGGTGGTGCTGATGGACAACGCCGGGATCCTGCCCGGGGACCACGAGAAGCTGTTCAACCTCGTGGTGCGCGTCCCCGGCACGAAGTTCATCCTGGCGCACATGGGCGGCATGAATTTCCGCTTCTGGAACATCCTGATGTTTGCGCGCACCGCCGACGGTTTCGCGATGGACAACCTCTACTTCGACATCTCCGGCCCGGTGCTGCTGGCCGACTCGCCGCTGGAAGCCGAACTGGTGTGGACCCTGCGCAACGTCGGCATCGACCACGTGCTGCTGGGATCGGACTATCCGCAGCTGGGACTGGCCGCGGCCGTGGACGCGCTCGGACGGCTCGACCTCACCGGCGAGGAGAAGGCGAAGATCCGGTGGCACAACGCCGCGCGGCTGTTCGGCCTGGAGGCGCCCTGACAGGCGCGGCGCCTACATCAGCTTGCTGCGTCGCATCTCCAGCGCCCGCTCGGGCGGCTGGAAGGAATCGGCGCGAGCGCTCGCCCAGAACGCCCGGAACACGGCGTGCTCGGGCACCTGGTCGAGCAGTTCGCCCGGTACGAGGAAGCGGTACAGCGCCGCCAGCGAGCGCACCTCGGTTGGCGAGACGCGGCGCAGGATGTGCTCGGGTCCCAGCTGCGAGGGGTGCTCCAGGCCCGCCGCGCCCAGCATGTCGCGCAGCGCGCGCAGGGTGTTCTGGTGGAAGTTGAACACGCGCGCGGCCTTGTCCTCGACGTCGAGCGCGCGCCAGCGCGCCGGGTTCTGGGTGGCCACGCCGGTGGGGCACCGGTCGTTGTGGCAGCTGCGCGACTGGATGCAGCCCAGCGCGAACATGAAGCCGCGCCCGGCATTGCACCAGTCCGCGCCCATGGCGATGGTGCGGGCGATGTCGAAGGCGCTGGCGATACGGCCGGCGCCCGCGAGGCGGACACGGTCGCGCAGGCCGATCCCGACCAGGGTGTTGTGCACCAGCATCAACGCCTCGTGCATCGGCACGCCGACGTGGTTGATGAACTCCAGCGGCGAGGCGCCGGTGCCGCCTTCGGCCCCGTCGACGACGATGAAGTCCGGCGTGATGCCGGTTTCCAGCATCGCCTTAGCCACGCCGAACCATTCCCAGGGATGGCCGATCGCCAGCTTGAAGCCGGTCGGCTTGCCGCCGGAAAGCTCGCGCAGCCGCGCGACGAACTCCAGCAGGCCGGCCGGTGTCGAGAACGCCGAGTGCGAGGCCGGCGAGACGCAGTCGACGCCCGGCACCACGCCGCGCGCGGCGGCGATCTCGGCGGTGACCTTGGCGGCCGGCAGGATGCCGCCGTGGCCGGGCTTGGCGCCTTGCGAGAGTTTGATTTCGATCATGCGCACCTGCGGGTCGTGCGCGTTCTCGGCGAAGCGCTCTTCGCTGAAACCGCCGGCCGCGTCGCGGCAACCGAAGTAGCCCGACCCGATCTCCCAGACCAGGTCGCCCCCGCGTTCGCGGTGGTAGGACGAGATCGAGCCCTCGCCGGTGTCGTGGTAGAAGCGGCCGCGCCTCGCGCCCTCGTTGAGCGCGCGGATCGCGTTGGCCGAGAGCGAACCGAAGCTCATCGCCGAGATGTTGAACACGCTGGCGTCGTAGGGCATGGACTGCGCGCCGCCCACCAGCACGCGGAAGTCATGCGACTCGGCGTGCGCCGGCGACAGCGAATGGTTGATCCATTCGTAGGAGACGCTGTAGGGATCGTGCTCGCTGCCGAACGGCACCGTGTCGCGTTCGTTCTTGGAGCGCTGGTAGACCAGGGCGCGCTTCTCGCGCGAGAACGGCACCTCGGCCAGGTCGTCCTCGATGAAGTACTGGCGGATCTCGGGCCGGATCGATTCGAACCCGTAGCGGAAGTGTGCGATCAGCGGATACAGCCGGCGCAGCGTCGAACGCCGCTGCACGACGTCGACCAGGCCCAGGAGGGACAGCGCGCCGAACATCGCGGCCGCCCACCACCAGGCCGGCGACCAGAACAGTGCCAGCACGATGCCGAGCACGGTGAACGCGATGCAGGCGAACCAGGCGGTCTTGCGATGGAGCATGGGCACCGGGAGCGACGCGCCGGAATGGCGCGGCGCCATCATCACACAGCCGCCGTGGCCGGCGCGTGCCCGCACGGCGCAATGGTAAGGAGTGGTGCCCGAGGCCGGACTCGAACCGGCATGACCGCGAGGTCGAGGGATTTTCGTACCACTTCGGCTTTGGCCGCCGGCCGTAGCCGTTCGTGGTCTGGAGCACGCCTTCACCGTGGCGCTTGCGCGCGGTAGGTGCCCGCCGTCTGCTCTCTACACCTTCCCTGCCGCGAACGGAGGGCTTGGCTCGGCGTTGGCTCGGGCGCGGGGCCCAGGGCGTCCACCGAATTTGACGGGTGCCACCCCCGGGGTTTCCCCCGGAGGGCTCAAATCTTCAAGTCCCTTGTGTCTACCGATTTCACCACTCGGGCGTGGCGGCGTGTGCGTCATCCCGCTGCGGGGAAGATGGAGGCCTGGGTCGGAATTGAACCGGCGTACGCGGATTTGCAGTCCGCTGCATAACCACTCTGCCACCAGGCCGGTGACGCTCGCCGCGGCCAACGATACACGTTCGCGGCGCCGATAAACAAAACCCCGGCGGTGCCGGGGCCTGCTTTGAAACTGGAGCGGGAAACGAGGCTCGAACTCGCGACCTCAACCTTGGCAAGGTTGCGCTCTACCAACTGAGCTATTCCCGCGTTGAGCCCGGCATTTTACCGGAGCTTTGTTTGGTGTCAACAACTGATTTCTCCGCCGCGCGAAGCGATGGCCAGGCGGCCCGCAGGTAGGCGAACCCGGACCACAGGGTCAGCAGCGCGGCGGCGCCCAGCAGCCAGTCGCCGAGGTGGAATACGGGCACGCCCATCCAGATGTCGGTGCCCGGCTGCAGCGGATGGCGGGGGTTGATCGAGTACAGCAGGCACGACAGCGCCACCATCTGCGCGATGGTCTTGATCTTGCCGATCGTGGCCACCTTGACCTTGGCGCGCTGGCCCAGTTCGGCCATCCATTCGCGCAGCGCCGAGACCGCGATCTCGCGGCCCACGATCACCGCCGCCCAGAACGCCATCCACGGCGTCGGATGTCCCTGCACGATCAGGAACAGGGCGACCGCCACCATCAGCTTGTCGGCGACCGGATCGAGGAAGGCGCCGAAGGCCGAGTACTGGTGGTAGCGGCGCGCGATCCAGCCGTCCAGCCAGTCGGTGACCGCGGCGAGGATGAACACCAGCGCGGACGCGAAGTTGGTCCAGTGCGAGGGCATGTAGAACACGGCGACCAGGACCGGGATCAGCAGGATCCGCAGCAGGGTCAGCCAGGTGGGAATGGTGAGCTTCATCTGGACGTGGGGGGCGTGCCGGGGGGAACGGCGTCCGGGAGGCCGTGCAGGGTCGCATAGATTCGGCCCGCCAGCGCCGCATTGACGCCTTCGACCCGGGCGATCTCCTCGATGCCCGCGGCCTTGAGCCCGGCCAGGCCGCCGAAATGCTTGAGCAGGCTGGCGCGGCGGCGCGGACCGATGCCGGGAATGTCCTCGAGCCGGCTGACGCTGCGCGCCTTCTGGCGACGGCCGCGGTGGCCGGTGATGGCGAAGCGGTGGGCCTCGTCGCGCACCTGCTGGATCAGCTGCAGGCCGGGCGAGTCGGTGCCGGGACGCAGTTCGCGCCCGTCGGGCAGCAGCAGGCGCTCGTGTCCGGCGCGGCGCTCCTCGCCCTTGGCTACGCCGACCACGATCACGCCGGACTCGCCCGGGCCACCGGCGGCGGGGATGCCGAACGCATCCAGCACCGCGCGCGCCTGCGCCACCTGCCCTGCCCCGCCGTCGATCAGCAGCAGGTCCGGCAGGACGCCGGACGGTCCGGCTTCGCGCGCGGCCGCTGCCCCGGTGTCCGGCTGCGTCGTGTCGGCGCCGTCGCCGCCTGCCGCCGCACCGGCGGTCGTCGGCAGGGACGACGCGTCGCGCGCTTCGGCGGCGCGGCGGAAGCGCCGGGTCAGGGCCTGCTGCATGGCCGCGTAGTCGTCGCCCGGTTCGATACCGGCGATGTTGTAGCGCCGGTACTGGCCGCGCACCGGCCCCTCGGCGTCGAACACCACGCACGAGGCCACGGTGGCCTCGCCCATGGTGTGACTGATGTCGAAGCACTCGATGCGCGACGGCGCACGCACCAGGCCCAGAAGTTCGCACAGCGAATCGAGCCGCGCCCGTTGCGCGGCGCGGCTGCCGATCTCGGTGGCCAGCGACATCTCGGCGTTGCGCCGCGCCAGGTCGAGGTAGCCGGCGCGCTCGCCGCGCACGCTGTGGCGGATCTGCACCTTGCGGCCGGTGGCGGCGGTGAAGGCTTCTTCCAGCAGTTCGATGTCCTCGATCGCCCGGTCGAGCACGATCTCGCGCGGCGCCGGCTGCTCGCCGTAGTACTGCGAGACGAACGCGGCCAGCACCTCGGCCGGGTTGTCGCTGCCGTTGGTCTTGGGAAAGAACGCGCGCGTGCCAAGGTTGCGGCCGTCGCGGAAGGCCAGCAGCAGCACGCAGGCCTGGCTGCCCTGCATCGCCACCGCGAGCACGTCGAGTTCGGCGGCGCGACCATCCACGTACTGGCGCGCCTGCAGGGTACGCACGCTGGCAACCAGATCGCGCAGGCGGGCGGCTTCCTCGAAGTCGAGGCGGGCGCTGGCCGCCTCCATCGCCTCGCCCAGTTCGCGGGTGAGTTCGTCGCTCCGGCCTTCCAGGAACAGCGTCGCGCGACGCACCGCATCGGCGTACTCGCGCGCCGGAACCAGGCCCACGCAAGGCGCGGTGCAGCGGCCGATCTGGTGCTGCAGGCACGGCCGCGAGCGGTTGCGGAACACGCTGTCCTCGCAGCTGCGCAGCTTGAACAGCTTGTGCATCATGTTCAGCGTTTCGCGCACCGCGGTGACGCCGGGGTACGGGCCGAAGTAGCGGCCGGGCACGCTGCGCGGGCCGCGGTGCAGCGCGAGTCGCGGCCACGGTTCCTGGGTGACCAGGACGTAGGGATAGCTCTTGTCGTCGCGCAGCAGCACGTTGTAGCGCGGCCGCAGCGACTTGATCAGCTGGTTCTCCAGCAGCAGCGCCTCGCCTTCGGTGCGGGTGACCGTGACCTCCATGCGCGCCACCTGGGACAGCATGGCAAGCGTGCGCGAGGCCTTGGGCGTGTTGGCGAAGTAGCTGGCCACGCGCTTGCGCAGCGCGCCGGCCTTGCCCACGTACAGCACGCTGCCGTCGGCGGCGATCATGCGGTACACGCCCGGCGCGGTGCTCAGGCCGCGGGCGAAGGCCTTGCCGTCGAAGGGCGCGTCGTCGGGCGGACTGCCGGTGCCGGGAACGGATCGGTCGCCGGTCATTCGCCGATGGGCACGTGGCGCAGCGCGCCGGTGCGGGGATCGAAGCGGAGCACCGCGTGGGCGTCGGTGTCGGCGATCCAGACCGCGCCGCCGCCGACCGCCAGGCCGGCCGAGCCGTGCAGGCGCTGCGGGAGTTCGATGGTCGACAGCTCGCCGCCGCCCAGGCGCAGGCAGCGCAGCGCGTCGTTGCCGCCGTCGGCGATCCACAGCAGCGGGGAATCGGGGTCGAGCGCGATCGCCAGCGGCTGCTGCAGCCGCGCTTCGGTGCGTACGCCGTCGGCATGGCCGAACTGCCACTGGTCCTGGCCGACCAGGGTCGAGACCGTGCCGCTGCGCACGTTGACGCTGCGGATGGCCGAGCCGGCCGCATCGCAGACGTACAGCACCTGCTGCACCGCGGCCAGCGCGACGGGTTCGGCGAAGGCGGCGCCCACGCTGCCGCCATCGGTCACCGCCAGGCGTCCGGAGCCGGCCACCAGTTCGATGGCAGGCGCACCCAGGTCGTACTTCCAGATCCGGTTGTCGCCGGTGGTGGCGATGAACAGCGCGCTGCCGCTGATCGCGACGGCACGCGGCTGGTCCAGCGGGACCGCGCGCGGATCGGAGATCGCGCCCTCGCGCGGCGTGCCGGAGCGTCCGGCGCCGCAGAGCGTGTCCACGTCGCCGCCGCGCAGTTCGACGCGGCGGACCGCATGGTTGCCGCTGTCGGCGACATAAAGCACGTCGCGCCACAGGCACATGCCGTGCGGGCGGTTGAACGCCGCCAGTTCCATCGGCCCGTCGATGAAACCCGGGTCGCCGCTGCCGAACTGGCGCAGCACGCGCCCGGACTGGTCGCACTCGAGGATGCGGTGGTGCTCGCAGTCGGCCACGTACAGATAGTTGCCCGAGACCACCAGGCCGGTCGGGAAGCGCAGCGGCAGCGGCGGCTCGCCGCCGCGGCGCATTTCGATCGGATCGGCGCTGGGCAGGGTCGGCACCAGCTCGCCGGCCAGTGCGCCGACCAGGGCGTCGAGTTCGCGGATCGGCCCGTCGCCGACCACGCGCTGGCGGATGCGCCCCTCGCCATCGATCAACACCACCGTCGGCCAGGCCTCGATGCCGTAGTGCTGCCACAGGGTCCAGTCCGGATCGTGGCCGAGCGGGAAGTCGTAGCGCGGACGGTTCAGGCGCTTTCCGATGCGCCGCGCGTCGCGCTCGCCGTCGAAGCGCGGCACGTGCACGGCGACCACGTTCAGCCGGTCGCCATGGCGCGCGCGCAGGCGCGCCAGGTCGGCCAGGCGCTGCTGGCACCAGGCCGAACCGGCGTTCACGAACGCCAGCGCGCAGACCTTGCCGCGCAGCTGCGCCATGCGCAGCGGCGCCAGCAGGTTCAGCCATTCGATGCCGGGCGGGAACTCGGGGGCGGTGGTCGCGTCCATCGCCGACGATTATGCGTCAATCGGCGCAGTGCGGTCCGCCAGTCGCGCGACCACGGCGCGCGCGGCGCGGTCGACCAGGGTCCAGACGCGTTCGAAGGCCTCCGGCCCGCCGGTATAGGGGTCGGGAATCTCGGCGCCCTGCCCCATCCCCGCCCATTCCAGCAGCAGCGCGCTGCGCGCGGTGGCGCCGGCCGGCGCGCGGGCGCGCACGTCCGACAGGTTGCTGCGGTCCGCGCACAGCAGCCAGTCGAAGCGGCGGTAGTCGGAGGCGTGCAGCTGGCGCGCGCGCAGCAGGGTCAGGTCGACGCCGTGGCGCGCAGCATTGGCGACGGTGCGCGGATCCGGCGGTTCGCCGACGTGCCAGTTGCCCGTGCCGGCGGAGTCGAGTTCGACGCGGTGGTCCAGGCCGGCGTCGTGCAGGCGCTGGCGCAGCACGCCTTCGGCCAGCGGCGAGCGGCAGATGTTGCCCAGGCACACCACCAGCAGCCGCAGCGGTTCAGCCACGCGCCGCCTCCAGGATCGCCTCGGCGCGCGCCAGGTCCTCGGGCGTGTCCACGCCCTGCGGAAACGCTTCTGGCGCAAGGCCGACGGCGATCGGCCAGCCCGCCTCCAGCACCCGCAGCTGTTCCAGCGATTCGATCTGCTCCAGCCGCCCCGGCGGCATCCGCGAGAAACGGCGCAGGAAGCCCGCGCGGTAGGCGTAGATGCCGATGTGGCGCAGCCATTCGCCCGACACGGCCACCGTGCCCTCGCGCGCGAAGGCGTCGCGGTGCCAGGGGATCGGCGCGCGGCTGAAATACAGCGCATGGCCGGTATCGGCGACCACCACCTTGACCGTGTTGGGATCGAACAGGACCGCGGGCGCGTCGACCGGTTCGGCCAGCGTCGCCATCGCGGCGTGTCCGTCCGCGGCGAGTTCCGCCACCCGGCGGATGCCGGCGGCGGGCGCGAAGGGTTCGTCGCCCTGCAGGTTGACCACGAGGGTGTCGTCGGCCCAGCCGGCGATGTCGGCGCATTCGGCCAGGCGGTCGGTGCCCGACTGGTGGTCGGCGCGGGTCATCGCCACGCGCACGCCGCAGCCCTCGAGCGCGTCCGCGATGCGCGGATCGTCGGCGGCCACCCAGACCTCGCGCGCGCCGGCGGCGAGGGCGCGCCGCGCGACGTGCAACACCAGGGGCTCCCCGCCGAGCAGGCGCAGCGGCTTGCCGGGCAGGCGCGTGGCCGCGTAGCGGGCCGGGATGGCGACGACGAAGTCGGGGTGGGTCATGGCGCCTGGGCGGGTCGGGAAGAACGGGTCGGGAGGCGGCCGAGCAGCGCCACCCAGAAGGCCTCGGGCAGTCGCGCGTCGATGCCGACGCTGTACCAGCGCTCGCCGGCCAAGGCGGCGCACTTGACCGCGTCCTTCTCGGTCAGCAGCACAGGCAGGTCGCTGCCGAAGCGCAGGTCGTCGGCCTGGTAGCGGTGGTGGTCCGGGAACGCGTGCGGGACCACGGCGATGCCGTGGCCGCGCAGCATCGAGAAGAACCGCTCGGGATCACCGATGCCGGCCACCGCGTGCACCCGCTGCCCCGAATAGGCCGCCAGCGGACGCGGCCGCCCGCCCGTGAGCGGGCGCGCGTCGGCCGGCTCGAGCCACATCGGCCATTCGCCGAAGCCGGCGGACAGGTCCGGATCGCTGCCCACGTTGAGCACGCGGAAGTGGCACGACTCGCCGCGACCCGGGGGCTCGCGCAGCGGTCCGGCCGGCAGCAGGTGGCCGTTGCCGTAGCGGCGGCGGCCGTCGATCACTTCGATCTCGAGGTCGCGCGCCAGCCGGTAGTGCTGCAGGCCGTCGTCGCAGACCACGATGTCGCAGCCGCGCGCCACCAGGTCGCGCGCCGCGGCGACGCGGTCGGCGTCGACCCGCACCGGCACGCCGGTGCGCGCGGCGATCAGGACGGGTTCGTCGCCGCCCAGCGCGGGATCGGTCCCGGCCTCGACCCAGGCGGGCCGGCCCGCCTCGGCGCGGCCGTAGCCGCGGCTGGCCACGCCGGGCGTCCAGCCGGCCGCGCGCAGGCGCTCGACCAGGGCGATGGTCATCGGCGTCTTGCCGCTGCCGCCGGCCACCAGGTTGCCGACCACGACCACCGGGCAGCCCGGATGGCGCGCACGCAGCAGGCCACGCCGGTACAGGTCGCGGCGCAGGCCGGTCAGCGCGCCATAGACGCCCGAGAGCAGCCGCGCATGCGGCGGCGGCGCCTTGCCGCCGTACCAGTACCCCGGAACCCCGCTGCCGCGGCTCACGCTTCGCCGCCCTCGCGGAACTGCATCCGGTGCAGGTGCGCGTACAGGCCGCCCCGGCCAAGCAGTTCGGCATGCGTGCCCTGCTCCACCAGCCGGCCCTGGTCGAGCACCAGGACCTGGTCGGCGTGCTCGATGGTCGACAGGCGGTGGGCGATGACCAGGGTGGTGCGGTCGGGCATCAGCCGGTTCAGCGCTTCCTGCACCAGCCGCTCGGATTCGGTGTCGAGTGCGGCGGTGGCCTCGTCCAGGATCAGGATCGGCGCGTCGCGGAGGATCGCGCGCGCGATCGCCAGGCGCTGGCGCTGGCCGCCCGACAGCATCGCCCCGTTCTCGCCGACCGGCGTGTCCATGCCCTGCGGCAGGCGCTCGATGAACTCCCAGGCGTTGGCCGCCTCGGCCGCCGCGCGCAGCGCCTCGGGCGAGGCTTCGGCGGCGTAGGCGATGTTGGCCGCGACGCTGTCGTCGAACAGCATGACCCGCTGCCCGACGAGGGCGATCTGGCGACGCAGGTCGGAGAGCCGGTACTGGTCGAGCGGCACGCCATCGAGGGTGATGCGGCCGCCGCTGGGCTCGTAGAAGCGCGGGACCAGGCGTACCAAGCTGGTCTTGCCGCTGCCCGAGCGCCCGACGATGGCGGTGACGGTGCCCGGCCTCGCGGTGAAGCTGATCCCGTCCAGCGCGTGCCGCGCCTCGTCGCGCTCGTAGCGCAGCGAGACGTTGTCGAACACCAGCTCGCCGCGGGCGCGCGCCAGCGGGAGGCTGCCGGCGTCCCGCTCCTCGGCCGAGTCGAGTACGCCGAACAGGCGCTCGGCCGCGGCCACGCCGCGGCCGATCACGCTCTGCACGTTGGTGATCCGGCGCAGCGACGGGATGATGCCCATCATCGCGGTCATCAGCTGGACGAATTCGCCCGGGTTGAGCCGGCCCTCCAGGGCCTCGTGCACCGAGACCCAGACGATCGCCGCCAGCGCCAGCGCGGCCAGGATCTGGACCAGCGCCGAGGACATCGCGCGCGTGGTCTCGACCTTCATGTTCAGGCGCAGGATGCGGTTGGCGAAGCCCGAGTAGCGCTCGCGCTCGAAGGCCTGTGCGCCATGGACCTTGACGTCCTGCTGGGCGGCCAGCGACTGCTCGGCGCTGGCCGCCAGTGCGCCCATGCCGTCCTGGATGCCGCGGCTGATGCGCCGGTAGCGCCCGCCCACGTACCAGACCAGCACGCCGATCAGCGGCGCGATCACGATCATCGCCAGGGTCACCTTGACGCTGGTATAGAGCATCAGGCCGAACAGGAAGGCGATGGTGAGGCCATCGGTGAGGATCGCCTTGAGCGCATCGGAGCTGGCCTGGGTGACCTGCTCGGTGTCGAAGTTGAGCCGGCTCACCATGGCCGGCACCGACTCGGTGTCGAACCGCGTGCTGGGCAGGCGCAGGTACTTGCCCAGCACCAGTTCGCGCAGGTCGCGGACCACGCTGCGGCCGACCCGGGCCATGCCGTAGTCGGTGGCGAAGGTGGCCAGGCCGCGCAGCAGGAACAGGCCGATGATCGCCGCGGGCAGCACCACCGCCATCTCGGGCTTGGGATCGACGAAGCCGTCGTTGGTCAGCGGCTCCATCAGCCACACGAAGGCGGCGCCGGCCAGGGCCTCGACGATCATCGCCGCCATCGCCACCAGCAGGAACGGCCAGTAGATCCAGGCGTGGCCGAGCAGCCTGCGGTAGATCGGCCAGGCGCCCGGCGCCTGCGCTTCGCTTGAAGGCCGGGTCATTGTGGAGCCGGCGCCTGCTCGGGCGCGGTGGCGTTGGCGATGCGGGTGAAGCCGAGCTGGCCGAGCGCCTCGTAGGCGGTCACCACCGCCTGCCACGGCGTGCGCGCGTCGGCGCGCAGCAGCACCGTGCGATCGCGGTCGTCGCCGGCCACCTCCACGATGGTGCGCTTGAGCGATTCGACGTCGGTGCGCAGCGCCTCGCGGTCGCCGACGAAATAGCGGCCGTCGGCGTTGATCAGCAGGCTCAGCGAATCGGACTGCGTGTTGGCCTCGCCGGCCGCGCGCGGCAGTTCGAGCTTGAGCACCGAGCGCGCGTCGAAGGTGGTGGTGATCACGAAGAAGATGATCAGCACCAGGATCACGTCGATCAGCGGCACCAGGTTGATCTCGGGCACGTCCTCGGCGCGCCGGTCGCGGATGCGCACGGCGTCAGCCCTGGGCCGGCTCGGCCGCGGGCGCTGCGGCGCCGGTCGGGATCGCGGCCATGGCCGCGGCGGCGGCGCGGGCGCGCGGATCGATCACGTCCATCAGCTGGATGGCCTCGTGCTCCATGTCCACGATGTAGCCGTCGATGCGGGCCCGGAACCAGCGGTGGAAGACCAGCGCAGGCACTGCCACCACCATGCCCGCCGCGGCGCAGACCAGGGCCTTGCCGATGCCGCCGGCGAGCTGGTTGACGTCGCCCACGCCGTGGTCCATCACCCCGAGGAACATCTGGATCATGCCGACCACGGTGCCGAACAGTCCCAGCAGCGGGCCTGCCCCGGCGATCGTGCCGAGCGCATTGAGGAAACGCTCCATGCGGTGGGCGATGTGGCGGCCGACGTCCTCGACCCGCTCGCGGATCTCCTCGCGCGGACGATGGCGCACGTCCAGCGCGGCGGCCAGCAGCTCGCCCAGCGGCGAATTGCGGCGCAGCGAATCGATGTGGGCCGGGTCGAGCCGGCCGCGCGCGGCCCAGGTGCGGACTTCCTGCCCCAGCCCCGGCGGCAGTACCGCGGCGCGGCGCAGCGCCCAGAACCGTTCGACGATGATCGCCAGCCCCACCGCCGACAGCAGCAGCAGCGGCAGCATCGGCCAACCGCCGGCCTTCACCAGTTCAAGCACGCTTCGTCCTCCGGCCCGACGGCCTGCCCCAGATCGGCCGATAGGATAGCCGGTCAGCGCGCCGCGTCGGCCCTCCGCACCGCGTCCCACAGCCGTGGATGGCGGCTGCGCCGGCGTTCGATGTGCGTTGCGTCACCGATGCGCACGCGCACCGCGCCGTCGCGGGAGGTGTCGGCGGTCGCTGCGCCGGCCCGTCTCCAGCGCTCGATCACCCGCGGATGCGGGTGCCCGAAGCGGTTGCCGTGGCCGCTGGACGCGATGGCCAGCCGCGCCTGTGCCGCGGCCACGAAGGCCGGGTCGGAGGACTTGTCGCTGCCATGGTGGGCCAGCAGCACCACGTCGCTGCGCAGCGAGGCCGCCTGGCCGTGCACCAGCATGCGCTCGACCACCGCGCCGACGTCGCCGGCCAGCAGGGCCGAACCCTGCGCCGATTCGATCCGCAGCACGCAGCTCGACTCGTTGCGCATGGCCGGGAAGTGCAGGTCCGGATGCAGGAAGGCGAAACGCACGCCGTCGAACTGCCAGGCGCTGCCCGCCAGGCAGGGCGCGGCCCGGTCGATTCCTGCGTCGGCGGAGGCGAACACCGGGCCGGTGGGAAAGCGGCGGCGGATCGCGTCCAATCCACCGGCGTGGTCGGCATCGCCATGGCTGACCACCACCGCGTCCAGGCGCCGCACGCCCAGCGCGTGCAGGGCCGGCGCCACCACCCGCTCGCCGGCGTCGAAGCCCTCCGGCTGGGCGGGGCCGGTGTCGTAGAGCAACGCATGGTGCGCCGTACGCACCAGCACCGAGGTGCCCTGCCCCACGTCCATCACCACCAGTTCGAACGCGCCGGGTGCCGGCAGCGCCCGCGCCGGCCACAGCAGCGGCAGGAGCAGCAGCGCGGCCAGCGCCTTGCCCGGCACGCCCCGCGGCAGCAGCAGCCAGAACGCCCCCAGCAGGGCCAGGGGCAGCGCCAGCCAGTGCGGCTCGGGCAGCCACCACAGGGCCAGCCGGCCCTGCGCGAGCCATTCGAACAGCGGCCAGGACAGGTCGAAGCACCACGCCGCCAGTCGCCAGGCCGGGCCGCCCCAGCCGGCGCCCAGCGCCTCAAGCCCGGTGCCGACCAGGGCCAGCGGCACCACCACCAGGCTCCACCACGGGATCGCGACCAGGTTCGCCAGCGGCCCGGCCAGCGAGGCCTGGCCGAACAGCACCGCGGTCAGCGGCAGCAGGCCCAGCGTGGCCACCCACTGCGCGGACAGGAAGCCGCGCAGCAGCGGCTGGGCGTGGACGCCGGGCAGGCACCAGGCGAGCCAGGCCACGCCGGCGAAGCTGAGCCAGAAGCCGGCGGCAAGCACCGCCAGCGGATCGGCCAGCAGCAGGGCGATGGCTGCCAGCGCCAGCGAGCCGGCCACGCCCATCGGCCGCCGCCACAGCCGCGCCAGCACCACCACCGCGATCATCAGGACCGTGCGCACCGTCGGCAGGGCGAAGCCGGCAACCGCGGCATAGCCCACCGCCCCGAGCAGCGCGCCGCAGGCCGATGCCTGCGGCCGCGGCAGCCATCGCCCCAGGCCCGGCAGCAGCCACCAGAGGCCGGCGACCGCAAGCGCGAAGAAGCCAGCGACCAGGCCGACGTGGAATCCGGAGATCGCGATCAGATGGGTCAATCCAGTGGCGCGCAGGACCTCCCAGTCGACATCGTCGAGTCTGCGCGTGTCGCCAAGGGCCAGCGCCCGGATGAAGCGCGACGACGGCCGTGCCAGTGCGGCGTCGATGCGCGTGGCGATGGTGTCGCGCCAGCCGTCGATGCCTGCCGCGCCGTGCATGCGCTGCCAGGGCTCGCCCGAGCGCACGTAGCCTGTGGCCGCAAGGCGCGACGCCAGCGCATGGCGTTCCCCGTCGTACCAGCCGGGATTGCGCAGGCTGCGCGGCGCGCGCAGGCGCGCGGTGAGGCGCCAGCGGCTGCCCGGCACCAGGTCCAGGCGCGGCGAAGCGGCGCTGTCGCGGTCGTCGTACCAGGCCAGGCGCAGCAGCCGGCCGCGCAGCGCCTCCGGCTGGCCGGCGTCGCGGTCGACCCGGAACAGGAAGCGCGTGCGCCGCGGTTCGTGCTCGGGCAACTGCACCACCCGGCCCTGGACCTCGAAGTCGCCACGCTCCAGCGCCGGCGGCAGCTGGCCGTGCAGTCCCCACGACGCATGCAGGCCCAACAGCGCCGCGCCCAAGGCCAGCGCGCCCGCCAGCCTGCGCCAGTCGTCCCAGCGCCACCACGCGGCCAGCCCGGCGCAGGCGGCAGCCAGCAGTAGCGGGACGGGCGGCAGCGCCGGCAGCCGCGCGCAGGCCAGCACGCCGAGCACGAGGGCGGCGGCGACCGCCGGCCCGAACGGCGCGCGCGGCGCCGGATCGCAGCTTGGACCTTCCATGGTCGCCTGCCGGGGGGAGACGGGGAAAGCGTGCAGCGCCCGTCGTGCCGGCGGCATCGGGGCGTGGCGCGCCGCGGCGTAGGAATGCCCCGACCCGCTCCGCTTACCATCGAAGGCTCCGCAACCACACGGTCTCCCCCATGTCCGCTTCCACGCCAGACCTGTCCGCGCTGATCCGCGAGCGGCTTCCGCCCGCGCTGCAGGCCCTGGTGCCGCCGCCCTGCCTGCTGGACATGCAGGGCGAACTGGTGGACTACGAGGACGGACGCGAGCTGCGCATGCGCTTTCCGGTGCTGCCCCGCTACCGCAATCCGCTGGGCAACATGCAGGGGGGCTTCATCGTGGCGGCGCTCGACAACACCATCGGCCCGTTCTCGTTCCTGGTGGCGCCGCCGAGCGCGACCGCCAGCCTGGATACCCAGTACCTGCGCCCGGTGACATCGGCCGATGCCAGCATCACCTGTCGCGCCTGGCTGGTCGAGCGCACCCGCAACACGCTGCACATCCACGCCGAGGCCCGCAACGAGGCCGGGAAGATCGTGGTGTTGGCGCAGTCGGTGAACCAGCTGCTGGGCGAACGCGTCCCGGGCTGATCGCCCGACTTCATTCCCGCTTCACCGCGGCTTCCCGCCGCCCACATCCCGCCGCGCCACGCTGTGCGCGGTTCGGGATGGAGGCGCGTGGATGCGATGCAGCTGGGACGTGGTGGTGGTCGGTGCGAGCTTCGCCGGCGCGGCCTGCGCGCTGGCGGCGCGCGAGGCAGGGCTGCGCGTGTGCGTGCTCGAACGCAAGCGCGATCCGGGCATCCGCCTGCACACCACCGGCATCATCGTGCGCGAGGCCGCCGAAGGTACGGCACTGGCCGGAATCCCGCCGGCGCTCGTGCGCCGCGTCGACGGCGTGCGCCTGTACGCGCCGGGCCTGCGCAGCGTCGCGCTGCAGCGCCGCGACTACTATTTCCTTGCCACCGACACCCCGGCGGTGATGCGCTGGCTGGCGGGCGAACTCGAACGCGCCGGCGTCGAGCTGCGGCTGATGCAGTCGTTCACCGACGCAAGGCGCGACGGCGAAGCTTGGCAGGTGGCCGGGCTGGGGGCCTGCCGCTGGCTGGTCGGCGCGGACGGCGCCAAGTCGCGCGTGGCGATGCGCGCCGGCCTGGGCCGCGTGCGCGACTTCCTCTATGGCGTCGAGCACGAGTTCGACGGTGCGACGCTCGCAGAACCGGATCGCCTGCACTGCTTCATCGACCGGGCGCTGGCGCCGGGCTACGTCGGCTGGGCGGCGCAGAATCCGCGCGGCGTGCAGCTGGGCCTGGCGTTCCGCCATCGCGAGGACCGTGCCGGGGTCCCCGATATCGACGCGTTCCGCCGGCGGGTCGGAGAACGGCTCGGGCTGGACCCCGGGCGGCGGGCCACCGCCACCCGCGCTGGCCTGATTCCCTGCGGTGGGCCGGTACGGCCGCTGGCGGCGCCAGGCGTGATCCTGACCGGCGACGCGGCCGGCATCGTCTCGCCGGTCACGGCGGGCGGCATCCATTCGGCCTGGCGCCATGGCGAGGCGGTCGGTCGCGCGATTGCCGCGCACCTGCTGGCGGGCGGCCCGGATCCGGGCCACGTCGCCGCCCGCGCCGCGCCGCGCTATCGGGGCAAGCGCCTGCTGCGCTGGGCCTACGACCACCTGCAGCAGGACTGGCCGTTCGACCTGCTGCTGGGCACGCCGCCGCTGCGCTGGGCGGCCGAACGCATCTACTTCCACGCCAGGCCGCGCGGTGCCCGATGATGCTGGCGCTGTCGTTTGGCCAGCCGGGCACGCTGGCGCCGGGTTCGTGGTCGCCCTGGCCAAGGCGCCGCGCACGACCGCGATATCGCACCCGACCAGCGCCGCGCCGTGAGTACGCGCTGCACGCGACGGGCAGCGACCATGCCTTCGCGGATCTGGTTGGTCCTCGTGGTGCCGCGCACGCGGCGCACGTAGCGCCTCGACAACGGCTGGGCGTCAGCGCAGCTCGAACGCGTCGCCGTCGAGCATGGCCGGGAAGCGTTCGCGGTGCGCGGCCAGCTCGGCGGCCAGCAGGGTCGTGGTCGCCACCACCTCGGCGTCGGTACATTCGCTGGACGGATGGCCGAGGAAGTCGATCACCGCGCTGTCGCCCGAATACTGCAGGCCGGCGCCGTCGGTGCCGACGCGGTTGAGCCCGGCGACGTAGCACAGGTTCTCGATCGCGCGTGCGCGCAGCAGGGTCTTCCAGGCGTACGCCCGCGCCGACGGCCAGTTGGCGACGTAGAGCAACAGGTCGTAGTCCAGCGCGCCGGGGCGCTCGACGTCGTAGCGGTTGCGCGAATACACCGGGAAGCGCAGGTCGTAGCAGACCAGCGGGCAGATCCGCCAGCCGCGCCACTCCACGGTCAGCCGCTCGCGTCCGGCCGCGTAGCGTTCGTGCTCGCGGGCATAGCGGAACAGGTGGCGCTTGTCGTAGTGCGACACGGCTCCGTCGGGCGCGACCCAGAGCAGCCGGTTGTAGACGCCGTCGCCGACCCGCAGCTGCACGCTGCCGCACACAACCGCGTCGAGCCGCTGCGCGTGCTCGCGCATCCAGTCGAGGGTCGGGCCGTCCATGGTCTCGGCGTTGCCGATCGCGTCGTTGGAGAAGCCGCTGGTGAACGTCTCGGGCAGCAGCACCACGTCGGTGGTGCCGCGAAGCGGCGCGATGAGCCTGCCGTAGTAGTCGCGGTTGCCGGCGGGATCGTGCCAGCGGGTGGCGCCCTGGACCAGGGAGATGCGGAGGTCGTTCATGCGGCCAGCCTATCCAAGCCGCGCGGGCTTGGGTAGGCGGGTCCGCGCGGTGCGGTCACAGCCGCTGCAGGCGACCGATCGCCGCGTCCAGCGTCGCCGGGTTCTTGGCGAAGCACAGGCGGGCCAGGCGCTGGCCCGGTGGCGGCGCCTCGTAGAACGGCGAAAGCGGGATGGCGGCCACGCCGTGTTCCACCGTCAGCCATCGGCAGAACGCGGCGTCGTCGAGGTCGCTGACGGCCGAATAGTCCACCAGCTGGAAGTAACCGCCGGGCACCGGCAGCGGCCGCAGTCGGGTGCTCGCCAGCTGCTCGCGGAAGCGGTCGCGCTTGGCCTGGTAGAAGGCGCCCAGCTGCTCGTAGTGCTCCGGCTCGGCCTCCAGCATCGCGGCGAAGGCGTGCTGGGCCGGGGCGAAGGTGCAGAACACGTTGTACTGGTGGACCTTGCGGAACTCGGCGGTCAGCGCCGGCGGGGCGATGCAGTAGCCGACCTTCCAGCCGGTGCAGTGGTAGGTCTTGCCGAAGCTCGACACCACGAAGGCGCGATCGCGCAGCGCCGGCCAGCGCAGCACGGACTCGTGGCGGGCGCCGTCGAACACGATGTGCTCGTAGACCTCGTCCGAGAGCAGGAAGATGCCGGTGCCCTCGAGGATCGCGGCCAGCTCGACCATGTCCTGCGCCGACAGCATGGCGCCGGAGGGGTTGTGCGGGCTGTTGATCATCAGCATGCGCGTGCGCGGCCCGATCGCCTCGCGCACCCGCTGCCAGTCGGGGGCGAAGGTCGCCGGGTCCAGCGGCACGTGCACGGCGCGGGCGCCGGCCAGGTCGATCGCCGGCTCGTAGCAGTCGTAGCAGGGGTCGAGCACCACCACTTCGTCGCCTGCCCGCACCACCGCGTGGATGGCGTTGAAGATGGCTTCGGTGGCGCCGCTGGTCACCGTGACCTCGCCGTCCGCGTCGGGCTGGTGGCCGTACACGCGAACGGTCTTGGCGGCGATGGCCTGGCGCAGCGCGGGCACCCCGGTCATCGGCGCGTACTGGTTGTGGCCGGCGCGCATCGCCCGGTCGAGTTCCTCGACCAGGCGCGCGGGTGCCTCGAAGTCGGGGAAACCCTGGCCGAGGTTGACCGCACCGTGTTCCTGGGCCAGCTGCGACATCACGGTAAAGATGGTGGTGCCGACCTTCGGCAGCTTGCTCTGCAACATCGACGTCCATCCACGCGGCGACCGGAAGCCCGGCAGTTTACGGTCCGCCCCCGATCGGTTAAACCTTGTCGCCGATGTCGACGCAGGCAGCCCCCGATGACGCGCGACTTGCCTCGCTGCTGCGCGCCTACCTGGCCGCGGAGTACCGCTGGCAGCGCGAGGGCGACTGGCACGACATCAGCATCGGCCTGCCCGCGCCGGGGCTCGACCTGGCGTATCCGCGCGCCAGCTCGTTCGGGCTGGTCTCCGCCTGGAATCCATCGTCGATCGAGCGCAGCACCGCAGAGAACCGCGACGCCGACCAGGCGCTGTGCGAGGCGCTCGATGCCACCGGTTACCAGTACCTGCCCGCCTTTTCCTCGGCGCGCAACCGCAGCTGGCGCGAACCCGGCTGGCTGGTGATGGACATGGATGCGGCCGGCTACGATGCCCTCTCGCGCAGGTTCGGGCAGCTGGGGGCGCTGTGGTGGCCGGCGGGCGCGCCGGTGCGCCTGCGCATGGACGCGCGGCGTCCGCCCGAACTCGACGACGACGACCGCTTCGTCGACTGGCTAGTAGAATGAGCGCGATGGCCGGTCTTCGGCCGAAGCGCGCCTGATGCCCGAGACCCTTTCCGCCGCCGCGCCGCTGCTCGACGTGCGCGGCCTGAGCTTCGACCGCGACGACCTGCCCGTGTTCGGCCCGCTGGATTTCAGCGTCGAGCGCGGCGAAGCCCTGCTCGTGCAGGGGGGCAATGGCGCCGGCAAGACCACCCTGCTGCGGCTGCTGGCGGGCCTGCTCGACGGCGAGCGCGGCGACATCCGCCTCGGCGGCCGGAGCGCCGGGCCCGCCGCGCGCGCCGGCAGCCTGGCCTACCTCGGCCACCTGCCCGGCCTCAAGGCCGACCTGACGGCGATGGAGAACCTGGACTACCTGTGCGGGCTGCTCGGCCGTCGCCCATCGCTGTCGCTGGAAGAGGCGCTGGCGATCGTGGGACTGGCCGGCTACGAGGATGCCGCCGCGCGCACGCTTTCGGCCGGCCAGCGCAAGCGCCTGTCGCTGGCGCGGCTGTGGCTCTCGCCGGCGCCGCTGTGGCTGCTGGACGAACCCTACGCCAACCTCGACCTGCCCGGCATCGAACTGGTCAACCGCATGGTGGGCGCGCACCTGGCCGAAGGCGGCGGCGCCCTGGTCACCACCCACGGCGCCTACGCCGCACCGCCGGTGCGCACCCGGCTGCTGGAACTGGGCACGGCGGTGCGCGCGTGAGCGCATCGCCGGCCACGCCCGGACTGGCCGCGTCGGCGCGCGCGCTGGTGCTGCGCGACCTGCGCCTGCTCTGGCGCCGACGGGGCGACGCGCTGCAGCCGGCGCTGTTCGCGGTGCTGGTGGTGGTGCTGTTCGCGTTGGCGATGGGCAGCGAGCGCGAGCTGCTCGCCCGCGCGGCGCCGGGCGTGCTGTGGGTGGCGGTGCTGCTGTCGGGCCTGCTGGCGCTGGACACCCTGTTCCGGGGCGATGCCGAGGACGGCTCGCTGGAGCAGTGGCGACTGGCCCCGGTGCCGCTGGCCTGGCTGGTGCTGGTGCGCACCCTGATGCACTGGTTGACCACCGCCGCGCCGCTGCTGGTGGCGGTGCCCGTGCTGGCCGAGCTGCTGTACCTGCCGCGCTCGCTGTGGCCGGTGCTGCTGCTGGCGCTGGGGCTGGGAACCCCGCTGCTGAGCCTGCTCGGCGCCGTGGTCTCGGCGCTGACCGTCGGCATGCGCCGGGCCGGCGTGCTGCTGGCCCTGCTGGCGCTGCCGCTGTACGTGCCGGTGCTGGTGTTCGGGGCCGGCAGCGTGGCCCAGGCCGCGCAGGGGCACGACCCGTCCGGCGGCCTGCTGCTGCTCGCCGCCGGGCTGCTGCTGGCGCTGGTGCTGGCGCCCGTCGCGGCCGCCACCGCGATCCGGATCGCGTCCCAGTGAGGCGCCGGGCCGGCGCGAGGCGCCGCGCGGGCACGACGCGCGGCGCTGGGGCATCCTGTCCACCCCCAAGGCTTGGCCCCACCGGTCGAGTCTGAAAAAATAGGCACTTAGCCAAGGATGCCGGCGGCCAGCCCGGCCTCCTGCCGCCTGCGGCGGTTCCCCCCTAGCGAGCAAACAGCCCGATGTCCAAGATGAACCCGGTGGTGCGCTGGTTCCACCAGCTCGGGTCGCCCCCCTACTTCGACCGCTTCGCCGCGCGCTGGGCCCCCTGGGGTTTCGGCCTGGGCCTGGCGACCATGGCCGTGGGCATGTACCTGGGGCTGTTCGTGGTGCCGGCCGACTACCAGCAGGGCGACAGCTTCCGCATCCTCTACATCCACGTGCCCGCCGCGTGGATGAGCATGGCGATGTTCGCGCTGATGGCCGTGTACGGCGCCATCGCCCTGGTCTGGCGGATCAAGCTGTGCGAGATCCTGGCCATGGCCTGCGCGCCGATCGGCGCCGGCTTCACCGCCATCACCCTGGCCACCGGCAGCATCTGGGGCAAGCCGATGTGGGGCACCTGGTGGGACTGGGATCCGCGCCTGACCTCGCAGCTGGTGCTGCTGTTCCTGTATTTCGGCGTGATCGGCCTGTACGCGGCGATCGAGGACCGCCGCGCCGCCGCGCGCGCCGCCTCGCTGCTGGCCATCGTCGGCGTGGTGATGCTGCCGATCATCCGCTACTCGGTGGTGTGGTGGAACTCGCTGCACCAGGGCCAGACCATCCGAGTGTTCGGCGAGTCCTCGATGGACGCCAGCATGCTGCCGCCGCTGCTGTGGATGGTGGTCGGCACCAAGCTCTGGGCGATCGGCTCGCTGCTGGCGCGCGCCCGCGCCGACAACCTGCAGCGCGAGGCCGGCAAGGACTGGGTGCGGCGCGTGGCGGGAGCGGCGCGATGAGCTACGCCGGTTACGTCATTGCGGCCTATGCCGTGTTTATCGCGGTGCTGCTGTGGGACTTCGTGGCCCCGCGCATCCGCATCGCCCAGGTGTTGCGCGCCGTCCGCCTGCTGGCGCGCCGCGACGCCGCCCGCGCGCAGCCCGATGCGCAGGAGCTCAAACGATGAACCCCGTCCGCCGCCGCCGCATCTGGTTCGTGGTCGCGCTGCTGGCCGCCGCCAGCCTCGCCGCGGTCCTGATCGCGCTTGCCCTCCAGCGCAACATCGCCTACCTGTACACGCCCCATGAGGTGCTGTCGGGCACCGCCGGCGAGGCGGTGGCCTCGGGCCAGGCGCGCTTCCGCCTCGGCGGCATGGTCGAGGACGGTTCGTTCCGCCGCGAGGAAGGCTCGTTGCAGAGCCACTTCCGCGTCACCGACGGCGACGCGCAGCTGGACGTGGTCTACGACAGGATCCTGCCCGACCTGTTCCGCGAGGGCCAGGCGGTGGTGGCCACCGGGCGCATGCAGGACGGCCGCTTCGTGGCCGAGGACGTGCTGGCCAAGCACGACGAGACCTACGTGCCCAAGGAAGTCGCCGACAAGATGGGCCTGGCGCACAGCAAGCACGACGTCGACGTCGCTCCGGCGAAGCCGGCGCCGTGACCCCGCGTCCGCCGCGCGTCACCGCTCCCGCCGCGCCGCCGTTCCGCGCCGCCCCCAGCAAGGTATCCGACTAAGTGCTTCCCGAACTCGGCCAGATCGCCCTCCTCCTCGCCCTGCTTGCGGCGCTGCTGCAGGCAGTATTCCCGCTGGTGGGCGCCGCCGGCGGGCGGCCGGCCTGGATGGCGGTGGGGCGACCCGCGGCGTACGCGCAGCTGCTGCTGCTCGGGTTCGCGTACGCGGTGCTGACGGCAGCGTTCGTGCGCCAGGACTTCTCGGTCCTGTACGTGGCCAACAACTCCAATTCGCTGCTGCCGATGGTGTACCGCTACACCGCGGTCTGGGGTTCGCACGAGGGCTCGTTGCTGCTGTGGGTGCTGATGCTGGGCGTGTGGAACGCGGCGGTGGCGCTGTGGTCGCGGGCGCTGCCCGAGGTGGTGGCGGCGCGGGTGCTGGGCGTGATCGGACTGGTCGCGATCGGCTTCCTGTCGTTCATGGTGTTCACCTCCAACCCGTTCGAGCGCCTGCTGCCGGCGGCGGCCGAGGGCCACGACCTCAACCCGCTGCTGCAGGACCCGGGGATGATCATCCATCCCCCGATGCTCTACATCGGCTACATCGGCTTCGTGGTGCCGTTCGCCTTCGCCATCGCCGCCCTGCTCGAGGGCAAGGTGGATGCGCGCTGGCAGCGCTGGACCCGGCCGTGGACCAACGTGGCCTGGGGCTTTCTCACCATCGGCATCGCGCTGGGCTCGTGGTGGGCCTACTACGAACTGGGCTGGGGCGGCTGGTGGTTCTGGGACCCGGTGGAGAACGCCAGCTTCATGCCCTGGCTGGCCGGAGCGGCACTGATCCATTCCCAGGCGGTCACCGAGAAGCGCGGCAGCTTCGGCGGCTGGACCCTGCTGCTGGCGATCGCCACGTTCTCGCTGTCGCTGCTGGGCGCGTTCCTGGTGCGCTCGGGCGTGCTGACCAGCGTGCACTCGTTCGCGGCCGATCCGTCGCGCGGGCTGTTCATCCTCGCCTTCCTGGCGGCGGTGATCGGCGGCGCGCTGCTGCTGTACGTGCTGCGCGCGCCGCGCCTGCCCGACGGCCGGCCGTTCGCCGCGTCATCGCGCGAGACCCTGCTGCTGGTCAACAACCTCCTGCTCACCGCCGCCTGCGCGATGGTGCTGCTGGGCACGCTCTACCCGCTGCTGGCCGATGCGCTGGACCTGGGCAAGGTGTCGGTGGGGCCGCCCTACTTCGGCACGCTGTTCCTGGTGCTGATGGCGCCGCTGGTGCTGCTGGTCCCGTTCGGCCCGCTGACGCGCTGGCAGCAGGAGCAGGCGTCCAGGCCGGTGGCGATGCTGCTGCCCTGGCTGGGCCTCGCGCTGGCGGCGGGCGTGGCCGGGTGGTTCATCGCGCCGCAGGGCCCGCTGAAGACCGCCGCGGGCGTGTTCGCCGCGGCCTGGGTGGCGCTGGGCACGCTGCGCTTCGTCTGGAGCCGGGTGCGCGCGGCCGGGCGCACGTTCACGCCTGAAATGCTGGGCATGGTGCTCGGGCACGCCGGCATCGCCGTGTTCGTGGCCGGCGCGCTGCTGGTCGAGGCGCAGCTGGTGCAGCGCGAGGTGGCGCTGTCCCCCGGGCAGACGGTGGAGATCGGCCGCTACGCCTTCCGTTTCGACGGGGTGGAACGCGTGCCCGGCCCGAACTACATGGCCGACCGCGGCACGGTCCAGGTCTTCCGCGACGAGCGGCCGCTGGCGCTGCTGCATCCGGAAAAGCGCGCCTATGCCTCGGGCGGCCAGGTGATGACCGATGCCGGCATCCACGCCGGGATCATGGCCGACGTGTTCGCGGCGCTGGGCGAACCGCTGGGCAACGGCGCCTGGGCGGTACGGGTGCAGATCAAGCCGCTGGTGCGATGGATCTGGGCAGGCGCGTTCCTGATGGCGCTGGGCGGTTTCGTCACCGCGCTCGACCGGCGCTTCCGCCGGGTCGGTCGCGAGCGCGATGCCGCATCGGCGGTGCGCGGCGACGATCGCGATGGCGCGGCGGGCGCGGTGCCCGCGCGCGGAGGAGAACACTGATGGCGCGTTCCCGTGCCGTGCCCGCCGTGGTCATCGGCGTGGTCTTCGTCGGCCTGGTCGGCCTGCTGCTGTACGGCGTGCTGGTCTCCGACCGCGCCGACCGCGAGGCCCTGCCCTCGCCGCTGATCGGCAAGCCGGCACCCGCCTTCGAGCTTCCGGTGCTGCACCAGCCCGGTCGCCTGTTCTCGTCGGAAGAACTGCGCGGCCAGCCCTACCTGCTCAACGTCTGGGGCAGCTGGTGCCCGGGCTGCCGGGTCGAGCATCCGGTGATCACGCGCTTCGCCGAGACCAAGCGCGTGCGCGTGGTCGGCTACAACTGGAAGGACGAGCACGCCGACGCGATGCGCTGGCTCGAGCAGTTCGGCAACCCCTACTGGCTGGTGCTGGTGGACTACGAGGGCCGCAAGGCGATCGACTGGGGCATCTACGGCGCGCCCGAGACGTTCCTGGTCGATGCCCAGGGCATCGTGCGCTGGAAGCACGTCGGGCCGGTTGACGACGGGGTGATCGCCGACAGCCTGGTGCCGCTGCTCGACGAACTGGGGGTGCCACGATGAGCGCCTGGCTGCGTTGCGGCGGCGCCCTGCTCCTCGCCGCCCTGCTGCTGGTGCCGGCGGGCGTCGCGGCGCAGGCGGTGCGCGATGCCACGCCGCTGGAATTCCGCGATGCCGACGAGGCGCGGCGCTTCAACGGGCTGGTGGCGGAACTGCGCTGCGTGATGTGCCAGAACCAGTCGCTGGCCGATTCCAATGCCCAGATCGCGCACGACCTGCGCCGCGAGGTCTTCGACCTGATGCGCAGCGGCCGCAGCGACGAGGAGATCCGCAGCTTCCTGGTCGAGCGCTATGGCGAGTTCGTGCTGTACCGCCCGCGCTTCGGCGGGCATACCGCGCTGCTGTGGCTGGCGCCGGGGCTTGTGCTGCTGGTCGGCGTGGTGGTCGTGGCGCGCATCGTGCGGGCGCGCAGCAGCCGGCCGCTGCCGGCGGACGAGGAACAGGAGTGGTGAGCGTGCCGATACTGTACGTCGTGCTGGCCGTGGCCGCGCTGGCCACCGCCGCCGTGGTCGCCGCGCCGCTGCGCCGCGCGACGCCGAAGCTGTTCGCGGCCGTCGTGCTGGTGGTGCCGGTGCTGGCCTTCGCGCTGTACCGCATCGTCGGCACCCCTGCCGCGCTCGATCCCGCCCTGGCGGCGGCGAGCGCGCAGGCGGATGCGCCGACGATGGAGGAAGCCATCGCCGAGCTGGAGGCCGCGCTGCGGCGCGATCCGGCCCAACCCGAGGGCTGGCGCCTGCTGGCGCGCGCCTACGCGGCGCAGGGCGAGCGGGCCAAGTCCCGCGATGCCTTCATGCGGGCGCTGGAGCAGATTCCCGACGATCCGGAACTTCTCATCGAGACCGCGCAGGCACGCGCGCAGGCCGCGCCGGGCAACCAGTTCGACGACGAGGCGCTGGCGCAGCTGCGGCGGGCGCTCGCGCTCGACCCGGGCAACCAGCGCGCCCTGTGGTTCATCGGCGTGGTCCAGCGCCAGCGCGGCGATGACCGCGCGGCCGTGGAAACCTGGGAGACGCTGCTGCCGGCGCTCGATGCGGACACCGCCGCCGCGTTGCGCACCCAGATCGACCAGGCCCGCGAGGCCGCGGGCATGCCGCCGCTGGCGCCTGCCGAGGTCGCGTCCGTGTCGGCCGACGATGGCGCCGCGCCGGGCGCCGGGCTGCGCGTGCGCGTCTCGCTGGACCCGGAATTCGCCGCGCGCGTGCGCCTGCGCGGCGATGCCACCGTGTTCGTGATCGCGCGCGCGGCGGGCGGGCCGCCGATGCCGGTGGCGGTCGAACGCCATGCGCTGCAGTCGCTGCCGCTGGAGGTGGTGCTCGACGACGGCGACAGCCCGATGCCGACGGCGAAGCTGTCGAGTCTGCGCGAGGTCGAGGTGCTGGCGCGCATTTCCGCCACCGGCAGCGCCAACCGCTCCGAAGGCGACCTCGAATCGGCGCCGGTGCGGCTTGCGCTGCCCGCGGACGGGCCGGTGGACCTGGTGATCGGCGCGCAGGCGCCCTGAGGCAAGGACGCCGCGTGCCGCGAGCAGGCGCGGCGCGCACCAGGGCGAGCCTTGCCGGGATGCCGCCTGGCGGCCCGGTCGATGCCGCTAGAATCGCGCGATGACCGAATTCATCCCGCCCGCCACCCGCTGGATCGACCTGCCCTCGCCGTTCGCCATGAAGCGCGGCGGCACGCTGCACGGCGCGCGCGTCGCCTACGAGACCTGGGGCGAACTCGACGCGGCGCGCAGCAACGCCATCCTGATCGTCACCGGCCTCTCGCCGGACGCGCATGCCGCGTCCTGCGCGGCCGACCCGACGCCCGGCTGGTGGGAGGCCATGCTCGGGCCCGGCAAGGCGATCGACACCGGCCGCTGGTTCGTGGTCTGCGTGAACTCGCTGGGCAGCTGCAAGGGTTCGACCGGTCCGGCCTCGCTCAATGCGGCAACCGGCTGCGCCTACCGGCTCGACTTCCCCGACGTCTCGATCGAGGACATCGCCGACGCCGCCGCGCACGTGGTGCGGGCGCTGGGCATCGAACGCCTGGCCTGCGTGATCGGCAATTCGATGGGCGGCATGACCGCGCTGGCCCTGCTGCAGCGCCATCCGGGGCTTGCCCGCAGCCATGTCAACGTCTCGGGCAGCGCCCGCGCCCTGCCGTTCTCGATCGCCGTGCGCTCGCTGCAGCGGGAAGCGATCCGGCTGGATCCCAACTGGAACAACGGCGGATACGACGAGGCCACGTATCCCGAGTCGGGCATGCGCATCGCGCGCAAGCTCGGCGTGATCACCTATCGTTCGGCGCTGGAATGGGACGGCCGCTTCGGCCGCGTGCGCCTGGACTCCGACCAGCTCGACGAGGATCCCTTCGGCCTCGAGTTCCAGGTCGAGAGCTACCTGGAAGGCCACGCGCGGCGCTTCGTGCGCCGCTACGACCCCAACAGCTATCTATACCTGAGCCGTTCGATGGACTGGTTCGACCTGTCGGAGGGCAACGGTGGCGATGTCCTCGCCGCGCTGGCGGGCCTGCGGGTGGAGCGGGCGCTGGCGATCGGCGCGCGCACCGACATCCTGTTCCCGGTCGAGCAGCAGGAGGAGATCGCCGAGGGCCTGGCCCTGGGCGGCGCCGACGCACAGTTCCTCGGGCTGGAATCGCCGCAGGGCCACGACGCCTTCCTGGTGGACTTCGACCGCTTCGGCCCGGCGATCCGCGGCTTCCTCGACGCGCTCTGAACCCCGCGCGGCCGGACCGGCTTGGATTGTTTCAAGCGGTACGGTCTAGAATGGGTCCATGAGCCCTGACGCCGAGACCGGCCTGCCCTTCGAAGGGCGCGAGCGCTTCATCGCCGCCGTCGACGCGGCGGTCCGCAGCGGCGACGGCCACGCGGTCACCGCATCGTTGCGCGGCGTGCTGTGCGAGCTGATCCGCGATCCGTCCGTGCGCCTGCCGGCCTGCGTGCACGACCGGCTCGAGGACCATTACGCCCGGCGCGAGATCTACCGCAGTCCGGACCTGGGCTACAGCGTGATCGCGATGACCTGGGGCCCCGGCCAGGGCACGCCGGTGCACGACCACTGCGGCCTGTGGTGCGTGGAGGGCGTGTGGCACGGCGAACTGGAGATCACCCAGTACGAACTGCTGGAGAGCGACGGCGAGCGCTGCCGCTTCCGCGCCGCCGGCGGCATGCGGGCTGGCCCCGGCAGTGCCGGCAGCCTGATCCCGCCGCACGAGTACCACACGATCCGCAACGCCAGCGAGGACGCAGTGGCGGTATCGGTGCACATCTACGAAGGCCGCATGGACCACTGCTGCCGCTTCGAACCCGAGGATGGCGAATGGTACCGGCGCGTGCCGGCGACCCTGGTGATCGATCGCGCCGCCTGAGCCGGTTGCGCTAGGCTTCGGCCCTCCCCCGCCGAGGCACGTCCATGCTGACCGACTTCCTGCTCGCCAGCCTCCACCACCTGCTCGCCTTCGGTCTGGTCGCGATGCTCGCGCTCCAGTCCGGGCTGCTGTCGCGCCCGATCGACGCGGCCGCGATGCGGCGCCTGGCGGGCCTGGACCGGGGCTATGGCCTGACCGCGGTGCTGCTGCTGTTCGCCGGCGGCGCGCGCCTGTTCCACGGGGTCAAGGGCAGCGATTTCTACCTGCACAATCCCTGGTTCCACGCCAAGGTCGGCGCCTTCGTGCTGACCGCCGCGCTGTCGCTCTGGCCCACCCTCGCCTTCCTGCAGTGGCGCCGGCAGCTGCGCGCCAACGCGGCCTGGTCGCCGGATCCTGCCCAGGTCGGCAGGTTGCGCACGATCGTGCGCCTGGAATTCGCGCTGATCGCCGTGATCCTGGTCTGCGCCGCCGGCATGGCCCGCCACGGCGGCCTGCCGTTCTGACCGGCCGGCCCGCTATACTGCGCGCCCGCGCCGGAATGGCGGAATCGGTAGACGCAGCGGACTCAAAATCCGCCGCCCTTAAAAGCGTGTGGGTTCGAGTCCCACTTCCGGCACCAGGGACAATGTCCGTCCGCTACTGCGACCCCGTGGGCGCCGGGCGGACGGCGCGCAGGTGGCGGCGCTGGCCCGCCTCGGTCCTCGGCGACGTCGCGCGGCCCATGCGGTGCGGTTCGGCCCTGCGTCCGCGCGTGCTGCCGGATGGCGCGGCGCCCTGGCCTTCGACGATCTCCTGCGCCGTATCGCCCGGTCTCGTGCCTGCCGCGCCCGCCGGCAGGTCGAACAGGCGGAACGCCACGTCCGGATGCACGACGGCATAGAGCTGGCGCTCGACCTCGCGCGAGACGTCGTCCCACACGCTGGAGTCGTAGAGGTGGCGGCACAGGTCGCTGAGGTGGATCGATTCGCCATGCGCCTGGTAGGCAGCCAGCGGCGGCGCGAGTCCGCGGGGGACGACGACGAAGGTTCCATCCCTGCATTCGAACAGCGAGAACGGCATGGCAGCTCCAGCTGCGCTGAGGTCCCGGTGCGACGCCCATCCCTGCGTCCCCTGACCTGAACGCTACACGTTTCGCGACGGATACGTGTGAACAGGCCGCGGGCGCATTCACGCGCATCCCGGCCGCGTCGCTGGCGGGTCCTGCCGGTGCGGCGCATCATCTCTCCATGAGCATTCGCGACACCCTGAAATGGCTGGCGCGCGACCTGTCCCGCGTCGAGGACCGGATCGTGCCCGAGCAGGGCCAGCGCCAGGCCAGGCGCTATACCTCCACGCCCGACCAACTGGCCGGCGTGGAGGTGCTGCCCGAGTACGAGTTCATCCTCGAGGCGATCCAGTCCGGCTGCCCGGCCCTGTTCGTGACCGGCAAGGCCGGCACCGGCAAGTCGACGCTGATCCACTGGCTGCGCAGCCGGCTCGATTCCTGCGCGGTGGTGGCGCCGACTGCGGTCGCGGCCGCGGCGGTCCAGGGCGACACGATCCACTCCTTCTTCGGCCTTCCGCCGCGGCTGATCGACCCGGAGGAGAAGCATCCGCTCAGCAGCAAGGTGCGGCTGGTGCTGGAAAACGTGAAGTGCCTGATCGTGGACGAGGTGTCGATGGTGCTGCCGAACATGGTCGACACCATGAGCAACATCCTGCGCAGCGCCCGCGACGACGAGCGCCCTTTCGGCGGCGTGCCGGTGATCTTCGTCGGCGACCTGCTGCAGCTGCCGCCGGTGGTGGGCACGCCCGAGGAGGTCGTGTACTTCTCGCATCGCTACCGCACGCGCTATTTCTTCTCGGCCGACATCTTCCGCGAGCAGCCGATCGTGCCGGTGGTACTGGCCAAGGTGCGGCGCCAGGCCGACGAAGACTTCATCGAGGCGCTCAACCGCATCCGCCTGGGCGAGGACTGCCGCGAGGCGGTCGCGCTGTTCAACCGCACCTGCTACCGCGACCGCGCGGCGGATGCGCCGGCCGGCACCTACCTGGTCCCGACCAACCAGAGCGCGCGCAGCATCAACATGCGCGAGCTCGACCAGCTGCCGGGCGACACCCGGCTGTACGAAGCGCGCGTGGGCGGCACGGTGGCCGCCAACAAGTGGAAGCTGCCGGTGCCCGACCGCCTGGAGCTGAAGCTTGGCGCCAAGGTGATCTTCCTCAAGAACCGCAAGCCCGACTGGATCAACGGCGACCTGGCCACCGTGGTGGGGCTGGAAGACGACCACGTGCGCGTGCGCAAGGACGAGACCGACAACGTGCTGCTGGTGGGCCGCGAGACCTGGCACAAGTACAAGTACGTCTACGATTACCAGACCCGGCGGGTCGAAGCCGAGGTGGTGGGCAGCTTCGAGCAGTTCCCGCTGGCGCTGGGCTGGGCGATGACCATCCACAAGTCGCAGGGCCTGAGCCTGGACGCGATGACCCTCAACCTCGGCGACGGCGGCGCCTTCGCCGAGGGCCAGACCTACGTGGCGCTGTCGCGCGCGCGGACCCTGGAAGGCATCACCCTGGCGCGGCCGATCTCGATGCGCGACGTGCGCGCCGATCCGGTGGTGCTGGCGTTCTACCGCGAGCTCGGGATCGACCGCTGAGCGCCGCCTGCGGCCTTCGGCCGCCTTGGCCGATCACGGCGAGCTAACGCCACGCGCGCTACTGGAAGCGCGTGGCGCACCGGAGACCGTGCGCACCCGTCCTGCAGGGAGCATGCGCATGCGCCTGACCTGGTCCGCCTGCCTTTTCCTCGCGCTGGCCCTCGCGGGCTGCGACGAGGTCGTCGTCGAGACGTCCTCGCAGCGGGAAGAGCGGACCGCCGCCGAGACGCGGGCGCGGCAGCAGCTTGCGTCTCCAGTGGTGGTGTCCAGGCGTTCCCCGGAACGCGCCGCGCCACAGGTGCCCGCACCCGCCGCTGTCGCACCTGCGGCTGCCGAGCGCGCGACCGGCGGCAACGGCCCGCGACGGCGCATCGTCGAACCCGATCCGCCTTTCCGCAGCACGCCGGTGGCCACCCTGGACGAGCCCTGGGCGATGACCTTCCTGCCCGACGGGCGCCTGCTGGTGACGCAGAAGGCCGGGTCGCTGCGCATCGTCGATCCGGCGACCGGCCGGGTCGGCACGGTCAGCGGCGTGCCGGCCGTCGCCTATGGCGGCCAGGGCGGCCTGGGCGACGTGATCCTGCATCCGCAGTACGCCAGCAACCGGCGCATCTACCTGAGCCACGTCGAGCGCAGCGGATCGCTGTACGGTGCGGTGGTGGTCCGCGCGCGGCTGACGCCCGACAGCGCCGGCGGCGGCCACCTCGACATGGTCGAGCGGATCTGGGAGCAGGTGCCCAAGGTGGGCGGCCAGGGACACTTCAGCCACCGCCTCGCCTTCGACGCCGGCGGCAAGCTCTGGATCACCTCCGGCGACCGCCAGAAGTTCGATCCGGCCCAGGACATGTCCGGCAATCTCGGCAAGATCCTCCGCCTCAACGCCGACGGCAGCGTTCCTGCCGACAATCCCTTCGCGAACCAGGGCGGCGTGGCGGCGCAGGTCTGGACGCGGGGCCACCGCAATCCCCTGGGCATCGCCTTCGACGCCGAGGGCCGCCTGTGGGCGCACGAGATGGGCCCCGAAGGCGGCGACGAGCTCAACCTGATCCTGCGCGGGCGCAACTACGGCTGGCCGCTGGTGTCCAACGGCAACCACTACGGCGGCGCGCCGATCCCCGACCACGGCACGCGACCCGACCTGGAAGCGCCCAAGACCTGGTGGACGCCGGTGATCGCGCCGGCCGGCATGGTCATCTACTCGGGGAACCTGTTCCCCACCTTCCGCGGCGATGCCTTCATCGGCGGGCTCGCCTCGCAGGCGCTGGTGCGGGTGCGCTTCAACGGCACCGCGGCGGCCGAGTACCGGCGCTACCCGATGGGCCGCCGCATCCGCGAGGTCGAACAGGGGCCGGACGGCGCCCTGTGGCTGCTGGAGGACGGCGCCGGCGGACGCCTGCTCAGGCTCACCCCGCCGGGCTGACGGCCACCCGGGCGGTGTGTCATGCGTGTCCGGCGTCGATTCCACGCGCGCCGGCTCGTCGCATCGCAAACCGTCCGGAGTCCCGAGCATGCCGCCGATCCTGTACGCCCATCCGTTCTCCTCCTACTGCCAGAAGGTGCTGGTGGCGCTGTACGAAAACGACACCGGTTTCGAACTGCGGCATCTCGAGCAGGCGCCGTACATGGACGAACTGGCCGCGCTGTGGCCGATGAAGCGCTTCCCGGTGCTGGTCTACGAGGGCCGCACGGTGATCGAGGCCAGCATCATCATCGAGCACCTGCGGCTCCACCATCCAGGTCGCCGGCCGCTGCTCCCCGCCGGCGCCGACGCCGCGCTCGAGGTGCGGATGCTGGACCGCTTCTTCGACAACTACGTCTCCACGCCGCAGCAGACGTGCGTGTTCGACGCGCTGCGCCCGCCCGGCGAGCGCGACCCGCGGGGCGTATCCGAGGCCAGGGCGATGCTGGACACGGCCTATGCCTGGCTCGACGCGCACATGGAGGGACGCACCTGGGCGGCGGCGGATTGCTTCAGCCTGGCCGACTGCGGCGCGGCGCCGTTCCTGTTCTACGCCCACTTCACGCATCCGATCCCGGACCGCTATCCTCGCCTGCTGGCCTATCGTGCGCGCCTGCTGGCGCGGCCATCGTTCGCGCGCGTGGTCGAGGAAGCGCGGCCCTACCGGTCGTACTTCCCGCTGGGGCCGATCGAGGACTGACGCCGGCCCACTAGCGGCAGATGCGCGCGCGGCCGCGGTCGAGGTGGAAGTGGTCGGCATGCGCGGCGTTGTAATCGGGGCCGAGCACGACATCGAACCAGTCGCAGGCGCCGTCGCGCAGTTCGCGCAGGAAGGCGGCCTCGGCCGGCAGGTCGGCGCCCTCTCCCGTCCCGTCGCTGGCCCAGTCGCCCAGCACCCGGATACGGCGGCCGTCTTCGAGCACGAAACCGGCGATGTCCAGCGCATCCGCGCTGGCGTGCTGGCTGCGCCTGCCGCCCTCGCGCCCATAGAGGTTGCGGCAGTTGTAGGAACCGAAGTGCTCGATCCGCGCCACCGGGCTGCCCAGGTGGTGCAGCGCGGCCTGCTGCAGCGCATGGCGTTCCCACATCGCCAGCGACAGCGCGGCACGGCAGCTGAGCGCAAACGCCTCGCCGACGGCCACGCTGGTGCGCGCGATCCGGAACGCATTGTCGAAGCCACAGCCCGGGCCGGTCTCGCGATCGTCGAGCGCCACGGCGTCCATGCCGGCCTGCGCGAGCGCTTCCCGGCAGAGTCGCCGGTCGGCCGACGCGCGCTGGAACTTGTAGCGGGTGAGTGCATTGGGCGCATCGTCGAGCCGCAGGGGTGCCCAGGGATTCCACGCGTCCGGCAGCCGCAGCGCGCCCGACCACAGCGCCCAGCCCGCGAACGCAACGAGCAGCAGGAACAGCAGGCCCGACAGCGGGCGGCGTGGTGCGCTTGGCTTCATCGTTCCGCATCCTGCGTGCGGCCTGTGCAGCGTGCGTGAGGGCATGTCCGCCGACTGAATCGCGATCGGCGAAAGCCCCCGGTTTCACCGTGGTTTTTCGCCTGGATCGCGAGCATCGCCCTACCGAGAACAGACGGAGGTTGAGATGAAACGGATTCACGGCATCGCGGTCGCGACCCTTGCCCTGGCCGCAGCGCCGCTGGCGCAGGCGCAGATCTACGGTCCCGAGGATGAAGGTCTCCGCTTCAGCGACGGCACCCGTGTGGTTTGCGAAGAGGTCGAGACGCATCGCGCGCAGGGCGATCCGAACCGGATCGCGGGTACCGCCGTCGGCGCGGTGGTGGGCGGCCTGCTCGGCAGCCAGGTCGGCAGCGGTCGCGGCCGTGACCTGGCGACCGTGGGCGGCGCGGTGGCGGGCGGCGCGCTGGGACGGAATATCCAGGGCGACGTGCAGGAGCGCAAGGGCGAGCGCGTGGTCGAAAAACGCTGCGAACGCGTGCTGCCCTGATTCGAGGGCCGATGGATCTTCTTGGGACTGCCGCCGCCAGGGCGGCAGTCCTTTTTGTGGCACGCCGGTCCGCTCAGCCGCCGGCCCTGGCCTTCCAGGCCTGCAGGATCCGCGCCTCCTGCTCGCGGCTCGGCCCCGCTTCCAGCCTGGCCTGGCGCTCGGGCGGCAGCGAGCGGAACCACTCCAGCAGATCCGCGACGGTGGTGGCGAGCGGGCGGAAGGTCAGCCCGGCTTCGATTGCGCGGGCGTTGCTCACCGCGCCATAGCCACCGAACTGCGGGTGCCGGCGCGACACCCAGATGGGGAAGCCCACCTCCTGCGATTCGAGGAAATCGGCCGGCACGTGGGTGAAACTCGCCGGCCCCCCGGTCACCGCATGGCAGCCGTGGACCATCGCGTCCGTGGTGAGCGTGTAGTCCGGCCCGCAGGCGTTGAAAGTGCCGGTGGTGCCGTTTTCGGCCAGGCGGATCATCCATTCGCCCAGGTCGCGGCCGTCGATGATCTGCACCGGGTCGGTGCCGTCGCCCGGCACGAGGATGTCCCCACCCTGCGCGATACGGTGCGGCCAGTAGGTGAAGCGGTCGGTCTGGTCGCGCGGACCGACGATGTAGCCGGGGCGCACGATGGTGGTGTTCGCGCCGAACTGCTTGCGCGCCTCCGCCTCGCTGAGTGCCTTCAGCGGACCGTAGAGGTTGCCCATGTCGGCGATCAGGGTCTCACGCGTTTCGGCCATGGCATCGCGGCCGCCGTATGGCGCCAGCGGCGCGTCTTCGGTGATGCCCGGCCTGGAACCGTCCGCATAGACCGAGATCGTCGACACGAACAGGTAGTGGCCGACGCGCCCCTTCAGCACGCGGCCGGCATCGCGCACCCAGAACGGCAATGACGTGGGATTGTCGATGCACACGTCCCACTCGCGCCCTTCGAGCGCCTTGAGGTCCCCGGTATTGCGATCGCCGTGCAGCTGCTCGACCTCGTCGTCCCACTCCGGCGACGGGCTGCGTCCGCGATTGAACAGCGTGACCTTGTGCCCGCGCGCCAGCGCATACCGCACCTGGAACGGTCCGGTGAAACCGGTGCCGCCCAGGATCAGGATGCGCAGCGGTTTTGCGGCGCGCTCCACCGTGGCCTCGCCCGCGGCCATGGCCAGCGACGGCAGCGCGGTGGACGCGGCGGCGAGCGCGCCGAGCTTGAACAGGTTGCGGCGGGTCGTCTGCATGGCGGGTTCCCCAGGGATGTGCCCGCCGTTCTACCACCGCCGCCGAAGCCCCCGCCCATGGCGGAAGTCGGGGGTCGCCCCGCTGCCGCCACGCCCGGCAAAGCGCCGCGGCGCGGGCGGCTCAGACCGCCGCGGTCACCACGATCTCGACCTTCCATTCCGGCCGGGCGAGCCGGGCCTCGACGGTGGCGCGCGAGGGCGCCTGCCCCGCCGCGACCCAGGCATCCCAGGCGCGGTTCATGCCGTCGAAATCGGCGATGTCGGCCAGGTAGATCTGCGCGCGCAGGATCCGGGTCTTGTCGCTGCCGGCCTGCGCCAGCAGCGCGTCGATGGCCTCCAGCACCTCGCGCGTCTGGGTCTCGATGTCCGCGCCGTCGGTTTCCGGGACCTGCCCGGCGAGGTAGACCACGCCGTTGTGGATGCTGGCTTCGGACATGCGCGGGCCGGCGTCGATGCGCTGGATCATCGTGGCTCCAAGGGTGACGGGAGCTGCACGATAGGACATGGGCCTTGGCGAGGGAAGCGGCCGGTCGTGGCGACGACGCGCCGCTCGCGCGTCGCGAACGGAATTTCGACGCGGCCCATGCGCGGCACCCACGCGCGGGCAGGCAGCATCGCCCTACCCCCACGACTGGAGCGAACGATGGCTGACCGTGACCCACGTGAACGCGCGCGCAGGCGGGAATCCTCATGGCTCGAGGACAGCGGCGCCGAAGCGCGCGGCGACGACTACACCCGCGAACTCGCCGACCGCTACGGCCACGGCGAAGGCGGATACGACCGCGGTGCCTATCGCCAGGGCGGCCATGGCGAGGCCACGCGCGACCACGGCGGCCTGGATGCCGACGCACCCCGCGGCGTGCGCGGCAAGCGCGTCGCCGACAGCAGCGATCGCGGAGCACCGCGCGGGCGCGCCGGGCGCGATCGCGGCGATGGCGCCCGCTGGGCCGGCGGCGGCCACGATGGCGCAACCCGGTTCGGCGGTGGCGCGGACCAGGACATGCGGTCGGGCGGCCAGTACCAGGGCGAAAGCGGACACGGCGCGCGTCCGGCACAGGCGGGCGACTTCGCCGGCGGTGGTTACCTGGGGCGCGGCACCGGCTCCCGGCCGCAGCACGCTGCGCGCAGCGGCGGTGCCTTCGGCGACAACCCGCGCGGCTGGTACGGCCCGGACGGCGGCGATGGCGACGGAGGCAGGGGCGGCACTTCCGCGCAACCGGCAACGGGTTTTCGTGGCCGAGGACCGAAGAACTACCGGCGCCCCGACCAGCGCATCGTCGAGGACCTGTGCGAACGGCTGACGGACGACGACGACATCGACGCCAGCGATATCGAAGTGCAGGTGGATCAGGGCGTCGTGACCCTTGCCGGCACGGTCGGCGAACGCTGGATGAAGCATCGCGCCGAAGACCTGGCTGGCCGCTGCAGCGGCGTGCGCGACGTGGACAACCGCATCCGGGTGCTACGCGGCGACCACCGCTAGCGGGCGTGCGGCCATGCCCCGACGGGCGTGGCCGCCGCCGCAAGGCAGGAGGGGCAGCCTGCGCTGCCCCTCCTCGTGCGTCACCAGATGCGGACGCGATCCTCGGGCGCGATCCACAGCGGATCGCCCTGCTTGACGCCGAATGCCTCGTACCAGGCATCGATGTTGCGCAGCGGCGCGAACGCGCGGATGTGCCCGGGCGAATGGGTGCCGTTGACCAGCTGCTGGCGCAGCGCATCGTCACGCCACAGCGTGCGCCACACCTGCGCCCAGCCCAGGAACAGGCGCTGCTCGCCGGTGAAGCCGTCGATCACCGGCGCCGGCTTGCCGTCGAGCGAGCGGCGGTAGGCCTCCAGCGCGATGGTCAGCCCGCCGAGATCGCCGATGTTCTCGCCCATCGCCACCTTGCCGTTGATGTGCATGCCCGGCAGCTGCGGGAACTCGTAGGCCTCGTACTGCGCGCCCAGCTTCGCCGCCTGGGCCTCGAACTTGGCCGCGTCCTCGGACGTCCACCAGTCGCGCAGCACGCCGGCGCCGTCGGACTTTCGGCCCTGGTCGTCGAAGCCGTGGATGATCTCGTGGCCGATCACGCCGCCGATGGCGCCGTAGTTGACCGCCGGGTCGGCATCGGGATCGAAGAACGGCGGCTGCAGGATGCCGGCCGGGAACACGATCTCGTTCTTCACCGAGTTGTAGTAGGCGTTGACCGTCTGCGGGGTCATGCCCCACTCGTCCTTGTCGACCTGCTTGCCGAGGCGGGCGCGGCGGTAGTCCCACTCGAAACGCTGCGCGCGCAGCGCGTTGCCGAACACGTCGCCCTCACGCACTTCCAGCGCGCTGTAATCGCGCCACTTGTCCGGGTGGCCGATCTTCAGCCCGAAACCGGCCAGCTTGGCGCGGGCCTCGGCCTTGGTCGCCGGCGACATCCACTCCAGCGCGTCGAGGCGGGCGCCCATCGCCAGCTTCACGTTGGCCACCAGGTCGTCCATCTTGGCCTTGGCGTCCGGCGGGAAGTACAGCGCCACGTAGTCGCGGCCGATGGCCTCGCCCATCACGCCTTCGACGAAGGACACCGCCCGCTTCCAGCGCTCGCGCGGCTGCGGCTGGCCGGACATGAACTTCTCGCGGAACTCGTAGTGGGCCTTGACGAAACGCGCCGGCAGCAGCGGGGCCATCGAATCGACCAGGTCGGCCGCCTGCCAGGCCTTGAGCGTGTCCAGGTCGGTGTCGGCGAAGACCTTGGCCATCTGCGGGATCGCGCTGTCCTGGCGCACCACCGCGCGCTCGGCATGGCCCACGCCAGACGCCTCGAAGAAGCTCGCCCACGGGAAGCCCGGCGCCTTTGCGTCGAATTCCGGCAGCGCGAGCGGGTTGTAGGTCTTGTCGCGGTCGCGGCTCTGCGCGCGCGTCCAGTGCGCCTCCGCGATGCGGGTCTCGAAGTCGAGCACCTTCTTCGCGTTGCCTTCCGGATCGTCCCAGCCGGCCAGCGCGAGCAGCTCGGCCACGTAGGCCAGGTAGCGCTCGCGCTGCGGCGCGAAGTTCTCGCGCAGGTACATCTCGCGGTCGCCCAGGCCCAGGCCCGACTGCGACAGGTAAAGGGTGTAGCGATCCGGATCGCGCTGGTCGTCGGAGACCATCAGCCGGAACAGGCCGCCGCCGAAGCCGCGCGCGACGCTGGCGCGCACCAGCGCGTCCTTGTCGGCAGCCTCGCGCAGCTGGGCCAGCAGCGGCCGCAGCGGTGCGTCGCCGCGCGCCTCGATCGCCGCCTCGTCCAGGAAGTCCTGGTAGAGCGTGGCGATCTTGGCCGCATCGCCGCCGGTGGCCGGATCGGCCTTCGGGTAGCCGTCGAGCAGCTTGCGCACGCGCGCCTCGGACAGGTCGCGCAGCACGCGGAAGTTGCCGTAGCTCGACTGGTCGGACGGAATCTCGGTGGTGCGCGCCCAGTTGCCGCTGGCGTAGGCGAAGAAATCCGTGCCCGGCGCGATATCGCGGTCCATGCCCTCGACGTCGAAGCCCCAGCTGCCGTAACGCTTCGCCTCGATGGCGCCCTGGCCCGCGCCGCCACCGGCCTCGACCGGCACCAGCGCCTGCACGGTGCAGGCCTCGTCAACACAGCCGTGGCCCTCGCTGGCCGCTGCCGACGCCGACAGGGCCAAGGCCAGCAGCGTTGCCGCCGACAGGATGTTCTTCTTCAAGATCGATCTCCAAGCTATTGATTGACAAGACAAGGCGGTCTTGCAACCTGCGCCGCCTCTGCGTCGAGGATAGCGGCGGCGCCCGTGCGTGGCCCGGGCCAAAGGGCATGGTCTCGGCCGCAACCATGCCCGATCGGCCCGCGCCGGAGACACGCGAACGCGGTGGGCGCGCCCACCTTCGCGCGGGCGGAGGTCGTGGCTCAATCCTGGGCGACGCGCCCGGTCTGCTTCTCGGCCTCGGTCGAATCGCGCACCTCCAGCACCCGCACGTCGAAGTGCAGGGTCTGCCCGGCCAGCGGGTGGTTGCCGTCGATGCGGACCTTGTCGCCGTCCACTTCGACCACGGTCACCAGCAGCGGGCCGCGCTCGCTGCTGGCCTGGAACTGCATGCCCGGCTCGACCTTCTCCACGCCCTGGAAGGCTTCGCGCGGCAGCACCTGCACCATGCCTTCGTTGCGGACGCCGTAGGCCTCTTCGGGCGGCACGTCGACCTGCAGGGTGTCGCCGGCCTGCTTGCCGGCCAGCGCCTTCTCCAGGCCCGGGATGATGTTGCCGGCGCCGTGGAAATAGGTCAGCGGACGGGAATCGGACGACTGGTCGATGATCCGGCCGTCGTCGCCGGTCAGGGTGTAATGGATGCTGGCAACGCGCGCGGCAGCGATCTCCATGGAGTGTCTCCTTGGACGTGAGGGGATGAAGGGAGGTGTCCGCGAGTACATGCCGGTGCAATCACGGCGGAGCGGACGCCGACCACCATAGCGGCGCGGGCTGTGCGGCGCAAACGCCTGGCCCGCCACGTGGCGCGCCCGGGGCTCCGAAGTGAACGGCGGATTCAGCCCGGGACCAGCCGCGGGCCGCCACGGCCGCTGCCGCGGCGAGCCGGAGCGTTTCCGCCTGCGACGGCGCAGTGCCGCAGACCAGTGCCCGGCATGCACGCGGCCGCAGCCGGCGGTTCGTCCGCGCATCCCCGGAATGCGCACGCCGGGGGACGGCGATGCGGCCTGCGTCAGGGCCGCGGCGCGGCGAACTCCACCAGGACCGGGAAATGGTCGGAGACGTGGCGTCCTTCGACGGGTGCATCGACGGTGCGCACGCTGCGCGCCTGCAGCCCTCGCGCGAACACCCAGTCGATGCGCCGGTCCGGCGTGCCGGTGAATCCGTGGAAGGTGCCTTCAGGTCCCTCGCGCCGCGGCGCCTGCTCCCAGGCATCGTCCAGGACCGCGGTCAGCCGCCGGTGGACCTCGCCACCCGGTACGTCGTTGAAATCGCCAGTCACGATGACGGGCACGTCCTGCCGCGCGCCGAGCCATTCGAGGATCAGCGCCGCGCCGCGCAGGCGCGCTTCGACGTCGTCCGGGCGGTACGGCAGGTGGGTGTTGAGCAGGTACAGGCGCACGCCATCGGCGCTTCGCTCGAACAGGCCCCAGCTGGCCATGCGCGGATAGGGATGGCCCCAGCTGATGCTGCCCGGCACCTGCGGCGTGTCCGACAGCCAGAAGTGCCCGGAATCGAGCAGCCGCCAGGCGTCGCGGCGGTAGAACACGCCCATGTGTTCGTCCGCGTCGCCACCGCCCCGGCCAACGCCGAACCAGGCGTACTGCGGCAGTCGCGCGGCCAGCTCGTCGGCCTGGCTGCGCATCAGTTCCTGGGTGCCCAGGAGATCGGGGGCGGTGTCGTCGATCAGCCGCGCCATCGCGTCGCGGCGCAGCGCCCACCGGTCGGGGCCATCGCTGTCCAGCGGCAGGCGCACGTTGAGGGTCATCACGCGTATCGGCGCAGGCGGTTCGGGCAGCGAAGCGCAGCCGGCCACCGCAAGCAGCGCGCAGGCGGCCAGGACGCGCCACGCCGGTCGTTTACCGCGCATCCGCCCTGCCCTCGTCGTCCCGTGGTGCATCCCCGCGACGGCGCAGCTGCCAGGACGCCAGCAACAGCAGGGGCAGTCCGATCGCCGCGCCCGGCCATGCACCCCAAACCAGCGCCGCCGCCAGTCCGGCATAGAGCGCAAGGCCACCCAGGAGGATTCGCCCAAGGTTGTCCACCGGAGGCACGTCGCGTGCCCGGGCCAGTTCGAAGCGCAGCACCGCCGCAATCACGGGCGCCACCATCAGCAGGCATAGCCCGATCCAGCACGCACGCCCCAGCCAGAACCCGGGCTCGCCCGGCAGGCCGGCATCGATCGGCAGGCCCAGCCGCTCGCCCAGCCAGGCCGCCGGCAGCTCGGCGAGCTTGTGCCACAGGTACAGGGGCATGCCGAGCGCCCCCAGCACCGTGATCGCGCGCGCGGGCGCGTGTCCCGCCAACAGTCGCCGGGCCAGCGGTTCGCACAGCAGCACCACGCCGACCTGCAGCCACACCACGCCCAACAGCGCCAGCGTCGGCGGCAGCATGTTGTTGCCGGCCAGCGCCACGCCCACCATCGCCACCGGATAGCCGCTGCCCATCGCCAGCAGCAGCCAGGCCGCGCCGAGCAGCACGAAGCCGGCGCCCGCGGCGGGCCCGCGGAAGCGCCCGCGTGCCCAGGCGATGCCCAGCTGCTGCGGGACCAGCCACACCACCAGCATGTTCAGCCAGGCGATGCCGGGCTGCCGCTCCGCCACCCGCGCGCCGAGTTCGCGCAGCGCCTGCAGCGAACCCGCGTCGGCGCGGGCCAGGTCCAGCACGCCTGCCGCCAGCACCAGCAGCGCGATCGCCGCCACGCCCATGCGCGTGTCCATGCGCAGGCACCACGGCAGCAGCGCCTGCACCGTGAGCAGCATCAGCAGGAACCACAGGTGGATGGTCAATGACTGGCCGAACACGCCCAGCAGCCGGCCGTCCGACAGCAGCGCGACCAGCGCCAGGGCCACCAGCACCACCAGGTAGCTCACCGTGGGTCGCGCCAGCGAAAGCGCGCGCGCCGCCCACCAGTGGCGTTGGCGTCCTGCGGCCAGCCGACGCTCCACGCCCGCCGTGCTGACCGCCGCCGAGACGAATACGAACAGCGGCACCACCTGCACCAGCCAGGTCAGCATCCCCGCCGCGTCCCAGGCCGCCAGCAGGTGGTCGGTGTCGACCAGGCGGCCGTCCACCAGCCGCGGCAGCGTGGCCATCCAGTGCCCGAACACCACCACCAGCAGCGCGCCTGCGCGCAGGGCGTCGGGATAGGGGTCGCGTCGCGACGACGACATCGGATGTCCGGACAGGGGGCGGCCCATGGTAGCCGGGCGCGTGCCGCGGCCTACAGGGTCCGGGTCACGTCCGCGCCGCGTTCGGACAGGAATCGCGCGGCACGCTCGCACTGCGCCTCGTCCAGGGCGTGCACCAGTACCGTGTCGCGGCCCTGCTCCATCGCCTCGCGGGTCGCGTGGATGTAGCGGTCGTGGTCCGGGCGCAACGACACCAGTCCGCCCAGCAGCAGTCCGGCGGTGGTGCCGAAGAACAGCAGCGCCAGCACCGCGGCCAGCGGCGACTGCACGATGAACGGCACTCCGCCCCAGTACAGCAGGGCGAACGCCAGCAGGCCGAGCAGCCCGCCCCACAGTCCCAGCCAGAAATGCGCGGTCAGGATCGTGCGCCAGATGCCGCCGCCTTCGGGCTCGAGCTTGATGTCGACATCGGCCGCGTCCGGACCGACCAGCTTGACCTGGGCCTGGGCGATGCCGAGCTCGCGACACAGCGCCATCGCGGCGTCCTGCGCGGCCTGGCGACTGTCGAACACCGCCGCCAGCTTGCTGTTGGAGACTTCCCCGGTGAGCGGGAGGTCGGACATGGGAGCGGATTCCTGAAGCCTGTCGGGAGGCTGGCAGATCCGGCGTCGCATCAACGTGATGCGGCGCGCGCCGCGGCGATGCCGCGACGGCGCGCGCCGAAACCGTTACCGCGCGATGGCCGGATACGCGCCCGGCAGCGCCTCGCCGCTCCAGCCCAGTACCTCGCGCGCCTCTTCCGGCACCGCGGCCGGCTGGACCGACGCGGGCGCGCGCGCCAGTTCGAACCGGCGAAGGTCCACGCTGCTGAACAGGTTGCCCTCCCACGGCACCAGCGCCACGCCACGCGACTCCACCCCCGCGCCCCGGCGGAACGCATCGAGGCTGTCGTACTTTGCCAGGCAGTCCTTGCCGCGCACGGGACTCCAGGTCACCAGCGGCTCGTCGCTGGGTCCGCGCACGTACACGTTGCCGTCCACGCGGGTGGCCATCGGCCGGGTGAGCACGCCGCATTGGCTGGCCTTCTGGTCGAAGTGCAGCAGCGGTCGGGTGAATCCCTCGCCCCCCACCAGCAGGTTGCCCTCGAATGCGTGGCCCTCGCGCTCGTCCACATCCGGACCGGTCTGCGGGTGCCAGCCGAAATGGTCGCCACGGGCGCTGCGCTCGTCGCGGTCGAACAGCGCCGGCGAGTTGTAGAAGGTGTTGTGGTAGACCCGCGCATCGGCGCTGTTGAGGATGCGGATGCCCTGCTCGTTGTCCACGAACACGTTGCCCGCGACCACGATGCCCTTCGAGATCTCGAAGAACAGGCCGATCAGCGTACCCTCGACATGGTTGTTGGCGAATACGCCATCGACGTTGCCCACGTCGTACCACACGCCATTGGAGTGGGGATGGTCGATGACCAGGTTGTCGCGCACCGTCACGCGCCAGGACTGGTTGAAGATCTTGACCGCCGCCGGGAAATAGCCGGTGAGCCGCTCGATGTTGTTGCGGCGGACGATGTTGCGCTCCAGCAGCACGTCCGACGAGCCGATCACGTAGATGCCTTCGGTGCCGGTGTCGCTGATCAGCGAATTGCGGATCACCAGGCCATCGCCGCGGAAATAGCCGGCCACGCGCGAGGTGAAGCTGATGGTGACGTTCTCCAGCGTCGTACCCACCACCTCCTTGCCGTGTTGGGAAGGATCGGACACGCCGACCGGATCGTCGGTGGGTTCCTCGTTCGGCCCGGTGGACGGCTTCTTGCCCTCGATGTCGATGGCGCGGAACGCGTACTGGGTGAAGGTCAGCCCGCGGATGGTCGGGCCCTTGCCGTCCGACGGCTTGCCGTGCACCTCGCGCGAGGGACGATGCAGTGCGATGTCGTGCGCGGTGATTTCGATCTCGTGCCCGGCCGGGTCGACGCTGACATAGACATAGCCGTTGTCGTAATCGATGTAGTAGCCGTCCTCGCCAAGGCCGCCGGCCCAGCCCTGCGAAAGCAGCGGCCTGCCGTCGACGAAGACCATGTCGTTGTTGAAGCGGTGCAGCGGCGTGCGCATGCCCTCGCGCTCGACCCGCCACCAGGCCAACGGCCTGGCCGGGAACAGACGGTCCCACTTCGTGCGCCAGACGCCGTCGCGCAGCGTCTCCCAGTCCGTGGCCACGCGCGTGCCCTTGAGGATCGGCCGTTCGTCCAGGTAGGGCTGCAGGGTGATGCCCTGGTTGAGCTGCAGTCCACCGGTGCGGTAGGTACCGCCGCGCAGCACGATGGTGTCGCCGGTCACGACGCGCGCGATGGCCGCTTCCAGGCTCGTCGGCCGCGCCAGCGCGTCGCCCGCCGCATTGGAATCTCCGTCGGGAGCGACGTAGTAGACCCGGCCCTCTTCGGGGACCGCGTAGGCCTGCGGGATCGGTCCGTAGGGACCGCCCGAGGGCTGTGCCAGCAGGGGCAGCGGCAGCGTGGCCAGCAGCAGGGCCAGCAAGGCGCGCAGGCGATGGAAACGCGCCTGCGGCGCGGCGAAGCGGATTGGCATTGGTTCCTCCCGGAGACACGTGGCCGGAGTCGTACGCTCCGGTGTTAGCGCTACCAGAAGGTAGCACGTGTCGACGGGCGTCGCCGCGCGATGCGGCTCCGGATCCGCGCCGTGAGCAGACCCGCGTTGGACGCGCGCGGTCAGCGATCCGGGCTCCCGTTCGCCGACGGCCCCGCATCGCCATCCGAATCCGCGTTGCGACCCGGCGCTTCGACGCCCTGCTGCTGGTGCTCGGGATGATGCGTCTGGCCAGTGGGATCGGGCACCTGGTACACCTGCCCCCGCTGCCAGGCATCGGCCTCCGGATGGACCCGGGGAGCGGGAATGCCGGAACGCGACTCGCGCCTGGCGGCGCTGTCGATGCCCAGTCGCGCATCGCGCTCCGCGATCATCGCCGGATCGGCCTGCCCGTCTGCGGTAAAGGCCATCATCAGCTGCGGCACGCCCAGCGGCAGCGCATCGTCCTGGTCGGTGTGCCAGGTATGCCAGGTCTTGCCGTAGGTCCCGACCAGCTTCTCCATCAGCGCGCGTTCGGCCACCTCGGGCAGTCCCGGTGCGACCAGGGTGCCCGACTTCACCTCGTGCACGTGGCTGTGCCACAGCGCCTGCTCCGCGGCCGGCAGGCCGGCGAACAGCTCGCCGCTGATGATGTACTCCACGCCCATCATCTTGGCCTCGCGCACGCTCCCGTCGTAGATCACGCACTGGATCAGTTCTTCGTTGAGCACGGCGCAGTAGTGGTGCGCCTCCATCTGCGCGTCCATCCGCCCGTTGTAGAAATGGAATCCGTCCAGGTAGGCATTGAGCGCCTCGATCGGCGGCTTGTCCTGGAGTGCGGAGGCGCCGGCATCCAGGGCCTGCGTGACCGGGGTTTCCTCGCGCCCGGGCGCGTCCACGCCCGATCCGGTCTGGTGTCCGCCGCAGGCCGACAATGCCAGGGCCAGGGTCGCGATGGTGAGGTTGCGCTGCATTCGATGCTCCCGGGTATCGTCAGTTGCCTTTGGCCCAGCGCGCCAGGTTCTGGCGGATGCGGTCGATGCCCTCCCACGGGTCCTTGCGCCGGCGGCGCAACCGCGCCGGGACGTCCGCGAGCCCGAAGGCGTTGGCCGCGGGCAGCTTCGACAGTTCGCGCCAGGCCAGCGGCATGGCGACCGGCGCATCCGGGCGGCCGCGCAGCGAGTACGAAGCCACCGCCGTCGCGCCGCGGCCGTTGCGCAGGTAGTCGATGAAGATGCGCTTGCTGCGCTTGCTCTTGGTGGCGGTGGCGAGAAAGCGGTCGGGCTGCGACTGCGCCAGGGCCTCGGCGAAGCCGCGCGCGAACCGTTTGGTCAGGTCCCAGTCGCAGCCGGGATTGAGCGGTACGACCACGTGCAGTCCCTTGCCGCCGGAGGCGCGCAGGAACGATTCGAGTTCGAGACGTTCGAGCAGCTTGCGGATGTCCGCGGCGGCGCGCTTGATCTCGTCGAAGGGCACGCCCTCGCCCGGATCCAGGTCGAACACGACCCGGTCGGCCACGTCCGGATCGGCGGCGTGCGCGCCCCAGGGATGGAACTCGATGGTGTTGAACTGCACCAGCTCCATCAGCCCGGCCTCGTCCTCGACCACGAGGTAATGCGCGTTGCGCCCGCTCTCCTCCTTGAGCCGCACGGTGGACACGCGCTCCAGCCCGGCGGTGAGGTGCTTCTGGAAGAAGCAGTCCTGGCCGATGCCACCGGGGCAGCGGATCACCGACAGCGGCCGGCCCGCGATCTCCGGCAGCAGGTACTCGGAGATCGCGGCGTAGTAGTCCCAGACGTCCTGCTTGGTGATGCCCGCGTCGGGGAACAGCAGCTTGTCGGGACTCGACAGCGTGGGCAGGCCGGACGGGCGGGCGCGGGCGGCGGCACTGCGCGAGGTGCGGGAGCGCGCCGCCTTGGCGGTCTTCGCGGCGCTTGCGGTCCTGGCGGCCTGCGCGGCCTTGCCCGCCTTCGCGGACTTCGCGCCCTTCGTTGCCTTCGTCGTCCTGGGGGTCGTCGCAGCCCCTGAAGCCCTCGCGGTTCCGGATGCCCGCGCAGTGTTCGCGGCCTTGGACGCTGCGCCCGCTTTGGCCGTCCTGCGCGGGCCACCGCCATTCTTCGCTGCCGTCCGCGCGGCGGCCGAGGGTTCTGCCATGTCGGGGACTCCGGTCTTGTCGGGGTCGTGGTCGCTGTCGGACAGGTCGCCGATCTCCTTGTCCCAGCGCACCGTCTTGAGCGAGGGCTGCCGCAGCAGCTGCTGGCGGCCGATGCCGCGATAGTGGACCTCGACCACGAAGCGCGGCGCGAACCAGGTCGCGCTGCGCAGGTCGGTGTCGGTGGTGCCGACGAAGGCGGTGGGCTCGCGCGCGCCCCCGCGCAGCCGCGCGTTGACCTCGCGCATCAGCGCGTCGTTGAAGCCGCTGCCCACCCGCCCGACGTAGCGCCAGCCGTGCTCGGCATCCGGTTTGGCCAGCAGCAGCGAACCGAAGCCCTTGCGGCTGCCCTTGGGCGCGGTGTAGCCCACCACGGCGAACTCGTCGCTGGCCAGTTGCTTGGTCTTGCGCCAGTCGTCGCCGCGGCCGCCGTGGTAGGGCCGGTCGCCGCGCTTGGAGATGATCCCCTCGAAATCGCCCTCGCCCGCCAGCCGGTACGCCGCCTCGCCGTCGCCCTCGATATGCGAGCTGTAGGCCAGCTGCGCGGGTGCGCCGTCCAGCAGTTCCTCGAGCAGGGCCTTGCGCTCGACCAGCGGCGCGGCGCTGATGTCGACGCCATCGACGTGCAGCAGGTCGAACAGCGCCAGCGACAGCCTGCCCTGGCGCTCGCCCGACAGGGTGGACTGCAGCAGGTTGAAGTCGGCGCGCGTGCCGCTGCCGGCGAGCAGTTCGCCGTCCAGGGCGACGCTGCGCAGGCCCAGCGCCTGCAGCGCGCCGACGATGTCGGGCAGCCGGTCGGTCCACTCCAGCGCGTTGCGCGACCACAGGCGCACCTGGCCTTCGGCGATGGTGGCGACGATGCGATAGCCATCCCACTTGAGTTCGTGGATCCACTGCGCGCCGCTGGGCGGGGTCTCGCCCAGCCGCGCCAGCTGCGGCTCGAACGGGCCGGTCGGCGCGGCCGCCTGCGCGGCACCCGCCAGCTTGCGCGCCCTGCCCGCCCAGTCCCGGCGCCGGCGCTTGCGCACCGGCACGCTGGCGAGCTTCTTCTTGACCGGCTTGCCGCTGCCGGAGCGCTTGAGGTCCTCGGCGGGTGGCGCGGTCACGTCCGCCAGCAGGTCGTCGGCCTCCAGCTCGCCGGCGTAGTCGTCGCGGTCCTTGAACAGCAGCCACTGCGGCTGCCGCGCCGGCTTGCCCGAGCGCACCAGATGCCAGCCGCCCTTGAGTTTGTCGCCGAACAGGTCGAAGCGCAGGTGGCCCTTGGCCAGCTGCTGTTCGGCGTCGCCGTCGGTGGACCAGACGCCGTGGTCGAAGCGGGCCACGTGGCCGCCGCCGTACTCGCCGCGGGGGATCTCGCCTTCGAAGCCGGCATAGTCGAGCGGATGGTCCTCCACCTCCACCGCCATGCGCTTGACCGACGGATCGTAGCTGGGGCCCTTCGGCACCGCCCAGCTCTTCAGCGTATCGCCGACCTGCAGGCGGAAATCGTAGTGGCGACGGCTGGCGTGGTGCAGCTGCACGACGAAGATCGGCCGCCGGCCGCGCGGCGCCGGCTTGCCCGGCTCGGGCTCGCGGGTCCGGTCGAACCGTCGCTTGCGGCGATAGTCCTCGATCGTCATGGCGTGTGCGGGGGCATGGCGGTCTACGTCCGGACGCCCTACCTACCGCAGGCGGCGTCGCGCATGCGTGATCACGCCTTGCGCCGCCGCGTCGCGCCGCTCGTGCGGAGCGTCACCCAGGTGGGCGCGTGGTCGCTGGCCTTGGGCTGCAGGCGCACGCTGCGGTCCACGCCGGCATCGACCAGGCGCGCGGCGAGTACGGGGTTGAGCAGCAGGTGGTCGATGCGCAGGCCCCGGTCGCGCTCGGCGTGCTGGCGGAAGTAGTCCCAGAAGGTGTAGATGCGCGCGTCGCCATGCACCCGGCGCAGCGCATCGGTCCAGCCCTGCGCGAGCAGGCGCGCATACTCCCCGCGTACTTCGGGCTGCAGCAATGCGTCCTTGCGCCAGCCCGTGGGGTCGTAGATGTCCTCGTCGGTCGGCACCACGTTGAAGTCGCCGACCAGCGCGACCGGGTGCGGCAAGTCCACCAGGGTGGCGGCATGCCGGTACAGCCGGCGCATCCAGGCCAGCTTGTAGTCGAACTTGGGCCCGGGCTGCGGGTTGCCGTTGGGCAGGTAGAGGCCGCCGACGACGATGCCGTGGATGGCGGCCTCCAGGTAGCGGCTCTGGGTGTCGCTGCGGTCCCAGGGCAGGCCGCGGCGGCTTTCCACCGGCACCGTGCCGCGCCCCAGCAGCGCGACGCCGTTCCACGAGCGCTGGCCCTGCCAGATCGCGCCATAGCCCGCCTGTTCCAGTTCGGCGGCGGGAAACGCGGCGTCCGTGGCCTTGAGTTCCTGCAGCGCGACGATGTCGGGCCGTGCCTGCTCCAGCCACGCCAGCAGCTGCGGCAGGCGCGCGCCAATGCCGTTGATGTTGAACGTGGCCAGTTTGAGGGTGCGGCTGCGCGCCACCGTGCGCTCCTCGCTGCCGCGGCCCGCCCGCGCGGGAGGCGCGGACGGGCCGGCGGGTGCTTACTTGCGCGCGGTCACGCCGGGGGTTTCGTCGCGCACCAGGAACTGCTGGGTGACCTCGGGCAGGTGCTCCTGCAGCCACTGGGCCATCGCCTCTTCCTGGGCGAGGATCTGCTCGCACGCGCGCTGGGTCTCGACATCGCCGACCGCCTGCGCGGCGGCGATCAGGGTGCGGTAGGACGCGATTTCCATGTGTTCGAACACATAGCTGGCCATCGAGCCCTTCACGATCTCGTCGGACGCCATCATGCCGCCGACGGCCTGGCCCATGGCCATGACCTTGCCCATCGTGTCCTTGATCGTGGACGGCGAGCCGCCCAGGCGGCTGATGCAGCTTTCCAGGAGCTGCTGCTGGCCGAGAGTCTCCTGGATGTGCTGTTCGATGCGGGCCTTGAGTGCGGGATAGTTCTCGATGCGGGCCGCCTGCCCCTTGAGCATCTGTTCGGCCTGCTGCTCCATCGCGTGCGCGTCGCGCAGCCAGTCGAGGAGGTGTTCGCGGGCGTCGGTCATCGGGGGTCTCCTGAACGTGGGAGCCACGATCCTGCCGGCCGCGCGGTGAATATCGCGGCACGATGGCGTCAACGCCTGCGCGAAGCGCTCAGGCGATGCGTTCGGCGCGTCCGTCCACCACCGTGCCCGGTTCCCGGGCGGCGGGACGCAGCGGCGGGATCACCAGCGTGGTGTATTCCTGGTAACGGGCGCGCGGCAGGTCGCGCAGGCGCAGGTGGTCGGCGCGCGGGGCTTCGATCGGAAGCCGCGCGGCCTCGTACAGGATCACCTCGTGCTCGGGCGGATACCAGCGCAGCAGCCGGTCCACCAGGTCCTGCAATCCCCCGGGTTCGGCGTGGAAGCGGGTGCAGGTCAGGTCGCCGGCCAGGGCCACCTGCCACAGCAGCACCAGGCCGGCGTTGTCCGGGATGCGCTCGTACACCATGAACTGCGTGGCCTCCATCGACTGCACGCCGTAACGCCCCGGGTCGATGCCGAGGTCGGCGTAGAGGCAGGCTTCGGCCGAGATGCCCGGTTCCATCCGGGCCGGGAAGCCCTCCGCGCGCGCCTTGCGCACGACCCCGTGGGGCACGTCCGCGAACACGCCCGGGTGCCCGTAGAACACCGCGCAGACGCGCTTGCCGGTGCGCACCTGCTCCATGATCGCGGCGTCCATCTCGCGGTAGGTATCGCGCCGGTCCTTGCCGTCGGCATAGTGCACGCCAAGGTGGATCGCGTCGGGGCGGAAGTCGCGGATCATGCCCAGCGAGAACGGATCGACGAGGCACAGCACCACGTCGGCCTCGCGGATCTCAGACAGGCAGCGCTCGCTGATGTGGCGGCCGAAATCGATGCCGCTTCCCACCACCACCAGGCCGCCGCCGGGGGCGCGCGCCGCGCCGCCCTCGTCCGCGTGCACCACCCGGTCGCGCCCTTCGTGCTTGGCGCGATACAGGGCCTGGTCCGCCTCGTGGACGAGCTGTTCGAGGTCGTCCGCCCGTTCGCCGGCCTGGCACACGCCCGAACTGATGCTGAAGCGCACGGTCTGGCCGAACACGGCGATCGGCTCGATCCGGGCGCGCAGGCGCTGCAGCAGTTCCGCGGCGGAAGCGGCGTCGGCGTCGAGCAGGATCATGAATTCGTCGCCGCCGCTGCGCCCGGCGATGCCGCCGTCGCCTACCTCTTCGCTGATCCAGGTGCCGAGCGCCCGCAGCGCCTCGTCGCCGGCGGCGTGGCCGTGGCGGTCGTTGACGCTCTTGAAGCGGTCGATGTCCAGTACGACGGCGGTGAACGGGCGGCCTTCGGCGCGCGCACGGGCGAACGCCTGCTCGCCGAGCCGCCGCGCGTGCTGGTAGTTGTACAGGCCGGTCAGGCTGTCGTGTTCGGAGCGCCAGCGGTAGCGGCGGCGCTCGCGAAGGGTATGGCGCAGCAGCAGTCCCAGCAGGACGGCGATGACGACCAGCCCGCCCATGCCCGCCGCCAGCATCCACTGCCGCCGCTGCGTGGCGGTGACCTGGAGGGCGGCGAGCTCCTTCTCGGCCTCCAGCAGGGCGATCTGCTGCTCCTTCAGGCGCGTGTCGAACTCGACCTGCAGGTAGGTCAGGCGACGCTCGCGCGCATCGCGTTCGGCGATCGCCGCGGCTTCCGCGCCCGCGCGGAAATGCGCCAGCGCTGCCGCGAGATTGCCGCGCCGCTCGGCCAGGCGCGCGCGCAGTTCCTCGGTTTCGGCGATGGCCAGGTGCGCCTGCTGGCCGCGGTAATAGGCCAGCGTTCCGTCGAGCATGGCGTCGGCGCGGTCCAGGTCCTGGTCGAGTTCGATCAGGCTCTCGGCCATGACCAGGCGCGCGCTCCAGACCCCTGCGGTGAAGCCGGCGCGCTCGAACTCGGCCAGTGCCTGCCGCGACCAGTCCAGCGCCTCGGCGTGGCGACCCTGGCGCGCGGCCATCTTGCCGACGCCATACTTGCCGTTGGCGATGAACACCGGATCGCCGGCCCGCGAACAGGCCTCGATCTGGCGCCGGCGCCAGGTCTCGGCCTCGGCGAAGCGGCCGGCATGGTCCTCGGCCAGGGCGACGTCGCTGAGCGACAGGCACAGGGCGCGGGGGTCGTTGAGCGGCTGCACCACCTCGAGCGCCCGCATGGCCAGGTCGCGGGCCTTGTCGGTCTCGCCCACCAGGGTGTGCAGGTAGCTGGCGGAGCTCAGCATCCCCGCCGATTCGCCGGGCGCCTCGGGCAGGTAGGCCAGCGCCTCGCTCAGCCAGGTGAAGGCCTGCGACCACCGCTCCAGGTTGCCGGCCACGCTGATGGCGGTGTTGTACACCCGCAGACGCAGCTCGACCGGCAGGTCCTGCTGCAGCAGTTGGTCGAGACCGTCCATCGCGCCGGCCTGGTCGCCGGCGAGCGCGCGGTTGCGCAGACGCACGAACTCCAGCCGCTGGCGATGCGCCGGGCTGAACCCGGGGGCCTCCGATTCCAGTTGCGCGATCGCCGCTTCCGATTCGCGCCAGTGGGCGGTGACGGCAAGCCGCTCGATGTCGCGGACCCGCGCGTCGAGCGGATCGTCCTGGGCGTAGCCGGGTGCGCAGGCCAGCGCCAGGCCCAGCAATGCGCTGGCGATCAACCGGCCCATGGCGGCACCGCGACCGCGGTGCTATTCCTCGTAAAGCTTGATGGTGTGGTTCGTGGCGAACTTGCCATCCGGCAGGCCGGTCAGCCGCTTGACCGCGGCGTAGTCCCGCTCGGCCATGGCCCGGTGTTCTTCCTCGGTCAGGCCGGCGCGCTGCAGCACGGCCTCCGGATCGCGTGCGTATTCCTCGGCGAGCGCAGCGTCGCTGCCCAGCCTCCTCATCAACCCGATCAGCTTCGACATGTCCCTTCCCCGGTACACACAGCCCTGGTCGCGCCGCCGCCGCCGTCCCGCGATACCCGGGCCCTTCCTGCGGCAAGGGCGCAGTGCACTGCAGCTCCCTCAGGTTGGCGACATTAACACATGGCGCAGGGCAGGCGGACGGGCCGCGCGGCGGCCCGCAAGCCCGGTCGCCGGGCGCCAGGTCCGCAGTGTGGGCAGGACTGCGCCGCCCGGCCGGCCGACTCCTTCGTTCGCGTCGCGCCGTGCACCTGTCTTGCACATGCTCCCCGCTAGCCTCGCCTGCACGTCGCGCCTGTGTTGCCCGCGGACGCTCCACCGAGCGCCGCGCGTGCACCACTCCCGTCGCGTCGATCCCGTCTTCATCGAGGAGTCCAGCGTGGCCGTGATCGTCGACCAGCGCCTGCCCCGGCCGCTGCATCCCCTGCACGCGGTTTTCCTTGCCGGCGCCCTGCCCCTGTTCGCCGGTGCCCTGCTGAGCGACATCGCGTACTGGCGCAGCTACGAGATCCAGTGGAACAACTTCGCGTCCTGGCTGATCGCCGGCGGACTGGTGCTGGCGGCGGTGGCGCTGCTGTGCGCGGTCGTCGACGCGCTGGGTGCGCGTCGACGGCCCGGGTGGCGGTTCGCGTATCCGCTGGTGCTGGCGGCGGCGTGGCTGGTGCAGCTGTTCAATGCCCTGATGCACGCGCGCGACGCCTGGGCCAGCATGCCCGGCGCACTGGTGCTGTCGGCGATCGGCACGCTGCTAGCGCTGGGGGCGGTCTGCCTGGGATTCCATGTCCCGCGTCGCGGGGTGGTGCCGTGAGCCGGCGGTGGAAGGCGACCCGGGTCGCCACGACCACGCTGCTGGCGGTTGCGCTGGCCGCCTGCGGCAAGGCGCCGCAACCGGTCGAGCAACAGTACGGCGCCGACCCGGAGCTGCCGCAGCCGCATCGCGGGCTGCTGCCGAACATGACGATCTCCAAGCCCGTCGACTGGGGCGACCGGCTGCCGGTCGCGCCTGCCGGCTATACCGTGCGCGCCATCGCCACGGGCCTCGGCATCCCGCGGCAGACGATCGTGCTGCCCAACGGCGACATCCTCGTGGCCGAGGGACGCGGCGGCAACGCGCCCAAGCTCAAGCCCAAGGACGTGATCGCGGGCCTGGTGAAATCGCGTGGCACCACGTCTGTCCCGAGCGGCAACCGCCTGACCCTGCTGCGCGACGCCGATGGCGATGGCGAGTACGAACTGCAGACGGTGTTCGCCGAAGGCCTCGACGCACCCTATGGCCTCGCCCTGGTCGGCAGCCAGCTGTACGTGGCCAACCAGGACGCGGTGGTCCGCTTCGACTACCAGCCCGGCCAGACCCGCGCCAGTGGCGCGCCGCAGACGCTGACGCCGCTGCCCTCGGAGATCAACCACCACTGGACCAAGGCGATGACCGCCAGCGCCGACGGCCGCCTGCTGTACGTGGGCATCGGCTCGAACAGCAACATCACCGAGCGCGGCATGCCCGCCGAGGCCGACCGTGCGGTGGTCTGGGAAATCGACGCCGCCACCGGCATGCACCGCACCTACGCCACCGGCCTGCGCAATCCGACCGCGCTGGCGATCGAGCCCGGGAGCGGCCAGCTGTGGGCGGTGGTGAACGAGCGCGACGAGATCGGCCCCGACCTGGTGCCCGATTACCTCACCTCGGTGCGCGAGGGCGGCTTCTACGGCTGGCCCTACAGCTACTGGGGCGGCAACGTCGACGACCGGGTGCGGCCGCAGGATCCGGACAAGGTCGCCTCGGCCATCGTGCCCGACTATGCGCTGGGCTCGCACGTCGCCGCGCTCGGCCTGGACTTCTCTTCGGAGGTGATGGGGCCGCAGTTCGCCGAGGGCGCGTTCGTCGGCATGCACGGCAGCTGGAACCGCGCCGATCCGGTCGGCTACAAGGTGGTGTTCGTGCCGTTTCGCAACGGACGGCCTGCGGGCGATCCGATCGACTTCCTGACAGGCTTCCTCGACGCCGAGAACCAGCGGGCGCGCGGACGCCCGGTCGGCGTCACCGTCGATCCGCGCGGCGCCCTGATCGTGGCCGACGATCTGTCCAACACGATCTGGCGGGTGAGCCGCGACGACGCGCCAGCGATGCCGCCCTCCTCCGCTGCGTCCACGGGGACGGATGCCGGGGCAGCGGCGGATGCGGAGCCGGCCCCGGAGCCGCAGGCGGGACAGGCGCAGGAGCAGCCATGACCGGGACTCGCGGTGGCGGGACTCCGCCGCCGGCGACGCCGGGCAGGTCCGCCCGTCGCCGTGAATTTCAGCCCTGTTGCACCCAGGCCAGTGCATCCTCGCGCTGCGCGGGTTCGAAGACGCGATAGCTGACGAACGGCAGCAGCGCGCTTTCCAGCCGCGAGCCCACGCGGACCCAGGCCTGGTCGGCGACGACCGCGACGCGGCCGAACTTCTTCAGCTGCCCCAGCAGCGGCATGGCCCGCGCGACATGGGCGCCCAGGCCGGCCAGCGCGATGCCGTCGATCGCACGCGTCTCCACGTACACGTGCACCTGGCCGTGGCGCTGCAGCCTTGCCTCGAGCCGGTCCATGATCGCCTCCAGGTCGGTACTCGCCACCTCGTCCCTCACGACCAGGGCAATCACATCGTCGGCGGTGGGAAGGAAGTCATGCATCGCGGTTCCTGCCTGGAGGTCGACGGCGGAAGACCCGCCGGGGACCCGCATGATCGACAACCGCGGGTGTGCGCCGGGTCAAACCGCGCCGCGCGGACTTCAGTCCTGGAACACCGGATCGAGCAGGCGGAACGTTCCGGCATCCGCATCCATCTCCACGCACCCGCCGACCGGGACGATGAACTGCCTGCTGATGTGCCCGATCATCGCGCCGCGATAGGCGGGGATTCCGAGCGGCTTGAAATAGTCGTCGAAGATCTCGTCCAGGGTCAGCGAGCCGAAGCCCTCCCCCGGATCGCAGTCGGTGCATTCGCCGAAGATGACGCCGGCGATGCGGTCCAGCGCGCCCATCAGCCGTAACGTACTGAGCATGCGGTCGACCCGGTATGGCGCCTCGGACACGTCCTCCAGGAACAGGATCTTTCCGCTGAAATCCGGCAGGTAGGGCGAGCCCGCGAGCGCGGTCAGCACGGTCAGGTTGCCGCCCACCAGTTCGCCGCTGGCCTTGCCGCCGTGGATGGTGAGGGTGCGGTTGCGCCGCGGCACCAGTTCGTCGCCGGCCTCGACCTGGTTGCGGTATTCCATCAGCTCGCGCTGGAAGAACACGCGCTCGAACTGGTCGGCATTGAACCGGTTCCAGCTGCCGGTGCCATTGGGGCCATGAAACGTCACCAGGCCGGTGCGGGCGTGGATGGCGCTGTGCAGCGCGGTGATGTCCGAATAGCCCAGCAGCACCTTGGGATTGGCGCGGATGGCCTGGTAGTCGAGCAGCGGCAGCAGGCGCGCCGCACCCGAGCCGCCGCGCACGCAGATCACGGCCTTGACCTCGCGGTCGGCGAACGCGGCATTGATGTCGGCCGCGCGTGCGCGGTCCTCTCCAGCGAGGTGGCCGCGGCGCGACGCGTAGTGGCTGCCGGTCCTGACCCTGAGGCCCAGCGCTTCCATCACCTCGCCCGCGAGCTGCAGGCTCAGGCGCTCGTCGGTGGCGGACGAGGGACTCACCAGGGCGACGGTATCGCCCTTCGCCAGCGGGACCGGCAACAGGCGCGAGGGCGCGCGCGCGGCGATCGCCGGTGCGCCGGGAAGCGACAGCGCCAGCGCCGCGAGCGCCGCATTGCCCAGGAAATCGCGCCTTCGCATCGGGTTGTCCGTTCGCAGTCGGGAGCCGACAGCCTAGCGACCGGCGCTGGCCGCGACAATCGCCGCGGCCGGGCCTCAGTACAGCTGCAGCGGGCCCAGCGGCACGATGCCGGTCGGGTTGATCTGGCGGTGGCTCTCGTAATAGTGGCGCTTGATGTGGTCCATGTGCACGGTGCCGGCGACTTCGGGCATCGCCATCATCCGCGCCACGAAGCTGCTGAGCGCCGGGTAGTCGGCGATCCGCCGCAGGTTGCACTTGAAATGGCCGTGGTAGACGGCGTCGAAGCGCACCAGGGTGGTGAACAGGCGGATATCGGCCTCGGTCAGGCGGTCGCCTACCAGCCACTGCGCATCCTGCAGGCGCTGCTCAAGCCAGTCGAGCGCCTCGAACAGCGGTCGTACGGCCTTCTCGTAGGCCTCCTGGGTGGTGGCGAACCCGGCGCGGTAGACGCCGTTGTTGACCTCGGCGTACACGCGTTCGTTGACCCGGTCGATCTGTTCGCGCAACCCCTCCGGATAGTAGTCGCCCGGGCGGGCGCCGAGACCATCGAAGGCGGTGTTGAACATCCGGATGATCTCGGACGATTCGTTGCTGACGATGGTGTCGGTCTGCTGGTCCCACAGCACCGGCACGGTCACGCGGCCGCTCATGCCGGGCCGCGCGCGCAGGTAGAGCTGGTACAGGTAATCCGCATCCATCACCGGGTCGGGGACCACGCCGGGCCCGTCATCGAAGGTCCAGCCGTGCTCGCGCATGCGCCAGTGCACCACCGACACCGGCACCAGGTCCTCGAGCCCCTTCAGCGCGCGGAGGATGAGGGTGCGGTTCGCCCAGGGGCAGGCGTAGCTGACGTACAGGCGGTAGCGCCCCGCCTCTGCCCGATGCCCGCGCTGCCCGCCCGGTCCGGGCGCGCCGTCGGCGCTCAGCCAGTCACGAAAGCGGGCCTGCTCGCGCTTGAACTCGCCATCGCTGGTGTCGTACCACTCGTCGTGCCACGTGCCGTCGACCAGCAGTCCCATGTCGCCTCCATCGATCGTGCCTGCAGGCAGGGTAGCGCGGCAGGGGTGGCGGCGGCGTCCCGTGGCTGCGTTGCAGTGTTCCCTTCCGTCAGCGCCGGGCGCTGGCGCGCTCGACGCGGAAGTCGATGGGCTTGTAGCTGAAGTTGTTCGACTGTCCCGCCGAACAGGCCGTCAGCGCCACCACCAGCGGCATGTGGGCGCGCAGGCGCACGTAATCGCCTGCCTTGCTCAGCGGCGGCAGGACCGCGATGGCGCCGGTACCGCAGTCGACGCTGACGTGCATGAAGATGTTGAAGGCCACCGGCACCCGGTCGACGCCGATACCGTAGGGAGCCAGCGCGGCGGCGAGATTGCCTTCGCAACCCGGCCGCCCTTCCGGCTCGCCGTAGAGCAGTTCGAACATCCGCTTCGAGCACGGCGTCAGGGTGAAGTCGTGGCGGCCGCAGGTGTCCTCGACGATGGTGAACATCGGGCGGCTGCGGTTCGAATACAGCACGTCGCCGGTGCTGAGCCAGAGCTTGGACGCGTAGTCGATGGAACGGCCGGACGAGAGGTATTCGTCGAGGTCGTCGCGTGCGAACGCGGTCAGGTCGCTGACCTGCTGCCCCATTGGATCGACCACGATCAGCTCGTCGCCGAGTTCCAGCTCCACCGCCCGGCCGGAACACGGCGGAATGCGCTCGAAACCCTCGGCGGCCATCGTCCCGGACGCCTGCCGCGCGCTCATGGCGACTTCACCCGCAGCGGACAGCCCCAATGGGGCTCCACCGCGCGGCCGCTGTACTGGCGGGCCTCGCTGGCGGTGCCGAAGTCGGCAAGATTGGGATTGATCGAACCCTGCAGCGCCCTGTCGCGGGCGCGCGTGGCCTTCTGCATCTTGGCGTAGCGCCCGTCGGCACGCAGCCGCTGGAACTGCCGGTGCGAATTGAACACCATGACCGGCGCCTGGAAGCGGCGCGCCAGGCGCGACGCGCCCGGATGCAGGCCGATCACGAAGAACGGATGCCCGGCCAGGCTGAGGCTGAAGTCCGGATCGTCGGGATTGCGGCTGACGTCCTGCGCCCAGGGGCGTCCGCGCCGCACGTCCAGGTCGTGAAGCCGCTGCAGCTGCGACCACAGCAGCGCCTCGAAGCGGCGCTCATCGGTATCGCGTGGCCCGTCGAACAGCGCCACGAGGGAATGCAGCGTGGTGTCGCCCGGGTCGACGCCATCGAGCATGGTGGCGAATACGCCGAGCTGGTCCAGCAGGGCCGCATCGTTGGCGCGGTCGCCCAGCGGGCCGAACTCGTGCATGGAGATCGCATTGCGCGCCAGCGCGGCCTTCGCGCCCACGCACGGGAAGGCCGGGCCGGCGAGGAACTTGCGCAGGCGCGCTGCCAGCGCGCCTTCCTCGTTGGCGAGGCGGGCGGCGGACGCTCGCGGCTGCAGGAGCGAGTGGTCTACGGGGCATCTTGCAGCGGCAGTGGGCATATCGATCCAGGTATCGCGGGAATGCCCTGCACCCTAGGGACTGGTCCGCCAAGGTCGCGTGTGCGCGGCGCCTCACGAGTGTTTCCGCAGAAAAATGAGACACTGCGCGTTCATATGAAGACGGAGTGACCGTGGCCAAGCCCAACTATTCGTTCGAGAAGCGCCAGCGCGAACTGGCCAAGAAGAAGAAGCAGGACGAGAAGGCGGCGAAGAAGCGCGCCGAGCGCGAGGGCAAGCCCGACACCGCGCCGGAACCCGGCCAGGGCTAGCCGGGCCTGCGCTTGGGGGAGCGATACGGGAAGGCGATGTCGATTCCCGCCCTGCCCGCTCGTCGCGGTCTTGAAAGGGCCATCCGGGCCCGTTCCTTCCGCAGGAGTCCCCAATGCCACACCGCAACACCATCTGCCTCTGGTTCGACGGCACGGCGCTGGAAGCCGCGACCTTCTACGCGCAAACCTTCGCCGACAGCGCGGTGACCGCGGTCCACCGCGCGCCGGCCGACTTCCCGTCGGGCAAGGAAGGCGACGTGCTGACCGTCGAATTCAGCGTGCTGGGCATTCCCTGCCTGGGCCTCAATGGAGGACCGGCGTTCCGGCACAGCGAGGCGTTCTCGTTCCAGGTGATGACCGAGGACCAGGCCGACACCGACCGGCTGTGGAACGCCATCGTCGGCAACGGCGGCCAGGAGAGCGCCTGCGGCTGGTGCAAGGACCGCTGGGGGCTGTCGTGGCAGATCACCCCGCGGGTGCTGACCGAGGCGGTGTCGAACCCCGACCGGGCGGTGGCGCGTCGTGCATTCGAGGCGATGATGCGGATGCGGCGCATCGACATCGCCGCGATCGAGGCCGCGGTTCGCGGCTAGCGACGCGTCGCGACGGCGGCGGTCACCACTGGTCCTCGAGCATGCGTGGCCGGCAGGCCTGCCAGGCCCCGGCCACCATCAGCGCCACGCACAGCAGCAGGAAGGCGAACGACCAGGTCCAGCCGCCGGTCGCCTCGTGCAGCGCGCCGAACAGCAGCGGGCCGGCGCAGCTGAGGGTGTAGCCCAGCCCCTGGGTGAACCCGGACAGCGCCGCCGAACCACCCGGCGTGCGCGTGCGCAGGTTGATCAGGGTAAGCGCGAGCGGGAACGTCGTCGGCCCCAGGCCCAGCAGCACCACCCACAGCACCGGCCACTGCATCGGCGCCAGCAGCAGGCCGGCGAACGCGGCCAGGTAGCCGAGCACGCAGCCGATCACCAGCGGGAACGGATTGCGTACCCGTGCCGCCCAGCCCGGCACCAGCAGCGCGCCGACCAGACCCAGCGCCGAGAACAGCGCGGTCATGGCGCCGCCGAAGGCCTGGCTCGCGCCCGCCTCGGACAGCAGCCTGGGCAGCCAGGTGAACATGGTGTAGGTCACCAGCGAGGTCATGCCGAACATGAAGGCCATGCCCCAGGCCAGCGGTGCCCGCCAGACGCTGCCCCGCGCGGGGGGCGACGCGAGCTCCGGCGCCTCGTCGCCCGGCGCCACCGCACGGTCGTGGAGGACCGCGAGCAGACCCCGGTGGTGCCGCTCCTGCCACAGCACCGCCATCCATGCCAGCGCCGCGGCCACGGCCGGCAGCGACCACACCCCCAGCGACACGCGCCAGCCGGCCGCCTGCGCCAGCGGCACGGCGGCCAGGGCCGGCAGCATCGTGCCGACCTGCAGCACGGTGATGTAGAGGGTGCTGACCGAGCCGACCCGGTCGGGGAAATAGCGCTTGACCAGCGGCGGCAGCACCACGTTGCCGACGCCCATCCCGGCCAGGGCGACGACCGAGCCTCCCAGCAGGCCGCCGGTGCCGCCTGCGCAGGAGCGCGCCAGCAGCCCGCCCGCTGCCAGCAGCATCGACAGCAGCGCCGTTCGCTCCAGGCCGATGCGGTGCGCCAGCCGCGGGGTCAGCACGCCGAAGGCCGCGAAGGCCGCGGTCGGCACCATCCCGAACACGCCGGTCATGGTGGCGCCGAAGCCGAACGTGCCGCCCAGGCTGTCGAGCAGCGGCGTGAGCGAGGTCACCGCCGTGCGCAGGTTGAACGCGGACAACAGGATGCACGACAGGGCCAGCAGGCGGCCGGCCCAGGGAAAACGGGGGGAGGTCATCCTCCTATTGTCGGCGAACGCCAGCGCGCAGGGCAGCACGCACGCCGCGATACTGCGTTGTGCCCGCCGCGATCAGCGCAGCGGAACGAGCTCGTGCGACGGGCCCTGGCACACCACCAGGCTGCCCTCCTCCCTGCTGCCGGTCGCCCGCACGCGCATGCCCTCGGCGAGCGCGGCGACGTCCACGGGCGCCGCCTGGCAGAGGTTCCAGCGCGCCGGCAGCTGCACCGTGACGCGCCCGCCCGCATCCGCGTCGATCGCGATCACCGCATTGCCGTCGTAGGCCCAGGGGCTGGTATCGATCGACGCGATGCTGCCCTCGATCGTGGTGTTCGCGCTGGCAGGACCCGGAGCCGGGGTGCCCGCGCAGGCGGCGAGCATGACGACAAGCGCAGTCGAGGACAGGACGGCGATACGCTGCAGGCTGGACATCGCAACTCCAGGGCGAGGCAAGAGGACAGCACGATGGCATGGAACCCGACAACGCGGCGCAAAGGCCGGCGCATCCGGACGCGCGTTGACAAGCCGGGCACGGGTCCAGAGCATGGATCGCATCCCGTTGCCGGAAAACCGCATGCGAACCACCGCCGCGCTGCTGCTCGCCGGCCTCCTCTGCCTGCCGCCCGCCGCTACCGCGTCGGGGACGGCGACCTCGCAGGACGCCGCTGAGGCGGGCGTGACGCGACTGCCCGCGCCTCCACCCTGGCTGGCCGGACTGGATGCGCTGTACGACGCGCGCATCCGCGTGGCGGGGCTGGAGGATCGCCGCTTCCAGCCCGAACAGTGGTGGCGGGTCGCCGCCCCGCTGCTCGAGCAGCCCGGCGTGTCGGTCGAGGAGATCGGGCGCAGCGCCGAGGGGCGGCCGCTGCGGCACGTGTCCTGGGGCGAAGGTCCCATCCGAGTGCTGCTGTGGTCGCAGATGCACGGCGACGAAAGCACCGCCTCGATGGCCCTGGCCGACCTGCTGCGGTTTATCGGCGCGCAGCCGTCGCATCCGCTGGTGGAGCGGCTGCGCCGCAGCACCACCCTGCACCTGCTGCCGATCGTGAACCCGGACGGTGCCGCGCGATTCCGGCGCCACAATGCCCTGGGCATCGACATCAACCGGGACGCGCGCGCCCTCGCCTCGCCCGAGGCGCGCGCCCTGCACGGCCTGCGCGAACGCCTGCGGCCGCACTATGGCTTCAACCTGCACGACCAGCGGGTCGGCTATCGCGCTGGCGATTCGGAGCGGGGCACCGCGATCGCCCTGCTCGCGCCACCGTTCAACGAATCGCGCGAGGTGGACGCGGTGCGTGCCCGCGCGATCGGCCTGGCCGTGGCGGTCCGCGCGGTGCTCGAGCCCTACGTCGGCGGCCACATCGCCAAGTGGGACGACACCTTCAATCCGCGCGCCTTCGGCGACCTGACCGCGCAGGCGGGCGTGTCCACCCTGCTGATCGAATCCGGCGGCATCGAGGGCGACCGCCACAAGCAGCGCTTGCGCAAGCTCAACTTCCTCGCCCTGGCCGGCGCGCTGGACGCAATCGCCACCGGCGCCCATCTCGACCTGCCGCACGGTCCGTACGAGGACCTGCCGGAGAACGGCGAGGTCTGGCCGGACCTGCTGGTGCGCGGCGCGACCCTGGTCGTGCCGGGCGCGGAACCGGCGCGCGCCGACGTGATGGTCGCGTTCGACGAGCCGCTGCTCGAGCGCGGCGGCAGGATCGCGGAGATCGGCGACCTGGCCGACGCCAGGGCCCGCCGGGTGATCGACGGGGCCGGCCTGTACCTGTTGCCTCTGGCGTCCGGGGACGGGCGTGGACTCGCCCCGCGAGCGGCCGCGCGCTTCGCGCTCAGCCGCGATCCCGAAGGCCGCGAGGTGGTGTGGACGCTGGCGGAGGACGTCGACCCGGAGGCGCCGTCCCCGCCCTGACGCAAGCTCAGGCGGCGCGTCGCGTCACCTTGCGCACGGTGGCCTTGACCCCGGTCTTGGCTTCCGCCATCGCGGAGACCGCGGCGGCGGCCGGGGAGGCCTTCCAGGCCTCGTAGGCCTCGTCGAGCTCCGCGCGCTCCCTGGCGCTGAACAGCCTGCGCGCCATCGAGAACATGGTGCTCTCTTCCTCGCTGGCGTGGTGGTCGATCATCTCGCCGAACACCTTGACCCGTCCGGCGAATTGCGGCGTCGTGATCTCCGCCGCATGCACGTCCGGCAGCACGGTCTTTTCCACCGCGCGATGCTCTTCGACGGCTTCGGCGTGGGTCTTGAGTCCATCGCGGTCCGCGCGCTCGGCGAACATCGGATAGAACACCGTCTCCTCCCACTTCGCGTGCGGCAGCAGATTGGCCTTGATCTTCCCCAGCAGGTCGGCGCGCTTCTTGCCCGCGCGATCGGTGGTGGCTTCCATCTGCTCGAACAGGTCGCGCAGCTGGTCGTGTTCGGCCTTGAGGGTCCTGAGAATGTCGCGCGTCGCCATCGATGCTGCTCCTTGCGGTCCGAAGCCGCGACCCTGCGGCACCGCGCGTCTTGGTCGCGTGAGTTGCGGAGGGCGGCGAAGCGTGGGGCCGCGGGGCGTCGCTGCCGGAGACCGCACATTCGGATGCCGGCGCCGTTGGTGGTGGCACAGTCGGGTGCCGGCGCGGTGGGATGGCGGCACGGTCGAATGCCGCACGGTTTGCCCATCGGGACAAACCGGCTGCGTGATGTTCAAAGCATCATTGATGGGTGTCTGGACATGCATCTCGACGGTACAGTCGCTATAATGCCGGGCCATGGAGGCACTCGAGTGATCACCGCGCCGCAGCTCAAGGCCGCCCGGGCCCTGCTCGGCATCGACCAGCGCCAGCTGGCGGCGATGGCGGGCGTGTCCCTGCCTACGATCCAGCGGATGGAAGCCAGCGATGGCACGGTGCGCGGCGTGATCGGGACCCTGACGCGGGTGATCGAGGCGCTGGAAGCGGCCGGGGTCGAACTGATCGGCAACGGACAGCCCAGCGTCGGCCAGGGCCGTGGGGTGCGGCTGAAGGCGCCGCCGGAGGCCTGAACGATGGCACGCTCCAATGCCCGCGAGTACGTGCGGATGTTCGAGCCCAAGCTGCTCACGGTGCTGCGCGAGGGCTACACCCTGTCGGCGCTGCGGGCCGACGCGATCGCCGGACTCACCGTGGCCGTGGTGGCGCTGCCGCTGGCGATGGCGCTGGCGATCGCCTCGGGCACCACGCCCGACAAGGGCCTGCATACCGCGATCGTCGCCGGCTTCCTGATCTCGTTCCTGGGCGGCTCGCGGGTGCAGATCGGCGGTCCGACCGCCGCCTTCATCCCGGTGGTGTTCGCGGTGATCCAGCAGTTCGGCTATGGCGGGCTGATCCTGTGCACGCTGATGGCTGGCCTGCTGCTGATCGCCGCCGGCCTGCTGCGCCTGGGCATGCTGATGCGCTACATGCCGCAGCCGGTGATCACCGGGTTCACCGCGGGCATCGCGGTGAGCATCTTCTCCAGCCAGGTCAAGGACGCGCTGGGCCTGCGGATGGGCGAGGTGCCGGCGGACTTCATCGGCCGCTGGACCGCCTATGGCGCGCACCTGGCGACCACCCAGCCCGCCGCCGTGCTGCTGACCGTGCTGGGCCTGGCGGTGATCGTGGGCCTGCGCCACCGCCGGCCCAAGTGGCCCGGCTTCCTGATCGCGCTGTGCGTGTGCACCCTCGCGGCCCACTTCCTGGGCCCGGGGGCGGAAACCATCGGATCGCGTTTCGGCGAGCTGCCGGCGTCGCTGCCCAGCTTCGAATTTCCGCACATCCCGTTCGAGCGCACCTTCGACCTGTTGCCCAGCGCGCTGACCATCGCGTTCCTGGCCGGCGTCGAATCGCTGCTCTCGGCGGTGGTGGCCGACGGCATGACGGGGGGGCGCCATCGCTCCAATGGCGAACTGGTGGCGCAGGGCGTGGCGAACGTCGGCTCGGCCCTGTTCGGTGGCCTGCCCGCCACCGGCGCGATCGCGCGCACCGCCACCAACATCCGTTCGGGCGGACGAACGCCGGTGGCCGGCATGCTGCATGCGGGGTTCCTGCTGCTGTTCATGCTGTTGCTCGCGCCGCTGATGGGCTACGTGCCGCTGGCGGCGCTGGCCGCGGTGCTGCTGGTGGTGGCCTGGAACATGAGCGAGGCCGAGCACTTCCGCAGCACCATGTCCGCGCCCTGGGGCGACCGCCTGGTGCTGCTGCTGACCTTTTTTCTCACGGTCCTGTTCGATCTGACGGTCGCCATCCAGGCCGGCGTCGTCGTCGCCGCATTCGTGTTCATGTATCGCATGTCCGAAGCGGTGGAGCTCTCGTCCGGCGCCGGCGAGTCCCCGAACCCGCGGCCCGACGCGGCGGCGGACGGGCGCGAGACCAGCCAGCGCGACCGGCTGCCCGCCGGCGTGGAGGCGTACCAGATCGCGGGGCCCCTGTTCTTCGGCGTGGCCAGCCGGCTGGACCACCTGCTCGACCAGTTCTTCGATCCGCCGCGGGTGCTGATCCTGCGCATGCGCCGGGTTCCGGTGATCGATGCCAGCGGCATCCATGCGCTCAGGAAGCTGGCGGAACGCTGCCGGCGCGAAGGCATCATCCTGGTGATGTCCGGCCTGCAGCCGCAGGCGCGCAACGTGGTGCGGCAGATGAAGCTGCTCGACGGCCCGCACGCGCCCCGGCTGGCGCGCGATTTCGACGAGGCGGTGGCGCTGGCCGCGGAGCTGACCAGGGTGGAAGGACCAGCCTGACGGGCGGCTCCGGCAACCCGGTTAGGGCGGCGTTCAAGCATCTCACGGGTCGATCATCCCGGCCCTGACAGCATTGCCTCCCATGATGGATCACGAGGCAAGGGCCGACGCGCAGGCCTGGTTCGATGCGCGCGAACAGATCGTACCCGCCCTGCCCGCGGAGGACTGGGACATCACCCTGTCGGACGGGCCGGTGGTGGCGACCGCGATCCACGACGGCCACGCGCTGCGGTCCTCGCTGCAGTCGCTGTCGGCGCTGTCGCCGCAGGAGCGCCTGCGCGAGGAGGACCCGCTGACCGGCCTGCTCACCACGGTCGGCGACGTGCGCATCCGCGTGCCGGTCTCGCGTTTCGAGGTCGACCTCAACCGCCCGCGCGAGCTGGCCGTGTACGCGCAGCCAGAGCACTGCTGGGGCCTGCGGGCATGGAATGCACCGCTGCCCCAGGACGAGGTGGACCGCTCGCTGGCGCGATGGGACCGCTTCTACGCCATGGTCGCCGAGCTGCTGGACCACCTGCTCGAGCGCTGGCAGTCGGTGCTGCTGATCGACCTGCACAGCTACAACCACCGCCGCGACGGCGCCGATGCCGCCTGCGCGCCGCAGGCCGGCAATCCGGACATCGAGCTTGGCCTCACCACGGCCGATCCGGAGCGCTGGGGCGACGTGACCCGGCGGTTCGCCGGGGCGCTGCGCGCCGTTCCCATCGCGGGCCGCACGCCGGACGTGCGCGCCAACGTGCGCTTCCCCACCGGCGGGTACTTCCCCGAGTGGGTCTACGCCCGCTGGGGCGAGCGGGTCTGCACGATCTCGCCGGAATACAAGAAGATCTTCATGGACGAATGGACCGGACAGGCCGACATCGCCGCGCTGCAGGCGATGCTGCGCGGGCTGCAGGGCGCGGTCGACGCGGTGCGCCCGGATTTCCTGCGGCGCGCCTGAGTGGACGGTTTCGAGCCGCCGCTGCGAGCCCTGCCCCCGGTCGCGGCCGAAGTGGATGCGGCGCTTCTGGCGATCGACGCCGAGCTGGACTGGCTGCTCGCGCTGAACCCGCTCGGCACGGATGCGCTGTGGGACGAGTTCGACGCGAGCGGGCGCACGCGGGTGTCCGCGTTGCGCTACCCGGAGCCGGTGCTGGACCTGGACGCGATGCGCCGCCGCCTGCTCGACCTGCCGGTCGACCGGATCGAATCTCCGCTGCTGGCGCAGGTGCTGGGCGGGAAGCAGGTCGACCTGGCGCGCACGCTCGAGCTGGTGCGGCTGCGCGGCGATGCAGGTTTTACCGAGGCCAGCGTCGCCCTGTTCGGGGGTGTCGAGCCGGAGCTGCTGGACCTGGCCCGCCGCATTCTCGCCGAGGTCGTGCCCGGCCAGCCGCTGGAGGCCGATACCGGCGTGGACGCGGTGGTCGAGGCGGTGGAGCGCGAAGTGGAGTGGTATCGCGAGCGCGCCCCCGATTTCGCGCTCGACGTGATCGTCAACGCCGACGTGGGCTCGCTGATGATGGTTTCGCATGGCCGGCTCTACCTCGATGCCGACCTGCGCCTGCCCGAGGCCCGGCTGCAGCCGCTGCTGCAGCACGAGATCGGCACCCACGTAGTCACCCACTACAACGGCGCGCGCCAGCCGCTGCGCCAGCTGGCGGTGGGCCTGGCCCAGTACGACCCGCTGCAGGAAGGACTCGGCGTGCTGGCCGAGTACCTGGCCGGCTACCTGCCCGGCGAGCGCCTGCGCATCCTGGCCGCGCGCGTGGTGGCGGCCGACATGGCGATCCATCGCCAGGGCATCCCGGAGATCTTCGCCTGCCTGCACGAACAGCACGGATTCGCCACCGACGACGCCTTCGACGTGGCGGTGCGGGCGCTGCGCGGCGGTGGGCTGACCAAGGACGCAGTGTACCTGCGCGGCCTCTGCGACCTGCTCGCCGACCTGGCCGAAGGCGGCGAGCTGGAGATCCTGTTCGCCGGCAAGTTCGCCCTCGCCCATCGCGAATCCGTCGCTGCCCTCATCGACGAGGGCTGGGCCGCACCGCCGCGGCTGCTGCCGCGCTACGCCAGCGCTCCCGGCTTCGCCCAGGCACTGGAGCGCTGCCGCAGCGTCGCCGCGGTCGACTTCCACCACTCCCTTCCCGCTCCCCTGCTGCAGGAACCACTTGCATGAACGAACGTCCCTTGCGCCTCGGCTTCGTGGTCAACGACGTGGCCACCGAACAGGACAACTACACCACCATCCGCCTCGCGCGGCGTGCCCTGGCCATGGGCCATTCGGTGGCGCTGATCGGGCTGGAGGGTTTCATCTACGACCGCGACGGCGTGGTCCGGGCCAAGGCGCACGTGCCGCAGGGCGACGCCTACCCCGACGACGCGGCGCTGCTGGCCGAGCTGCACGGCGAGGAGGCCGTGGTCGAGCGCATCAACGTCGAGGAACTCGACGTGCTGATGCTGCGCAGCGACCCGGCCGAGGAAGTGGTCGACCGCCCCTGGGCGCCCAACAGCGCCCTGCTGTTCGCGCAGCTGGTGGTCAAGCGCGGGGTGATCGTGCTCAACGATCCCACCCACCTGACCGACGCCTCCAACAAGACCTACTTCCAGCATTTTCCCGAGGACGTGCGCCCGGTGACCTGCATCAGCCGCGACGCCGACGAGATCAAGGCGTTCATCGCCGAACAGGGCGGCCGCGGCGTGATCAAGCCGCTGCAGGGTTCGGGCGGCCAGGGCGTGTTCGTGGTCAATGGCGACGGCGGCGCCAACGTCAACCAGATGATCGACGCGGTGATCCGCGACGGTTACGCCATCGCCCAGGAATACCTGCCCAAGGCCGCCGACGGTGACCTGCGCCTGCTCACGCTCAACGGGCGCCCGCTGCAGGTCGACGGCCGCTACGCCTGCTTCCGCCGCTACAACGACAGCGGTGATGCGCGCAGCAACATCAGCGCCGGCGGCAAGATCGAACTGGCCGAGCCGGACGCCGACGCCCTGCGCCTGGCCGAACTGGTGGCGCCCAAGCTGATCCACGACGGCATGTACCTGGCCGGCCTGGATATCGTCGGCGACAAGCTGATGGAAGTGAACGTGGACACGCCCGGCGGCATCAACATGGCCGAGGAGCTGACCGGCGTGGACTTCAGCGGATACGTGATCGCCGACCTGGCGCGCAAGGTGCGCCTGCGCGACGAGTACCGCGGCAACCTGGGCAACGTGGAGCTCGCGATGCTGTGAGCTCGATGTCGGCGGGGCTGATCGTCCGATGCCCCGTCAATACTGGATGCCCGCGCCATTCCGGACCGTGGCGAGTGCGGTCTCTGGCACCTGAGCAATGGCGAGGCGGTGACCTGGAGCGAACTCGCCTGCCGGGCCGCGGCCGCGGGCACGGCCGATCCGGCCCGCGTGCGCGCCCGCACGGCGGGCGAACTCGGCTGGCTGGCGCCGCGGCACGCCTACAGCGCGCTCGGCAGCGAGCGCGGATGCTGCATGCCGGGGCTCGACGACGCGCTCTCGCGCTACGTGGTCGAGAGCGGCGCGGCCGGCGTGGCGGCGCCCGGCCACGGTTGAACAAGGCTCCTGCGCGTCCCGCATCCCGCTTCTGTGATCGCTCCGGTCCAGTTCCGGATCGCAGCGTCCAGCGCCATCGGGCTGACCTATCCTCGCCTTCGTGCGCCAGCAGGGCGCAGCACCCAGGGAGGACTCCATGACAACGAAGACCCGCTCGACCCGTGCCGCGAGCCCGCGCCGCCGCGCGTCGCTCGCCGCCATGTTCGCCGTGCTTTGGGCGCTCGCCCCGGCCGCGATCGCGCAGGACGACACCATGACCGCGATCGACACGCCGGCGCAGCCCGGCGCGATCGCGCTCGACACGGGCACCCTGCCCGACGCGAAGCAGAAGGAAGCCTGGCACCGCCAGTACGGCAGCGTGTTCGCGCGCAACGTCACCGACGCCACGCTGACGCCGTTCCTGGCCGATCCGGCCAAGGCCACGGGCGCGGCGGTCATCGTCGCGCCGGGCGGCGGCTTCCGCTCGCTGTCCATGGAAAACGAGGGCTGGGACGTGGCGCGCGCGCTCGCCGAGCGCGGCGTGTCGGCGTTCGTGCTCAAGTACCGCCTCAACCAGACGCCGGCCGACCTCGACGGCTTCGCCCAGTCGATCCGGCAGATGCTGTCCGGGCCGCGCCCGCCGCGCGACCCGGGTTCGGCCGACGCGGCGAAGATGCTCGAGCCGCAGCTGGCCGACGCCCGCGCCGCCTTCCGCCTGGTGCGCAGCCGCGCGGGTGAGTGGAACATCGATCCGGACCGCATCGGCATGATCGGCTTCTCGGCCGGCGCGATGCTGACCCTGACCACCGCCCTGCACGGCGAGGACGCCAGGCCCGCCTTCATCGGCAACATCTACGGGCCGATCAGCGCGCTGGAGGTACCCGCCGACGCGCCGCCGGCATTCGTCGCGCTCGCCGCCGACGACGGGCTGTTCTCCAACGCGGGCTTCGGCCTGGTGGAAAGCTGGCAGAAGGCCGGCCGCCCGGTGGAGTTCCACTACTACGAGCAGGGCGGCCACGGCTTCGGCATGTATCCCAAGGACACCACCAGCACCGGCTGGTTCGAAGCCTGGGTGAGCTGGCTGAAGATGCACGGCTATCTGGCGCGCAAGGGCGCCTGATCCACCTGCATGCCGGGCGGCTCGCGTCGCCCGGCATCGCACTTGCGGACGAAGCTCAGTCCGGATCCTGCTCGGCAGCCTCGCGGCCCTGCTGCCGGATCAGCGCCTCCTCGCGCGCATCGCGGATCGCATCGCGCACGCCCTCGAGGTCCGGCATCGATTCGTCGTGCGCGAAGGTGCCGGTGAGTTCGCTGTCCGGGCGCAGTTCGCCGGCCTCGTACAGGGCCCACATCTCCTCGCCGTACCAGGTGTCGAGCAGTTCCGGCGCCCAGCCGCCGAGGCAGGCGGTGATGTTGTTCACGTCGCGCAGCAGCATGGTCCGCGCGGCATTGTTGCCTGCGGCGCTGACCACCTGCGGGAAGTCGATCACCACCGGGCCGTCGGCGGCGACCAGCACGTTGTAGGGCGACAGGTCGCCGTGCACCAGCCCGGCGCAGAGCATGCGCACCACCTGTCGCACCAGGAAGCGGTGGAAACCGCGCGCCTGCAGCGGCGACAGTTCCACCTCGGCCAGCCGCGGTGCCGAATGCCCGTCGGCATCGACCACCAGTTCCATCACCAGCACGCCGTGGAAATAGCCGTGCGGCTCGGGCACGCGCACGCCGGCATCGCGCAGCTGGTACAGCGCATCGACCTCGGCGTTCTTCCAGGCCGTCTCCTGCTGCCTGCGGCCATAGCGGGTGGCCTTGCCGATCGCGCGCGCCTCGCGGCTGCCGCGCACCTTGCGCCCTTCCTGGTACTGCACGCGCTGCTGGAAGCTGCGCTGCGCCATGTCCTTGTACACCTTGGCGCAGCGGATCTCGTCGCCCGAGCGCACCACGTACACGGCCGCCTCCTTGCCGCTCTTGAGCGGGCGCAGGACGGCGTCGATCACGCCGTCGTCGATCAGCGGCTGCAGGCCGGCCGGAATTTTCATGGCACCTCGGGCTGTGGAAAGCGGCGCGCCGGTGCGCCGCGCGGCGCCGCCGGCGCGCCAGGGTGCGCGAACGATACACTGCGCGCCTCCGCCTCTCCTCACGACGACATGTCCGATCCGGTACGACTGGCCAGGCGCGTGGCCGAACTGGCGCGCTGCTCGCGCGCCGAGGCCGAACAGTACGTGCAGGGCGGCTGGGTGCGGGTGGACGGCCGCGTGGTCGAGGATCCCGCCCGGCTGGTCGGCCAGGAAACGGTGGAGATCGATCCGCACGCGCGCGCGCAGGCCAACGAGCCGGCGACGATCCTGCTGCACAAGCCGGCCGGAGTGGATCCGCTGTCCGGCCCGCATCCCGCCGTCGGACTGGTCGCGCCGGACACGCACTGGACCGGGGACGCCAGCGGCGTGCGCCTGCTCGGCCTGCATTTCCAGCGGCTGGTGCCGCTGGCGCCGCTGGAGCGCGAGGCCAGCGGCCTGATGGTGTTCAGCCAGGACGGCCGGGTGCGCCGGCGCCTGGTCGAGGACGGCGACGCGATCGAACACGAGTACGTGGTCGAGGTCGCGGGGTCGACCGGACCCTGGACGCTCGGCCGACTCGCCCACGGCATGCGCTACCAGGGCCGCCCCCTGCCCCCTTGCAAGGTGAGCTGGCAGAACGAGACCCGCCTGCGCTTCGCGATCAAGGCGGTGCGCGACGGCCAGCTGCGCGACATGTGCGCGCAGGCGGGCCTCGAGGCGGTGTCGATCCGCCGCATCCGGATCGGCCGCATCCCGCTGGCCAAGATGCCGGCGGGCAGCTGGCGCTACCTGCCGGTCGGCGAGCGCTTCTGACCGCGCTCAGCGTTCGACTGGCCGCGCCTGCGCCACGCTGAACTCGGCCCACTGGCCGGCGATGCCGTCCCCCGGCTGTCCCGAGCCGACCCACACGCGATAGCGCCCGGGGAGCACCAGGCGCTCGCCCTCGGCATCCACGGCGCTCAGGTCGCGCGGATCGAGCGCGAACTCGACCTCGCGTTCTTCGCCGGGCGCGAGCGGCACGCGCCGGAACCCGCGCAGCGCGATGCGCGGCACGCCTTCGACGTCGGGGAAGTCGAGGTACAGCTGGGCGACCTCGTCGCCGGCGCGCTCGCCGACGTTGCGCAAGCGGGTGCGCACGCGCAGGCCCTCGCCCGCCCCGCCGCGGGCCGGCGCCAGCTGCAGCGGTGCGTAGTCGAAGCGCGTGTAGCTCAGCCCGTGGCCGAACGGATAGACAGGCGTGCCTTCGAAATAGCGGTAGGTGCGCCCGCGCATGTCGTAGTCGCCGAAAGGCGGCAGGTCGTCGACCGAGCGGTAGAAGGTCAGCGGCAGGCGTCCGGCGGGACTGGTCTCGCCCGACAGCACCCTGGCCACCGCCAGCCCGCCCGACTGGCCCGGATACCAGGCTTCGATGATGGCGTTGGCGTGCTGCTTCGCCCAGGCCAGGTTGACCTGGCTGCCGTTCATCAGCACCACCACCAGCGGCTTGCCCGTGGCGCGCACCGCGTCGAGCAGGGCCTGCTGGTCGGCCAGCAGGTCGAGCGAGGTCTTGTCGCCGCCCTTGAATCCCGGCACCTCGATCGGCGCTTCCTCGGCCTCGAGGTCCGAGGTGAGCCCGACCACCGCCACCAGCACGTCGCTGTCCGTGGCCACGGCGCGCATGTCCTCGAGCGGGGTTTCGGACACCCGCTTCCACAGCATGCCGATGCCGGTCAGGATGCGCGCCTCGGTGGTGACCTTGATCGGGTACCGGCGCCCGCCTTCGAGCCGCACCGTGCGCATGGTCGGCAGGCTGTTCCAGGACGCGCCGCGCAGGTCGACGAAGGGTTTGCCGTCGAATTCCATCTCGCCATTGAACCCGCCGATGCCGAGGCGGTAGCTGCCGGTCTCCGGCGGGACGAGGTAGCCGGTCCATTCCACACGGTGCACGTCGCGGACCTGGGCGAGGTCGAGACTGCGCGAGTTGACGTCGGCCTCGACCCGCGTCACCACCGGCTCGGCCTCGAAGCCGGTGCGCGCGATCCAGGCGTCCAGCTCGCCCGGCGCGAAACGCGCGGGCGGCACGGCGGCGGCGTTGTAGTAGCGCGCCAGCAGGCCGGGCGCGCCGTCGGGCGTGCGCAGCGCGCTGGTCGGGACCGGATCGCCATCGGTGAAGGTCTCGCCGAAGGCGGCATGGCGCACCTCGGCCCGCGGCATCGCGCGGCGCAGGCCCTCGAGCACGGACACCGGCGGCGCGGACTGCGGCGAGGAATAGTTGCCGCGCAGCACGCGCGTGGCGTCGCCGAGCGGGCCGATCACCGCGATGCGCGCATCGGCGCGCAGCGGCAGCAGGCCGTCGTTCTTCAGCAGCACCAGGCTCTTTTCGGCCGCCTCCAGCGCGAGTTCGCCGTGGGCGGGCGCGCCGACATCGGCGGGCGAAATGGTGTCGGTGGACAGCGGGCGCAGCCCGGCCAGATCGCCGGTGCGGTAGCGCGCGGCGAACAGCCGCACCAGGGCGCGATCGATGTCGGCCATCGTCAGCAGGCCGCGCGCCAGCGCCTCGCGGTAAGGCCCGGCCAGTCCGTCGGTATCGGTGAGCGTGGCGCCGTTGCACTCGTTGTCCACGCCGGCGCGCATGGCCGCGGCGACCGCGCTGGCGGCATCGGGGGCGAAGTGGTGGTGCTTGCGGATGTCGGTGACCGCGTCGCAGTCCGACACCACGTAGCCCTTGAAGCCCCAGGCGCCGCGCAGGTAGTCCTTCAGCAGCAGGTCGCTGGCGCAGGCCGGCTGGCCGTCGACGCGGTTGTAGGCGCACATGATCGAGGCCGCACCGCCCTCCACCACGGCCGCGCGGAACGCAGGCAGGTAGGTGTCCTCGAGGTCGCGTCGCGAGACGAACACGTTGGCCTCGTGGCGGGTCGATTCCGGCCCGCTGTGCACCGCGTAGTGCTTGGGCGTGGCGACCACGTCGATCCGCTCAGGATCGCCGCCCTGCATGCCGCGCACGTAGGCCACGCCCATGCGCGCGGTGAGGAACGGATCCTCGCCATAGGTTTCCTGGCCGCGGCCCCAGCGCGGGTCGCGGAAGATGTTGATGTTGGGCGACCAGGTATCGAGGCCGGTGCCGATGCGGCCGGTCCGGCCGGTCTGCCGCGCCAGCGCGTGCAGGCCGCGCACCTCGCGGCTGATCACGCCGGCCACGCGCTGCACCAGCCCGTCGTCGAAGCTGGCCGCCAGCCCGATCGGCTCGGGGAAGTTGGTCGTGGGCAGCGAGCCCATCGCGCCGTGCAGCGATTCGGTCCACCAGTTGTAGGCCGGCACGCCCAGGCGCGGGATGGCGGGCGCGGTGTTGAGCAGCTGGGCGAGCTTCTCGTCGGTGTCGAGCTGCGCGACCAGCGCCTGCGCGAGCTGTTCGGCGGAAGTGGGCTCCGCGGCGCGACCGTCCTGCCGGGCCGCCAGCGGCGCGGTGGCGACCAGCAGCGAAAGTGCAAGGGCGCGGGCGACCGCGCGCAGCGGAAAGTCCATCCGGTTCTCCTCGATGTGAACGCCATGCAGAGGGCCGCCCGGGCCGGCGGCGCGCGGCGGCGACCCGGGATGCAGGCAAGCCGGATGATTGCACGGCGCGCGGCGCGGACCCATCGCAATCCGCACCCGCGGCTTGCCGGTTTGATGATCGCTCGCAGGCGCCGCGCGCGGGGCCTGCACGCGGTCGTGAGCGCCGCGATGCTAGACAGGGGCCGATGGCGCACAAGACGGACCAGGATGAGACCGCATACCCCGGCGCCGCGCGTTGCCGCCGCCGCTTCCTGCGCCAGTTCCCCAACGGCTTCCGCGACCCGACCTACCTGGACTGGGAACGCGACTACAAGGTCGAATCCCACCGGCGCTGGCGCGAGGCGCTGCCGCAGGCTACCTTCCGCCGCCTGCTGCGCGAGGGCAAGGCGATGGAGGTCGCCTCGCGTGCGATGCGGGTCGAGCAGCGCTCGCGCCACAGCATGCTGTTCTCGTTCGAGAAGATGGCGCTGCGCGACGCGCTGCGCAGCCCGGACGGGGCGGAGCGGTTCGCTCATGGGCTGTACGACTGGCTGCACGGACGCGGCGGACCGGAACGGCGCTTCGAGCGCTGGGTCGAGGCCATCGACGGCCTGCCCCGCAGGCAGACGCGCGTGCTGACCTGGCCGCTGGTGACGGTGTTCGGCTTCATCGCCCAGCCCGACCGGCACATGTTCATGAAGCCCAACACCATCCGCGCTGCGGCCCGCGCCTATGGTTACCCACTGCCCTACCAGTCTCGCCCGTCCTGGGACGTGTATGCGGCGCTGCTCGACTTCGCCGGCGTGGTCGCCCGCGACCTGCGCGACCTCAGGCCCCGCGACATGATCGACGTGCAGTCGTTCCTCTGGGTGCAGGGCTCGGACGAGTACCGCTGAACGCGGGCAGCGCCGAAGGCGCGCCAGGCGCCAACCCGTACAATCGCACCCTTTCCCCGGACCCGCGACCCATGGCTCCCAATTCGACCATCTACAAGGTGGAGCTGCAGGTCAGCGACATGGACCGGCACTACTACGCCAGCCACAACCTGACCCTGGCCCAGCATCCGTCCGAGACGCCGCAGCGGCTGATGGTGCGGCTGGTCGCCTTCGCCCTGTACGCGCACGAGCGGCTGGAGTTCGGCCGCGGCCTCAGCAGCGACGAGGACGCGGACCTGTGGCAGCGCGACTACACCGGCGACATCGAGCGCTGGATCGACCTCGGACAGCCCGACGAAAGCCGCATCCGCAAGGCCTGTGCGCGCGCCCGGCACGTCGTGGTGGTCAACTACGGCGGTGGTGCGTCGGAGGTCTGGTGGAGCAAGGTCGCGTCAACGCTGGCGCGCTTCCGCAACCTTACCGTGATCGACCTGGCGGCGGAGGACGTGGAGGCGATCACCAGCCTGCTCGAGCGCGGGATGCGGCTGACCGCGATGATCCAGGACGGCGAACTGCAGCTGATGAGCGATCGCAGCAATATTGCGCTCACCCCGCGCGTGCGGGTGGCGGCCGCGGCAACCGCCTGAGCCGGCGGCACCGGCGCACGGCGCGCCCGCCAGGCGGAAGAATCAGTCCCCCGCCGTGCGGCGCGAGATCCAGGCGTGGATCAGTCCGGCCTGGAAGAACCGCACGGGCGGCGCGAATCCGCCTGCCGCGATGAGTGCGGCCACGCGTTCGGGCGGCAGCACGGCCACGTCGGTTTCGTAGGCCCTGCGGATGCGCGCGATGGCATCGGCAGGCACGTCGGCCGCCGCCATCATCCGCGTCCACGCCGGCAGCAGCACCTCGTAGGCCGCGGACGAGGTGTCCGCGGCGAGGTCGGAGCTGGCCAGCAGGCCGCCGTCGCGCATGCGTGCCGCGATCCCGGCGAAGAAGTCCGCCCGCTGCCGCGCATCGACGATGAACTGCGAGACCAGGAAGCAGGTGGCCGCGTCGAACGGCGCGCCCGCCGGAAGCGATTCCAGGAAGCCGTGGTGGACGTCGCAGCGGTCGGCGAAGCCCTCGGCCGCGGCGCGCTGCCGGCAGGCCTCGAGCATCGCACCCGAGGGCTCCACCGCGGTGAAGCGCCAGCCCGGGAAACGTCGCGCCAGGTGCGCGATCTCCTGCCCGGTGCCGGCGCCGACGCACAGCAGGCGCGCGTCGGCCGGCAACCCGGCGAGCAGCGGCTCCAGCAGCAGGTAGAGGCAGTCGCGGATCGGCGCGGTCCCGGCCCACTGGCGGTCGTAGCCGGCGGCCTGCTGGTCGAACAGGGCAACGATGTGGTCGGGCTGCATCGATGCAGGTTAACGCAGTCGGGGGCGCGGCCGCCGGGTGCGACCGCGTTCACGCACCTCCGCATCCGCTCCGCTTAGCCTGCGCGCAGGGAGGCCGTGGCAGTCGCGCGGCCGGAGGACGGACGCTAGGTCCGCTGATTCGGAACAGCCGAGTGAAAGAGAGGATCAGGTCCGACTTCCATCTTGCGCTCATCACCCTGTTCGCCGCGATCACCGCGCTGGGGGTGACGCCCTTCGCGATCCGGCGCTTCCTGCAGGGCCAGCCCCTGACCGGCATCGTGGACCTGGCGATCCTGCTGTGCATCGGCGCCGGCGCCGCCTACGCATGGCGGACCGGGCGCACCGCCGGGGCGGCGACCTTCCTGGCGGCCACCTATTCGATCGGCTGCGTGGCGGTCGCCCATATCGCCGACTTCTCCGGCGTGCTGTGGGTCTATCCGGTGCTGGTGGCCAACTTCCTGCTCAACGGCCGCGCCACCTCGCTGCTGATCTCGACGCTCGCGATCGTCGGCATCGCGCTCAGCGACACCGCCCTGCCCGGCCTGTCGACCAAGCTCGCCTTCGTCGCCACGGCCACGGTGGTGAGCCTGTTCTCGTTCGTGTTCGCCTCCCGCGCGCAGATGCAGCGGCTGCAGCTGGAGGCGATCGCCCTGCGCGATCCGCTGACCGGTGCCAGCAACCGTCGCGGCATGGAGGTGGAACTGCGCATCGCGATGACCGCCAGCCTGCGCTCCGGCCAGCCGCTGGGCCTGCTGGTGTTCGACATCGACCACTTCAAGTCGATCAACGACGATTTCGGCCATGAAGCGGGGGACGAGGTGCTGGTGCGGGTCGCCGACGTGGTGCGGGCCAATACGCGGACCGACGACCGCTTCTTCCGCACCGGCGGCGAGGAGTTCAGCGTGCTGCTTCCGGGCGCCGGGGTGGATGCCCTGCGCGAAGTGGCGGGCAAGCTGCGCCAGGCGGTGGAACGCGAGGTGGCCTGCCGGGGACGGCCGGTCACCATCTCCATCGGCGCCGCTCCCTTCCTGCCCGGGGAATCGGCCAGCGACTGGCTGGCGCGTGCCGATGGGGCGATGTACGAGGCCAAGCACGCGGGCCGCAACCGCACGGTCCTGCGCGAGGGCGCGCAGCCGCCGGCGCAGCGCGCTACTTGAACGCGCCGAGCACCCCGGCCACGTTGGTCCCGATCTCCGCCACCGCGTAGCCGCCTTCCTGGACCAGCACCGTGGGCAGGCCCAAGGCCGCCAGCCGGGCGCCGATCATCGGGAAACAGCCGGCGTCCAGGCGGAAGGCGCTGATCGGGTCGCCCTCGTAGGTATCCACGCCCAGCGAGACGACGAGCGCGCCGGCGTCGAAATCGGAGACCGCCTGGAGCGCCACATCCAGGGCCTGCGCGTACCCGTCCCAGCCGGTCCCGCGCGGCAGCGGCAGGTTGAGCGTGAAGCCCTCGCCCGCCCCCGCCCCGCGCTCGTCGGCGTAGCCGAGGAAGTACGGGTACTCGGTGTCCGGCGTGCCGTGGATCGAAACGAACAGCACGTCGCTCCGCTCCCAGAAGATGTCCTGGCTGCCGTTGCCGTGGTGGTAGTCCACGTCCACCAGGGCGACGCGCCCGATGCCGCGGTCGCGCAGCCGCTGCACGGCCAGCGCCGCATGGTTGAGGTAGCAGTAGCCGCCATAACTGCCGCGCGCGGCGTGGTGGCCCGGCGGGCGGCACAGGGCATAGGCCGCCCGCTCGCCCTCGGCCACCAGCTCGGCGGCGGTCAGCGCGCACTGCGCGGCCGCGAACGCGGCCTCCCAGGTCCCTTCGACGATCGGACTGCCCGCGTCGAACGCGTAGTAGCCCATCGCGCCGTTGATGCCCTCCGGCACCCGGTCGCGACGCAGGCCGCGCGCGGGAAAACCGCTGGGCAGCATCGAGCCGCCACGTCCCTCGGCCTGCCAGCGCGCATACGCGGTGCGCAGGAAGTCGACCAGGCCCGCCTCGTGCACACCGAGCAGGACGCCTGGATCGTAGCGGCGTGGCTCGACGAACGCGTGGCCCGCTTCCGCGAGCGCGTCGCGGATGTAATCGGCGCGCTCGGGACACTCGAAGCTCGGCACCAGCTCGGCGCGGTGCAGTTCCAGGCCCCCCTGGTGGCGGCGGTGCAGTGGCGAGTGGACGACCTTCATGGGATTCCCGCTGCGGCGATGGTCGATGGTATGCGGGCGGCGACCGGCGGCGGAAGCCCGCCGGGGCCAGGTTCCATCGCGGCAGGGTCGCAGGGGCGAGACGTGACCGGCGCGCCGCGCTCCTTCCCGGCTGGTCGCAGGCAATCGCTGCCTCAGTTGCGCAGCTTCCAGCCGCTGCGGAAGATCCACCACACCACCGCGAGGCAGGCCGCCAGGAAGCCCAGGATCGCGGCCATGCTGATGCCCACGTCCACGTCGGCCGTGCCGTAGAAGCTCCAGCGGAAGCCGCTGATCAGGTAGACCACCGGGTTGAACAGGGTGATCTTCTGCCACACCGGCGGCAGCATCGAGATCGAGTAGAACGCGCCGCCGAGGAAGGTGAGCGGCGTGACCACCATCAGCGGGATCACCTGCAGCTTCTGGAAGTCGTCGGCCCACAGCCCGATGATGAAGCCGAACAGGCTGAAGCTGACCGCGGTGAGCAGCAGGAAGCCCAGCATCCACAGCGGGTGCGCGATCTCGTAGGGCACGAACACCCGAGCCGTGACCAGGATCAGCAGGCCCAGCATCAGCGACTTGGTCGCCGCCGCGCCGACGTAGCCGATCACCACCTCCACCCAGGACACCGGCGCGGACAGCAGTTCGTAGATCGTTCCCGCCCACTTTGGCATGTAGATGCCGAACGAGGCGTTGGAGATGCTCTCGTTGAGCAGCGACAGCATGATCAGGCCGGGAATGATGAAGGCCCCGTAGCTCACGCCGTCGATCTCGCCCATGCGCGAGCCGATGGCCGCGCCGAACACCACGAAGTACAGCGACGTCGAGAGCACCGGCGAGGCGATCGACTGGGTGATGGTGCGGAAGGTGCGGGCCATCTCGAAGCGGTAGATGGCGCGGATCGCGTGCCAGTTCATGCGCGCGCCTCCCGGTCGCCGTGCACCAGGCCGACGAAGATCTCCTCCAGCGAGCTCTCGCTCGAGTGCAGGTCCCTGAACTCGATGCCCTGCTCGTCCAGCCGGCGCAGCAGCCCGGCGATGCCGGTGTCCTCGGTCTGCGAATCGAAGGTGTAGACCAGGGCGTGGCCGTCGTCGGCCAGCTCCAGCGGCAGCCCGGCCAGCCCGGCCGGCACGGCGGCAAGCGGCGCGGGCAGGGTCAGCGTGAGCTGCTTCTTGCCGAGCTTGCGCATCAGCACGTGCTTGTCCTCCACCACCACCAGCGCGCCCTTGTCGATCACGCCGATGCGGTCGGCCATCTCTTCGGCCTCCTCGATGTAGTGGGTGGTGAGGATGATGGTGACGCCGTCCTCGCGCAGCCGCCGCACCAAGGCCCACATGTCGCGCCGCAGTTCGACGTCCACGCCGGCGGTGGGCTCGTCCAGGAACAGGATCTCCGGCTCATGCGCCAGCGCCTTGGCGATGAGCACGCGGCGCTTCATGCCGCCGGACAGGGTCATGATCCTGCTGTCCTTCTTGTCCCACAGCGACAGCTCGCGCAGCACCTTCTCCAGGTAGGCCGGATCGGGCTTGCGACCGAACAGGCCGCGGCTGAACTTCACCGTCGCCCACACCGTCTCGAACGCGTCGGTGGACAGCTCCTGCGGCACCAGGCCGATCAGGCTGCGCGCCGCGCGGTAGTCGCGCACGATGTCGTAGCCGGCGACAGTCACCTCGCCTCGGCTGGGATTGACGATGCCGCAGACGATGCTGATCAGTGTGGTCTTGCCCGCGCCGTTGGGCCCCAGCAGGGCCAGGATCTCGCCCTTGCGGATGTCGAGGTCGATCGAGCCCAGCGCCTGGAAGCCGCTCTGGTAGGTCTTGCCCAGGTTGCGGATGGAGATGATGGGAGTCACGGCATTCCTTTGCGGAGGCGTCGACAGGCCCGGAATCGTACCGGAGCGGTGCCGGCAGGACTGTCCCGGAGCCGGGAGTCAGTGTCCCGGCGCCTGTCTCACGGCCTGCGACGTGCCGCTGGAAGCCGCATCTTCGCGTGCGCGACGATCGTGGTGCCGGATTGTCGATGCCACCACGCCGGTCAGGGCACGTCGAAGCCCGGCTCGACGGTGAAACGCCGTGGTTCGCCGGTCAGCGGATCATCGAATGCGAGCGAATGGGCGCACAGCCGCAGCGGGCGATCCGCATCGTCGGGTGCCTGCGGCTGCAGCTCGGGATACAGGCGATCGTGCAGGATCGGCACGCCCAGCGCGGCCATGTGCACGCGCAACTGGTGCTTGCGCCCGGTCACCGGCTCGAGCCGGTAGGTCCAGTTGGCGTCGCCGCGGTCGATCGGCTCGATCACGGTCTCGCTGTTGGCCTCGCCCGGCACCTCGCGCATGCGGAAGAACGGCTCGCCGGGCGCGAGCCGGCTGCGATGGCGATATGGAGACGACAGCGTCGGCAGCGGCGGCGCCAGCGCCAGGTAGTGCTTGCGGATGCGGCGCCCGCTGAACAGCGCGTGGTAGCGCGCGCGGCTGGCCGGGTCGGCCGAGAACAGCACCAGCCCCGAGGTATCGCGATCGATGCGGTGCAGCGGGACCAGCGCCCGGTTGCCGAGCCGCGCGACCAGGCGGGTGAGCAGGGTCTCGCGCACGTAGGCGCCGGTCGGCGCCACCGGCAGGAACGGCGGCTTCCAGGCCACCACCAGGTGGTCATCGGCATGCAGCACGGACTCGGCCTGGGGGATCGGCCGTTCGTCCTCCACCTCGCGGAAGTAGCGCACTTCCAGCCCGGCACGATAGGCAGCCGCGATGTCGATCGGGCGACCCTGCGCATCCTGCACGCGTCCACGCGCGAAGCGGCTGCGCCATGTCGCTTCGTCCACCTGCGGGAACCGTGCGCACAGCGCTTCGAGCACGCTGGACCAGGGGCCGCGCGGCAGCTGCAGCCGACTCGGGGGCATCGCGTCCATGGGGACAGCGTAACGCCGGTCGCCCGGCGCTGCGCAGCGGACCGCCCGGCGCCCCGACTCGCCATGCGTCGCGGTCCGGTCGAACCGGACTGAGGCGCGCATGCGCGATCCAGTCGCGGAATGTCGTGATCGTTTTATGGAATCGCGCCGTCCTGGTGCCCGCCCGCGTGGCACGCTGTCGCGCTCCGCGCCCGGCGCGCCCTGCAGGAACGACCCATGCACCCTCGTCTCCGACCGCTGTTCGCCCTGCTGCTCTGCGCGGCCTGCCTGCTGCTGCCCGCGGTCGCGGCCGCGAAGCAGACCTTCGTCATGGTCCATGGCGCGACCGCCGGCGGCTGGGAGTGGAAGCGCACCGGCCAGTTCCTGGTCGACGCCGGCCACACGGTGTACCGCCCCACCCTCACCGGCCTGGGCGAGCGCGAGCACCTCAACAGCACCGAGATCGATCTGGAGACGCACATCAACGACGTGGTCAACCTGATCCTGTTCGAGGACCTGCACGACGTGGTACTGACCGGCCACAGCTACGGCGGCATGGTGATCACCGGGGTGATGGACCGCATCCCCGAGCGGCTCCGGCACGTGGTGTTCCTGGATGCGGCGGTGCCCGGGGACGGACAGTCGATCTGGGACCTGTTCGAGGGCGGCGGCCAGGATCCGGAGCGGTTCAAGGACGGCTTCATGCAGGTGCCGTGGGTCAAGCCGGGCGACAAGCCACCCTACAGCGTCAAGCATTCGGTGAAGTGCTTCAGCCAGCCGGTGCGCTACCGCAATCCCGCCGCGCTGGCGCTACCGGTGAGCTACGTGGCCTTCGTGCCCGCCGACCAGTCGGTCGAGGAGCGCGCGCGGAAGGATCGCAGCTGGCAGAACGCCAAGGCCCGCGGCTGGACCATCCGCACCTTCCCCGGTGGCCACGTCGCCCAGCAGGAGGATCCGCGCGGCGTGGCGGCGCTGATCGCCGAGCTGGCGGGCGAACCGCTGGCCGCGGAGGCGCAGCCGGCCGGCTAGCGCCGCCGTTTCATCCCGGCCGGCATCGCGCCGGCCGGCAGCTTGCGGGTGGCGACCGCGACGATCGCCGCGGTCGACAGCAGGGTGGCGGCCAGAAGGCCGGCCAGCGCCAGCAGCCCGGTGCTCGAGAACGCGGCGTCCGCACGCAATCGTGCACGCCCGAGGCGCAGCCGCAGCGCGGCGGTATTGGGCAGCGATGCTTGCGCGGCGTCGTGACGCGCACTGATCGGGTTTTGCACGGGACGGCTCTCCGACTGGGCGCACGCATTGTTCCCGCCGCTGCGTGAAGTGGATGCAGTCCATGCATTCCGGCAGGGGGCCAACCGGCATGCGCCGCGCTAGGCTGGAGCTCCCTTCCCTGCAGGACGCAAGGCCATGGGTGTCGCGTTGTTCCGCGTGTGGTGCCGGGCCTGCCTGGGCCTGGCCGTATTCGCCGCGCCTGCGCTGCAGGCCGCGCCCGATCCGGCGATGGCCGGATTCGTCTTCCAGGAAGCGCGCAGCCTGTGCGAGCGCGACGCCGGCGCACTCTGGGGCCAGTCGCTGTGCGGTCCGATCATGATCGTCGATCCGGCGGACCGCCGCGTGATCGCCAACCAGGCCGATCCGGGCGGCGTGCTGCAAGCCGGCGATGGCGTCTGGACCGGCGAACTGCCCGCCGGAACGATGATGGCCAATACCCGGCTGGAGTGGTCGGGCACGGCCTGGACACAGCTGGTCTGGCCGCTGCCGATGGAACCCGCGCTGCTGCGGGTGTTCCTTGGCCACGAGATGTTCCACCGCGTCCAGCCGGGCCTCGGCCTGGCGCGCGGCGAGGCCGGCAACCGCCACCTCGACGGCTTCGACGGCCGCTACCTGCTGCAGCTGGAGTGGCGGGCGCTGGCGCGGGCCCTCCTGGCCGATACGGCTGCCGCGCGTCGCGACCACGTGGCCGATGCGCTGGCATTCCGGCAGGCGCGCAGGCGCGTGTCCGCCGATGCGGCCGCGGACGAGTCCGCGCTCGAGATCAACGAAGGCCTGCCCGAATACAGCGGTGTGCGCACCGGGCTGGTCCACGCCGAGCAGCGGCGCGCCTATGCGGTGTACGCGCTGGCGCGCTTTCTCGACGCGCCAAGCTTCGTGCGTTCGTTCGCCTATGCCAGCGGCCCGGCCTACGGCCTGCTGCTCGATGACGCCGATCCCGGCTGGCGCGGGCGGCTCGGCACCGACGCCGACCTTGGCGCGCTCCTGGCCAGCGCGTTGCGGATCGACCCGGATGACGGCGCGGACCTTGCCGCGCGCGGGCGCCGCTACGACCCCGACGGCACGCTGCGCGATGCCGAACAGGCGCGGGAACGCGAACGCAGCGCGCGCCAGGAGACCTGGCGCAAGCAGCTGGTCGAGGGTCCGGTGCTGGTGCTGCCGCTCTCGCGTCCCTCGTTCCAGTTCAATCCGCAAACCCTGGCGGCGCTGGACGACGTGGGCACGGTGTACCCGACCCTGCGACTGGGCGATGCCTGGGGCGAACTGGTGGTCGATGGCGGCGTGGCCCTGGTCCACGCCGACCGCAAGCGCGCGACGGTGGCGCTGCCCGCCGACCGCAGCGCGCTGTCGGGCGATGGATGGACGCTGGCGCTGAAGCCGGGCTGGAAGCTCGCACGCGGCGAACGCTGCGGCGACATGACCGTGGTCCGCGAGTCCGAAAGCGGGGACTGACCCGCGGCTTGCGCCCGTGCCCGCGCGGGCCTAGCCTGCCCGCGCGGCTGCTGCGCGACCTGCAAGTCCCATGGAGGCGCAACCGCACACAGCGAAGGAGGAACGCGACATGCCGATGGCACGCAAGGCGACGTCCACCCGCAAGCCCCCCGAGCCGTCCAGCGACCATGCCGAGGTCGGCGCCTGGCTCAAGCAGACGATGCCGGACCTGCAGCCGGTCGTCGCCCATCTCGATGGCCTGATCCGCAAGACCATCCCCGGCCTGCAGTACGCGGTGAAGTGGAAGAAGGCCCACTACGGCCTGCCCGGCCGCGGCTGGATCATCGAGATGGTGGCCTACGACGTGTCGGTGAACCTGGTGTTTTTCGCGGGCGCGAAGTTCGATCCACCACCACCGCTCGGCGAAGGCTCGCGCTACGTGAAGATCCGCTCCCTCGACGAGGCGCGCGCGCCCGAGGTGGCCGCCTGGATCGAACAGGCCGCGAAGCACCCCGGCTGGAGCTAGCCTGCCTGCGGCGCGGCGTCAGCCGTACCTGGCGCGGTGGCGGTCCAGGGTGCGCGAGACCTTGCCGAGCGCCGCTTCGATCTCGCGCGCGAAGCCGCCTTCGGGCAGCTTCCGCACCGCCGAATGCGCGGCGCAGACCACATGCGTATCGGCCCAGCGCCCCGCGAGCGCGCGGGCCCACGCCGCGTAGGCATCGGCCGCCCCGGCCTGCGGCCTGAGCGCACGACCGAGCATGGGATGCATGCGCAGCGCGGACTGCGGCAGCAGGCGCCGCAGCGCGCCGGGCGCGGCGAGGACGTTGAGGGTGTCGTCGACATGCACGATGCCGCTGCCGCGGGCGCGCACCAGGACCGAAGCCACGTGCACGCGCTCGTCGGGACAGACGAAGTCCACGCCGCCGGGCACCGAGAGGTCGAACAGGTCGGCGAGCGGATGGTCTTCGCCCCAGGCTTCCACCGGCTCGCCCGCCCAGGGGAGTGCCGGCGCCTGGCGGCGATGGCGCGCGGTGCCGTACAGCGTGGCGGCCGGAAACAGCCGCTGCGTGTCTTCGACATGCAGCGTGTGGAAGGGATGCACATGTACCACCGCTTCCACCAGCGCGCCCTTCCCCGTCAGCGCCAGCAGCGCCTCGCGCTGCGCATCGGCGAGCGGGCAACCGTCGACCACCACGAAGCGGCCGTTGCGGCGACGCACCACCGACATGTGGGTGCCCACGTCCAGCACGCCGCCGATGCGGTGGGGGCCGCGGATGTTCCAGAAATCGGGCGCAAGCTGCTGCATGTCCGCAGGATAGGCGGCGGACGGTGAAGGTGCGCTCATGCGCCGGCGCCGGTGTCGAAACGGCGGCCCGTCGACCGTCGTCCGCATGGAGGCCGCCGTCGTGGTGGCCGCACAGGAGGAGACGCGAGATGCGGGTGATGGTGCTGGTGAAAGCAACGGAAGACAGCGAGCGCGGCGTGCTGCCGACCGCGGACCTGTTCGAGGCGATGGGCCGGTTCAACGAACAGCTGCTCGAGGCCGGGATCATGCAGGCCGGCGACGGGCTTCGGCCGAGCTCGGCCGGCAAGCGCGTGGCCTTCGATGGCACGCGTCGCACGGTGACCGACGGCCCCTTCACCGAGACGCGCGAACTGGTGGCGGGCTACTGGCTGTGGGAGGTCGAGGACATGGACGAGGCGGTCGCGTGGGTGAAGCGCTGCCCCAATCCGATGCCCGGCCCCAGCGAGATCGAAATCCGGCCCCTGTACGAGGAAGCGGATTTCCAGGCGATGCTGGAGGCGGCGCGCGACGCCTGACGCGTCGTCAGGCTCCCGGCCCGGCGTCTTCCAGCTCCGGCACCAGCCGGCAGACCTCCTGCGGCCAGCCGCAGGCCCGGGCCAGGCGCGCGGCCCAGCGCCGCGCCGCAGCCAGGTCCTCCACGTCGATGACGGTGAAGCCGCCCAGCCACTGCGCATGCGGAGCATGACGGCCATCGCCGAAGGCCACCGTGCCGTCGTCCGCCGGCGAGACGCTGAACGTGCCTGCGTCATCCAGTCCGGCGGCGTAGACGCAGACGCCGGCCGCACGCATCTCGTCGACGGCGGCCTGCGCCAGCGGCGCGCGCTCGCGGATCCAGGCCTCGCTGCGTTCGCCTACCCACTCGCGGTTGAAATAGATCAGGTAGTGCGCCATCGCATCCTCCGGCCATCGTGTGTCCATGGCGATAACGCGGGGGCCGGGCGTCGACACCGCGGGACGTCAGCGGGCGTCCAGCAGGCGCGCCATCTCCGCGTCCTTGTCCTGCCACAGGCCGTTCATCCATTGCTGGAAGCGGGCCCGGGCGGCGCGCTCGCCGTCCTCGCCCTGCGCCAGCAGCGCGGCAGGCAGTTCCCGCGTGCGCACCGACACGCGGATCAGGGGCACGCGCCCGGCCATCAGGTCGATCATGGTCGGACGTCCGCCCGGATAGGCGATGGTGACGTCCAGCAGGCCGTGCAGCGCATCGCCCATGGCATCGAGTACGTAGGCCACGCCGCCGGCCTTGGGCTTGAGCAGGTGGCGGTACGGCGAGGACTGCCGCGCGTGCTTTTCATCGGTGAAGCGCGTGCCTTCCACGAAGTTCATCACCGACACCGGAATCGAGCGGAACTTCTCGCAGGCCCGGCGCGTGGCCTCCATGTCGCGGCGGCCCAGCTCCGGATTGCGGGCGATCTCGGCGCGGGTGTGGCGGCCCATGAAGGGGAAATCCAGCGCCCACCAGGCCAGGCCCAGCAGCGGCACCCAGAACAGCTGCCGCTTGAGGAAGAAGCGCAGCAGCGGGATGCGGCGGTTGAACACTTTCTGCAGCACCAGGATGTCGACCCAGCTCTGGTGGTTGGCCAGCACCAGGTAATGGCCGTCGAGCTGCACGGCCTCGACGCCGCTCACCTCCACGCGCGTGCCGGTGTAGCGGCCCAGCAGCCAGGTGTTGAGCGCGATCCAGCTCTCGGCGATGCCGGTCAGCAGCGAGTTGCAGGCCAGGCGCAGGCGCTGCGACGGCAGCATGGCCTTGACCAGGGCCACGACCAGCAGGGGCACGACGTGCACCACGGTGCTGGCCACCACGACCAGCAGGATCAACGCGACACGGAGCAGCGACATCGGACGGCGGCGGACAAAAACGGGTGCGCAGGGTATCGCAAAGGCGCGTGGCCCTGCGTGCCCGGGCCACCTCACTCGTCGCGGGCGAAGCGGATCACCAGCCCGGCGCGATCGTCGGTGGCCCAGATCGCGCCATCGTCCGCCACGGCCAGGCCCACCGGCGAACCCTGCGGCCGCAGGCCGGGGCTGCGGCCCCAGCCCGGCGTCAGCACCACGGGCGTGGCCGCCGGTCCCATGCCGTAGGCGCGCATGCCCTGCCCGTAGACCGGAAATCGCGGGCGTGCATCGGGCACCGGCACGCCGCGCGCGTCGACGGCGAAACTGGCGATGCGCCCGCCGACCGAGCGGTGCCCGTGCCAGCTCATCAGCAGCCGGCCCTGCAGCGCGGGGAACATCGCGCCGTGGTACCAGAGCATGTCCAGCGGCGCGGCATGCGGCGGCAACAGCAATGCAGGTGCGGCGTGCGCGTCCGAGCGGCACCATTCGGTGCGTTCTGGCCAGGCCGGCGCGGCCTGCACCAGGTCGGCGCAGTAGGGCCAACCGTAGTGGCGGCCGGCCTCGATCACGTTGATCTCCTCGTACGGCGACCAGCGCGTCTCGAAGTCGTAGCTGTTCTCGGCCTGCAGGACGGTGCCGGACGCGTGCACCGCCAGCGCCACCGAATTGCGCAGGCCGCGGGCGAAGACCTCGTACCCGGGTCCCCATCGTCCGCCCGCATCGCGCCGGTACAGGCGCAGGCTGGCAGCATCCGCGTCGCCTTCGCTCTGCGCGCAGTCGCCCGAGGCGGTACGCGCGTCATCGCCCGCGCACTGGTCGCTCGGCGCGCCGACGTTGACCAGCAGGCTGCCGTCGGCGAGGAAGACGAACTTCGACAGCGGGTGCCGGTGCGCATGCAGGCGGTTGTCCGGCAGCCCGCCCACCACCTCTTCGACGCTGGCCGCCGGGTCGCCGGCCTCGGGATCGAAGCGGATGATCCGGCTCATCTCGCCGACGTACACCCGGCCGTCCGGCCCGCGCGCGATCGCGTGCGGCAGGTGCAGGCCATCGAGCAGGCGCTCGACCGAGGCCGCGTCCCCGGACTTCGCGCGCAATCGCCAGACCGCGCCGCGCGCGCCTTCCCAGGCGCCGAGGTCGGTGACCAGCCAGGTCGTCGCATCGAGCTGCAGCAGCGAACGCGGCAGGCGCAGCGGGCGCGACCCGTCGTCGCCGGCCGGGCCGACCACCCGCCCCGCGCACATCCCCGGCAGCGTGCCGATGGCCAGCCGCGGGTAACCGTCGCAGGGCGCGGTCTCGACCGCGTGGCGCTCGCGTGCCGATGCCTGCAGCAAAGGCGCCAGGCACAGGCAGGCGGACAGGCCGACGCGCAGGCGACCGGGTGCCGGGAATCGTCGGAAGGCAGCCATCGCGCGCCGCCCCGGATTCAGTCGCCCGCGCTCGCGCCGTCGTCCCATCCCAGGTCGGGTTCCGGGTGGTAGCCGACGCCCAGCGCGTCGAGGTGCGTGCGCAGCGCGCCCATGCGCTGGACGAAGCCTTCGTAGCCACGCACAGCGGCAGGGCTCCACCCCAGCTCGGCGGCCGCGGCCAGGCGCGGCCACAGGCGGTTGTCCGCGGCCTCGTCGGTATGCACCAGCTCGGTCCACAGGGCCGCCTCGATGCCCACCGCGGTCTCGAACGGCGCGGGATCGAAGCTGTAGAGCCGCGCCAGCGGCACGCCCTCCTTGCGGCACCAGTCGTAGGTCTGCGGCTGGCCGGCGTAGTTGCCGTGGTCGATATAGAAATAGGAACACGGCGAGAGGATCAGCGGGTGCCCTTCGGCCACGGCCGGCGCGATGTCGTAGCCGTCGTTCCACAGCTGCAGCAGCATGCCGGGGTTCGTGTCCGCGACCGAGCCCTCCTCCCAGGCGATCGGCGTGCGCCCCATCCCTTCCACCATCGCCGCCACGCGCGCCACGAAGTCTGCGTACAGCGGATGCTTGATCTCGTCGCCGCCGATGTGGATCTCCTTCGACGGGAAGATCGCCAGTACCTCCTCCATCACCTGCTGCACGAACGGATACACCACCCCGGGCTTGTCCAGGCACAGCACGCTGAAGCCCACCTCCAGGCCGGAGTACGGCGCCAGGTTGTCCTCGTCGTCGCAGGCCAGTTCGTTGTACGAGGCCAGCGCCGCCTGCACGTGGCCGGGCACGTCGATCTCCGGGACGATGACGATGCCGCGCGCCTGCGCATAGGCCACCAGGTGGCGCAGCTCGTCCTGCGTGTACCAGCCGCTGCGGCCGCCTTCCACCGCGCTGGCGCCGCCGATCTCCACCAGTTTCGGATAGCGCCTGATCTCGATGCGCCAGCCCTGGTCGTCGGTCAGGTGCAGGTGCAGACGATTGAGCTTGAACCGCGACATCCGGTCGATCGTCTTTTCCAGGTAGGCCACCGGGAGGAAGCTGCGCGCCACGTCCAGCGACAGGCCGCGCCAGGGGTATGACGGCGCATCGTCGATCGCCACGTGGGGCAAGGCGACCTCGCTGGCCGCCTGCGCCGGCAGCAGCTGGCGCAGGGTCTGGATGCCGTGCAGCAGGCCGACTTCGGTCCGGGCGCTGATCCGGATGTCGTCGCCCACCAGCAGCCGGTACCCCTCCTCGCCCAGCGCGGACTCGTCCACGAGGCGCAACGCAATGCGGGTGCCCGTCGCATCTTCCACGACGCCGAGCGCGTCGAGCGTCGACCGCAGCGCCGCTGCCGCACGCGTCGCGGAGGGGTCGGCGTCCACCCTGGCCTTGCCGGCGATGCGCAGTTCCCCCGGCTGCACCTCCACCGCGCGCGGCGCCGGCACCAGCGGCAGCGGCGCCGCTCCGGTGGCCGCGAAGGCGGAGGCGCCTGGCGCGCAGGCAAGGCCCACGACGACGAACAATGCGGCCAGCAGGGAGTCGGACTTCATCGGTATCGACCTCGGCAAGCGGCGCATCGGCGCCGGGGCAGTCCGGAACTGTCCCTGCAATGCGCGGCGATGTCCACCCGCGCGTTCCGCGTGCCGGGCGCATGTGCGGGGCGGGCCGCGTGGACATGGCCTGTCCTGCCGCTGGCCGGGCAATCGACGGGATGGCAGTCGGTTCCGCGCGGCTGCGGCCGTCCGTGTCGCCGCACGGATCCCGGTGGCGGTGCACGGCGGTTTCACCCGAGCAAAGGCATCGTCCAGCGCATGCGGCCATTGGACAGCGCCGTTCCGCCCGATGACCCATCGCCCTCGGTCAAGCCACCGCCGATGTCCGACACCCCGCCAGTCCCGCCCGCGCCCCGCAAGGGCCAGCCCGATCCAAAGCTGTCGCGCGATGAGTTCGAGCGCCGCTATCGGACCGCCTTCGTCGATCCGGCCTTCGATGCGCACCGCGACGCCATCGACGCGCTCGCCGCCGTGGCCTGGGAGGCCTATCGCGAAGGCCGCAAGGCGCCGCACACCCGGCCGGCCGGCCCGGGCTTCGAGGATCCGTCCTACGCGCTGTCGGACGAATGGCGCACGGCGCGCGATGCCATCCTCTCCGCGCAGGCGCGCCAGCGCGATCCGCGGTCGTGCGACCGGCTGCTGCTGGTCTGCGCCTCGCCGCGCAGCGAACACACCTGCCCCGGCGAGATGTCCAAGACCTGGCGCCTGCTTGAGGCCGCGCGCGAGGCGGCGCAGGCGCTTGGCGCCGAATGCGACGTGCTCGAGCTCAACCGGGTCACGTCCGAGTACGGTCGCGTCATCCATCCCTGCAAGGGCTGCGTGTCCACCGCGATGCCGCTGTGCCACTGGCCCTGCTCGTGCTATCCCAATCATGGCCTGGGACAGCACCACGACTGGATGAACGAGATCTACCCGCGCTGGGCCGCCGCGCACGGCGTGATGATCGTGACGCCGGTGCACTGGAACCAGGCCACTTCCCCGCTGAAGCTGATGATCGATCGCCTGGTCTGCGCCGACGGCGGCAATCCCGACCCTACCTCCACGCAGGGGAAGGACGCCGAACGCGCCAAGCGGATCGAACTGGACGGCTGGGACTATCCGCAACACCTGGCCGGGCGCGCCTTCGCCGTGGTGGTGCATGGCGACGCCGAGGGCACGCAGGCCGTGCGCCATGCGCTGGCCGACTGGCTGCGCGGAATGGGCCTGGTCGACGGCGGCGCGCTGTCGCAGCTCGATCGCTACATCGGCTACTACGCCCCCTACGCCACCAGCCACGAGGCGCTGGACGCCGACCAGGCATTACTGGAGGAAAGCCGCAACGCCGCGCGCGCCCTGGTCGAGCGCGTGCGCCAGCTGCGCGCCGGACAGCACGACGCCGGTGCGCGCCTGGAGACGCCGCGCCAGAAGTGAGGCGCCGGCCCGCTCAGAACACCGCCAGGCCCGTCATCCGGGTGAAGCGGTGCAGCGCATAGCGGCCGAGCAGCGAGTTGCCCTTCTCGTCCAGCCCGGGCGACCAGACGCACAGCCCCATCACGTGCGGGACCACGGCGACGATGCCGCCGCCGACGCCGCTCTTGGCGGGCAGGCCCACGTAGAAGGCGAAATCGCCCGCCGCGTCATAGGTGCCGGCCGTCATCATCACCGAGTTGATGCGGGTCGTGCCCTCGGCGCTGGTCACCCGCTCGCCGGACACGGGGCAGCGGCCGGCGTTGGCGAGGTACTGCACGCTGCGCGCCAGGTCCACGCAGTCCATGCGCAGCGAACACTGCAGGTAATAGAAGTCCAGCACGTCCTGCACATCGTTGTGGAGGTTGCCGAAGCTGCGGATGAAGTTGGCCAGCGCCACGTTGCGATAGCCGCTCTCGCGTTCGGACCTGGCCACGACCTCATCGGTCCCCACCTCCGGGTTGCCCGAGCGCTTGCGCAGGAATTCCAGCAGGGTCCGCTCGGGAGCGTCGAAGCCCGACAGCACCACGTCGGCCGTCACCAGGGCGCCTGCGTTCATGAAGGGATTGCGGGGAATGCCCTTCTCGTGCTCCAGCTGGATCAGCGAATTGAACGGATCGCCCGACGGCTCGCGGTCCACCCGCTTCCACAATTCGTCGCCGATCGCCTCCAGGGCCAAGGTCAGGGTATAGACCTTGGAAATGCTCTGGATCGAGAACCGCTCGCGCGCGTTGCCGGCTTCGTGGACGCTCCCGTCCAGCAGGGCGAGCGCGATCCCGAAGCGGTCCCTGGGCACGTCGGCCAGCGACGGGATGTAGTCGGCCACCCTGCCCTCGCCGAAGCGCTGGCGCACCTCGGCGTTGATGGTGCCGAGGATGTCGTCGAGGTCGAGCCCCGTCAGGTCGCGGGGATTGCGGGGCGTTTCGTGCATGACGGCGCGGGACCGGGAAGAGCGGCCACTGTATGGCCCCGGGCGTGAAGCGACCCCTGACGCCGTGCGTGCTCAGTCGCGCTGGTCGAGAAAACGGCGCGCTTCGTCCAGATAGACTTCCTTGCCCGGCGCCAGGTGCGGCAGCAGCAGGCGCAGCCAGGCCCGGCTGGCCTGCCGCGTCTCGCGCGGACACACGCGGGCGCGGGCCGCCGTCAGGTCGCCGGCCTCGACCATGCCGGCGAAGCGCTCCGGATCGGTGCCGTAGACCAGGCACTGCAGGTTGAAGTAGCGCTGTTCGCCCAGCGCGTGCTCGTCGGCGTAGGCGTCGAGGTTGTAGGCGCCGGTACTGCGCGACAGCATCCAGTTGGCCGCCAGGCGCAGGTTGCCGATCACCTCCGCGGGCGTTTCCTCCAGGCTGGCGAAGCGCAGCATCAGGATCGCCGCCAGCTGGTCCACGGCATCTTCCTGGCGACCCGTCACCGGCAGGTCCAGCAGCTGGACCAGCGCATGTCCGGTCTCGTGCAGCAGCATGAAGCGCACGTTGGCGCGCACGTAGCGGAACGGATGCCCGTCGGGCAGGCCGAGCGCACGCTGGTGCGCCTGGCCGCGTTCGTACAGGGTGCGCAGGGTTTCGTAACACAGCACCACCTCGGCCTCGACCGGGCGGTAGAAGGCACCGAACTCGCCGCATTCGGCGGCGACGTAGTGCACGCGCCGCGGCAGGGCGAACAGACCGTCGATCGCCTGTACTTCGGGCAACTGCCGCAGCAGGTCCGCATCGCGCACCCGCGCATGGATCTGCTGCAGTCCGGGCGAAGCGGGAGGCCGGTAGGTGTAGTCGAAAGCGGGGACCACGGGCGCCGGGGCGACGAAGACATCGCGTGGCGGCGGATCCCGTCCGTCGCCGCGCATCGCGGGCGCGCAGGCGCAGCCGGCCAGCAGCGCGGCGAATGCGGCGCAGGCCGTCAGGCGAAGCCAGCCTGCAATCGCGGCCGCACGCGGCCTGTTGTTCCCGCCACTCCCCATCGGGCTCCCCTTGACGCCGGCACAGCATAGCCCAGCCCCACCCGGGGCGCGGGGAAGTGTCGGGACTGGAGACGCGGCGTCTTCCAGCCATCCCGCCGGATCGGAGCAGGCATGGAGGTCACGGCGCACGGTGCGGCCGATCCCGTGCGGGAACGCCAGCGGTCAGCAGCGAACGTCGGCGTCCGACGGGTTCTCATGGCGCACGACTTTCTCGGCAGCTGCCACAAGCCTCCGCTTCCCGACACAGGCGACCAACCCGTCGACCCCGTCCAGGGTGGGCGACCACGGCATCCGGATTGGCGACTGCCCGGCGGACCCGGCACGGCCGGATCCCCGTCCTTCAAAGGAGGTATGCCCGCCCTGGTCGGGTCGGCGATCACGGCCAGACGTTCCCGCACGTCGGAGCAACACCGCCCTGCCCCGACGCGGGAACGCGATGCCCGCGTCCACGCAGGGGTTCCAGCCGAGCGGGTCCTGCTCCATGGGCTTGCGCCCCATTTCGAAGCGCGCAATGGCACTCGCACTGGCCTGCGGGGCCGCGCATCCGTCCGTCGTGCCGGGCGGGATCGAGCTCGCGCCAGACCGCCCGGCCCGACAGGCGGCCAGCAGCTCGATCGCCGCCCTTTCGCAACCGGGCCTGATTCCGATCGCCCGGCATTCCCCGCCACCTTCGGACAGGCCCTGGTCGAACGCCGGCTCGTCGAGCGAGCGCATGGGTCGCCGCAGCTGCATGGATCCGGCACCCATGCATCCGGCGACGCAAGCAGCGCGATCGCCACCGCAACTACGCTCGCTGCGGTGTGCCGGTCATATGGACAGGTCCATCCGCGCGGCAACGGTTACGCGCGAGGCTCCAGAATCCTGCGCGTGCATGCACCGGCCAGGCGATGGACAGACCCGCCGGGCGGTCGCCCGCGGGCGTCGCGCAACCGGCGCCTATTCCAGCCGCATCCCCGGCGTCCAGCCGCTCTCCTCCAGGAACGCCTCCGGATCGTCCATCTCGATGATCCGCTTCACCGCCTTGCGCTTGTCGTCCGCCTGCTGGTAGTACGCCTTCACGATGCGGTAGCCCACCCAGTAGCCCAGGTCGTAGGGCTTGTCCGATCCGGGACGGTAGTTGTCGGTCCAGGCGGAGAGGTCGGTGCCGCGCATGTCGCGGACGAATGCGCTCTCGATCTCCAGTTCGCGGCCACGCCCCCATTCGGCGTGGCGCGCGTTGCTGACGCCGCCCGCCACGAGTTCGGCGATGAACTCCGCGGCACCCTCCAGCAACGACCGGCGCAGCACGGTCGCATCGGGGTGTCCGGGTTCGGGCGGCTCGCGCGCGGCTACCTGTTGCGTGTGCACGTATTCGTGGGCGATCACGTAGACGAACCGGTCCTCGAGGTCCGGATGCATGAAGTCGGCGGCGCACAGCGCTTCGAGGCCGATGGTGGCGCCCGATGGATTGACGATGCCGACCGGCCTGCCGCGACCCACCACGATGGCGACCGGCGGGTAATCCGCTTCCGGGTACAGCGACGACAGCCGGGACAGCGATTCGCCGAGTCGCCGTTCGACGCCGGGGAGCACCGCCAGGCAGTCGCGCGCCTTCTCGTAGATCCCGGGCTCGTCCGCGATTCGCGTCGCGATGCGCTCGCCGGTCACGCGGCGCAGCGCCGCGAACTCCTTCAGGCTCTGGCTGCCGCGCGCGAGGTACTCCGACTCCAGCTGCGCGGCGCTCGGCCGCCCGCCATGGGCATCGTAGACCGCGTAGAAACGCGCGACGTCATCGGTGCGGATCTCGGGTTCGGCCGCTGCCGCGACCGACCAGAAGAGCATGAGCATTGCCGCGATGACGGGCCTGTCCATGTCCGCTCCTGCGCGGGGGTGATGCGAATGTCGCGCTTCGGCCGGACGCCCGACAGGGCCATTCGTCACCGGTCGCCCGGCCGATGCCGCAATCGCGACGTCAATCGATGGCGGGCATGGCGCGAAGCGCCGCCGAGCGGCTCGCGCGGACGGCCAACTCCAGGTTGCCGGGCGCTGCATCGCGCGGATCGGCCGCCAGGTTGTCGAGCGCCTGCTGCATGCGGTCCGACAGTCCCCATTCCGCGGAAACCACGCGCGCGCATCGCAGCGACCAGGCCGCCAGCAGGGACGCGAGCAGCGATGGCTCCGGATCTCCTTGCCCATGCCGGCTCCAGGTATCGCGCAGCACCTGCACCACCATCACCTGGCCCAGGCCGTGGAGCAGCGCCAGCAGCTGGGCGGCATGCAGGTCGTCGCGCCCCGCATCGGCGCCGGGGCGGATCGCGAAGTTGGCCGACAGCAACGTGTGCTCCCACAGCACTGCGGCGCATCGCGCGAAGACGCTGCCGTCGTCGGCGATCACCGGCTGCAGCAGGGCCGCCATCACGGTCTGGCGCAGGCCCTCGGTTCCCAGCACGGTGACGGCCCGCTCCAGCTGTTCGATCGGCGTCCCGCGACGCCGGTAGAGCGCACTGTTGGCGATGCGCAGCAGGTTGCCCGCCAGCGCGGGGTCCTGCGCCAGGATCGCGGCGATCGACTGTGCGCTGGCCGCGGGATCGTTGATCGCCCGGGTCAGCTGCGGCAGCAGTTGCGGCCGGCGCGGCGTGTAGCGCGGGTGCGCGCGGATGCCCTCGAGCACTTCGACGGCGGTCTCGACCGCGGCCCTGGTGGCATCGGCCGGGGCCGGCACGGCGGGCACGACGGCACAGGCGCGTGCGCACAGCTGCGCCAGGATCGCCGTTTCAGGCTCGAGCATCGGCGGCGTGGCGTGCAGCGCCTGGTCCTCGTCCTGCACGGCCGCACCGGCGGCGGCGACGTCCACGGGCCCGCTGCCCGATGCGCGAGCCGCGCCTGCGCCTGCTTCCGACCGGTTGCCGCGGCGCAGGCGCGCCGCCACCACCGCGGCCGCGGCCAGCACCAGTACGCCCGCGAGGGCCGCGATCCACGATGTCGGCATGTTCTCAGGTCAGCCGGAAAAGACCGGAATCCCCATCCCGGCCGAGCGGCCTATTCAAGCACAGCCGGCGCGCTGGACGCAGCCGCCGGATTGTCGGGGCCGTCCGGTCGCCTGCAGCGCTCAGCGTGTGCCGCCCTGCCCGGCCCGCGCGCCTGCGCCAGCCGCTCCTGCGCCAGCAGCAGGCTGGCCTGCCAGGCCAGCGCGGCGGACGGAGCCTGCGGATCCGGGACCAGCATGGCGACGAGGTTGCGCACGATCTGGATCGGCGTCACCAGCGGCCCCAGCGGCAGGCCCCACCAGCCGAGCAGTGCGCTCCAGGCGATCCCGCGCAACTGCGCCCTGATCCCGCACCCGCGGCAGGAAATCTGTCGGCGACTGCTCCAGTGGGTAAGGACCACCGCCGACCAGGTCCGGTAGGAGGTCCGCACGTCCACCGGTCCGCGCCCCGCGCAAAGCGGACACCCACCGCCATGGATCTTCAGCGCCCTCAGATGGACATCCGCCGCCGGCAGCTGGCGGGCCAGCGGGAACACGGGACCGTCCTGGACGCATTCGTCGCAGCAGTATTCGTACTCGCCATCCCGGATTCCGCCCAGCGGGATCCAGAAATTGCAGGCATGGCAGCGCCTCACGATTGCATGTTCCGGCGTCCCGCCCGTGGTGGTCCCGGAAGGATGGTAACCGCGGGCGCTGGCGCACACCCGTGCGCTGCCGCGGCGGTGCATCGTCCGCCGGGCGGCGCGGGCTATCCTGTGGCATCCCGCCAGCGCATCCCATCATGGTCCCTCGACGCTTCCGCCACGCCGCCTTCCTGTCCGTCCTGCTGCTTGCCGCCTGCGGCGGGCCGCCACCCTATACCGGCGGCGACGTGGGCGACCTGCAGCGCATCGACGTGGCCGTCGGCCAGGGCGATCCCGCCACCGCCGGCGACGAGGTCAGCGTGCACTACACCGGCTGGCTCTACGACCAGCAGGCGCCGGACAAGCGCGGCGCGAAGTTCGACAGCTCGCGCGACCGCGGCCAGCCGTTCGTGTTCAAGCTCGGCACCGGCCGCGTGATCCGCGGCTGGGACGAAGGCGTCGAGGGCATGCGCCGTGGCGGCAGGCGCGAGCTGCATATCCCGGCGTTCCTGGGCTACGGATCGGAGGGCGCCGGCCGCGTCATCCCGCCCGGAGCCTCGCTGGTGTTCGAGGTGGAACTGCTCGACATCCGCAAGTAGCGCAGCCGATGCCGGGCCGCCCCCGCGTCCGTCGTGGCGCGGGCACGCCCGGGACCGCGCCTCGCCTGCGCGGCGGCCCGCCCGATCCGGCGCCGGACCGGATCGAACCGCACGGCCGGGCTGGTGGCCGCGTCCGCAGGCAGGCGCCCACGGCCATGGCGCCCGCTTCTGCCATGCCGGGTCGCCGGACCGCCACGGCGAAAGGACGCGTCACCGCGAAGTAGCCGAGCCAGTCCCATCGTCCCGGCCGCCCCTGGGACCGCGCCCGGTTCGCTCTGCGCCGGTGACCACGCTCCCGGATGTCGATCCCGCTGCCCATCGCCCGTCGTGTATCCGGAACGCACGCGCTGGCGCTCTGCCCGACCGGCCCACCGGAGCGAACCCGCCGGACGCCACGGCCGCGACGCCCGGAACGACGATGCCGGTCGCAGGGCCGTTCCACGCACCCCGCGACGCACCACTCACGGACATTCGAGGAGAAGACGCCATGAAGATCGTTCCCAGCCTGAGCTTCCAAGGCCAGTGCCGCGAGGCCTTCGAGTTCTACGCCAGGGTTCTCGGCGGCAAGATCACCGCCGCCGTTCCGTACGGCGACATGCCCGCCGGGGACATGGAGGTGGACGCGCGCCACAGGGACTGGCTGATGCACTGTTGGCTCGACGTCGGCGACCAGTCGCTGATGGGCGCCGACATGGACCAGCAGTGGGCGCCCAACATCGACAAGCCGAAGAACGGCTTCGACGTCACCCTGCACACCGACAGCATCGACCAGGCCAGGCGCTGGTACGAGCAGCTGTCCGAGGGCGGCAAGGCCGTCATGCCGTTCGACGAGACCTTCTGGTCGCCTGGCTTCGGGTCCTGCATCGACCGCTTCGGCGTGCCGTGGATGGTCAACACCGTGCCGCCGGGCGACTGGACGCCGGCCAAGGACTGAGACGGCGCTGCGCGCCGGGCACGCGCCACCCGGTGTCCGCCGCCCCTACCCCGAGATCTCCCGCACCGCACGCACCGCACGCTCCACTTCCTCGGCGGTATTCACCAGGCTCGGCGCCAGCCGCGCATAGGTGACGGCGTAGGGGCTGGTACTGGCGACGATCCTCCTTGCCGCCAGCTGCCGTACGACGTCCGCCGGCGCCAGGCCTTCGACCTCGAACGAGACCAGGCCCGCCGACAGTTCCGGTGCCATCGGCGTGTGCAGCCTCACCTTCCGATTGGCTGCCAGCCCTGCCTTGCACTGGTTGTTGAGCTCGCGAATGCGGGCCGCCACCCGCGCACGGCCCATCTGCCGATGCATGCGGAACGCCGCGGCGGCGGCCCACTGGTGCTCGTAGGCGTGAAAGCCGCCCGGGCTCATGCGGTCGGCCGTGGTCGGCGAGGACGGCGCCGCATCGCGCTCCCAGGCCGTGTACTGGTCGAGATCGGTGAAGCTCGGGATCACCGGGCGCAGGCGCGCCCAGTTTTCGGCGCTGGCCCAGACCAGGCCGGTGCCGCGCGGTGCGAACATCCATTTGTGGGTGCCGGCGCAGAAGTAGTCGCAGCCCATGGTCGCGACGGTCTCGTCGGTCGCGCCCAGGCCGTGCACGCCGTCCACCACCAGCAGCACCGGCTGCCCCGCCCGCGCGCGCAGGGCGGCGGCGATCTCGCGGATCGGAAGCCGGATGCCACTGCTCGAGTGCACCCAGGTCAGGCCCAGCACCCTGGTCCGCGGGCCGACCGCCTTGAGCAGCGTGTGGACCAGCGCGTCGGCCGTGGCCGCGGCGGCATCCTCGAACAGCGGCACCTTGCGCATGCTGGCGCCGCTGCGCTGGATGGCCAGCCGGATCGCCTCGTGGTGTGAATAGTGGTCGTGCGTGGTGCACAGCACCTCGTCGCCCGCCTGCAGCGGCAGCCCCTGGTACACCAGCGCCAGGCCCGTCGTGGTGTTGCCGGCCAGGCACACCTCGTGGGGTCGTGCGCCCAGGTACTGCGCGATTTCGGCCTGGACCTGCTGGTGGATGTTGTCGGCGCCGTCCGAAAACATGCCGTGCTCGACCACGTGGAACGGGTTACGGTCGATGGCGCGGCGATAGGCCTCGATCGCCGCCTGCACCGGTGCCGGATGGCTGGCGATGAAGAAGCTGGCGAAATGCATCCACGCCGGGTCCAGCGCGAACTGGTCGCGCACCGACTCCCAGCTGGACAGGTCCGCGATCGGCGGTGTCTCGGCCTCGAGCGCCGCCAGCAGCCCGCCCGGCAGCAGCGCCGCGGACAGCGCGGCAGGCGCCGCCAGGAACCCGCGTCGTGTGATCGCCATGCGCCTACTCCCGCAACAGGTCGATGGAAAGTCAACGCGATGCGCGGCCGCGGGCGGTCAGGAAAGCGGCCTGCGGGCCGCGCGCCACCGGAGGGGGCCGGCGGCGGGAACCGCCCTACTCCAGGTCGGTCTGGATCCAGCGCGGCGAGTGATGGATATCGATGGTCTGCAGCCTGCCCGGCCCGGCATTCTCGAACCGGTGCGGGACGCCGGCGGGTCCGGAGCCGCGGGCGTGCCCGGCAGGCAGCTCCGGCGTAACAGCTGTCCGGGATTCCGGAGGCAGGGACTATCGCTCGTCGCGCCAGAGCCGGCGCGTGGTATCCACGGCGGCGCGCAGGGCCTGCACGTAGACGACATGGCCCTTCGGAGCCTGGCCAGCCGCGGATTCCAGACCGTCGACATAGGCGCCGAGCAGAGCCGACGCGTTGACCTGGTCGGCAAGCTGATGCACGGTCGCGGAGACCGCATCGCGCAGGTGCCAGTCCACGTTGGCGCCGCGCTGGGCCTGGCTGGCGAGGTCGACGACGCGCAGCAGGTGCGGCGTCACGAGATCGACGACCGTGGCTCTCATTCCCTATCCCCGTTTCTGGACCGGCGAAGCCTACCGCGGGACGCACGCGCGGGAGTGCGACAGAGACCGCAGTTGCGGACCGCCGGTCGAGGCCCGTCGGGGCCGCGGCGGATCTACGCCTGTCCCGCGGCCACCGCGTCCGCAAGCCGCGGGTAGCGGGGCCGGAAGCCGAGCTCGTCGCGCAGGCGGCGGCCGTCCAGCACAGCGGCGAACGCCCGGGCATGGTCCGGATCGCTGCCATCGGGGGGCGGCGCGCCGACCGACGCGAACAGCGTGGCCAGGTCGGGGGCCTCGTCATCCGTGAGGTTGTAGATGCGGTGCGCCGGCGATGCCTCGGCGAGCAGCAGCATCACCGCCTGCGCCACGTCCACATGGTGCGCGATCGACATGCGCTGCGCCGGTGGAAACGCCTGCATGAGCGGCACCACTTCTTCGATATGCGGATCGCCGTCGCCGTAGACGAACGGCAGGCGCAGGATGCGCACATCCAGCGCGTCCATCGCCAGCAGCATCCGCTCGGCCTCGAGCTTGCTCCTCGGGTAGGCGTCGACGGGCGCGCAGGCGTCGTCTTCGCGTGCGAGCGCCCCGCCGTTCGCGCCGTAGACCAGGCCGGTGCTCGTGAACACGAAGCGCGCAACGCCCGCCTCGCGGGCCGCCTGTGCCAGGTGGCGCGTGCCGAGGTCGTTGACCGCGTGCGCCTGTTCCGGCGTGGCGCCGCGGAAGAACGCAGCGCAATGGACGACCGCGTCGATGCCTTGCATGGCGGCATGCAGTGTCCGCGGGTCCGTCAGGTCGCCATCCACCAGTTCGATGCCATGGCCAGGCAGCCCGGCCGCACGCGCACGATCCCGCAACAGGGCGCGCACCGCATGTCCGTCCCGCGCCAGTCGCCCGGCGAGCCTGCTTCCCACTTTTCCGGTCGCGCCGGTCAACAGAATGTTCATGCCATGCACGATATCCGCCGTGCCGCGCGTTGAATTGGAAAAAACGGCCATCGCCCGAAACTTGCGGCGGGTTGCGAGCGCAGACCACAATCGGTGCATGCACCCTGTCCTCGCCCTTCGCGCCGCGAAACCTGCGGGCCACGCCCCGGGCCCGGTGCTCGCATCGGCGGTGCAGGAGTTCCACCGCGACGCGCGGCGTGCCGCGATTCCCCGGGTGGAGGCGCAGGTGGTCGTCCGCTTCGGATCCTCGACTGCGGGCGGCGTGGACGTGCACGCGCTCGGGCCCAGGACGCGGGTCCATCGGAAATTCATCCGCGGCGGGCAATGCGCCGTGCTGGTGCGACTGCGGCCGGGCAGCTACGAGGCGACGCTGGGAGCCACGGCCGGGGACCTGGGGCGCGCGCCCGTCCCGCTGTCCGATCTCTGGGGCGACCCAGCCTCGGCACGGCTGCGCGAGCAACTGGCCGCCGCCCGGGACATGCGTGACGCGGTCGCGCTGCTCGAGCAGGCGCTGGGCGCTCGATTCGCGCGCAGCTGCGATTCCGTGGTCCAGGCCGAGTTCCTCGAAACAGCGCTGGAGAGGCTGCAGGCCGTCAGCGTCGGTGGGACCGCGCGCGAACTGGGCGTCAGCGAGCGCCACCTGCGTCGTGTACTGCGGCAAGCGACCGGCGTGAGTCCGAAGACCTATGCGCGCGTGAAGCGTTTCACGTGCGCGGTCGGCCTGGCGCAGCGCTCCAGGTCGGTCGCATGGTCCACGATCGCGGCCGACGCGGGGTATTACGACCAGGCGCATCTGATCGCGGACTTCCACGCCATTGCCGGCTGTACGCCAGGCGGCTTGCTCGCAGAACTGGCTGAACGCAGTTCCCGGTAGCGCGCCGGAGTTCGGAGGCGATCGCCAGGAAGGATCCGGAAGCGATGCGGTCGATCCGCAACGGCGGCCGCCGGGACACCGGCCCGTGGCGGCCAGGCGCGCCGACGGCGAGTCGCCGAAGCGCAAGGGTCCGCCGTCCTGCTGGCCCGACTCCGAGCGTTTCACGGGCCAGCGGCAGCCGGCCGCTGGCTGGAACTTCGCCGACCCGCCCACACGCCTTCCGCCAGGCCTGACAACGGGAAACGATTCCGATCCGGCAGGACCGGATTCGCCTGCATGTTCGCATGGAGCCTGGCCCGGCTTCGCGGGTCGGCCCATGACGCCCGGGCTGCCGGGCTAGAAGTTGATCGGAAGCAGCTCCGCGGCCCGGCCATCGTCTGCCGACCGCTAACGCGGCGGGATGCATCGAGGCGAGGCGTAGCGCACCGTCTTGGCGGCCGGCTTCGATGAGGAACACTCCGCCCACCCTGTCCTCGATTCTGCACGGCCGTCGCCGATCGGTGGTTGGCGGCGGAGTCGCCGCCACATCGTCATTTGCAGGGCGCACGGAGCGAGGCCGAGACCAGCACCTTGCCGGTCGCCCGCATCCGATCATCCGGTGCGGGCAGCGGCGTACGAGGCATCGACTTCTCGCGGTGTCCTCCCGGGCGAGCTTCTCCCGAAAGCAAAAGCCAGTCCAAGGGACTTCATCGAACGTCTCCCGCGTGGTCCCGCATCGATGACGAAGCGGCAGCGCCCCGATCGACGCGGTTGCACACCCGCGTCCCACTCGCCATCCGCTCCACCGGTACGCGTTAGCCGCCGCGCCGTTCAGGCAGCTTAGCGATGACAACGCTGCACATGGCCTTCGCCTGTGAGCCGGGACACGAATTCACATCGGCGATTGGGATTGACTAGGGTCGTCGCCGCGACAGGGAACGTTGCGACGACCTTCCCCCACGTGCCGTGCAGCGGTCGCCCCTGCGATCGCCATCCTATCCGCAGTTCCAAGGAGAGTGCCCATGAAGGAGTTCCTGTTCCCCCGCCGTCGCAGGTATGGTCGCACCATGGTGTTGACCCTGGCCGCGGCCACGGCCGCAGCGATGCTGCCTGCGGCGGCCCTGTCGGCAAGCGACGCGTTCGATCCCGCGTTGAAGGCCGCGATCGAGCGCGATCTCGGCATCGGGCCGGCGCAAGCCGTGCAGTACCTGCGCACCGAACGCCTGGCCGAACAGAACGAAGCGGTCGCCAGGCGGCAGCTGGGCGACGCCTATGCCGGCAGCTGGATCGAGCGCCGCGAGGATGGCAGCTTCGTGTACGTGGTGGCCGCCAGCGGGCTGTCTGCGGCGAAGGCGGCGCTGCCTGCGGAGATCGAGGTACGCAACGTGCGCCACAGCCTCTCGGCACTGGAGTCGGCCAAGAGCGCGCTCGACGACGTGGTGCGGCAGGCGACCAGGTCCAAGGCTGCGCTGCAGGGGGTCCATGCCTGGCACGTGGATCCGCAAAGCAACAGCGTGGTTGTCGCGGTCGCGCCCGACGCCGTGGCCAAGGCCATCGACCTGGTCGCACGCAGCCGCGCGGATGCGGGCGCCGTCCGCTTCGAGACCATGGTCGGCCAGCCGGAGCTGTTCGCCACGATCCGCGGCGGCATCGAGTACGTGATCAACAACCAGTACCTGTGCTCGGTCGGCTTCGCGGTGACGCGCGGCAGCACCAAGGGCTTCGCCACCGCCGGCCACTGCGGCAACGCCGGCAACAGCGTGCGCGTGTCCAACCAGAACGTGGGCTCGTTCGCGCAGTCGAACTTCCCGGGCACCGACCGCGCCTGGGTGCAGGTCGGCAGCGCGCATACGCTGCAGCCCTGGGTCAGCAACTGGAGCGGCGGCAACGTGGTGGTCCGCGGCAGCACCGAGGCCGCGACCGGCGCCTCGCTGTGCCGTTCCGGCCGCACCACCGGCTACCGCTGCGGCACCATCACCGCCAAGAACGTTACCGTGAACTATGCCGAAGGCGCCGTGTTCGGGCTCACCCAGTCCAACGCCTGCGCCGGCGGCGGCGATTCCGGCGGTTCATGGATCACCGGCGCCGGCCAGGCGCAGGGCGTGACCTCCGGCGGCAATCGCGCCACCGGCAGCAACAGCAACTGCAGCCTGCCTGCTTCGCAGCGACGTACCTACTTCGACCGGATCAATCCGATCCTGAGCCAGTACGGGCTGAGCCTGGTGCGCGGTTGAGCACGCGCGGAGGCGCGACGCTCGTCGTGCCTCCGCTTCGGCGTCATGACAGGCGCGCGTGCCTGCCGCCTGGCGTCGACGGCGCGGTTGCCTGCTGGTCGGATGCGACCGGATGCTCCTTGCTGCCGGACGCGCCGGCGCTCAGCCCGACGGCAGTCCTGCGTGCTCGAGCAGCGGCGCGTGCAGCCGCGCCCACGCCGGTCGATGCGTCACGAACAGCGCGTCGGTGGGCGCGAAGGACTCCGGATCGTCCAGGCTGCCCGCATAGATCGTGACCATCTCCGGAGCGGACTCCGGCGTTCCGAACAGCATGCTGCCGCACTGTCCGCAGAAGTTGCGCACGGCCGCCTGGCCGCTGCCTCCCGGCATGCGCCACTGCCTGACCGGTCCGGACCAGGCGAACGACGAGCGCGGCACCCCGAGCACGGGCACGCCACCGCTCCCCGTGGCGCGCTGGCAGTCGCGGCAATGGCAGACGATCGAGAACAGCGGCGGGCCCGGCGACCGGTACTGCACGGCCCCGCACAGACAACGGCCGGCGATCATGGCGCGGCAGCCTCCTCTCCCTGACGTCGCCCAGCATATCCCCGCCGGGCTGCATCAGTCGTCCAGCAGGCCGTGGCGCCGGTGCCAGTCCTCCAGCGACTCTCGGGGCAGGCCATCGAGGTGCTTGTCGCTGTCGCCGTCCGGCGCTTTCACCCAGCCAGCCCTGGAGCCCAGCAGCATGTGCACGCGCTCCGGCGGCACCGGCAACGGCGTATCGATCGCCGAGGCATGCGGATGGACCAGGTCCGGCCAATCGGGATCGAACAGCCACAGTGCGCTGCCGCAGCCGGTGCAGAAGTGCCGCCGGCCGGAGCTGGTGCGGCAGCTCCCGTCGCCCTCGCGGATCCTGGCCTGGTAGACGCCGAGGTACTCGCGTCCCTCCACCTCCAGCGTCGCGGCGCGCGCCCCCAGGTTCACGGCGCTGCCGCCGCCTCCCGCGGTCTTGCGGCAGATCGAGCAGTAGCAGTGCAGGAACGGCACAGGCGCATAGGCTTCGCAGCGGAATCGCACCTTGCCGCAGTGGCAGGATCCTTCGAGTCGCATGGCGGACCCCGGAATTGCGATGGACGGCAGACCGTAGCGGCCCCGGTGCGAAGCGAATGTCGATGATCCCGATGTCCGACGCCTGGATTGCCGGCTCGAATGGCGCCTGCCTCGCCGGCCGCGAAACAGCCCCCATTGCGCGTGCACGCCACGCGACTAGTCCGCGTGCACCCGACCCAGGAACCCGCGCATCAGCGCCACGACCTGCTCGAGGTGGGTTTCCAGCAGCCAGTGGCCACCGTCCAGCAGGTGCAGTTCGGCGTCCGGCAGGTCGCGCAGGTAGGCGCGCGCGGACGGCTCCGGCATGTAATGGTCCTGCGGCCCCCACACGATCAGCGTGGGCGGCCGGTGCGTGCGCAGGTAACGGCGGTGCACGGGGAACCACTGCCGGTTGGGTTTCAGGTCGGCGAGCAGGTCGACCATCGCCTCCATCCGACGGGGCGTTGTCAGCGACCAGTGCAGCTGCCACAGGTCCGGCGGGATGCGCGCCTGCAGGGCCGGGCCGACGTTGTTCAGGAATTCCTCGCGATATGCGTCTTCGGTCAGTGCGCCGCGCAGCGCGTCGCGCATGGCCTCGGGCGCCAGCGTCCACGTCGCCTCGATGTCGGCGTACTTCGGGCCCAGCGCGTCCTCGTAGGGGATGTCCCCGTTCTGGATCACCTGCGCAACCACGCGCGACGGGTCCATGATCGCGAGCCTAGCCCCCACCGCCGAGCCGAAGTCGTGCAGATAGATCGCGAACCGCTCGACGCCGAGCGCGCGCACGAAGCCGTCGAGGAACCTCGCGTAGCCGTCGAAGCCGTACTCGAAATCCTCCGGCGTCGCGCTGTAACCCATGCCCGGATAGTCCGGCGCGAGCAACCGCCAGCGGTCGGCCAGCCGCGGCATGAGATTGCGGAACTCGAACGACGAACACGGATAGCCGTGCGGCAGCAGGACCACGGGCGCGCCGTCCGGCCCGGCCTCGCGGTAGAAGGTGTCGACGCCGGAGACATCGACGCGCCGGTGACGCACGCGCACGTATCGATCGGGATCGGCGGATCCGGCGTATGCGGGCAGGTCGACTTTGGCCATGGCGCGGCTTCCGTGTGCAGCCGACGGAGTGTCCGGACCTACCCTTTATCCGCACGTGAAGAAGGTCGCGCGATGTCGTTATGCCCGGATGGAGCCTCCTATGCCGGGCACGGCACGCATCGTCCGCTCCACTCCGATGCATCGACCATGACAAGGGCACCCGCTCCTTCCGGTCCCAGTTAGGAAGGCGGCGATGCAACAGCCCCGTTTGGCTGTGCGTGTGGCCGATAAACGGTGCCCACTACGAGCTCGCGGGCGACTGCGACTCGGACGCTCCCGGATCAGAGACACGGGAGCGACCTAGGGTGCGTGATCTCCGGCGACAAGCCGCGCCGCAGGCAGCAAAAGCAACTGCGACGGCACCGGCACCGGCACCGGCAGTGTGCCCCGCGTAACAGCGCACTTAGTCGAATGGATCAATCCGATCCGGGATCGAGACGGGGCTGAGCTTGGTGCTAGAAGATACGGCGGGGGCGCGACACGCGTCGCGCCACCGCATTCATAGCAGACACAGGCGACTGCTTTACCGATGGCGAAGAACCGAGCCCGGGAAGGCGGACCGACCGCTGGCTCCGCCACCAATGCAGCCATCACCTGAGCCTCACGGACCTATTCTCCAGCTCTATCTGCCGACCAACCAGCCGAGGTCCGGCAGACTCCCGGCGACCATCTGATCCGAATAGTTTGCAGATCGCCAGATCACCATCCGGCCAGTGTCGAGGTTGCGCCAAAGCAGATCCGACTTCCGATCGGCGTTGAAATCACCTACTTTGACAATTGACCACGCAGGATTGGTGATGCGGACGAGGGGCTGCTGATCGGAGTAACGACCGGAAAGCCAGATGGTACCTCGACCGTTCTGGGAATGCCGCCAGACAACATCGGTTTCCCCGTCCCCGTTGAAGTCGCCGAGACCTTGGATCGACCACGTACTCGCGACTGCAGCCAGCGTCCTCTGACGCGAATAGTCCCCTGAGAACCATACGACGTTTGCGCCGGTGACGGGGTTTCGCCAGACGATGTCAGCCCTTCCATCATTGTTGAACTCGCCGACACCTTCGATTCGCCAATCCAGGTTCTTAACGCGCACAACATTTCGTGAAGACGCGCCATCAGCAGAGGGCCAGATGGCGCCAGCACCTGTCTCCCCATTTCTCCAGAGGATGTCTTCCTTTCCGTCGCCATCGAAGTCTGCGGCACCCGCCACGTACCACGCCAGGTTGGATACGCGGGCAAGCTGCTTTTGCGCCAGATAGCTTCCGCCAGACCAAACCAGATTGGATCCAGTGCGATGATTGCGCCAAAGCACATCGCTCCGCCCATCTCCATCGAAGTCGCCTGACGCCGCGACACGCCAGTCTAGGTTTGTCACTGCAGCCATTGGCCAAACCGTACGGCTGGAGCCATTCATCCAGATGGTATTGCGCCCTTCTGCCTGATGACGGAGGAGCACATCCGACCCTCCGTCCCCGTCGAAATCCGACGCCCATGTGGTGGCTTCATCAAGCACTACCTTTCGGATCCGGTTATTTCCTTGGTCGGCAATATACGCACTGCCTGCGGCGTCGAAGGCGATGCGTCGCGGCCGATACAGATTAGCCCGCAATGCAGGTAGGCCATCGCCCGAATAACCTGGCGACCCCGTTCCAACCAGCCTCTGGAGGCTGCGACCGTCGTATCGCTTGACTACGTGACCACCGTATCCGCCATAATAGATCCAGCCGTTCGGATCGACTTCGACAAACCATACGCCAGAACTGTCGGCAACAGGCGTTTGAATGACGCCATTGGTATCGACTACTCGTACTCGGCTGTTGACGACGTCGGCAATGTATAGCCTTCCGCGGCTGTCAACCGCGACATCGTACGGCGAATTCAGGCTGGCGAGTACCGCAGGTCCGCCGTCGCCGGATGAACCTGCGACACCGTTTCCGGCCACTGTTTCGATGATGCCGTTGGTGGAGATTCGGCGCACCCGGTGCGTGCCACTGTCAGTGAAGTAGACATTTCCTGATGAATCTAGCGCGATACCTTGGGGGGACTGCGCACTGGCATTGATTGCCAAACCGCCGTCGCCGGAATAGCCGTAGCGGCCGGAGAGTAACTGCGCAGCGTCTCCGTTGGGTGAGATGCGGTAAATGTTGGAATTAAACGAGGTGATGTAGAGCGTGCCATTCGCAGCCACGGTCAGGTCCAATGGCACGGTTATTCCCCCTACGCTGCCGATGGTTCCGTCCGGATGGACAACGCGAACCGTGTGGTTAAAGCTATCGGCAATGTAGACCTTTCCATCGAGACCAACTGCCACCCCCTGCGGTTCGTTAATGGACGCGTCGACAGCCCTTCCTCCATCGCCGGAAAGATTGCCCTGTCCATTGCCGGCAACGGTATGGATTAGTTGCGCTGATGCAGGAAGCGCCACCAATAGGCATGCAGGCAACGACAGCACCGCGACGCAGCGCACGATCCAACTCTTCATGACCCCTCCCCTGCGCCGGACTGGCGCTAGCGGCATACTACGAAAGAAGGGGGTCAGCGCGGACAGCGTTGGCGCACAGTCGAGCGCGTGCCGCATTGACCCTCCTTCTTCACGGCAGGCAGCCGATCCGCGATCGAAGTGCCAGACGGGGGCCAAGACCGCTTAAAGCAGATTGCACTCCCTCCAATCCGATCATCTCCCCCCATCCCAAACACGACCCGAGACCGCGCCTCCCTTCTCAACCAGGAACACTTCCACCGCGAACACCTGGTAGGTGGGATCGTCGCTGGCGTCGAAGTTGTCCATGTCGGGAAGCGTCCAGCCGTTCCGCTCCCAGGCGTCGACATGGTCGGCGAAGACGATTTCGTGATCGACGCCCAGCGGCAACTGCTCCGTGGGCACGCTCCAGTACTGGTGGAACGTGGCGATGTTGTTGATCGACGGCTTCTGCGTGCGGACGGTGCGCCAGGTGGTGTACTCCACGCCGTTGCTGGTGAACGAGACGCCCTGCTCGCCGCCCTGGCCCGGGGTGCGCACGCCGCGCTGGATGACGTAGTACTCCACCAGGTGGGCGGGATCGGCCGGGTCCATGTCCTTGTCGTAGCCCCAGCCGTACAGGGTCACGTAGCTCGCGCCCGAGTCCTCGTCGAGGCGGTAGCCGATCACGCGGTTGCGGTCGCCGAGCTCCCAGCCCGGCCCGCCGACGTAGTTGTAGTTGCCGCCGATCCAGTCGATCCTGAAATTGCCCTGCTCGTCCAGTTTAAACGAGGCTTCGCCGCCATCCTTCCAGTGGGTGAAGAACACGTCTCCGACATGGCCGGTGGCATGGCTCTGGGTGAGCAGGGTCTCGCCCTCGAAGCGCCGGGTGTAGGCCTCGAACTTGCTGATTGGCGGCTTGGATCGCCCTGCCGGTGCCGCGTCCGGCTGCGGCCGCGCCGCGTCTGCAGCGGCGCCAGGAGCAGGGGAAGCACCGCAGCCGGTGGTGCCCAGGATCAGGGCGGAAGTCAGGACGACATGGGCGAAGCGATGGGTCATGGGTACGGGATGAGATCGGGTCGAGCGTGCAGCATGGCCTGTCGGCGTGGTTAGGCCAACCTGGACCACGCCTTCGTAGCCAGGCCCATGGCGCCGCCGCCCTGCCCTTCGCGCACCCTCGCGCATTCCGCACACACGCCGGAGGCTAGACTCGCGTGCAGATGGCTCCCCTGGAGGTTCGCATGCGCATCCTGATGACAGGCGCCACCGGGCTGGTCGGACAGGGCGTGCTGGTGGAAACGCTGGCGGACCCGGACGTCTCGCAGGTGGCGGTGCTTGGGCGCCACGCGCTCGGTCACGCCGATCCACGCGTGCAGGATCTGGTGGTCGAACGGTTCGACGAGCTCTCCGGAGTGCTCGATCGCCTGGCCCCCTTCGACGCCTGCTTCTACTGTGCAGGTGCGCCGCCGCTGGGTACCCCGCAGGACCGTTACCGGCATATCACCCACGACCTCACCCTGCACGTGGCGCGCGCCTACGCGCAGCGCAACCCCGGCGGCCGCCTGATCTACATTTCCGGCGCGAACGCAGACCCCGCGAGCCGCTTCATGCCGCTGCGCGTGAAAGGCCAGACCGAGGCGGCATTGGATGCGTTGTCCATCGCCACGGTGATGCTGCGTCCCGGCGGCATCCAGCCCGCGCACGGGGAGCGCAGCCCGCACGCCTGGATGCGACCGTTTTACGCACTGGCCGCCCCCGTCATGGGATGGGGCGTGCGGCGGTTGCCGCGCCTGATGACGAGCACCGCGCACGTCGGCAGGGCGATGCTCGCGCTCGCGCGTATGCCCGCTCCGCCCCGTGTGGTGGAAAACGACGCGATCAACGAGCTGGGCGAAACTGCGGCAGGCCGGCCTTGCTGAGCACGCGTGCTCACCTCGACCCTGCCGTCGAAGCACCGTCCGACGCAAGGGCAAGGAGGTAATCAGGCCGGAAGGGCCGGCGCATGTGTCCCAATCAGTGTCGTCCGTGCAGCGGCCGGAAACCTCGGCGAAAGCAGACGGAGGGAATTGAACCGAACTGGTGCTCGGCTACCCCTGATACGTTCAACCTGCAGCAGCCGGCAGTCGGATTAGTTCCCTCCGTCCCCTTTCGTCGCTTTCGTCGCAGCATGTGAGACCAGAATCCGTCACGGTTGTGCGTCCCGGTCCCGACGTCGGTTCAGCGCATGAAGGTCAAGACCAGCCCTTTCGACGCGGCGTACTTCCTCGACAGCGATGAGGCGATCGCTGCTTACCTCACCGATGCTCTGCGGGAGGACGACGCTGTGCTGCTGCGCAATGCCATGCTGACGGTGGTCCGGGCATTCGGCATCGGGGCAGTCGCGGAAGTGGTCGGTCTGGGTTGGGACACGGTGTGCGATGCCCTGGAATCCGGAGACGTGCAGACCCTGCGCAGCGTTGTGCAGGCGACCGCCGATTGCCTGACAGGCCGCGCTGCGGACTGAACGCGTGAGATCCTTCCAGACCGCTGCGAGCGACGCCTTGCAGCAACCCGCTTCGCCCGGCGGCCCGGCGAGATTTGCCATCCGGGCCTGGAAGTCCGCCAATGTCCACCCTCGTGGCGGCGCCGGGCACCACTGCTCCATGCCTTGCAGCCGCAACGCGCATGGGGCCGGGACGACTTCCGCGTAGTCGTCGAAGCCAGGCCCCGGCGCTTCGCCGGCGTCGGCCGGCACATTGGCCGCGCCGTGAACCGGACGATCAGGTAATCCCGACCCCGTTCCCGTGCCTCCCGGGGCGGACCCAGAGCGATGCGGCGGTCGTACCCGGGCAAGCGCCCGGGCATGGCCAGCCGGGGGTCAGGCACGTTCGAAGTGGTAGATCTCCACGCTGGCCGGGCCGACGGTCAGCTCACCGGCCGAGGCGTCGAACGCCGACTCCGTCGCGCCGACCCGCTCCGGCTCCCCCAGCGGATTCTTCGCATCCGGACCGGGGCCGGTGAACTTCCAGCACCGCCCCGCCGCCCTGGGCCGGAAACCCTGCAGCGCGAGCGAGAAACTGTGCGGCTCCTCGGTGGCGTTGACCACGGCAACGGCCAGGGTCCTGCCGTCGGCCGTCAGCGCCGCGGACACGTCCAGCGGATACGTAGGGCCACCGGTATTGACGCTGGGCTGGTCGCCGCCGACCGGGTACTTCGGCGCGGGCGTGGGCGAGTTGCCGTCGACCGCCACCGGCACGGTGCCGAAGCGCTCCTGGTAGAACTGGAACATCCGCCCCTTGATGCTGATCTGCGAGCGGGTGCGGTCGAAGTTGAGCCAGGCGGTCGCCATGGTGTAGCCGGCCATCGCGATGAAGTCGGTGTGGCGGAAGAACTCGTGGAACGCGGCGGCGATCGCCAGGGCGCCCTTGAGGTCGTCCTCGAAATGGAAGGCCCATTCGTCGAAGAACACCTTGACGCTGCCCTTCTCCAGTTCCGGGAAGTGCTTCTTGTACTCCTCCCAGGCGTCCACCATGGTCCGGATGCGGTCGGGCATCTGGTGCGCCCACTCGTTGAGCGTCTTGGTGACGTCCACCAGCTTGCCGGTGGCCAGGTCGAAACGCTTGTTCGCCGGCGGATAGGCGTGGGTGCCCAGTGCATCGAAGCGGCCCCAGCTGTTCTTGAACATGCCGTAGGCCCAGTCGCGGTCGGAACCCACGTGCACCTGCGGCTGGCCGGCGATGAAGATGCCCTGCCCGGTGGTCATCTCGTCGACGAAACCGCCGGGGGCCACGATGTAGATGTCCGGGTCCACCTTGCGCATCAGGTCGACAAACATGTTGTGCTTGGCCGTGTACTGGTCGCGCGCCATGTGCCCGTACTGCCAGTGGCCGTACATCTCGTTGCCCACCGCCCAGTACTTCACGCCATAGGGCTGGCTGCGGCCGTTGGCCGCGCGCTTCGCGCCCCATTCGGTGTCGGCGCTGCCGTTGACGTACTCGAGCAGCTGGGCGCCGGAGCGTGGGTCGCCGAAGCCCGTGTTCACGCACCAGAACGGCTCGCATTCGATCAGTTCGCACAGCTGCAGCAGCTCGTCCACGCCCACGTCATTGGGTTGCACCGCCTTCCATACCGGATCCAGGACGGGCGGGCGCCTGTCGGGGTCGCCGACGCTGTCCTCCCAGTCGTGGGCGGAGATGAAGTTGCCGCCCGGCATGCGCAGGATGTGGCAGTTCATCTGCTTCATCAGCGCCACGGTGTCGGCGCGGAACCCGCGCACGTTGTCCGCCGGCATCAGCGACACCGCACCCACGCCGAAGCGGCCGCGGCCCTGGCCGACGATTTCCAGGCGAGCGTCGGTGGTGTCGACGCCGGGATTGAAGCTGAAACGCTGCGTGTCCCACTCCGACGAGGCGCGCAGCCGGGTCGAGAGCGCCTCGCGGCCGTTGCCTGCGACCAGCCTGACGGTCACCGTCACGCCGGGATCGGCCCACAGCACGATGCGGCCGCCGTAGCCGGCACCGGATTTCAGCGCCAGGCCGTGCTGCACCATCCCGCGTTCCTGCGCACCCTCGAGGGTGACGACAGGGCTGTGCTCGCCCACGTAGGGACGTTCGGTATCCAGCGCGATCGCCGCGACCGGGCCGATGGCCACCCACTTCTCGACGTAGGCGCGTGCGGCACGTCCTTCGGTCGGTTTTTCATCGCGCTGCGCCACGACGCCGTAATAGAACTTGCGGTCGTCGAGCGTCTCGCTCCACAGGCTGTGGTTGATCAGGTTGCCGATGTGCTCGATGAAGCCGCCGTAGATCATCGGCGAAATCGGCGGACGCGTGGCCCCGGCATCGATCGTGGCCGCGATGCCACCGGATGCCGCGAAGACCGGCGGAATCCATGTCGCCGCGCCCAGCGCCGCCGAGCCCAGCAACAGGTTGCGCCGCATCAGGTCCACCTTCTGCTCATGCTCCATCAGTCGTCGTCTCCCCCGGGATTCGAATGGCTGTGCGGACGGCGCCAGGCCGGTGCCGTCCGCGCAAGCAGTGGCACCGCCCCCGCGCGACTCAGGATAGCTGCGGCATGCGGCTGCGCCCTGGTTCCAGCCATGCGGATACCGCGTTGAAACATGCCAATTTCGGCATGGCAGGGGACACGCCAGTGAAAGGGATGAAGACCACTTTCCTGGGCTCTGGGGCCACACCCGCGCACGCATGGCCGCCAGGTGCGCCAAGCGCGCGGCTGGCCAACCGACTGCTTCCCCGACACGGCAACCACGGGTAGTTGGACAAAATTTGTCCATTCGCCGGGCGATTAAGCCCGCGCGCCGCGTGAATCGCCCGGCGCGCCGGCTTCAGGGGCCCGTCGTTGGGCTGATTTGCCCCGCACGCGGGACGTTTCTGGCGGACGATGGACCGAATTGCCCCGTCGGCGGGCTTGTTCGGTCCGACCGCCGAGCAATGAGGCCCGCGGGCGGGCCAATTTCGTCGGCCGTTGGGAAGATTCGGGCGGCGCGCCGGCTGTTCCGGGCCGCCGGCCAGCAAAAAGGCCCCGCGAACGGGGCCTTGGCGGAGGGGCGACGCTGGAGGGGCTCTCCGCCCCGGCGCGCTAGTCGTCAGTCGGCCAGCACGGCGCTTGGACGGGCACTGCGGCGCGCGAAGCGGGCGCCCAGGGCTTCGGCGGCGCCTTCCAGGCCGCGGTTGCGGCCGGAGACCTTGAGCAGGCCGTAGCCTTCGAGCGCGGTGTTCATCAGGTCGCTGCCCAGCGCCATTTCCGAGTCGGACACGCGCTCGGTCAGCCGCTGCAGGCGGCTGAGCACCGGGCGCAGGCGCTCCATCGCCGCCAGGTCGGCCTGGGCCTCGGGCAGGCCCAGCGCCGGCGGCACGATGTCGGGGTTCTGCTCCAGCACGGTCAGGGTCTGGCGCACGAAGGCCTCGGACTTGTCGCCCATCTTGGTGATCTAGCGACGGGTGGCGTTGTCCAGCGCCAGCAGGCCGGACAGGCGGGATTCGAGGTCGGACAGCGCCGCGTTGACGGCGGCCACGTCCTCGTCGGACAGGGTGAGCGACAGCAGGTTCTGGGTCACGGCAGGCTCCTTTGCATTCCATGCGAGTGGGTGCCCGGCGCGCGCCGGGCCCGTGCACAGTGCCGAGGCGCAGTGGGGATGGGTGTCGCGGCAGGTGCACGGGTCTCTAGAAAAACCCGAATGCGGCATCGGGCCAAGAAGCAACCATTACGTGTCCGCAAATCCCGGGATTCAGCGTTGCCAGATTTGCATGACAGTCCGAGCACTATTGCAGCCGCTTACCTGCTCAAGCGAAGATGCCAGCATTATGGCTCAGATCGACCATGTAAACGAGGTAATCCAAGATGGAGCAACTATGACCCGGGAGTAGAGCAATGGCATTCCCATACAAATCGCTTCAAGACGCCGGCGTTGATGTAGCGGCTGCAGTTCATGAGAACTTCCTAAATAACTTCTCAAAAGGACACTTCAAATCTGTTCCCAATCTGTACAAAGGCGGCGTAGATTTCAATGAGTTTGAGTCTCGCGTCACTGTCGGATACAAAATTCAGGAGGCTTTGACCTTCAACCTGAAGCAAATCCCACAGTCAAAAATAAAGAATGTCCTCTTATCACACTACAAGGACGCCAAAAAAAGCACGAATGCCGAAACATATCTGGACGCCTTTGCCCCACCAAACGTGGAACTGACAGGGAAGAAGGTGGAAGTTACGATTACAGTGTTCAAGGGGCACACCAACGACGTCGACTTCTCGATTGGTTTCAACTGGTCCATTGACGCCAGATGCCTCATTTACTTCAAGGAATACTCGTCCGAGAAGAAGGCAATACGCCTGGAAGCGATCCGGGTAGCGTTCTCTAAGTCAGAACCAGAACTATTGAAGGAGATAGTAGGCAAACTGAAACGGGTATTGCCACAACCAGTCGAGTCAACTGGGAAAACGTCTACAGTTTCAGCTAGCACACATAATCACAAAAAAGATAAGAAAGGGACTGCTTCCGCGATTTCAAGCAATGACGAGTGGTGCACGAAGCTCGAAAAGCTCTTTCTCTTTCTTGTAAACCAAGTGCTTGCCATTCAGTTTACGAACTTCGTCAACGAATGGGAGCTGCCGCGTGCAATTGAGATCTCTGATGGCGCATCAATCTCACCGTCGCTTCTTTCAGTCGATGATAACTATCTGATCGTCGGCGCCCAGGTCAACTACATCCCCAGCCAGGCGGTTACCGAGATACATACCGCTGTGGCTAGCCTCCTTGATGAGTTCAATGACCAGTATCGTCAGGAATTTTCGGGAATGACAGACGATGACTTCTATGGATGGAAGCCCGAAAAGTCACAATCACTAAACTGGCTAAAGAGCCGTGAAGTAGAAGCGCAGAAGAAGGCCGCAGGTTCTGGCCAGAAGCTTGCAAAAAAAGCGTTCGACAAGAACTTGCTCCTACTTGCAAATGACCGATTGTTCGATGCAGTAGCAAAGAGCGAACTTAAGGCCTCTGGCTCGAGCAGCTACGGAAAGAAACTAGATCACTTGGTGAAGGCAGAAGCAGGGTGGTGGTACACCGTTGGCCCTGCGTCCGCCAGCGTTATAAAGGGCGGAATTCAAGTCGAAGCCGCAGCTGAAGTCGGGGGTTACGTTCGCGGATGCGTGCCTGACTTGGACCCCAAGAACTGGGGCGACTGGCGATGTGAGGGCATCTGCATCAAGCTAGGCTTGAAAGATTTCGGCATTCAAGCACGTCCATCTTTCGACAATGACGGCGTATATTTTCGATTCTCTCTGAAGTCTGGCTCCGCAATCACATTCGGGTTCTGTGACGCTCCTGGATGGTTAAATGACCTCCTAGGCTGGATATCTGCCCTCTTCACCCGCGCATTGCTTAGCGTCATTTCCACCCTGGTCTCACTCTTCAAGTTTAAGATTGTTGACTATCCAGAACACTTCCCCGGAACGGGCTTGGAATGGAAGCCACGCCTCAATCAGAAGCCCGAAAATCAGCTCACATTTTTGGAATTCTCTGGCGATCCATCCTTTACTTGAATTGAGTTGCTTCACTATCCGGGGTGCTATCAATCACACCCCGGATAGCTCCAGCTAGTGCTAGATGACGAGCGGCCATCCGATCAACAACCACATGCACCTGCTGGTAGCGCCGATGGCCGCAGGCGGTGTTGGGCGCATGATGGTGGCGTTGAGACGCGGCTACGTGCAGTACATCGACGACCGCAACTGCCGCACCGGCGCCTTGCGGGAAGGCCGCCGAGCCGAATCAGGGTGCCGGCCAAGAAAGACCCGTGAACGGGACTTTGGGTGCACTGCGATGCCGGGAGCGGGCCCGACGTCCCCCCGCTTTCAGTAGCGGTCTGATCTGGAGTCCGGGTTTACTGTAGCCGACTCGGCCAGCTGTTTGGCATAGGCCGCTGGCGTCAGGCCGAAGCCAAGACCAGGCGCTTCGCCTCCGCCCGCCCTGCCCATCGTCCACGCCGCAGGGCAGAAGAAGCATCGGATTAACTACACCTGGCCCCGTTCTTAGCCCCGTTCTTTCCTATCACCTAGCTTTAAGCTCGTGCTGCTCTTGCACGCTCTTACCAACTGCTGTTGCGGCCCATATCTCACCATTTGAACCGGCCGCTTTCTTGGCCAGACCGCGAGACATGAGAGAGGACAGCGTTGATTCGATTTCGCGCAGGGGGCGCGAGACTTCCCCAGCCACTGTCTTCGCATAGCGCCAGGTGTAGCCCGGCTTTTGTAAAGAATTCAGAACTCGACTTTCAATGTCGGTGATCGCATCGGCTCTTCGAGCCTCTTCCCTCTGCTCGGAGCTTGGTTCCGTTTGGTTCTCGATGATCGCCTCGACCATCTTCATCTCGGCCTCAAAGCCTGCGCCTTTGAACCTTGAAAGCTTGTCAATGTTGGAGAAGGCTAGACCGAGGGCTCCCGCTATGATCGCCAGGCTCATCTCAGCGGGCTTCCCGAGGAAACCAAGCGCGCTACTAACGAGAAGTAGCACTGCGAAGGAAACCGCTAGGCCTATGGTCTTGATGAGAACCCTCCTAGGGCATAGCTAGTGTTCAAACGACGATAAGTGAACCCGGCCCCATTCTGCAGTCACCCCCTGTCCTGGCCGGCATGTAAATCAAGCCATGTCGAGCTTCAAAGTGGATTTCGCATGCCCCGGCATTCCAGAGATAAGCTCTTTCTTTGCACCACTGTCAATAAAGGCCCAAATCTCTTGGGCAAGGACACAGAGAAAGAGATCTGAAACAATCTTCACTGCTGTTTCAAAATGAGTTACAACTATCTCAAGTAGAGATTCGTTATGCTTAACGTCTTTCAACCCCGAACCCGAAACTGGGGCCCAAAGGCCTGGCAGCTGACCATGCACGACCGCAGAGGTCACGCTATACCAACTCTCTAAGCGATCACCAAAATTCAGCGAGGACTGACGAGACTTATAGTCGGGAACATGTGCCTTGAAGAACTCTACGATATCGCTCTTCGTAACATAGTACTTTTCATCCAGAATTAGAGAACGCAACTCTGCTGGATGCACACGAAAATAAGTGTAGTAGAGCGCACACTCAAGCAATGAACGCATTGAGGATGCTGCTGGCTTGTACAATCCCAATGCCATGCAGGAAGCCACATCATGACCTCCGCGCTGCATCTCCCTTAAGAATGGCATAGCCGGATTATTCTTTTCTATATTCTCGATCTGAGACGCCCACAGCGCGAGAACCATATTACATCTCTCTATTCGTCCGGCGATTGCATCATCTAAGCAGAGATGCTCAACATTTCCCGTCCAGTCGACCGATCGAAGAGCGGCTTTCAGATGGTCGCCCACGATTAGCCTCGCGATCTTGTCGAAATACCACCAAGGTAGGGATCTTCACCCACTTCCATTCCAAGCTCTCTCAGCAAATTTTGAGCTTGCTTAGTAGAGGCCTTCGCAAAGAACACCTGCAGAAGAGCTCTCGCGGGCATATCTTCAGACAGCTTTCCAACACTCCGCGCTGAGACGGCATTAAGGAGCGAAATCAGCGCCCGTTTCGGCATGCGCCTGCGCTGAACTACGCTGTAGGCAAGACTCACCAACTCCTCGTCTCCTGAACTCTCCGCTGGCTCCAGCTCTTCCTGCCAGTCAATAGAAAACTGAGGATCGATAGACTTGGAGAGCTCATAGATATTTCTACCTAATCGATAAGAGAACGAGCTGTCCAACAACATCTCCGACAGCTGTCTGAGGTCGGATGTCGTCAATTTGGATCCCAGCAACGCAGACAGGACCTCTCGATATATTCTCTGTTGTTGGCGCTTATCCATCACCAGACCCCAATCTTTTCGCCAACCTCATATGAAACAACTTGCATGTTCCTTTTTGCCTGCTGGCTATATGGTTTTGAGCTCAACCATACAAAACCCTTGCCTTCTTGCGGCTCCGAGAAAGCCGAGTAGTTCTTTAAAGTGTTGGTTAAGCAATACTGCTTGTATTTAGCATTGGAGCGAATCTCCAATTCCTCGGGTGTCGGCCCAGTGCGCGGAACCCGATTGAAAAGTATATGAGGCTTTGGCCCATTCGAACCGTGCTTCTTGGCATTGATGAAATCCAGCATTAACCCAATGCCGCGAACTGCGTACTTTTGAGGAACAACCGGAATCAGAACGTGATCCGAATTTCCTAGCGCAGTCTTTGTCATAAGTGACCCAGCCGGATGGCAATCTATCACGACCAAATCATACTGGCTTTTACAATCGGCAATAAAGGCGGAAAACCGTTCCTCAATGACGCCTACCTGGCTATCGGCCTTACCCAGCGCTAGATACATCAGATCGAGCGTTGAGGGTATTACGTCCAGCCTAGCTCCTAAGGCAGTCTTCCATATGTTTCTTGCCAGAGAAGAGACGGGTGGCGGGTTAGTTGAGCCGGGAACCTGTATTTTGTACGGATCCAGCTTCTTCGGATCATCCTGAAGAACTGAAAGGATTGTCTTTTTTGATTTTTCAAGCGGAAAATAGTCTGCGGAAGCAAGATACGATTGAGAAAGATTGAATTGCGGGTCGTAGTCAATCAATAGCACTTTTCGAACATCTTTATCTTTCCATTTATAAAGACCTAAAGCCCCTCCCACATGCATGGCAACCGTGGTCTTACCTACGCCGCCCTTCATATTCATTACGGTCAGCACCACCCCCATAACGACCTCCGTTAATCACATATTCCGCCGATACTCCCCCCCCACCTCATACAAGGCATGACTGATCTGCCCCAATGAGTGCGTCTTCACCGCTTCGACCAGCGCTTCGAACACGTTCCCCCGCCGCCGCGCCGTGTCCTGAAGATACGCCAGCCCGTGCCCGTCGTGCACTTCGCCGGCAACGGTTTCATCCTCAACCACATGCGCGTGCGCCGTTTCCCCTTCCGGCGCCAGGCGGTTGCGTGAGGCCTGCCAGCTTCTAACGTTAGAAATCTGCTGCCCCTTCTCCCCTTCAGTCGACCGGATCAGCTCGATCTCCGTCGTCACCTCGCCCGCATGCTCCTTGGGCAGGAAGGTGTTCACCCCCACCAACGGCAAGCTGCCGTCGTGCTTCCTGTGCTCGTAGTACAGCGACTCTTCCTGGATCTTGCCGCGCTGGTACATGGTGTCCATGGCGCCCAGCACGCCGCCGCGTTCGCTGATGGCCTCGAACTCCTTGTAGACGGCCTCTTCCACCAGGTCGGTGAGGTAGTCCACCGCGAAGCTGCCCTGCCAGGGGTTCTCGATGAAGTTGAGCCCCAGCTCCTTGTTGATGATCATCTGGATGGCCACGGCGCGGCGCACGCTTTCTTCGGTGGGCGTGGTGATGGCCTCGTCGTAGGCGTTGGTGTGCAGGCTGTTGCAGTTGTCGAACAGAGCGTACAGCGCCTGCAGCGTGGTGCGGATGTCGTTGAACTGGATCTCCTGCGCGTGCAGGGAGCGGCCGCTGGTCTGGATGTGGTACTTCATCATCTGGCTGCGCTCATTGGCGCCGTAGCGCTCGCGCATGGCGCGCGCCCAGATGCGGCGGGCGACGCGGCCGATGACGGTGTACTCCGGGTCCATGCCGTTGGAGAAGAAGAACGACAGGTTGGGCGCGAAGTCGTCGATCTTCATGCCGCGCGCCAGGTAGTACTCGACGATGGTGAAGCCGTTGCTCAGGGTGAAGGCGAGCTGGCTGATCGGGTTCGCCCCGGCCTCGGCGATGTGGTAGCCGGAGATCGACACCGAATAGAAGTTGCGCACCCCGTTGTCGACGAAGTACTGCTGGATGTCGCCCATCATGCGCAGGGCGAACTCGGTGCTGAAGATGCAGGTGTTCTGGGCCTGGTCCTCTTTCAGGATGTCGGCCTGCACGGTGCCGCGCACGGTGGAGAGGGTTTCGGCCTTGATGCGGGCGTAGGTCTCGGCGTCGACCAGCTGGTCGCCGGTCATGCCGAGCAGGGCCAGGCCGAGGCCGTCGTTGCCGGGCGGGAGTTCACCGTGGTAGCGCGGGCGTTCGCGGCCTTCGAAGAAGGCGTCGATCCTGCGCTGCGCGTCGGCCCAGCGGTCGGGATCGGCCTTGAGGTACTTCTCCACCTGCTGGTCGATGGCGCAGTTCATGAACATCGCCAGGATCATCGGCGCCGGGCCGTTGATGGTCATCGACACGCTGGTGGTCGGCGCGCACAGGTCGAAGCCCGAATAGAGCTTCTTCATGTCGTCCAGCGTGGGGATGTTGACGCCGGAGTTGCCGATCTTGCCGTAGATGTCCGGGCGCGGCGCCGGGTCCTCACCGTAGAGGGTGACGCTGTCGAAGGCGGTGGACAGGCGCGCGGCCGGCTGGCCGACGCTCAGGTAATGGAAGCGGCGGTTGGTGCGCTCGGGCGTGCCCTCGCCGGCGAACATGCGGATGGGGTCTTCGCCGCTGCGGCGGTAGGGGTAGACGCCGCCGGTGTAGGGGTAGCTGCCGGGCAGGTTCTCCTTGCCCAGGAAGGTGAGCAGCTCGCCCCAGCTCTTGTAGGTGGGAGCGGCGATCTTGGGGATCTTCTGGTGGCTGAGGGATTCGCGGTAGTTCTCGACGCGGATGGTCTTGCCGCGGACCTGGTATTCGTTGACCTCGTCGGTGATGGACTTCAGGCGCTGCGGCCATTCGCGCAGGTTGCGCAGGTGGTCGCTGGAGAGGGACTGGACGGCGTCGTTGTAGCGTTGGCGCAGGGTCAACAGGGAGCGGTCGGCGGCGAACGCCTGGCCCCCATCCCCCGCTTCGCGGGGACTTCCCCCGCTTTGCGGGGGAAGGGACTGCTGCGGGTGCAGGTCGGCGCTGTCGTAGAGGTCGAGGGCCTTGGGGAGCTTGGGGTCCTCGAGCTCCTGCAGGGCCTGCCAGAAGGACTGGGCGCGGTCGGCGGCTTCGGCTTGGCGTTCGATGCTGGCGTTGATCGCCCTGCCCTGCTCGGCGATCTCGGCCAGGTAGCGCACGCGGCTGCCGGGGATCAGCACCGTGGCGCGGGGTTCCTTGAGGCTAGTGTCGATCTGCGGATTGAAATCGCAGCGGGGGGAAGAAATGGGGTCAGGTTCATTTTCCCCCTCGCCTCGCAACGACTGATCGAAATGGGTGGGAGAATGAACCTGACCCCATTTCCCCTTCTCGCGCAGCAGCCGGCACAGGTTGGCGAACATCCAGCTGATGCCGGGGTCGTTGAACTGGCTGGCGATGGTGGGATAGACGGGCACGTCCTCGTCGGCCACCTGGAAGGCGACGCGGTTGCGCTTCCACTGCTTGCGCACGTCGCGCAGGGCGTCTTCGGCGCCGCGGCGGTCGTACTTGTTGAGCACGATCAGCTCGGCGAAGTCGATCATGTCGATCTTCTCCAGCTGGCTGGCCGCGCCGTAGTCGCTGGTCATCACGTACATGGGGAAATCGACCAGGTCGACGATCTCCGAATCGCTCTGGCCGATGCCGGCGGTCTCCACGATCACCAGGTCGAAGCCCAAGCCCTTGAGGAAGCCGATGCAGTCCTGGAGCACGGCGTTCGTCGCCACGTTCTGGCGGCGGGTGGCCATCGAGCGCATGTAGACGCGGTGGGACCTCAACGAGTTCATGCGGATGCGGTCGCCCAGCAGCGCGCCGCCGCTGCGGCGCCGGGTGGGATCGACGCTGATCACCGCAATGCGCATCTGCGGGAAGCTGGCGAGGAAGCGGTTGAGCAGTTCGTCGGTGACGGAGGACTTGCCGGCGCCGCCGGTGCCTGTGATGCCGATCACTGGCGTGATCGGTGATGGGTGATTGGGGATTGGGGATTGGGAAGCGCGGGGGCTGGCCCAGCCCTTGCGCATCAGGGCGAGCTCGGATTCGGAGATGGCGCCATCCTCGATGGCGCTGAGCATCCGGCCGATGGCGATCTCGTCGCCAATCGCGGGCTTTGGCTCTTTCGAACCACCAGTCACCAATGCCGAATCACGGCTCCGCGCCGCGCGCGCCACCACGTCCTCGATCATCTCCACCAGGCCCAGCTTCATGCCGTCGTTGGGGTGGTAGATGCGTTCGACGCCGTAGGCCTCGAGTTCGCGGATCTCCTCCGGCGTGATCGTGCCGCCGCCGCCGCCAAAGACGCGGATGTGGCCGGCGCCGCGCTCGCGCAGCATGTCGACCATGTACTTGAAGTACTCGACGTGGCCGCCCTGGTAGCTCGACAGGGCGATGGCGTCGGCGTCTTCCTGCAGCGCGGCACGCACCACGTCCTCCACCGATCGGTTGTGGCCCAGGTGGATGACTTCGGCGCCCTGCGACTGGATCAGCCGGCGCATGATGTTGATCGCCGCGTCGTGGCCGTCGAACAGACTGGCGGCGGTGACGAAGCGCAGCGGCGTGGACGCCGGCGCGACGGTGGCGGTGGGGGAGCTGGCCGGTTGGTTCATGGATCGGGCACCGAGAATCTCGTGAACCCCGATTCTAGATGGTTGCAGCGGAAACCGGAGTTTTCCGCTGCCCCTTCGCGGTCAGCCTCCGCTACGCCGGGCCAGTCGCGGCCCGGCGAGCGCCGGGTTCAGAAGCGGAATTCGCCGCCGAACAGCAGGGTGTCGGCGCGGCTGACACTGTCCCAATACACGTCATTGAAATACACGTAGCTGGTGAAGGTCAGGCCGAGGCTGAAGTGCCGGCCGATGTCAGCGCCCAGACCCACACCGGCGTATCCGCCGTCGATGTCGGCGCGCTGGGCGCCATCGTTCACGCTGGCGTCCGCCGCCCAGTAGCCCGCACGCACCAGGGCGTAGACGGGGCTATGGCGGCCGAAGTTGAAGCGGCCGTTGAAGCCGACGCTGGCGAAATCGACCGGGTCGTAGCGCCAGCCGCCATGGGTCTCGGCCGACAGCTTGCCGGCGGCCACTTCCACGCCCAGCAGGGCCACCGGGCCGGCCTGCCAGCGATAGCCGGCGCTGAGCTGGCGCGCGGACTGGCTCACGCCCTCGTAAACCCAGCCCTTGCCGGCCGACACGCCGATGAAGGCACCGCCGCGGCCCTGCTCGTAATCCGGCGTCACGTAGTCGGGCGCGGCATAGGCCGGCGCCTGCGCCGGTGCGGCCTGCCAGGCCTGCGGCTGCGCCGTGGTGCCCTCGCCCTGCCCGGCGGCGGTGGGCTGCGGCACGCGCTTGGCCGGATCCTGCTCGCCCTGTTGCGGTTGCCACGGCTGCACGGGCTTGTTCTGCGCCTGCACGCCGCCGGCCAGGCACGCGCCCACGACGATGGCGGCGATCGCGCCGCGCGATTTCATTCGTTCCATGTTGTCCCCAGTTGTGGATATCCATCTGCGCCGGTTGGCGCGTGTCCCGCGGTGGTCGATATCGGCCGCGTGGACCGGATCTACACCATGCGCCGGCGGATGGTGCCGGCGGCCCCTTCGCGGGCCGCGGACATTGGGGGCGGCGCCAGCGGGCGTCAAGGCGACGCAATCGATGCGGGACACAGGCCACCGGCGCCGCGGGTCCGTTCAGGCTCGCCACCCGGCGGCGGCGCGGGCCGTCCTACAATGGCCGCGGACATCCACGGGGGATCCTGTCGAATGCTGTCGCGGGCCAGGCGCATCGCGGTGTGGGGCCTGTTCTCGCTGGCGCTGCTGGTGGGCAGCGGCGTGCTGCTGGCCGACCGCCTGATGCCGCCGGCCACGGGCCTGCCCGGGTTCGCGCTGCCGGTGAAGCCCGGGCAGACCGCGCTGGACCAGGAGCTGGAGCCGCTGCTGGCGCGGTATCCGGGCCAGACCGGGGCGATCCTGCTGCCCGACGGGCTGGACGCCTTCGCCGCGCGCGCGATGTCGGCGCGCCAGGCCGGGCGCAGCCTGGACCTGCAGTACTACATCTGGCACGACGACCTCACCGGCCACCTGCTGATGTACGAGGCCTGGAAGGCGGCCGAGCGCGGCGTGCGCGTGCGCATGCTGCTCGACGACATCAACACCTCGGGCAAGGACGCCGCGCTGCTGGCGCTGGATTCGCACCAGAACATCGAGATCCGGGTGTACAACCCGTTCCGCAACCGCGACGGCGTGGGGCGCGTGATCGAGATGCTGCAGCGCATGTTCTCGATCACCTACCGCATGCACAACAAGGCCTGGATCGCCGACAACCAGGTGGCGATCGTGGGCGGGCGCAACGTGGGCACCGAGTACTTCGACGCGCACAACCAGACCAACTTCCGCGACCTGGACGTGCTGCTGTTCGGCCCGGCGGTGCCGCAGGCCAGCGCGATCTTCGACACTTTCTGGAACAGCGACGCGGTGGTACCGATCGCCGAGCTCAACCGCAAGCCGCGGCGCAAGCTCGAATCGGTGCTGGCCGGCATCCAGGAAGAGGCCAACGGCCGCGTGGCGCGGCGCTACCTCGACCGCGTGGACCTCTCGCCCAACGTGCGCGCCTACATCGCCAAGGAGCTTACGCCGTACTGGACCGATCGCATCCGCGTGCTGTCCGACCCGCCGCTGAAGTGGAAGGACAACCAGCCCGGCGAGTACCTGGTCTCGGAGCTGTTCGAGGTGGTGCGCGGGACGCAGCGCAAGGCGCTGCTGATCTCGCCCTACTTCGTGCCCGGCGACGAGGGCGTGGCCGCACTGGCCGCGCTGGTGCGCGAGCGCGATGCGCACGTGGGGGTGGTGACGAACTCGCTGGCGGCCAACGACGTGGTGGCGGTGCACGGCGGCTACGCCAACTACCGCAAGGACCTGTTGCGCACCGGGGTGAAGCTGTACGAGATGCGGCCGCAGGCGAGTTCGGATTCGAGCCTGTTCGGCAGCAGCGGCGCCAGCCTGCATACCAAGGCGTTCGTGGTCGACGACCGGCACGGCTTCATCGGCTCGTTCAACATCGATCCGCGCTCGATTGACCTCAATACCGAGATGGGCGTGCTGTTCGAAGACGAGGCGCTGGCGCTGGCGCTGCGCAACGAGTACCTGCGCCTGGCGGGCGCCGAGCAGAGCTACTGGGTGTACCTGGACGACGGCGAACTGCGCTGGCTCGACCGCGCCGAGGACCCGCCGGTGGTGCTCGACCGCGAACCTGAATCCGGCTGGTGGCCGCGCACCCTTGCCCGCGTGGTCGGCTGGCTGCCGGTGGAATCGCAGCTTTAGCCGGTTTCGTACGGATTTCCGCACCTCCGCAGGCAGCGGACGGCCTTCACGGAGGGCACGGGCATTTCCCGGGAGAGGGGCGTAGAATGCCGCGCCAATCCAGCAGGACCAGCCCGCGCCGCGGGTTTTTTCACATCTAGCAAGCCCTTTTTTCTCGCCAACCTGATCAAGGGACACGCGCGCCCTGCGCGGCGTCCGCGACGGAGTGTTATCGATGATCTTCGAACAGCTTGGGACCTACGGCCATGAGCAGGTCGTGTTCTGCCACAACCCCGATGTCGGCCTGAAGGCGATCATCGCCATCCACAACACGGTGCTGGGGCCGGCGCTGGGCGGCACGCGGATGTGGCCCTACGCGAGCGAGCAGGAAGCGCTGAACGACGTGCTGCGCCTGTCGCGCGGCATGACCTACAAGAACGCGGTGGCCGGCCTGAACCTGGGCGGCGGCAAGGCGGTGATCATCGGCGACCCGTCGAAGGACAAGTCCGAGGCGCTGTTCCGCGCCTTCGGCCAGTTCGTGGACTCGCAGGGCGGCCGTTACATCACCGCCGAGGACGTGGGCATCGACGTCAGCGACATGGAGTACGTGTACCGCGAAACCCAGTTCGTCACCGGCGTGCACCAGGTGCATGGCGGTTCGGGCGATCCTTCGCCGTTCACCGCGTACGGCACCCTGCAGGGCCTGATGGCCACGCTGAACCGCAAGTTCGGCGACGAGGAAGTGGGCAAGTACAGCTACGCCGTGCAGGGCCTGGGCCACGTGGGCATGGAGTTCGCGAAGCTGCTCAAGGAGCGCGGCGCGAAGATCTTCGTCACCGACATCAACCAGGCGCGCGTGGACCAGGCGGTGAGCGAGCTGGGTGCCGAGGCCGTGGGCCTGGACGAGATCTACGACGTGGACGTGGACGTGTACTCGCCCTGCGCCCTGGGTGGCACGGTCAACGAGAAGACGCTGCCGCGGCTGAAGGCCAAGGTGATCTGCGGCGCGGCCAACAACCAGCTGGCGACCAACGCCATCGGCGACGAAGTCACGCGCCGCGGCATCCTGTATGCGCCGGACTACGCGGTGAACGCCGGCGGCGTGATGAACATCTCGCTGGAGATCGACGGCTACAACCGCGAGCGCGCCATGCGGATGATGCGCACGATCTACCACAACCTCGGCCGCATCTTCGAGATCGCCGACCGCGACAACATCCCGACCTACCAGGCCGCAGACCGCCTGGCCGAGGAGCGCATCGAGACCATCGGCAAGCTCAAGCTGCCGATGGGCCGCGGCACCCCCCGATTCCAGGGACGCGTGCGCGGGAGCTGATCCGGCACATCGTCGCCCTGCCCACTCGGGGCGACCTCCCCGTCGCCGCCTGAAGCACCTGCTCCTTCCCCCGCTTGCGGGGGAAGGTCGGGATAGGGGCGCGCGCCGAAGGCGCGCGTTTGAGTAGCAAGCGACCTCCCCGCCCCACCCCAACCCTCCCCCGCAGGCGGGGGAGGGAGTAGAGCGTGGCGCAGGCGCTTGCCGGGTGCTTCACGGCCGCAACGCACTTCTCCTTCCCCCGCTCGCGGGGGAAGGCCGGGATGGGGGCGCGCGCCGCAGGCGCGCGTTTGAGCAGCGAGCGACCTGCCGGCCGAAGGCGCACGTTGAAGGACTCGGCGACCTGCAGGCCCCCACCCCAACCCTCCCCCGCAAGCGGGGGAGGGAGTGGAGCGCGGCGCGGGAGCTTGCTGGGTGCTTCACGGCCGCAACGTACTTCTCCTTCCCCCGCTCGCGGGGGAAGGCCGGGATGGAGGCGCGCGCCGAAGGCGCGCGTTTGAGTAGCAAGCGACCTGCCGGCCGAAGGCGCACGTTGAAGGACTCGGCGACCTGAAGGCCCCCACCCGACCCTGCCCCGCAAGCGGGGGAGGGAGTGGAGCGCGGCGCGGGAGCATGCCGGGTACTTCAGGGCCGCAACGTACTTCTCCTTCCCCCGCTGGCGGGGGAAGGCCGGGATGGGGGCGCGCGCCGAAGGCGCGCGTTTGAGCAGCGAGCGACCTGCCGGCCGAAGGCGCACGTTGAAGGACTCGGCGACCTGCAGGCCCCCACCCCACCCCTCCCCCGCAGGCGGGGGAGGGAGCAAGGCGTACGTGGGGGGATGGGCGCAGTCCGGGTACGGCAGACCGGCGCAGCGCGGGCAATGGGACCGCATCGATACTCGAGCCGATGTAGCATGTGAAACCAATTCACAGGGAGCACGGCATGCGGACCTTCCCCCTCGGCGAGGACATCGACTCACTGCGCGAGGCCGTGCGCCGGTTTGCCGAGGCCGAGATCGCGCCGCGGGCAGCGAAGATCGACGAGGACAACGCCTTCCCGCAGGACCTGTGGCCCAAGCTGGGTGAGCTCGGCCTGCTGGGCATGACGGTCCCGGGAGAATTCGGCGGCAGCGAGATGGGCTACCTCGCCCACCTGGTGGCGATGGAGGAGATCTCCCGCGCCTCGGGCTCGGTCGGCCTGAGCTATGGCGCGCACTCCAACCTCTGCGTGTCCAACCTCTACGCCAACGGCAGCCAGGCGCAGCGCGAGAAGTACCTGCCCAGGCTCTGCAGTGGCGAATGGAAGGGCGCCCTGGCGATGAGCGAGCCGGGCGCCGGCTCCGACGTGGTCGGCTCGATGAGCTGTCGCGCCGAACTCAAGGGCGATACCTGGATCGCCAACGGCAACAAGATGTGGATCACCAACGGCCCCGAGGCCGACGTGCTGGTGGTCTACATGCGCACCGCCAGCCGCGAGCTGGGCAGCAAGTGCATGACCGCCTTCATCGTCGAGAAGGGCATGAAGGGATTCTCCACCGCGCAGAAGCTCGACAAGCTCGGCATGCGTGGATCCAACACCTGCGAGCTGGTGTTCGAGAACTGCGAGATCCCCAACGGGAACGTGCTTGGCGAGGTCAACAACGGCGTCAAGGTGCTGATGAGCGGCCTCAACACAGAGCGCCTGGTGCTCACCGGCGGGCCGCTGGGCCTGATGCAGGCCGCGCTCGACATCGCCCTGCCCTACGTGCGCGAACGCCGCCAGTTCGGCCAGGCCATCGGCGCGTTCGGCATCATGCAGGCCAAGATCGCCGACATGTACACGTCGCTGCAGTCCTCGCGCGCCTTCGCCTACCAGGTGGCGCGCGACTACGACGCCGGCCACCGCTCGCGCATCGATGCGGCCAGCTGCCTGCTGCACGCGTCCGAGGCGGCAGTGCAGGTGGCGCTGGAAGCGATCCAGACCCTGGGCGGCAACGGCTACATCAACGAATACGCCACCGGCCGCATCCTGCGCGACGCCAAGCTCTACGCCATCGGCGCCGGCACCAACGAAATCCGCCGCATGCTGATCGGCCGCGAACTCTTCGCCGGCAACCACTGACCCCCGCGCATTCGACTCCCTCCCCCGCTTGCGGGGGAGGGTTGGGGTGGGGGCGCGCCGGAGCCCGCAAACCCACGGCCACACCAAACCGCATGAGCGCAGAGTCGAACCGCGCGCCCCTCCCGCGTCAGAACCCCAACACGTACCTCAGCGATCCCACCCGCTCGCTCCCCCGCGGCCCGAAGCGCTGGTCCACGTCCAACATCAGCCGCGCATTGCGCCCCAGCCACGCCTCCAGGCCGAAGCCGACCAGCCCACCCGACTTCGCCGCATCCGCCAGCGGCAGCGGCGCCCAGGCATCGATCCCGGTAAAGCCCGCCTGCACGTCGAAGCCGTCGGCGCGCAGCGTCTGCTGCCACTCCGACCAGGCCGACAGGCGCAGGCCGTGCCAGTCGCGGCCTGCGCGCAGTCCGGCGATCGCCTGCGTGCGCGACAGGTCCGCCGCCTTCGCCTGCAGCGCGAAACCGCTGCCCCATTCGGCGAAGCCATCCTGGCGCATGCCGACGTGGCTGGCACCGAGGTAGGACGTGAGCTGCCAGTCGCCCAGCCGCTGGTGGCGCCCCGCCTCGACGTCGAAGCTCGTGTACCCCCCCGAATACGCAGCAAACACCCCGGCCCGCGCCGCGTCGCCGGCGAACAGCCGACGCTCGATGCCGCGGTCGAAGCGGCCGGTGGACAGGCTGGCGGCGGCGTAGCCCGCGTGCGACATGCGCCCGAGGTACACGCCCGCATGCGTCTGCCGGTCGCGGCTGCGGTCGCGGTTGCCGCCCAGCCAGTCGTGGCTGCGCATCTCGCCGAACGAGAAGCCCGACACCAGTTGGCCGCTGCGCTGGTCCTGCCCCATGGCCCAGCCGTCGAGGCGATAGCCACCGCTGGCGATGCCGGTACTGCCGCCCTGCCCCAGCGCCTGGCGCCAGCTACCGGCCAGCGCCTCCCCGTCGTGCAGCTGGCCCAGGCGCGTGGACAGCGCCCGGCGGCCCATGTCGATGGCGTCGAAGCCCAGGCTGGTGGCCAGCGAGTGCGATTCGCCCGAGAGGCTGTCCAGCGCGGCGGCGGCGCTCGCCTCGTCCGACAGCGCCTGGAACGCGCCCGCCACCTGCAGCAGCGATGCTTCCGCGGCCGCCGGTTGCGCGTCGAGCAGGCCGAAGGCGCGCTCCAGGCGTTCGGCTGCCGCCAGTCCGGCCTTGGACACGCCGGCAAGCCGCCGCGCCGCCGAGGCCACGTCCAGCCGCTCGATCTCCAGGCTCACGATGGACTGGTCGTAGTCGTAGGCCAGCTCGGCGTCGAGGAACAGGCTCGACGCCTGCGTGAGCTGGTCGAACTCGCCGCTCAAGCCTTCGATCGCGGTCAGCACCGGCTCGCTGGCCCGGGTGACATAGCCGGGCGCGATCCCGGACACATGCAGCGTGCCGCCTTCGAGCGTGGCGGCACCTTCCACCAGCAGCGCAGTCCCGACCTGCACCGACAGCGTGCCGGTGCCGGTCTGCACATAGTCGCCGCCGGCGACCAGGCGGTTGTCCGCATCGATGGCCACCGTGCCGGCGTTGCGGATCGACTGGCCGATGGTGCCGGCGCCGGTCAGCGTGCCCTGCCGGCCGACCTGCACGTGCGAGCGGGTGAGCTGGCCGTCGACCTGCAGGACGCCGGCTTCGACGCGCGTATCGCCGCGATAGCCGATGGTGCCGGCGTGGCCGAGCACCAGGCGACCGCTGCCGCGCTTGACCAGGCCGCCATCGCCGTCGATGGCGTTGCCCCAGGTCGAGGTGACGGTGTCGAACCCGGCGACCACGTCGCCCCAGTCGAAGCGGCCCGGCCCCTGCACCGCCGCGGCGATGTCGACCGCGCCGTAGCCGAAAACCTCGTCGACGCCGGCCGCGCCCAGGTCGGTCGCCGTGCCCAGCAGGGTCTGGCGGACCAGGTCGTTGTCGAAGTACGGGAAGGCCTCCCACACCAGCGCCGCCGCGCCGGAGACGATGGGCGCGGCGAACGAGGTGCCCGTCCAGCGCGCATAGGTCGGCGCGCTCGGCGCGTCATTGGTGCCGGTCACCACCACCGTGCCCGGCGCGGCCAGGCAGTAGCGCATCGCCAGGCCGCAGGCGTTCGAGTAGTACGCCAGCTGCGTGGGATCGGCCGAGTCCAGGGCGGCGACGGTCAGCCAGCCACGCTCCAGGTCGGCCGCCGGCAGGCTGCCGCCGGTGCCGGGCTGGCTGGGCAGCGCCGCGGTGTCGGAGGGATCGTCGAAGCCGGAATTGCCGGCCGAGAACACCACCAGGCCGCCGTTGTCGCGGATGAAGGGCCGGTACTCGGCCGCGATCTCGGCGGTGGCCGCCGGGTTGGTCCAGTACAGGCCGCCCCAGGAATTGTTCATCACCCGCACGCCCTGGCGGATCAGGTCGGCGTGGATCGGCCCCAGGCCGAGCGCGCCATCGACCTCGTTGCCGCGGCCGCTGCCGTCGTCTTCCGGCGGCTTGTCGCTGATGATGCGGGCGGACACGATCTCCGCGCCCGGCGCGATGCCCCCCGGCCAGCGGCCGAAGGGCTTGCCGGCGGCGGTCTGCGCGACGGCCGTGCCGTGGCCGACCACGTCGTCGACCTGCAGGTTGTTGGTGCGCGGATCGATGTAGGTGAAGCTGGCCACGACGCGCCCGTCGCGCATCGCCGGATGGTTGCGGTTGACCCCGCTGTCGACGATGCCGATGCGGGTGCCCGCACCGGTGAGGCCGTGAGCATGCGCCTCGTCGGCCCCGGTCCAGGCCAGGTGCAGGCTGTAGGCGGGATCCGGATCCTGCACGGTCGGCGGTGCCGGCGGCGGCGCCGTGGGTGGTGGCGACACCGGTGGCGGGTCGGCGCGGGTGTTGCCGCCGCCACCGCCGCAGGCCGACAGCGCGCAGGCGGCGGTCACCGCAACCGCAAGCAGGGAGTGCTTCTTCCGGACCGACTGTTGCATCGCTTCGATTCCCGTCCTCGCGCGGCGACGCGCCCCGCGCCTCTATAGCGTCAATCGGGAGGCTGCGCCAGCGGACCTGCGTCCGTTTGCCGCTCCGCGGCGGCCGGGGCGATAATCCGGGCTTCCCCACGCGCGGTCCACGGAGTTTCCATGAGCGACGTCGTCATCGTCGGTGCCAAGCGCACCGCCATCGGTTCCATGCTCGGCCAGTTCACGGGCGTGCCCACGCCGACCCTCGGCGCCGCCGCCATCCGCGCCGCGGTCGAGCAGGCCGGCGTCAAGGGCGAGGAGGTCTCGGAAGTGATCATGGGCTGCGTGCTGCCCGCCAACCTCGGCCAGGCGCCGGCGCGCCAGGCCGCGCTCGCCGCGGGCCTGCCCAAGGGCACCGGCTGCACCACCATCAACAAGGTCTGCGGCTCGGGCATGAAGGCGGTGATGCTGGGCCACGACCTGATCAAGGCCGGTTCGGCCAGCGTGGTCGTCGCCGGCGGCATGGAGTCGATGACCAACGCGCCGCACATGGTCTCGGCGCGCCCGGGCCTGCGCTACGGCGAGGCGAAGCTGGTCGACCACATGGCCTGGGACGGGTTGACCAATCCCTACGACGGCCAGTCGATGGGCGTGTTCGCCGAGGCCACCGCCGACAAGTACGGCTTCAGCCGCGAAGAGCAGGACGCCTACACCATCGAGTCGGTCAGGCGCGCGCAGGCGGCGATCGCCTCGGGCGCGTTCAAGGACGAGATCGTTCCGGTCAAGGTCGCCGGGCGCAAGGGCGAGGTCGAGGTCGACACCGACGAGCAGCCGGGCAAGTCCGACGTCGCCAAGATCCCGACCCTGCGTGCCGCCTTCCGCAAGGACGGCACGGTGACCGCCGCCAGTTCCTCCAGCATCTCCGACGGTGCGGCGGCAACGGTGCTGACCAGCGCCGAACATGCCGCGAAACTCGGGCTGGAGCCGATTGCACGCATCGTCGGCCATGCCACCTTCTCGCAGGAGCCGGAGTGGTTCACCACCGCGCCGGTGAGCGCGATCCGCAACCTGCTCGACAAGGTCGGCTGGTCGGTGGAGGACGTGGACGTGTTCGAGGTCAACGAGGCGTTCTCGGTCGTGGCCATGGCGCCGATCCGCGAGCTCGGCATCCCGCACGACAAGCTCAACGTGCACGGCGGCGCGACCGCCCTGGGCCACCCGATCGGCGCCAGCGGCGCGCGCCTGCTGGTCACCCTGCTCTACGCGCTCAAGGCCCGCGGCGGCAAGCGCGGCGTGGCCTCGCTGTGCATCGGCGGGGGCGAAGCGACGGCCATCGCCGTCGAGCTGGCCTGATCGACGTGAACGCTTGACCCTGCGCTGGTGAAAATTCCCCTCCCACCCGCTTGACAGCGGTAACGGGCTTGTCATCATTGTTATGGCGCGCAACTTTGCGCGTTGCCAAACTTCAGACGAGGAAGAACGGATATGACCATCAACAAGGCCCTGCTTGCGCTGGCTCTGGGTTTCGCCCTGGCTGCCTGCAGCAACCAGCAGCAGGCTGAGAACGCCGCTGCCGACGCCGCCGACGCCGCTGCCGACGCCGCCACCGCCGCGACCGAGGCCGCCGGCACCGCGACCGCCGACGCCGCCCAGGCTGCTGCCGACGACGCCGCTGCCGCCGCCGACGCTGCTGCCGACGCCGCTGCCGACGCCGCCAACGCCACGACCTCCGAGGCCGCCGACGCCGCCGCCGACACGGCCGAGGCTGCGGAAGACGCTGCCAAGGACGCCGAGGACGCTGCTGAAGAAGCGACCCCGTAAGTCCGGCGCCGCAAGGCGATCGAAGAAAGCCGCCGGCTCCGTCCGGCGGCTTTTCTTTTTTTAACATTCTGTTCTGCACAATGACGCCGCGGCCAGGGGGACCCCGGGCCGGACGACCCTTTCCATTCCTACCCGGAGAATGCCCTTGAACATCAAGCTTCTTGCCATCGCCGCCGCCAGCGTGCTGGCCCTCGCCGCCTGCGAAAACACCGCCCAGGGCGCCAAGGAAGACGCGGCCGCCAACGCCGCCGCCGCCGAGCAGGCTGCCGCCGACGCCGCCGCCGCCACCGAGGCTGCCGCGGAGAACGTCGCCGCCGCGACCGAGGAAGCCGCAGCCGACGCCGCGGCCGCCACCGAGCAGGCCGCGGCCAACGCCGAAGCCGCCGCCGATGAAGCCGCAGCCGCCAGCCGCGAAGCCGCCGCCGACGCCGCTGGCGCGGTCAAGGACGCCGCCGCCGAGGCCGAAGAAGCCGCGCGCAACTGATCCTGGCGACAGGTTGTACCGGAAGGCCCGCCATGCGCGGGCCTTTCTTGTTTCGGGTCGCCAGCATCGGGGACGCGCGCCGGTCGCTCACGTATCCTCTGCCCTTTCGCCCGAAACCATCCGCACCATGCCGGCACTGACCTCGCAACTCGATCCGCGCTCGCAGGACTTCGTCGACAACGCCGCCTACCACCGGGCCCTGGTCGAGGAACTCGAACGCCGCCTGGCGCGCGCGGCCGACGGCGGCGGCGAGGCTGCGCGCAACCGGCACACCGAGCGCGGCAAGCTGCTGGCGCGCGACCGCATCACCGCCCTGCTCGACCCCGGCTCGCCGTTCCTGGAGATCGCGCCGTTGGCGGCCGAAGACATGTACGACGGCGCCGCGCCCGCGGCCGGCATGGTCTGCGGCATCGGCAGGGTGATGGGACAGGAGGTCGTGGTCGTGGCGAACGACGCCACGGTCAAGGGCGGCACCTATTTCCCGATGACGGTGAAGAAGCACCTGCGCGCGCAGGAAGTCGCGCGGGAGAACCGGCTGCCCTGCGTCTACCTCGTGGATTCGGGCGGTGCCTTCCTGCCGCTGCAGGACGAGGTGTTTCCCGACAGGGAACACTTCGGCCGGATCTTCTACAACCAGGCGCGGTTGTCGGCGGAGAACATCCCGCAGATCGCCGTGGTGATGGGCAGCTGCACCGCCGGCGGCGCCTATGTGCCGGCGATGTGCGACGAGAGCGTCATCGTCAAGGAACAGGGCACGATCTTCCTCGGCGGCCCGCCGCTGGTGAAGGCGGCCACCGGCGAGGTGGTGGATGCCGAAGCGCTGGGCGGCGCCGAGGTGCACACCTCGGTGTCCGGCGTGGCCGACCATTTCGCCGAGGACGACCGCCATGCGCTGGAGATCGCGCGTTCGATCGTCGGCCACCTCAACCGGCGCAAGGTCCTGCCGGTGGCGGTGCGCGACGCGCGCGAGCCGCTGTACGCGGCGGAGGAACTGTACGGGATCGTGCCGAAGGATACCCGCCGGCCCTTCGACATCCGCGAGGTGATCGCGCGCATCGTCGACGGCAGCGAGCTGGACGAGTTCAAGGCGCGCTACGGCAAGACCCTGGTGACCGGCTTCGCCCACCTGCACGGCTATCCGGTGGGCATCGTCGCCAACAACGGCATCCTGTTCGGCGAGAGCGCGCTCAAGGGCGCGCACTTCATCGAACTGTGCAACCAGCGCGGCATCCCGCTGGTGTTCCTGCAGAACATCACCGGCTTCATGGTCGGTCGCAAGTACGAGAACGCGGGCATCGCCAGGGACGGAGCAAAGATGGTCACGGCGGTGGCGTGTTCGTCCGTGCCGAAATTCACCGTGGTGATCGGCGGCAGCTTCGGCGCCGGCAACTACGCGATGTGCGGCCGCGCCTACGGTGCGCGCTTCCTGTGGATGTGGCCGAACGCGCGCATCAGCGTGATGGGCGGCGAGCAGGCGGCCAGCGTGCTGGCCACCGTGCGCCGCGACGGCATCGAGGCCAGGGGCGGCGACTGGAGCGCGGAGGACGAAGAGGCGTTCAAGGCGCCGATCCGGGCGCAGTACGAGCACCAGGGCAGCCCGTGGTACGCCACGGCGCGGCTGTGGGACGACGGCATCATCGATCCCGCGGATACGCGGCGGGTGCTGGGGCTCGGCATCTCCGCTTCCCTCAATGCGCCGATCGAGCCGGCGAAGTTCGGAGTGTTCCGGATGTAGGTGGGCGCGGGATCGCTGGTCTCGCGCCGGTGGCCCCCACCCCAACCCTCCCCCGCACGCGGGGAGGGGGCAGAGTTCGCGCCGACGCAGGGCCTTGGGATGCTCCCGCGGCACAGATGCTCCCTTCCCGCACGCACTTGGGCGCGGGAGGGAGGGTGGAGCAGAGCAACATGTGCCGACCTGCACATGCGACGCGTCCGCCGCCGCGCACAGGCCCCTGCCCACCTGGCGTTGGGACGCAGAACAGAACGCGCAGACGAAGCACCGCGATGCATCCGCCGCCGCGCAAGGGTCCCTCCCCTGCCTGCGGGGTCGGGGCGGGGGCCCGACCGCGACGACGCCATCTGCTACCTTGCCGGTCCCGCCGCCCGACGCCCGACGAATGCGCCTGACGTCCAATCGCGCCCTGACTGCGCGCGTGCTGTTTCCGCTCTGCCTGCTCTTGTCCGCCTGTGCGGGCCCGTCGACCCCGCAGGCCGATGGCGCTCCTCATGATGCATCCGTGCCGATCCCGGCCGGCGCCGTCGCCACCGGCCACTATCCCGATCTGTTCGCCGAGGCCGGCTACGCCCAGGCCGATATCGACGCGCGCATCGAGGCGGCCTGGCGGCAGCTGTTCCACGGCGACCCGGACCAGGAAGCCATCTATTACGACGCAGGCAGCAATGCCGATGGCCCGCTCGCCTACATCCTGGACGTGAACAGCGACGACGTGCGTTCCGAAGGCATGTCCTACGGAATGATGATCGCGGTGCAGCTCGACCGTAAGCGCGAGTTCGACGCGATCTGGAACTGGGCGAAGACCCATACCTGGCACGCCGATCCCGCGCACCCGGCCCACGGCTATTTCGCCTGGTCGGTGAAACGCGACGGCACGCCCATCGACGAAATGCCCGCGCCCGACGGCGAGGAGTACTTCATCACCGCGCTGTACTTCGCCTCGGCGCGCTGGGGCGATGGCGATGGCATCTACGACTACCGCGCCCAGGCCGACCGCCTGCTGCACGACGTCCTGCACCGCGGGTCGATCACCGGCCAGACCAACCGCGGCACGATGACCGCGGTCAACCTGTTCGACCGCGACGCGAAGATGGTCCGCTTCACCCCGGACGTGGTGAACGCCGCGCACACCGACGCCTCCTACCACCTGCCGGCCTTCTACGAGGTCTGGGCGCGGGTCGGCCCCGAGGCCGACCGCGCGTTCTGGCGCGAGGCGGCGCAGGTCAGCCGCGACTACTTCGCTGCCGCCGCCCACCCGGCTACCGGCCTCACCCCCGACTACGGCAACTTCGACGCCACGCCCTGGGCGGCGTCGTGGCGACCGGAGTCGGCCGATTTCCGCTACGACGCCTGGCGCAGCGCGATGAACTGGTCGATGGACTGGTCCTGGTGGCGGGTCGACCCGCGCCAGGTGGAACTGTCCGACCGCCTGCAGGCCTTCTTCGAGCGCCAGGGCCTGGATGCCTACCAAAGCCTGTACACGCTCGACGGCCAGCCGCTCGGCGGCGGACAGACCGCCGGGCTGGTGGCGATGAACGCAGTGGCCTCGCTGGCGGCCGGGCATCCGCGACGGCTCGACTTCGTTCGCGCACTCTGGGAACGGCCCGTACCCGCCGGCCAGTACCGCTATTACGACGGCGTGCTGCAGCTGATGGCCCTGCTGCATGTGTCGGGGCGCTACCGCGCCTGGCTGCCGGACGAGGCCGCACGCTGACGGCAGTGCTGCAACAAGATGCGGCAAGTGCCTGCCGGGGAACGGATTTGGTGAGCGGCGTCACAACGTGAAGGCCATGTCGACATGCTAGGCTCCAAGGCCCCTTCCGCCGTTCGGCGGCGCGCGCCGAACGGTCCCTGTCCAGCCCCGAGGAACCCGCGACATGGCCATTTTCAGCCCCCAGAACAACGCCACTGCCCGCAAGGACACCCCGTCCTTCGCGTCCGACACGCCGACGGCAGCGCAGCCGCCGCGTGAGGCTCCGGCGGTCGCGGATTTCACCCCGACCCAAGTCGCGCCGCCCCGCTCGCCCGCGCCGGCCCCGGCCGCAGCCGCCGAGCCCGCCGCCAAGGAGTCGCTGATCGCCGCCGACCTGACCATCGAGGGCAAGATCGAAGGCAGCGGCCACGTCCGTATCGCCGGCCGCTTCAAGGGCGACGTCAACGTGCAGGGCAACCTGCGCATCGAGAACGGCGCCAAGCTCAACGGCGGGGTCAAGGCCAAGCAGGTCGTGGTGGCCGGCGAACTCGACGGCAACATCGACTCGGCTTCCAGGGTCGAGCTGCTCGATTCGGCGGTGCTGACCGGCGACATCAAGGCCGGCACCCTCACCGTCGCCGCCGGCTCGCGCATCCGCGGCCATGTGGAGTGCGGCTGGGACAACAGCGACACCGCGTCGGCGCCGCGCAAGGGCAACGCCAAGGCCGAGAACGCGGAGACGCGCGAAACGGCCAGCTGAGCCCGTGGCCGCCCCGAAGCCGGGACTGGCAGGTGCCACGCGCACCTGCCCGCATTGCAAGACCACGATCCTCGAGAGCGCGAGCATCTGCCCCTCGTGCCGGCACTACCTGCGCTTCGATACGCCGCGCACCGGCCCCGGCGCGGTCCCGGCCAGCACCACCGCCCTGCAGGTCGAGGGCATGATCCGGCATCCGTCCGAGGGCGGCGCTTGGGAATATTCGGTGGTGCTGAGCGTGCGCGACGACGAGGGCAACGAGATCACCCGCCACGTCGTCGGGGTTGGAGCGATGTTTCCCGGCGACGAGCGCAGCTTCCAGCTGTCGGTGGAGGTTACGCCGACCAACGACATGCGCAGGCCGGCCAAGCCGGCCAAGCGCGGGATGCGGCACTGAGCAGGCGGCGCGCCTTGCGCCGCCTGCCGTTGCGTCAGGACGCCCCGCCCGCCTGATGCGGGCACGCCGGTCGCCCGTTCGTCGGCGGCCGCCCGCGCCAGCGTGCAGGCGTACGAGGCCGCGACGCGTGCCGCGCGGCCCGGGGTGCACGAGTACGTGCTGCAGGCCGAACTGGAGCGCGTGTTCCGCGCCGCCGATGCGGAGCCGGCGTATTCGAGCATCGGCGGCGCGGGAGCCAACGCCTGCGTGCTGCACTATCGCGACAACCGCGGCCAGGTGCGCGACGCGCCTGGCCGCCGCCGGCTGAGGCCGTTCGGCGGGAACCGGCGGCTCTTCGCCGCCGCCCCGCGCCGATGCGGATCAGGCCTGCGCCAGCTTCCGCGCCGACCGCCCCGCCAGTGCGAATCCGGCCACCACGATCGCCGCCACCAGCAGCTGCGCGGCCACGCCTTCCAGCGTCGGGTACAGGCCCAGCAGTTCGACGCGCGGCCAGCCGTCGAGCCAGCTCACCGGCAGGTAGCCCGCCTCCTGCAGCGCCGAGACCGCCTTGCCGATCAGCACCACCGCCAGCACGGCGATCAGCAGCGCGCTGTAGCGGAAGAACTGGCTGATCGGCAGCGTGCGGCTGTAGCGCATCATCGCCCAGCCGATCGCCACCAGCGCCAGCGCGGCGGTGGCGCCGCCGGCGACCACGCTGGCCTGGCTGCCCTGGTTCCAGATCGCGGCATAGAACAGGATGGTCTCGAACACCTCGCGGTAGACCACCACGAACACCAGGCCCAGCAGGAAAATTCCCGAAGAGCGTCCGAGCGCATGGCCCAGGCGCTCGCGCACGTAGCGCTGCCACGCGTCGGCCTGGCTCTTGCCGTGCATCCACACGCCGACCCAGACCAGCACGACGGCCGCCAGCAGCGAGCCGAAGCCCTCGGACAGTTCGCGGCTGGCGCCGCTGATGGTGATCACCCAGGTCGCCAGCGCCCAGGTCGCCAGGCCCGCCGCCAGCGCCGCCAGCCAGCCGCCGTGCACCCAGGGCAGCATCTCGGTGCGTTCGGCCTTGCGCAGCAGTGCGACGATCGCGATCACGATCAGCAGCGCCTCCAGGCCCTCGCGCAGCAGGATGGTGAACGCGGCCACGAAGCTGGCGGTGGCCGAGGTGCGGTCCTGGCCCAGCACCTGCTCGGCCTCGGCGAACAGGCCGTCGAGCCGGTCGACCTGGGCCTGCAGCGCGTCGGCGTCGGCATTGGCCGCCAGTCCGGAGCGCAGCTGGGCCATCGCCGTTTCGATGCGCACCATCAGCGGTTTGTCGCGCGCGGCGAGCAGCGGTTCGACCGGCTCGAAGCCGTCGAGGTAGGCCGACAGCGCGAGGTCGCGCGCGCGCTTGCCGTCGCCTTCGCGGTAGGCGGCCATGGCCTCGCGCAGGCGCCCGCGCGAGGTGGCCAGGGCCGATTCGAGCTGCTGCGCCCGGGTGGCCTCCGGATGGCGGCGCAGGTAGGCGACGATCGCCGCCGCGTCCTCGGCCGAACCCAGCTCCTTCGCCAGATCGGCCGGCGTCTGGCCGACATAGCGTTCGAGGTCGAAGCGCGCGCGCAGCGCGTCGTCGCCTTCCAGCAGGGACTTGCCGCGGGCGGACAGCGATTCGGGATAGGCGAGCGAACCGGTGTAGGTGGCCAGCGCCCAGAGGTCTTCGGCGGGCAGGCCGCGGTAGCTCACCATCGAGGTGCCTTCCAGGCCCTGCTCGATCACCTGGTAGAGCGCGAACACGCTGCGCTCGTCGGCGCGCTCGCGGTCGGTGAAATCGATCGGCGGCGGATCCAGTCCGGCCCCGGCCGGGCCATCGCCCGCGCCGCCGGCGCCGTGGCAGTTGGCGCACAGCTGCGCGTACAGCGACTCGCCGCGCGCATGCTGGGGCGGACCCGCCGGCAGCAGCGGAATCGGATGCGCCTGCACCAGCAAAGCCGCGAGGCCACGCGCCTGCGCGGCGATGCGATCGGGCGCGGCCTTGTCGGCGATCGCCTGCTGCAGGGCCTGCGCGTCGCGCTGCAGCTGCGCCGCCTGCGGCGTGTCCGGCAGGGCCGCGATGGCGCTGGCCGCAGTGGCCGAGAACTCCAGCATCTCGTCGTACTCGAGCTGGTTGACCACCTCGCCGTCGGCCACGGCTTCGCGGTAGTCCACCGCGATGTAGTCGAGCAGGCGCCAGGTGGTGGCGACCGAAGCGTCCGAAGCGAAGGCACAGGTGCAGATCAGGGCAACGCTGAACAGCAGCGTCGCCAGCAGGCGGCGTGGGAGCATGGATGGGGAATGAGAATGCGTCTCGTCCAGTTTAGCGCAAGCCGCAGGCAGGTGCGGGCCTTTCCGGACGACGGCATGGATCGGCGGGCGGGTCCGCTTGCGGCGTGTTCTTACGCCGGCCCTCCCCCCGCGGGCGCGGGAGGGAGCAAAGCGGGGCAACCGGGGCGGCTATGATGCGGGGCCGCCGACCCTCCGCACGACGCCATGACCGAACCGCTGTCGACCCACCGCATCGGGGCCGTGCTGCGGCTGCGCCTGGAGCGGCCGGAGCTGCACAACGCCTTCGATGCCGCGCTGATCGCCCGCCTGACCGTTGCGCTCGAGGACGCTGCCGCCGATCCCGCCGTGCGCGTGGTGGTGCTGGAAGGCGCCGGCACCTCGTTCTCCGCCGGCGCGGACCTCAACTGGATGCGCGGCATGGCCGCCGCGGGCGAAGCCGAGAACCGGGAGGATGCCCTGGCGCTGGCCCGCCTGATGCGTACGCTCGACGAACTGCCGAAGCCCACCATCGCCCGCGTCCACGGCGCGGCCTTCGGCGGCGGCGTGGGCCTGGTGGCCTGCTGCGACGTCGCCATCGGCGTGCCCGGCGCGAAGTTCGGCCTGACCGAGAGCCGCCTCGGCCTGCTGCCGGCGGTGATCTCGCCCTACGTCGTCGCCGCGATCGGGCCACGGCAGGCGCGACGCTGGTTCGCCACGGCCGAGATGTTCGATGCCGCGCAGGCGCTGCGCATGGGCCTGCTGCACGAAGTGGTCGAGGCCGATGCGCTGGACGCCGCGGTGGATCGCCAGCTCGCCCTGCTGCTCAGGGCCGGGCCGGCCGCGTCGGCCGCGGCCAAGCGCCTGGTGCGCGAGGTCGCCCTGCAGCCCGACCGCGACCGGCTCGACCAGTCCAATGCCGCCCTGATCGCCGCGTTGCGCGTCTCGGCCGAGGGCCAGGAAGGCCTGGGCGCTTTCCTCGACAAGCGCACGCCTGCCTGGGCGCGGGAGAACTGAGGCATGCTCGACCATCTTGGCCTGCGCGTGGCCGACTACGCACGCAGCCGCGCGTTCTACGAGCGCGCGCTGGCGCCGCTGGGTTTCGCGGTGGTGATGGAGCTGACCGCCGCCGAGACCGGCGGCAGCGACCAGGGCTGCGGTTTCGGCCCGCCAGAGCGACCGCACTTCTGGATCGGCGCGGGCACCGATGGCGTCATGTCGAGCGGCGCCGTGCATTTCGCCTTCACCGCCGCCAGCCGCGCCGCCGTCGACGCCTTCCATGCGGCCGCGCTCGCCGCCGGCGGCCGCGACAACGGCGCGCCCGGCCTGCGTCCGCACTACCACGCCGACTACTACGGCGCATTCGTGGTCGATCCCGACGGCCACAACATCGAAGCCGTCTGCCACCTCCCCGAGGATGCCTCCCGCTGATGTTCCAGACGATCCTGATCGCCAACCGCGGCGAAATCGCCTGCCGCGTCATCCGCACCGCGCGCCGGCTCGGCATCCGCACCGTCGCCGTGTTCTCCGAGGCCGACGCCGATGCCCAACACGTGCGCCTGGCCGACGAGGCGGTTCCGATCGGCGGACCCCGCCCGGCCGAGAGCTACCTGCGCGGCGACGCCATCGTCCAGGCGGCCTTGCACTCGGGCGCGCAGGCCATCCACCCGGGCTATGGCTTTCTCAGCGAGAACGCCGAGTTCGCCGATGCGGTGGAAGCGGCCGGCCTGGCGTTCATCGGGCCCAAGGCCGCGTCGATGCGCAAGATGGGCAGCAAGGCCGGCGCCAAGGAGCTGATGCAGGCCGCCGGCGTGCCGGTGGTGCCCGGCTACACCGGCGAGGACCAGTCGCCCGACCTGCTCGCCCGCGAGGCGGCGCGCATCGGCTTTCCGCTGATGATCAAGGCCGCGCACGGCGGCGGCGGCAAGGGCATGCGCATCGTGCGCTCGGCCGAGGAGTTCCTGCCCAACCTGCAGAGCTGCCAGCGCGAGGCGGCCAATGCCTTCGGCCGCGACCGCGTGCTGCTGGAGCGCTACATCGAATCGCCCCGCCACATCGAGATCCAGGTGTTCGGCGACGCGCACGGCAACGTCATCCACCTCAACGAACGCGAGTGCTCGGCGCAGCGCCGCTACCAGAAGGTGTTCGAGGAAGCGCCTTCGCCGTTCCTGACCCCGGCCCTGCGCGCGGCCATGGGCGAGGCCGCGGTGCTGGCCGCGCGAGCGATCGACTACGCCAATGCCGGGACCGTGGAGTTCATCGTCGACCCGTCCGGCCGGTTCTACTTCATGGAGATCAACACCCGGCTGCAGGTGGAGCATCCGGTCACCGAGATGACCACCGGGCTCGACCTGGTCGAGTGGCAGCTGCGGGTCGCGGCCGGCGACCGGTTGCCGCTGGCGCAGGCCGACGTGCCGCAGCAGGGGCACGCAATGGAAGTGCGCCTGTACGCCGAAGATCCGGAGGCGGGTTTCCTGCCCGGCTCGGGTCGGCTGGAGCGGCTGTCGCTGCCGCCGCCCTCGCCGTCGGTGCGCATCGACTCGGGCGTGGTCGAGGGCGACACGGTCAGCATCTTCTACGACCCGATGATCGCCAAGCTGATCGTCCACGACCGCGACCGGCCGGCCGCCCTCGCCCGCCTGCGCGAGGCGCTGGCGCAGTGCGCGATCGAGGGACCCAAGTCCAACATCGCCTTCCTCGAGGCGCTGGCGCGGCACCCTGCGATCGTCGAGGGGCGGATCGACACCGGCTACCTCGACCGCCATCTCGACGAGTTCGTCAATGTCCAGGCCCCTGCCGAGGAGCTGGTGCTGGCGGCCGCCACCGCCACCCTGCTGGCGCAGGAGCAGGGCCGGCGCGAGCAGGCCGCGGCGTCCAGCGATCCGACGTCGCCGTGGGCGATCGCCGACGGCTGGCGACTGGGCCATGCCGGACAACGTCCGCTCGCCTTCCAGCACCGCGGCGAGCGCATCGAACTGCACGCGCAGGGCGACGGCGGGCGCTATCGCATCCGTGTCGGCGAGCGCATCGCATCGATCGAGGGCGCGCGCCTGGCCGAGGGCGCCCTGTCGCTGCGTTTGGATGGGCAGGGGCGGCGTTTCCGCGTGTCGCAGCGCCCGGGCAGGATCGACGTGCACGACGGCGCGCGCAGGCTTTCGCTGGCGCCGGTGGCGATGTACCGGCACGAGGCCGCGGCGCAGGCCGCCGGCGACGACCGCGTGCGCGCGCCGATGCCCGGACGGGTGGTGGCGCTGCGCGTGGCCGCCGGGGACAAAGTGGAAGCGGGACAGGAGCTGGCGGTGCTCGAGGCGATGAAGATGGAACTGGCGCTCAAGGCGCCGCGTGCCGGGACGGTCGCCGAACTGCGCGCCGCCGAAGGCGAGTTCGTCGAGGCCGACAGCGTGCTGGTGCTGCTGGAGGCGGGCGAATGAGGCCCTGCGACCCGCGCGCGGGGCAGTCGCGGGAGCAGCCCTGGTGACCCGGCACGTGCGCATCGTCGAGGTCGGTCCACGCGACGGCCTGCAGAACGAAAAGACCCAGGTGCCGACCGCGGCCAAGATCGAACTGGTCGACCGCCTGTCGGCGACCGGCCTGCGGACCATCGAAGCCACCAGTTTCGTCAGCCCGAAATGGGTTCCGCAGCTGGCCGACGCAGCCGAAGTGTTCGCCGGGATCGCGAAAAAGCCGGGCGTGTCCTACCCGGTGCTGGTGCCCAACCTGCAGGGCTACGAGCGCGCGCTCGCGGCCGGCGCGCGCGAAGTGGCGGTGTTCACCGCCGCCTCCGAGGCGTTCAACCGCAAGAACACCAATGCCGGCGTCGACGAGTCGCTGGCCCGCTTCGCGCCGGTGCTCGAACGCGCCCGCGCCGATGGCGTGCAGGTCCGCGGATACGTCTCCACCGTGCTGGGCTGCCCCTACCAGGGCGAGGTGCCGCTGGCCGAGGTGGTACGGGTGGCCGCGGCGCTGCATGCGATGGGCTGCTACGAAATCTCGCTGGGCGACACCATCGGCGTGGGCACGCCGGCCAGGGCGCGCGCCATGCTGCGCGCGGTGGCCGGCGCCGTGCCGATGGCCGCGCTGGCGGTGCATTTCCACGACACCTGGGGCCAGGCGCTGGCCAACATCCTGGCCTGCCTGGAAGAAGGCGTCGGCGTGGTGGACAGCGCCGTGTCCGGCGCCGGCGGCTGCCCCTATGCAAGGGGCGCGAGCGGCAATGTCGCCAGCGAGGATGTGGTGTATATGCTCCACGGCATGGGCATCGACACCGGCATCGACCTGGACGCGCTGGCCGACACCGGCCGCTGGCTGGCGGACCTGCTCGGCCGCGAGACCGGCAGCAAGGCCGGGCGGGCACTGGCGGCACGATGAACGCGCAGGCCGCGCCCGGCGAGGACGCGCCGCCCGGCAGCCGCGCCGACGTGCTGGCCGCGCTCGAGGCCGCCGCCGGCGATCCCGCGATGCCCGACGCCGCGCGCGACCTGTTCGAACGCGCGCGGCAGGCCCTGCAAGCCGCGGGAACCGAGGCCGAGCACGCCCACCTGCGCTACCACGCGCTGTTCGACGCGGTCCCCGACCCGGTCAGCATCCTCGACGAGGACGGCACCGTGCTCGACCTCAACCGGGCGGGCATGGCGGCCTACCAGCTGCCGCGCGAGCGCATCGTCGGCCAGCCCATCGAGGTGCTCAACCCGGACCTGCCCAAGGACCACATGCGTCCGGTGCTGGAGGTGCTGCACCGGGGCGAAACCTACGTCATCGAGGTCACCAACAAGCGCGGCGACGGCACCCGGTTCCCGGTGGAGGTGCACTCGGCCGGCTTCGTGCACGACGGCCGCCGCTGCGTGGTGGCGGTGGCGCGCGACCTCAGCGCCCGGCGCATGGCCGAGCTGCGCTACGGCCAGCTGCTGGAAGTGATCGACAAGGGCGTGGTGGTGTTCGACGACCATGGCCACCTGGTCCAGGCCAACGCGGCGGCGATGCGCATCCTCGGCGCCGACGAACACCAGGACTTCCAGGCCTACCTGCGCCCGGCCGACTGGGCCGTGGTCGACGAGGGCGGCCACCCGCTCGCGCTGAGCGACCTGCCGCCCACGCTGACCCTGCGCACGGGGCGCGCGACCGGCAGCCAGGTGCTGGGCCTGTACCACCGTCCCGAACGGCGCCTGCGCTGGCTCTCGATCAGCAGCGTGCCGCTGTTCGCCCCGGGCGGGCGCACGCCGCTGCAGGTGCTGTCGTTCTTCAGCGACGTCACCGAACTCAAGCGCGACAGCGCGCTGTTCGACCGCGCGCAGTCGCTGGCCCACATCGGCGGCTGGGAGTGGGAGGTCGACCGCGACGCGCTGTACATGACCGAGGAAGCCACGCGCATCCTGGGCGCCGGCCGCGAGGTCCGCTCGATCGGCGACCTGCTCGCCGCGCTCGCGGAAGCCGACTGCGTGCGCATGGACCAGGCGCTGCACCAGGCGATCCACGACAACCGGCCGATCGACCTGGAGGTCGAGGCCAAGCACGCCGACGGCAGCCCGCTGTGGCTGCGCATCATCGGCGAGGCCGAGATCAACCGCAGCGAAGGCACCAGCATCACCGGCACCCTGCAGGACATCACCGAGCGCAAGCAGGAGCAGGAGACCCTGCGCATCCGCGCCCGCACCGACCCGCTGACCGGCCTGCTCAACCGCGACGCGATGCTGCACGAGCTCGAGACGCGCATGCGCGACCCGATGCATGGTCCGATCGCGGTGCTGTACATCGACCTGGACCGCTTCAAGGTGGTCAACGACGTGCTGGGCCATGCGGCCGGCGACGACCTGCTCAACGCCGCCGCGCGACGCATCAGCCGCGCGGCGGGGACCGAGGGCCTGATCGCGCGCTTCGGCGGCGACGAGTTCCTGGTGATCTGCAACACCGGCGACGACGAGTCCCGGCCCGAGCGCATCGCCGACGCGATCCTGGACGGCTTCAGCGAAAGCTTCCGCTTCGAGAAGGAGGAGTTCGCGATCACCGCCAGCATCGGCATCGCGCGCGCGCCGCGCGACGGCGACCGGCCGCAGACGCTGATCCAGAACGCCGACGCGGCGATGTACGACAGCAAGCGCCGGATCCGCAACGGCCGCCAGGAATTCACGCCCGAACTGGCGCAGTCGCAGCAGAACCGGCTGCGGATGGAGACCCACCTGCGCCGCGCGGCCGACAACGACGAGTTCCGCCTCGTCTACCAGCCGCAGGTGGACCTGCGCCAGGGCACCATCGTGGCGGCCGAGGCGCTGATCCGCTGGCAGAACCACCAGCTGGGCGAGATGCGGCCCGACCACTTCATCGGCCACGCCGAGAACACCGGCGACATCGTCCGCATCGGCCGCTGGGTGCTGCGCGAAGCCTGCCGCCAGGCGGCCGAATGGCGCGACGCGGGCCTGGGCATCATCCGCGTGGCGGTGAACGTGTCCTACCGGCAGTTCCTGGTCGAGGACCTGGCCGACACCATCCGCAAGGCGCTCGACGAACACGGGCTGCCCGGTTCGGCGCTGGAGCTCGAGTTCACCGAGCGCGTGCTGATCGAGGACGCGCCCGACACCCTGCGCACCTTCGCCATCCTGCGCGAAATGGGCGTGATCCTGACCATCGACGATTTCGGCGAGGGCTACAGCGCGCTCAACTACCTGCGCCGCCTGCCGATCCACGGGCTCAAGCTGAGCCAGCTGTTCGTCGAGGGCGTGCCGGACAACCACTCGGACGTGGCGGTCTGCCAGGCGGTGGCGGGCATCGCGCGCAGCCTGGGTCTCGGCCTGGTGGCCGAGGGCATCGAGTCGGAGGCGCAGCGGCGTTTCATGCTTGAACTGGGCGTGCCGGTGGGCCAGGGTTTCCTGTTCGCGCCCGGGCTGCCGCCCGAAGAGTTCGCGCGTAGGCTGCGCGGCACGTCCTGACCCGGCTCCGGCGCGCGGCGCCGCGCACCCGGGATTCCCGACGCGATTTGCCGCAGTGCCGGCCGCGGCCGGCGTGCGCGCCCGCCGCGCTAGAATTGCGCCTTTCCGCCTTCGGGAACGCCCATGCAGTCTTCCTCCATCCGCGCCATCGTCACCGGCGGCGTGTCCGGGCTCGGCCTCGCCGTGGCGCGCCGCATCGTCGCCGAGGGCGGCCAGGTCGCGCTGTTCGACGTCAACGACGACAAGGGCGCCGCCGCCATCGCCGAACTCGGCGAGTCGCAGGCCCGCTACCTGCGCACCGACGTCACCAGCGAGGACGGCGTGGCTGCGAACGTGGCCGCGGCCGCCGAGGCGATGGGCGGCCTGAACGTGGCGGTGAACTGCGCCGGCATCATCGGCGCCGGCCGCGTGCTCGGTCGCGAGGCGCCGATGCCGCTGTCGCAGTTCCAGACCACGGTGATGGTCAACCTGGTCGGCAGCTTCAACGTGGCCAAGGCCGCGGCCGCCGTCATGCAGCACAACCAGGCAGGCGAAGACGGCGAGCGCGGCGTGATCGTCAACACCGCCAGCGTGGCCGCTTACGAGGGCCAGATCGGCCAGGCCGCCTACTCGGCCTCCAAGGGCGGCGTGGTGGGCATGACCCTGCCGATGGCGCGCGAACTTGCCCGCTTCGGCATCCGCGTCAACACCATCGCCCCGGGCATCTTCTGGACCCCGATGGTCGACGGCATGCCCGAGGACGTGCAGAAGTCGCTGTCCGCCTCGATCCCCTTCCCCGCCCGCCTCGGCCAGCCGGACGAGTTCGCCGACCTGGTGCAGTACATCCTCGGCAACCGCTACCTCAACGGCGAGACCATCCGCCTCGACGGCGCGGTGCGCCTGGCGCCGAAGTAAGGCCCGGCCGGCACGACACACGCGCAGGCCACCGGCCGGCGCCGCTTTCCACCTTCCAGAACCTCCAGTCCCGATGAAAGCCTACGACGTCAAGAAAGGAAACGTGGTCGAACACAACGGCACCGTCTACCAGGTGCGCGATATCGAACGCAGCTCGCCGCAGGGTCGCGGCGGCAACGTGCGCTTCCGTTTCATCATGTACAGCGTGCCGGGCGGCAACAAGGCGGACGTGAGCTTCGACGCCGAGGACCAGCTGACCGAGGTCGAGCTGCTGCGCCGCCAGGCCACGTTCTCGTACAAGGACGGCGAGGACTTCGTGTTCCTCGACGACGAGGACTACACCCCCTATACCCTCGAGGCGGCCACCATCGGCGAGGCTGCCGGCTACATCACCGAGGGCCTGACTGGCACCTACGTGCAGATCATCGACGAGCAGCCGGTGGCGCTGCAGCTGCCGCAGCACGTGGCCCTGGAAGTGGTCGACACCCCGCCGGAGCTCAAGGGCGGCACCGCGACCAAGCGTCCGAAGCCGGCGAAGCTCAGCACCGGGATCGAGATCATGGTGCCCGAGTACATCGTCAACGGCGAACGCGTGCTGGTGAACACCACCACCGGCGAGTTCGGCGGTCGCGCCGACTGACCGAGGCCACGCGCTGCCTCAGGCAGGCGGCGCTTCGGCCTGGGCGCGCAGGCGTTCGCCGAGTCGGGCCACGTTCTCCTCGGTCGACTGCAGGCGCGAGCGCTGCCGTTCCGGCAGCCATGCCCGGGCGGTTTCGTGCAGGGCTCCGTGGGCCGCGCGCAGGCGGGCGTCGCCCTCGCCCACACGCGCGGCCAGCAGGTCCAGTTCGGGCGGCTGCGGCAGTCCATAGCCGCCGGCATCGAGCAGGCCGGCAGGTCTTCCCGCGCCGGCGCCATCTGACCACAGCGCCTGCAGCAGCCCGGCGACCGCATCGTCCATCGACGCGTCGCGCCAGTAGCGCCGCCTGAGCGCCACCCGTGCCTGCGCCTGTTCGCGACGCAGCGCCGCTTCTTCCAGCACCAGCAGGGCCGCCGACGTCCGCAGCCCGCCCCGGTCCAGCCAGTCGCGACGCTGTGCAGGTTCGAGGCGCAGCCAAGCCTCGGCATCGGCGGCCGGCAGCGCCAGTTCGGCCGATGCCGCGGCGTACATGTCCTGGAAATAGCGCGACAGCGACGCGAAGCGATAGCCCAGGCGCAGCGCCTCGGCATCGTCCTCCAGCACCGATGCGTCGGCGATGCCTTCGCGCTGCAGGCGGCGCAGCAGCCCGCTGGGCGTGATGCTGCGCAATCGCATCCGCGACAGCGCCGGCAATGCATCGTTGAGCAGCTTCCAGGTCTCGACCGCGCAGTTGTTGGTGACGAAGTAGTAGCGCCCGTCGTAGCTCCAGTGCACCTGCGCGGCGCGCTCGACCACGGCGGCGATCTCGGCCGGCGCGAGCCGCAGCGGCACCGAGCGCAGGCCGCGCAGTTCGATGCGGGTATATTCGTCGACCACCTGCGCCAGCGGCAGCACGAACAGGCGCGATGGGTAGCGTCCGGTCAGTCCACGCCAGTTCGACACCTGCACGTCGTCGACGAAGGCGCGGAACGAGAGCACCAGGTGGTGCTCGAGGTCGAGCCTGCAGGCGGGCCCCGGCGCGCGGCCGGGCGCGCACACCACCAGCCGCAGCATGCCGTGGCCCCAGCGGCTCATGGGCGAACGGTCGGCCTCGGCCAGCAGGTACTCCACCGCGGTCACGCGCGCGGGATCGAGCCCGAGCAGGTCGAGTCCCGCCCCGCCGTCCCCGGCCGCGACGAAGGGCAGGGCCTTTCCGCAGTCGGGCCGCTGGAGCGCCGGCGGCGCGCCCAGGCGCTCGACGAAATGCCGGTGCAGCGCCGGGCGACGGCAGGCGTATTCGGGATCGAGCAGGTAGTGTTCGAAGTTGACGGCGTAGAACTCGGTCGGCGACACGAGCTCATAGGCGTCCGGGCTGCGGTCGCGGAAGTCGTTGCGGGTCGTGCGCAGGCCCAGGCGCAGGGGCTGCACCGGCCAGCCTGCCAGGTCGAGCAGGCGGGGATCGCGCGAGACCCCGCCTTCCGCTGAACGGTCGTGGACGTGGGCCAGTTCGTGCAGCAGCGCCGCCACGGCAGCGAGCGCGGCGGGATCGCCGGCAACGTGGGGATCGCGCCCGATCCAGCCGGCCAGCAGCGCACGGTCCAGGCCGACACTGGCGTTGCGCGCGCGGCCGTGGACGCGCTCGGGCAAGTCGTCGCGCCAGCGCAGGACCACGTCCCGGTCGAGGTCCTGCAGGAGCTTCGCCGGCAACCGCGCCAGCGCGTCGTCGACGAGTTCGCGCGAGGCCTTGCTTTCGGCGGCCGACAGGCCGGACGCGTCCACCGCCACGCGCAGCGCCGCCGAGGCCGGCGCGGCGCAGGCCAGCAGGCCGGCAAGCCAGGCCGCCCGCGCGATCGGACCCACCGCGGGATTCAGCGCGCCAGGATCGCCTGCGCGAGGGCCAGGTCGCTGGCTGCGCGCGCGGCGGCATCGCGCTCGCGCAGCTGGCGCAGCGCGGCCTCCAGGCGCACGCCGCGGATGGTCCCTTCGCTGGCGACGAACAGCGCCGCATCGTCGCGCGCGGCCAGCACCACCTTGTCGTCGCCCGAACTGCTGCCCGACGAGGCCGAGCTTCCGGCCGAGGTGGCGCCACCGGTGGTTCCGGCGAAACTTCCGGCCCAGGCCGGCAGGGCGCAGGCGAGCACGGCGGCAGCCAGCAGATATCGCTTCATTCTTGGGACCTTCCCGCTGTCGATCGGCGCGCAGGATATCGCGACGGCGCCGCCGACGGCTGAACGCGCCCGCGTCAGCCGCGCTCCGTCGGCGCGGCCGGCAGCACCGTGCCCTGCGCCACCGCGCACAGGACCCGCGTACCGTCGCGCAGGGCATGGATCTCGCAGCGGCACACGGCCTGCCGGCGGCCGGCGGCGAGCGCGTTCGCGGTCGCCACCAGTGCCTCGCCCTGCGCCGGACGCAGGTAGTTGATCTTGAACTCCGACGTCAGCGCGTCGCCGCCCAGGGCCATGCCACCGGCGAAGGTGATCGCATTGTCGGCCAGATAGGCCAGCACACCGCCGTGCGCGAAACCGTGCTGCTGCAGCAGGTCGGCGCGCAGCGGCAGGTGGATCCGGGTGGCTCCGGGCGCGGCACTTTCCAGCGTGGCGCCCAGCATCTGCGTGAACGGTTGCGCGGCGAAGATCCGCCGCGCCAGCGCCTGCAGCCGCGCGTCGTCGTTCACTACCGGTCGAACAGCTTGCCAGGGTTAAGCAGGCCGTCCGGATCGAGCACGCCGCGGATGCCGCGCAGCAGAGCCAACTCGGCTTCAGTGCGGGTCGAACCCAGGTAAGCCTTCTTGACCAGGCCGATGCCGTGTTCGGCCGAGATGCTGCCGCCGTGGCGCTGCAGCGCTTCGGCCAGCAGCCTGGTCACCCGCTCGCATTGGGCGACGAAATCCGCCTGCGCCATGTCGACCGGCTTGAGGACGTTGATATGCAGGTTGCCGTCGCCGATGTGGCCGAACCAGACCACGTCGAAGTGCGGATAGCCTTCCGTGAGCAGCGCCTGCACCTCGGCCAGGAACGCCGGCATGACCGAGATCCGCACCGAGACGTCGTTCTTGTACGGCACGTAGGGCGCCAGGCTTTCGGTGATGCCCTCGCGCAGGCGCCAGAGCTGCGCGGCCTGGGCCTGGCTCTGGCTGATCACCCCGTCCAGCACCCAGCCCTCGCCCACGCAGTGCTCGAAAGCCGCCAGCGCGGCCGCTTCCCCGGCTTCGCCGGCGGCGAACTCGGTGACCACGTAATAGGGATAGGTCTCGCCAAACGGATTCTGTCCGCCATGCGCGGTCACGTGGTGCAGGGCGCGATCGGTGAAGAACTCGAACGCTTCCAGCTGCAGCCGTGCGCGCAGGCTGGCGAAGACCTGCATCAGCGCCGCGAAGTCCGGCAGCGCCAGCAGCATCACGCTGGTCGGCGGCGGCGGATCGGTCAGCCGCAGCGTGGCCTCGACGATGATGCCCAGGGTGCCCTCGGAGGCGACCATCAGGTGGCGCAGGTCGTAGCCGCTGGAATTCTTGACCAGGCCGCGGCCGAGCTCGAGCAGTTCGCCGCGGCCATCGACCACCTTCAGGCCGGCCACCCATTCGCGGGTGTTTCCGTAGCGGATCACGCGGATGCCGCCGGCATTGGTGGCGATGTTGCCGCCGATGCTGCACGAACCGCGCGCGGCGAAATCGACCGGATACGCCAGCCTGTGCTCGCGCGCCGCGTTGTGCACCGCCTCCAGCGCGATACCGGCCTGCACGGTCAGGCTGCGGTCGATGGGATCGAAACCCAGCACGCGGTTCATCCGCTCCAGGCTCAGCACCAGCTCGCCGTTGGCCGCGACGGCGCCGCCGGACAGTCCGGTGCGGCCGCCCGACGGCACGATGGCCACGGCGTGCGCGCGCGCCCAGCGCACGACCGCCTGCACCTGCTCCACCGAGGTCGGCAGCGCGATCGCCAGCGGCGCCGGCGTCCAGCGCCGGGTCCAGTCGCGGCCGTAGTGTTCGAGGTCGGCGGCGTCGGTCAGCAGGCGCAGTTCGGGCAGGGCCTGCGCGAGCGCGGCCAGGCGCGGATCGGTCATGGGAAGAGCGCGCGTCGTGGGGAGCGCAAGCGTGCCAGCCAGGGCCTGACGCGTCCAGCAGGCGCACGTCCATGCGCCCCTTGAACGTGGCGCCCGCGGCGACACCGTTTCCGGCGCAACAAAAAAGCGCGTTCCCAGTGTTGCGCTGGACGTGGACCGGCGTTCCGCGCGACGGTGCAATGATCGCTGCTGCACTGCGGAAACGCCCGCCGTCATCTGGAATAATGCGGGGCTCCCCTCGCCGCCGGATGCCCGCCCGCATGACGCTCTCGAAGACCTCGTTCCCGAAGCAGGACATCCGCGTCGTCCTGTTCGAAGGCATCAGCCAGAGCGCGGTCGAGGTGTTCCGGGCGGCCGGCTACGAGCAGGTCGAACTGCTGTCCAAGTCGCTGGCGGGCGACGAGCTGAAGCAGAAGCTGGCCAACGCCCACATCGTCGGCATCCGCTCGCGCACCCAGCTCACCGCCGACGTGCTGGCCGAGGCGCGCAAGCTGCTCACCATCGGCTGCTTCTGCATCGGCACCAACCAGGTCGACCTGGAAGCGGCCGAACTGGCCGGCATCCCGGTCTTCAACGCGCCCTACTCCAACACCCGCAGCGTGGCGGAGCTGGTGGTGGCGGAGGCGATCATGCTGATGCGCGGGATCCCGCTGAAGAACGCCGAATGCCATCGCGGCGGGTGGAGCAAGTCGGCGCTGGGCAGCCACGAGGTGCGCGGCAAGACCCTGGGCATCATCGGCTACGGGCACATCGGCACCCAGGTCGGCGTGCTGGCCGAATCGCTGGGCATGCACGTGGTCTTCCACGACATCGAAACCAAGCTCTCGCTCGGCAACGCGCGTGCCGCGGCCAGCCTCGACGACCTGCTCGAGCGTTCCGACATCGTCACCCTGCACGTGCCGGAAACCCCCGCCACCCAGATGATGTTCGGTGCTGCGCAGATCGCGCGGATGAAACCCGGTGCGCACCTGATCAACGCCTCGCGCGGCACCGTGGTCGACATCGACGCGCTTGCTGCCGCGCTGGAATCGGGCCATGTCGGCGGCGCCGCGGTGGACGTGTTCCCGGTCGAGCCCAAGGGCAACGGCGATGCGTTCGAATCGCCGCTTACCCGCTACGACAACGTGATCCTGACCCCGCACGTCGGCGGCAGCACGCTGGAAGCGCAGGACAACATCGGCACCGAGGTCGCGGCCAAGCTGGTGCGCTACAGCGACAACGGCAGCACGCTCTCGGCGGTGAACTTCCCCGAGGTGACCCTGCCCGAGCACGCCGGCAGCCATCGCATCCTGCACATCCACCGCAACGTGCCTGGCGTGCTGTCGCGGATCAACGAACTGTTCTCGCGCGAGGGCGTCAACATCGACGGCCAGTTCCTGCGCACCGACGCCAAGGTGGGCTACGTGGTGATCGACATCGCCTCCACGCCCGAGATCACGGGCCGCCTGCGATCGGCGCTCAACGGCATCGAGGGCACCCTGCGCACGCGCGTGCTCTACTGAGCGCGCCGATGCGTTGACGCCGGCGCCGCATGCGGCCCGGCATGATGGCGGTCCCGCCCTCCATCCGCCCGCCAGAGGAGCCGCGCCATGCCCCGCATGTCCACCGCCTTCCTGTTCGACCTCGACGGCACCCTCGTCGACAGCGTCTACCAGCACGTGCTGGCCTGGAAGGAAGCGCTGGACCGCGAGGGCGTGGACCTGTCGGTCTGGCGCATCCACCGCAAGATCGGCATGAGCGGTGGCCTGTTCACCAACATCCTGCTGCGCGAGACCGGGCTCGACATCACTCCCGAACGGCTCGAGCGCCTGCGCGCCTGGCATGCCGAGGCCTACAACCGCCAGGCGGCTGCCGGCGCGATCCGCCCGCTGCCCGGCGCGCCCGAACTGCTGGCCCACCTCAGCGCCGAAGGCATTCCCTGGGCCATCGCCACCAGCGGCCGCATGGAAACCGCTGCGCCCAACATCGCCGCGCTCGGGGTGGATCCGGCGGCGATTCCGGTCGTCACCCGCGACCAGGTGCGCTACGCCAAGCCCGACCCGGACCTGTTCCTCGCCGCGGCCGAGCGCCTGGGCGTGGACATCGCCCATTCGCTGGTGATCGGCGACAGCATCTGGGACATGCTGGCCGCGCAGCGCGCCCGCTCGCTGGGCGTGGGCCTGCTTTCCGGCGGCTACGGGCGCGAGGAACTCGAGCGCTCCGGCGCGTTCCGCGTGTACGACGATCCGGCCGACCTGCTGCGCCACATCGACGAGGTCGCCGCGCGACGCTGACCGCGTGCGCTAGCGGCCGCCGCGTTCCAGCCAGCGCCGCGCCATCCTCCGCAGCGATGCGTCCGCGGCGCCGTCCGCGGCGATCGCGCCGATGTCGCGCCAGGCCAGCGCCAGCGATTCCTCGCTCACGACGAAGGCCTCGCTCGCACCGGCGCGGACCACGTAGCGCACGTCGTAGTGCCAGTGCCCCGGCACGCCCTTGTGCCCGGGAATCCAGTGCCGGTCGAGGTCGTAGATCTCCGGGTCGGCCCGCAGTCCGGCAAGGCCGGATTCTTCCTCCGCCTCGCGCAGCGCGACCCTGCGCAAGTCGCGGTCGCCGTCGGCGTGGCCGCCGAGCTGCACCCAGATACCGAGCTTGCGGTGGTGCGTGAGCAGGACGCGGGCGCCGGCGCGGTCGACCAGCCAGGCCGAGGCGGTGAAGTGTCCATCCAGGCGCCCGCGCAGGAACGCCGCATCGCCATCGTCCAGCAGCGCCACGAAACCGGCGGCGACCGGCGCCTGCGCCGGATGGCGATCGGCGTAGCGCCGGAGGGCGTCGGCCAGCGGATCGGCCTCGCTCCGTTGGCCGGACACGCCGGTCCCGATCACAGTGTCATAGGTCATGGACGGGGATTGTCGCGCATCATCCACGCGCTTGTGCCCCGGATCGGCGTTTGGCAAGGTAGCAGCGGTAACGATCCGCGGCCGACCCCCAGCGGCGTGCTCCGTCCATCTCCAGGGAACCATCGATGTCGAAGAGTCTGTTCAGGGTCAAGCCGGTCGAGCCGGCGCCGCACGTGGATGCCGGCGAACCGGTCGAGGGCTCCCTGCACGGGGAGGCGACGCTCAAGCGCACCCTGACCGCGCGCCACCTCGTACTGCTCGGCGTCGGTGCCGTGATCGGCGCGGGCATCTTCGTGCTCACCGGCCAGGCCGCGGCCAACCACGCGGGTCCCGCGATCATGCTCAGCTTCGTGCTGGCCGGCTTCGCCTGCGCCATGGCGGGCCTGTGCTACGCCGAGTTCGCCTCGATGATGCCGGTGTCCGGCAGCGCCTATTCCTATTCCTACGCCACGCTGGGCGAATGGGTGGCCTGGTTCATCGGCTGGTGCCTGGTACTGGAGTACCTGTTCGCCTCGTCCACGGTGGCGGTGGGCTGGTCGGGCTACCTGGTGAGCTTCCTCACCTCCACCCTCGGCCTGCCCTTCCCCGCGGAACTGGCGACCGCGCCGATCACCTGGGCCAACGGCGCCTTCGTCGCCACCGAAGGCATCATCAACCTGCCGGCGGTGCTGATCGTCGCGGCCGTCAGCGGCCTGTGCTACGTGGGCATCACCCAGTCCGCCTTCGTCAATGCGATCATCGTGGCGATCAAGGTCGTGGTGATCGCCGCGTTCCTGGGCTTCGGCATCCAGTACGTGGACCCGGCCAACTGGACGCCCTTCATTCCCGAGAACACCGGCCCCGGCCAGTTCGGCATGGACGGCGTGTTCCGCGCCGCGACCATCGTGTTCTTCGCCTACATCGGCTTCGACGCGGTCTCCACCGCCGCCGGCGAGGCCAAGAACCCCCAGCGGGACATGCCCAAGGGCATCCTCGGCTCGCTCGCGATCTGCACCATCATCTACATCGCCGTCTGCGCCGTGCTCACCGGCATGACCCACTACTCGCTGCTGAGTACGGCCAAGCCGGTCGCCACCGCGCTGGAGGAAGTGCTCAAGGCCGATCCGGGCGCCAGCGTCGGCTGGCTCAAGACCGCGGTCGAGATCGGCGCGATCGCCGGCCTGTCCTCGGTGATCCTGGTGATGCTGATGGCGCAGCCGCGCATCTTCTACAGCATGTCGCGCGACGGCCTGCTGCCGAAGCTCTTCGGACGCGTCCACGCCAGGTACCAGACGCCCTACATCGGCACGATCATCGTCGGCGTGGTGGCCTGCCTGCTGGCCGGCTTCATGCCGCTGAGCGTGCTGGGCGAACTGGTGTCGATGGGTACGCTGCTGGCGTTCGCCACCGTCTGCCTGGGCGTACTGGTGCTGCGCTACACCCGCCCCGACCTGACGCGCCCGTTCAAGGTGCCCGCGTTCTGGGTGATCTGCCCGCTGGGCGTGGTCGCCTGCCTGTTCCTGTTCCTGCAGTCGTTCGTCGAGCACTGGCAGATCTTCGTGGCATGGACCGTGCTCGGCCAGGTGATCTACTTCCTGTACGGGTATCGCCACAGCCGGCTCAATGCCGCGTCCGCCGCGCGCGCGGGCTGAACCGATGCGCGGGCCGCACCGGCCCGCGCCTGCCATGGCTGCATCGCCATCCCCGACGCCCGACCTGCAGAGCGCCCCATGAAGACCACCACGCCGCGCGCGCCCAGCATGCTGCAGGCCCTGATCCCGCTGCTGTTCCTGGTGGTGCTGCTGGTGCTGGGCATCATCCTGTTCGCGGACGATGCGGTGTACGGCGCCAGCCAGATCTCCCTGCTGTTGGCGACCGGCGTGGCCGCCCTGATCGGCCTGCGCAACGGCCTGCGCTGGGAGGAGATCGAGGAGGCGGTGGTGCGCGGGGTCTCGGTCTCGGTCGGCGCGATCCTGATCCTGCTGGCGGTGGGCGCGCTGATCGGCAGCTGGCTGCTCAGCGGCACGGTTCCGACGCTGATCGTCTACGGCATGAAGCTGCTGCACCCGAGCTACTTCTACCCGGCCGCCTGCCTCATCTGTGCGGTCACGTCGCTGGCGATCGGCAGCTCGTGGACCACCGCCGGCACGGTCGGCGTGGCTCTGGTCGGCATCGCCCAGGGCATGGACCTGTCCCTGCCGGTCGCGGCGGGTGCGGTGGTGTCGGGCGCCTACTTCGGCGACAAGCTCTCGCCGCTGTCCGATACCACCATCCTCTCGCCCGCGGTGGCGGGGGCCGAGCTGTTCAGCCACATCCGCAACCTGATGTGGACCACGGTGCCGTCGCTGGCGATCGCGCTGGCGATGTTCACGGCGGTCGGCCTGCTCAACCACGGCGCCGGCGGCGAGGTGGCGGCGGCCGGACCGCTCTCGGCGGTGCTGGAGGCGCAGTTCAACCCGGCCTGGTACCTGCTGCTGCCGATGGCGCTGGTGTTCTGGCTGGCCTTCAAGCGGTTCCCGGCCTACCCCACCATCCTGATCGGTGCGCTGGTCGGTGCCGTGTTCGCCGTGGTCTTCCAGCCCGACAACGTGGTCGCGCTGGCCGGCAACGACGCGCTCTCGCGCCCGATGGCCCTGCTGGCGGGCGCGTGGACGGCGCTGTTCAACGGCTTCCAGGCCAGCACCGGCAACGCGGTCGCCGATGAACTGCTCAGCGGCGGCGGCATGTCCAACATGCTCAACACCGTGTGGCTGGTGATCTGCGCAATGTGCTTCGGCGCGGTCATGGAGCGCACCGGCCTGCTGACGCGGCTGGTGCGCGGCGTGCTCTCGCTGGCGACCTCGGCGCGCTCGCTGATCGCCTCGACCCTGCTCACCGCCTTCGGCACCAACGTGCTGACCGCCGACCAGTACATGTCGCTGGTGCTGCCCGGCAAGCTGTACCAGTCCGAGTACGCGCGCCGCGGGCTGTCGCCGCTCAACCTGTCGCGCGCGCTCGAGGACGGCGGCACGATCACCTCCCCGCTGATTCCCTGGAACACCTGCGCGGCCTTCATGGCCACCACGCTCGGGGTCTCGACCCTGGACTACCTGCCGTTCGCCTTCTTCAACCTGGTGAACTTCGGCCTGGCGTTCATCGCCGCCTGGGTGGGCTTCCGCATCCTGCCGCTGGAGCCGGGGGCGAACACGGTCGCGCCCGTCGCGCCGGATCCCGGGTCCGACCCGCGGCTGGCCGGTTGATCGGGCCGCAATCGCCTAGAATCGGCGCATGAACCAGGTTCCCTACGATGGCGGGCGCCTCGCGGCGCTGGCAGACGAGATCATCGGCAACGTCCGCGAACTGGCCCGGCTGGGCTGGACGCCGGCGACCAGCAGCAACTTCTCCTCGCGCCTGGACGAGCGCCATGCGGCGATCACCGTGTCCGGCCGCGACAAGGGCCGGCTGGTGCCAGGCGACATCATGGTGGTGGACTTCGACGGCAAGGCCGTGGGCAGCGACCACCGCCCGTCCGCCGAGACCCTGCTGCATACCCAGCTGTACCGCCGGTTCGAGGACGTGGGCTGCATCCTGCACACGCACTCGCACAACCAGACCGTGGCCTCGCGCCTGTTTTCCGGCGCCGGCCACATCCGGCTCGAGGGTTACGAACTGCTCAAGGCCTTCCGCGGCAACGAGACCCACGAAACCGCGGTCGACGTGCCGGTGCTGCCCAACAGCCAGCACATGCCCACGCTCGCCGCCCAGGTCGATGCCCTGCTCGACAAGGGGCCGATGTGGGGCTACCTGATCGATGGCCATGGCCTCTATGCCTGGGGCCGGGACATGGCCGAAGCCCGACGCCACCTCGACGCCTTCGAGTTCCTGCTCGGCTGCGAACTGGAGCTGCGCAGGCTCACCGGACCGCGTTGAACCGGTGCAGGACCGGAACGCCCGCGTTCCACCGGCGCATCCCATCGCGGCGATGCAGCTGCTAGCCTGACCCACCCCGCCATCCCGCGACCCCGCCGCCATGAGCCGACTCCGCATCTTCTCCGACGCCCACCCGGACGCGCCCGAGTTCACCAGCCACGACGGCGACGAGATCGCCCGCGAGCTGGCGAAGATCGGCGTGCACTTCGAGCGCTGGCAGGCCAGCCAGCCGGTGTCCGCCGGCGCTCCGCCCGAAGAAGTGTTGGCCGCGTACAAGGCCGATATCGACCGGATCTCCGCCGAGCGCGGCTTCACCACGGTCGACGTCATCAGCATCAGCCCGGACAACCCGAAGAAGGACGAGCTGCGCGGCAAGTTCCTCGACGAACACTTCCACAAGGAAGACGAGGTGCGCTTCTTCGTCGACGGCTCGGGCCTGTTCACCCTGCACGTGGGCGACCGGGTCTACGAGATCGAATGCGTGAAGGACGACCTGATCGCCGTGCCCGACGGCACCACCCACTGGTTCGACATGGGTCCGGAGCCGAGTTTCGTCGCGATCCGATTCTTCCAGCAGCCCGACGGCTGGATCGGCCACTTCACCGGCACCGACATCGCGCAGCGTTTCCCGCGCTACGAACGGTCCGGCGACTGAGGACACGCGACGCACCGCATGACCACCATCCTCACCGACATCGAAGGCACCACCAGCAGCATTTCCTTCGTCAAGGACGTGCTGTTTCCCTATGCCCGGCGCGAACTGCCGCGCTTCGTGCGCGAGCACGGGCATGAGCCCGAGGTGCGGCGGTGGCTGGACCAGGTGGCGCTGGAGAACGGTGGCCTGTGCCAGGACGCGATGATCGTCGAGACCCTGCAGGGCTGGATCGAAGAGGACCGCAAGCACACCGCGCTCAAGGCGCTGCAGGGCATGATCTGGGAAGCCGGCTACGCCAGCGCCGACTTCACCGCGCCGGTGTATCCGGATGCCACCGGGGCACTGCGCCGCTGGCACGCCGATGGCCACCGGCTGGCGGTGTATTCCTCCGGATCGGTGCCGGCGCAGAAGCTGCTGTTCGCGCATACCGACGCGGGCGACCTGACCGGACTGTTCTCGGCCTGGTTCGACACCACCGTCGGCGGCAAGCGCGAGGCCGGCAGCTACGCGCGCATCGCCGAGGCGCTGCAGGCACCGCCCGCGGACATCGTGTTCCTGTCGGACGTGGTGGCCGAACTCGATGCCGCACGCGAGGCCGGGCTGCGCACGGTGCTGGTCGACCGCGCGCAGGACTATCCGCAGCCGCGCGAGGGCGATGCCTGCAATGGCCACCCCCGCGTCGCCGGCTTCGACGGCGTCCGGCTGCCCGGGTGAGCAGGATGCGGCGCGCCGGCCAAGGTCGGATCGCCGCTGCGGCCTGCGCCGCCCTGCTCGCCTGCGCCGCCCTCCTCGCGCCTGCGTGGGCCGATGAAGGTGCGGATGCCGAGGCCGGACGGATCGCGCGACGCGACCTCGCGCTGATCGAAGCGCGCCTGATGCAGATGCCGGCGCAGGTGCCGGGCACTCCCGACCTGTACGCCATCGCCGTTGCCGGGGACGGCGACGAGCATGTGTTCCGCAACGAGGCGCTGTACTTCGAGGAACTGGCCACCGTGCGCTATGGCGCGGCGGGCCGGACCCTCGCCCTGGTCAACCATCCGCGCAGCCTGGATGGCGACCCGCGCCCGCTGGCCACGCTTGAGAACCTGCGTGCCGCGCTGCAGGGCATCGGCGCGCGGATGGATCCGGAGGAGGACCTGCTGCTCCTGTTCCTCACCACCCACGGCAGCCGCGACCACGCGCTGTCGATGCGGCTCGAGGGCCATGTCGATGCCGGGCTGCGGCCTGCCGAGCTGCGCGAAGCGCTCGACGCCTCGGGCATCCGCCACCGCCTGCTGATCGTCTCGGCCTGCTTCTCGGGCGGTTTCATCCCCGCGCTCGCCGATCCGTCGACCCTGGTGATCACCGCCGCGCGCCACGACCGCCCGTCATTCGGCTGCGGCGACAGCGGCAGCGCCACCTGGTTCGGGCGCGCCCTGCTGGTGGAGGGCCTCAACCGCGACGAGGGCCTGGTCGGCGCGTTCGAGTACGCCAGGCGACAGGTGGCGCGGCGCGAGACGATGGAGGACGTCGCCCCGTCCTACCCGCAGATCTCGATCGGCGCGGACATCGCCACGCGCCTGGACGCCTGGGAAGCGAGCCTGGCCCGCGGCCCGCGCCTTCCCTATCCGCACCCGCTCTAGCGCAATGCGCTCTCGGGCTGGAACGCGTCGTCCTCGTCGGCATCGACCAGCCGGTAGCCGATGCTGGCCCGGTGCTCCTCGCCATGGTCGGCGAAGGCGCGGACCTCGACGCGATGCTCGCCAGCGCCCAGCCGCGTCGGCAGCGCCCCACGCCACAGGTGGGTCGACGGTTCGGCTTCGGCGGAGCGGTCGAACGATCGCAGGCCCTGCGCCAGGTCGTCGCGTGCGTTCTCCAGCAGCAGGCGCGGATCCGGCGCGGGCCAGTAGCGCATCGGCTTCCAGTCGCCGCCGTCCACGCGGTATTCCACCCGCGTCGTCGCATGGCCGAGGAAGACGTTGGCGTACACGCCCCAGGCCGGATACGCGCCGTTGCGCAACACGCGGGGCGCGTGCAGCGCCATGGCCGGCGTGAGCGCCGGATCACCGTCGGGCAGCGAGGTCGGGTGCCAGGCCAGGCGGTAGTCGCCGCCGGCATCAACCTGCAGGGTGCCGAAACCGCGCGGAGTGCCATCGGACATGGTCGCGTGCGGGATGCCGTCGACCGCCGCAACGCCGGACCAGTAGGCCCCGCTCATCGCGCCGACGTTGTACTCGCGCAGCGGCGCCGGGCCATGCCAGCCGCTGGTCGCGTCATGGAAGACCATGCGCTGCGCATGCCGGTGGCCGCTAAGCAGCAGTACCCTGGGGAATGGCTGCAGCAGGGCGAACAGGCGCTCGCGGTCCGCCAGCCGCAGCGTCGGCGGATCGCCCGGCGCGGCCGTATCGAACCAGGGCATGTGGGCGCCCACGACCAGCAGGCGGTCGCGACCCAGCCCGGCCAGGTAGCGTTCGATGAAGGCGAACTGTTCCTCGCGCAGCCCACCGGTGTAGGCGGGACGCCCGCCCGGGCGCGCGACGACATTGTCGAACATCACGAATACGGCCTGGGCTTCCTCCCATGCATAGGTGTCGGGCCCGAAGACTCCGCGGAAGCCCGACAGCGAACCGGGATCGTCGGTCGCATCCGGATCGATGTCGTGGTTGCCCGGCGCATGCAGCCAGGGCAGTCCGGCCGACACCGTGGCCTCCACCAGCGCCGGATACAGCGAGAGGTCGTCGTTGGCGACATCACCCAGGGTCAGGCCGAGCGCGGCATCGCGATGCGCGCCGAAGCCGCGCGCGGCCAGCCTGGCGTAATACTCGACCTCTCGCGGGCTGCCGGCCTGCGGGTCGCTGCTCACGATCACCTTCAACTGCTGCGCAGGCTCGCGGCGCTGCAGGGCGAAGTCGCACGCCCTGTCGCCGGGCGCACGCCAGAACCCGGGCAGGCCATTGCCCGACGGGCGCACCGCGAAACCGGCCGGCTTGACCAGGAATATCGGCCGGTGCGGGCGTCCGGACAGGCGCCAGCGGCCCTCCTTGTCGCTGGAAACGATTTCCAGCCCGTCGGAGACGCGGACCTCCGCCAGGCCCGGCTCGCGCGCGCCGCGGCGGCCGTCGCCGTCGAGATCCTCGAAGACCGTACCGCGTTCGCAGGCCCACGCGGGTGCGAGCGCTATCGCGAGCAGCAGCCATGTTCCGGCACGGCACGGACGGCGCATCCGGCCTCCCCCTTTCGATGGATTTGTCCCATTATGCCGCTCGTCAGCGTTTGGACTCTGTGCCGACTGGACGACGGATGGAACGCCATGGACTCCTGCACGGGTACCCGATGAGGTTGGCCTCGCGGTGGATGCTGGCCCTGCTGATGCTTGCCGCGGCCCTGCCCGCCTTCGCGCAGACCCCGCTGGAACTCGCGCCCTCGGCGGCCAGGTTCGCCCTTTCGCCCTACATCTCCTATCGCCACGACACCACCGGCTCGGACCGTCCCGAGGATGCGTGGCGTCGCGTGGCGGACGGCGGGTTCGACCCGCTCCCCGGCGGCAAGGACGCCTTCGGCTTCCACGGCGGCGCGTTCTGGTTCCACGCCACCATCGTCAACCGCAATCCCGGCGAGCAGCGCTGGCTGCTGGTGCAGGAGTATCCGCTCAGCGACCGCCTCGACATCCACCTGCGTTACCCGGACGGGCGACAGGTGCACCATGTCGGCGGCGACCACGTGCCGTTCTCGGCGCGCAGCGTGCGCTACCGCCACCCCAACCTGATGGTGGACCTGCCGGTCGGGCAGCCGGTCGAGCTGCTCGTCCGCGTGCAGAGCGAAAGTTCGATGCAGGTCCCCCTGCACCTGTACACGCAGGCGGCCTTCACCGAGGTTTCCCGCGACGCCCAGCTGGCGATCGGCCTGTACTACGGGATCCTGATCGCGCTGTTCTTCTACAACCTGGTGCTGTGGATCTCGCTGCGCGACGGCAGCTACTTCTGGTACCTGTGCCACATCACCGCGTTCGGACTGGTGCTGTTCACGCTCAACGGGCTGGGCTTCGAGTACCTGTGGCCGGCCTCGCCGTGGATGGCCGACCACATGGTGCCGATCTCGATCTGCCTGGCGCTGATCGCGATGCTGCAGTTCGCGCGCACCTTCCTCGAGTTGCCGCAGCGTGCGCCGCGGCTCAACGTGGGTACGATCGGGCTGATCGGGTTCTTCGTGGTGTTCGGCGTGGCGTCGGTCTGGATGCCCTACCGGCTGTCGACGCCGATCGCCTCGCGCGCGGTGCTGGTGGGGGTGGCCTGGATCGTGCTGACCACGCTGCACGTGCTGCGGCGCGGCTATACGCCGGCGCGGCTGCTGCTGCTGGCCTGGTCGATGTTCCTGCTGGGCACCGCGGTGTTCACCCTGCTCGCCTTCGGCGCGCTGCCCAAGAACTTCGCCACCGAGTACGGCGTGCAGATCGGCTCGGCGCTGGAGATGCTGCTGCTGTCGGTGGCGCTCGGTTACCGCTACGCGCAGCTGCGCCAGGAGAACCAGCGCATCACCGACGAGGCCAACCGCCAGCTCGAGCGCAACGTGGCGCGGCGCACCCAGGAGCTGCAGCAGGCACTGGTGCAGCTCAAGGACGCGCACGAGAAGCTGACCGACTCCAGCCGCCGCGACGCGCTGACCGGCCTGTTCAACCGCAGCTACTTCCACGAAGGCTTCGACCGGATGCTGGAACAGTGCCGCGAAGCGCGCCGGCCGCTGTCGCTGCTGATGGTCGACCTGGACCATTTCAAGTCGATCAACGACCGCCACGGCCACCTGGTGGGCGACGAGTGCCTGCGCTGGGCGGCACGCCGCATCGGTCGCGTCCTGCGCCCGCACGATGCGCTGCTGGCCCGCTTCGGCGGCGAGGAATTCGTGGTGGTGCTGCCGAGCCAGGACCTGCGCGGCGCGGTGGCCGTGGCCGAGGAGCTGCGCCGCTCGCTGGTCGACGAGCCCTGCGACGCGCAGGGGGTGCAGGTGCGGATGTCGGCCAGCATCGGCGTGCACACGGTCGCGCCCGATGCCCTGGACGACATCGACGACGCGCTGGAAACCGCCGACAAGGCGCTGTACGCGGCCAAGGCCAACGGCCGCGACTGCGTGCGGACCTCGATCAGCGCGGCCTGAGCCGCAGGCTCAGCGCCGCCGGCTGGCGAGCTTCGCCTCCACGTCCTCCAGCCCCAGCCCGCGCGCGCGCAGCAGGACCAGCAGGTGGAACACCAGGTCGGCCGCTTCGCCCAGCAGGGCGTCGTCGTCCTCGGCAACGCCGGCCAGCGCGGTCTCCACGCCCTCCTCGCCCACCTTCTGCGCCATCCGGCGCGTGCCGCCTTCGAACAGTCGGCTGGTATAGCTGCCCTCGGGCATGTCGCGGTGGCGCTGCGCGACCAGGGCCGACAGTTCGGCCAGGCCCGCGCCGGGCGCCGACGGGAAGCAGCTGTCACGTTGCAGGTGGCAGGTCGGTCCCCGCGGATGCGCCAGCACCAGCAGGGCGTCGTGGTCGCAGTCGGCCTCCAGCGAGACCAGTTCGAGGAAGTGCCCGGACGACTCGCCCTTGGTCCACAGCCGGCCCTTGCTGCGGCTGAAGAAGGTCACGCGCCGCGTGGCGACGGTCGCTTCGAACGCGGCGCGATCCATGTAGCCCAGCATCAGCACGCGCAGGGTGCGCGCGTCCTGCACGATCGCCGGCAGCAGGCCGTCGCCCTTGTCCCAGTCCAGCGCGTCGGCGCCGGCGCCTTCGGTCTCATGCATCGCGCACCTCCACGCCGTTGTCCTTCAGGTACCGCTTCAGCGCCGGAATCCGGATGCTGCCGCTGTGGAACACGCTGGCGGCCAGCGCGCCATCGACGTCCCCGTCGATGAAGGCGTCGCGGAAATGCTCCGCTGCGCCCGCGCCGCCCGAGGCCACCAGCGGCACCTGGCACAGCGCCCGCGCCGCGCGCAGCTGCACCAGGTCGTAGCCGCGGCGCACGCCGTCGCTGTCCATGCAGTTGAGCACGATCTCGCCCGCGCCCAGGCGTTGCGCCTCCACCACCCAGTCGAGCGTACGCACCGCCGGCGCGCGCATGCGGTCCGGATCGCCGGTGTGGGTGCGCACCCGCCACTCGCCGTCCGCCTCGCGGATCGAGTCGATGCCGACCACGACGCACTGCACGCCGAACGCGGCGGCGAGTTCGGAAATCAGCGCCGGCCGCTCCAGCGCCGGCGAGTTGATCGAGATCTTGTCCGCGCCCGCGTGCAGCACCGCGCGCGCGGTGTCCACGTCGCGGATGCCGCCGGCCACGCAGAAGGGGATGTCGATCCGCGAGGACACCCGTTCCACCCAGCCGCGGTCCACCGAGCGCCCCTGCGGCGTGGCGCTGATGTCGTAGAACACCAGTTCGTCGGCGCCCTCGTCGCGGTAGCGCAGCGCCAGTTCGACGATGTCGCCCATGTCGACGTGGTCGCGGAAGCGCACGCCCTTGACCACGCGCCCGTCGCGGACGTCGAGGCAGGGAATCAGGCGCCTGGCCAGCATCAGCCCGGCTCCCCGCCGCACGCGGCCAGGGCCTCGGGCAGCTGCAGGCGGCCCTCCAGCAGCGAACGGCCGAGCACGATGCCGGCGCAACCCTGCGCGCGCGCCGCAACCACGTCGGCGAGGTCGCGCACGCCGCCGGACGCCTGCAGCGCCAGCCCCGGCACTTCGCCGGCCAGCAGGCGGTACAGCGCCAGGTTGGGCCCGGTCATCATCCCGTCGCGGGTGATGTCGGTGCACAGCAGGTGGACCAGGCCCTGGCCGGCGTAGCGTCGCGCCATCTCCTGCAGCGTGCCGGCCGCGGTTTCGGTCCAGCCGTGCACCGGCAGGCGCCAGATGCCTTCGCGATCCTGGCGCGTATCCAGTGCAACGGTGATGCGCCCGGGTCCGAACTCGCCGATCCAGCCAGCCACCATCTCCGCCTCGCGCACCGCCAGCGAGCCGACCACCACGCGCGAGGCGCCGGCGTCGAGGATGCGCTGCACGTCGTCGCGCGAGCGCACGCCTCCGCCCGTCTGCACCCGCAGGCCCGTCGTCTCGACGATGCCGCGCACCAGCTCGAGCAGGGTGTAGCCGCCGGCGCGAGCCGCGTCCAGGTCGACCAGGTGCAGCCAGCGCGCCCCCTGCTCCGCGTAGGCGCGCGCCAGCGCGAGCGGGTCGTCCCCGTAGCGCGTTTCCTGTGCGTAGTCGCCCTGGGCCAGGCGCACGATCCGTCCGTGGCGCACGTCGATCGCCGGATACAGGGTGAACGTGCTCATGCCGCCTCCAGGGCCAGGAAGTTGTGCAACAGCCGCGCGCCGGCAGCGGCCGAGCGCTCGGGATGGAACTGGGCACCCATCACGTTGCCTCTCCGGACGACGGCGGCGAAGGGCTGGCCATGGCGAGTGCCGGCGATGCAGTCGTCGGTGGTGTCGGCCGCGTAGCTGTGGACGAAGTAGGCGTACTCGCCGTCGCCAAATCCCGCGAGCAGCGGATCGGCGCGATGCAGCTGCAGCCGGTTCCAGCCCATGTGCGGCACGCGCAGGCCGGGCCCGCCCGGGATCCGCCTGACGCGCCCGCGCAGCAGGCCAAGACAGGACGTGTCGTCCTCTTCCGAATGCTCGAACAGCAGCTGCATGCCCACGCAGACGCCGAGCAGCGGTTGCCGCAGCCCGCGCAGGGTGTCGACCAGACCCAGCGCCCGCAGGCGGCCCATCACCGTCGCGGCGGTGGACACGCCGGGGAGGATCACACGGTCCGCGCCCCGTATCGTCTCGGCATCCGCGGTCAGTTCCGGCGTCACGCCAAGCCGCTCCAGCGCGCAGCGCACCGATCCGAGGTTGGCGCCGCCGGCGTCGACCAGGACGACGTTCACGAGCGACCGCCGCGCATCAGAGCACGCCCTTGGTGCTGGGCAGGTCGGCGCCCTCGCGCCGCACCGCCATGCGCAGGGCGCGCGCGAAGGCCTTGAACAGCGCCTCCACCTTGTGGTGGTCGTTCTCCCCCTCGACCCGCAGGTTGAGGTTGAGCGCGGCGGCGTCGCAGATGGAGCGGAAGAAGTGCTCGACCAGTTCGGTCGGCATGTCGCCCACCCGCTCGCGCTTGAACGACCCGTCGAACACGAGGTACGGGCGCCCGCCGAAATCAAGCGCCGCGCTCGCCAGCGTCTCGTCCATCGGCAGGGTGAAGCCGTAGCGCGCGATGCCGCGCTTGTCGCCCAGCGCCTGCTTCAGCGCCTGGCCCAGGGCGATGCCGGTGTCCTCGATGGTGTGGTGCTCGTCGATGTGCAGGTCGCCTTCGGCGCGCACCTTGAGCGCGATGCCGCCGTGCTTGCCGATCTGGTCGAGCATGTGGTCGAAGAACGGCAGGCCGGTCGATACTTCCGCCTCGGTGGCACGGTCCAGGTCCAGCTCGACGCTGATGCGGGTCTCGCGGGTATTGCGCTGCACCTGCGCGCGGCGCGGCGCGTCGGCCAGCTCGTGCGCGATGCCCGTCCAGTCCCATTCGCCGCCGAACTGCTGCGTGCGCAGCTGGAAGCCGCGGATGCCGAGGTTCCGCGCGAACTGGATGTCGGTCTCGCGGTCGCCCACCATCGCCGAGCGGTCGAGGTCGATGCCACGGTCGCGCAGGTAATGCTGCACCAGCCCCAGGCCCGGCTTGCGCGTGGGCGCGTTGTCGGCCGGCCAGCTGCAGTCGACCAGCACCTCGCGGAACACGATGCCCTGGCTTTCGAACACCTGCAGCATCAGGTCGTTCGGCCCGTCGAACGCGGCGCGCGGATAGGCCTCGCCGCCCAGGCCGTCCTGGTTGGTGACGATCACGAACTCGAAGCCGGCGTCGCGCAGTTTCAGCATCGCCGGGATCACGTCCTTGACGAAGCGCAGCTTGTGGTAGGCGTCGATCTGGAAATCCTCCGGCTCCTCGATGAGGGTGCCGTCGCGATCGACGAACAGGATCCTGGTGGCCATCAGCCCGCGCCTCCCGCGGTGGAAATCGGTGCCGGACGCGCCGCCGCCAACGTGGCGAGCGTCTCCAGCACCCGGTCGTTCTGCGCAGGCGTGCCGACGGTGATGCGGAGCGCGTCGCCCAGCGACGGTGCGGCGCGCTGGTCGCGCACCACGACGCCGGCCGCCAGCAGCGCGGCGAACGCGGCATCGGCATCCTCGAACCGCACCAGCAGGAAGTTGCCCTGCGAAGGATAGACCCGCCGCACGCAGCGCAGGCGCGAGAGCGCGTCGAACAGGCGCGCGCGCTCGATGCGCACCTGGTCGATGCGCGCGCGGGTCCGGGCCAGTGCATCCGGCGACAGCGCCGCGACGCCGAGGCGCGCGACCGGGTCCGGCACTGGGTACGGGGCCTGGCAGCGGCGCAGCACCGAAATCAGCTCGGGCGCGGCGATCGCCACGCCGATACGCGCCGCCGCCAGCGCGTGGGCCTTCGACAGGGTCCGCAGGACGACCAGGTTGGGCAGGTCGCCAAGCAGCGAGGTGGCCGAGGGAACGTCCGAGAACTCGCCATAGGCTTCGTCGACCACCACCAGGGCGTGGTCCGCCAGCCGGCGCGCAAGCGTGGCGACGGCATCGAGCGGAATCGCCGCGCCACCGGGGTTCGACGGCGAGCACAGGAACACCAGGCGGGCCCCGCGCGCCAGTGCCGCGCGCTCGATCGCTTCGAAATCGGGCACCAGCCCCTCGCGCGGATCGTCGCGCAGCGGCGCATCGACCAGGGGCGCACCCTGCAGCCGTGCGCTCACCGCGTACATGCCGAACACCGGCGGCGTGACCAGGACCGCGTCCCGACCCGGGGTGCAGGTGGCGCGCACCAGCAGGTCGATGGCCTCGTCGCTGCCCCGCCCCACCAGCAGCTGGTCGGTGCGCACGCCGTACAGCGCGCACAGCGCATCGCGCAGGTCCGCGGGCTGCGGATCGGGATAGCGCCGGCAGGCCGCGTCGACGTCGGCGGCATTGGCCCAGGCCGATTCGTTGGCGTTGAGCCAGATCTCGCCCTGCAGGCGCGCCGAGCGCGCCGAGCTGTAGCCGGCGAAATCGCGCAGGTCCTCGCGCACCAGGGCGAGGATGCCGGGGGCCTCGACGCTCATGCCGCCTCCCGCGACGCTGCCGCCAGGCGCAGGCGCACGGCGTTGGCGTGCGCCTCCAGGCCCTCGGCCTCGGCCAGGGTCACCGCGCAGCGGCCGATGCCGGCGATGCCCGCGACGCTCGCCGACTGGACGCTGACGAAGTTCTGGTAGCTGGACACCGACACGCCGCTGGTCGCGTGCGCCGCACCGTTGGTGGGCAGCACGTGGTTGGTACCGCTGCAGTAATCGCCCAGCGCCTCGGGGGTGTGGTCGCCGAGGAACACCGAGCCGGCCGCCTGCACCCGGTCGAGCCAGGCGCGCGGTTCGCGCAGCGCCAGGATCAGGTGCTCGGGCGCGTAGGCGTTGCTGATCTCGAAGGCCTGTTCCAGCGTTTCCACCCGCACCAGCCGCGACTGCGCCAGGGCCTGCCGGGCGATGTCGGCGCGCGGCAGCGCCGCCAGCTGTGTGGCGAGCTCGCGCTCGACCCGGTCGAGCAGGTCGGCGCTGTCGCTCAGCAGCAGCACCTGCGAATCCGGGCCATGCTCGGCCTGCGACAGCAGGTCGGCCGCGACGAAGGCCGCGTCGGCGCCCGCGTCGGCGATCACCAGCACTTCCGACGGGCCGGCCGGCATGTCGATCGCCGCCGCACCGGCCTGGGCCACCTGCTGCTTGGCCTCGGTGACATAGCTGTTGCCCGGCCCGAACAGCTTGGCGCAGCGCGGCACGCTGTCCGTGCCCAGCGCCATCGCCGCGATCGCCTGCGCGCCGCCGAGCTTGAACACCCGGTGCACGCCGGTCATCCGCGCGGCCACCAGCACGGCCGGGTCGGCCGTGCCGTCGCGGCGCGGAGGCGTGCACATCACCACCTCGCGGCAGCCGGCCAGGCGCGCCGGCACGCCCAGCATCAGCGCGGTCGAGGGCAGCGGCGCGCTGCCGGCCGGTACGTACAGGCCGACCCGCGCGATCGCGCGCACCACGCGTTCGCAGAGCACGCCGGGCGCGGTCTCGACGGCGTAGCCCTGCACCATCCCGGCGCGGTGGAAACGCTCGATGCGCCCGGCGGCGTCCTGCATCGCGGCCTTCAGCTCCGCCGGCACCGCGGCCTCGGCCGCAGCGAATTCCGCCGGCGACACCTCCAGTTGCTCCAGCGCGACGCCGTCGAAGCGCCGCGTGATCTCGCGCAGCGCGGCATCGCCACCGGCGCGCACGTCCTCGATCAATGCGGACACCGCGGCGCGCGTCTGCGCCGCGACCGCCTGCACGGGGCGCAGCAGCGCCCGCGCGCGCGCGTCCGCATCCAGCGCGGTCCAGTCCAGGCGCTGCGCCAGCCCTGCGTTCATGCCAGCATCCTTTCGACCGGCAGCACCATCAAGCCGCGTGCGCCGGCGCGCTTGAGATCCTCCAGCCGCTGCCAGGTCATCGCGCCGTGGCACAGCGCCTGCATCGCCAGCGTGTCGGCGCCGTCGACCTGCAGCAGGGTTGGCTGTTCGGCATCGGGCAGCAGTTCGAGCAGCGCCGGCACCTCGCTGCGCCGGGCCTGGAACATCAGCAGCCGGCTGTCCTTGAGCCGCAGCACGCCGTCGAGGCGGCGCAGCAGCAGCTGTGCGAGCTCGCCGCGGATGTCGGCGAACGGCTGCACCGGGCCGGCCAGCACCGCCTCGCTGCGCATGATCGTCTGCACCGGCTTGAGCTGGTTGGCCGCGAGCGTCGCGCCGCTGGAGACCAGGTCGCAGATCAGGTCGGCCTGGCCCAGGCGCGGCGCGATCTCCACCGAGCCGGACAAGGTCACGATTCCGGCATCCACGCCCTGCCCGGCCAGCCACTTGCCGAGCAGGCCGGGGTAGCTGGTGGCGATGCGCTTGCCCTGCAGCTGCTGCGGCCCTTCCCACTCCCAGGCGTCCGGCACCGCGATGTCGAGCCGGCAGCCGCCGAAGCCGAGCGGGAGGATTTCCTTCGACACCTGGGGCTTGCCGGCGGCGGCGCGCTCGGCGGCCTGCTCTTCAAGCACGTTGCGGCCGACGATGCCGTAGTCGCACACCCCGTCGGCCAGCAGGCCGGGGATATCGTCGTCGCGCACCAGCAGCAGGTCGACCGGCGCGGTCTCGCCGTAGCAGAACAGCTTGTCGCGGCTTTCGCGCCAGGACAGTCCGCAGGAGGCGAGCAATGCCCGCGCCGGATCGCTCAGGCGTCCGGACTTCTGGATGGCGATGCGCAGGCGGTCGCGCGCCGCGGGGACGGCCGTGGGGCTCATCTTGGATTCCTTCAGTGGCCCGGCGCGAGCCGGGGGTACTGGCGCTTGACCGCGGCCGCATAGCCGCCGGCGCCGTGTTCGAGCGTGCGCGCGACCCGGCCGATGGTGGTCACGCTCACCAGGGTGCGTTCGTGGATCTCGCGGTACGGCAGGCCCTGCAGCAGCAGGGGCACGACCCGCCAGCGGTCCGCCATGGCCTCGAGTTCGGCCGGCGTGCAGAGGTCGCGCAGGAACGCGGCCACCTCGTCGACCCGCTCCAGGCCCGCCAGCGCCTTGGCCAGCGCCCGGAAGGAGGCGTCGGCGTCGGAGTCGGACAGTGGTTCGAGGCGCTGTTTCATGATCGGCATAATGTAATAGCGTGTTATTACATTAGTCAACACCGGCAGCTGAACGCGCCAGGACGCGGCTGTTCGTCGCGCGCGCGGCGACGCCCGGGCGTCGCGGGTTTTTCGCTCGGACCGGTGCGCAATGCGCAGATGGCGTTGCAGGCGCGACCGTCGGTGCCGGGGTCGCTTGCGGTCGAACCGGCGGAATCGCGGCAACGCCGGGCATAGGCCGGGACCGCGCACGCACCCGCGGCGCCGCAACGGCTCGGGTCGCCACGCGCAACCGCATCGATTCGAGAGATCCGGCGGAGCCAAGGCCCGGCCGGCACGCTGGATCCGCGCCGTGCGGCGCCGGCCGTGGCCGGTCGGTCGTGCCGCCTCAGCCGCCCTCGGGCACGCCGCGCGCCCGGGCCATCGTCCAACCGGCGACGACCCCCGCCAGCGCGCCGCACCATTCCAGGAACGCGCGTGTGCCGACGTTGTCGGCATCATGGATCTTCGCCAGGGCGATCCTGGCGTACAGCGGCGACTCCAGGGTCACCACGCCGAGATGGAACAGGTGCCAGGTATCGATCCCCGCCCCGATCACCACGGCAGTCACGCAGGCCCAGCCGATCGCCTGCGCTTCGCTCCAGCCTGCGCGCCGCGCCAGCCAGGTCCAGGCGAGCAGGCTCGCCACGCCGACGACGAATGCGATCAGCGCGGCCAGCAGGACCCCGGTCCAGCCCAGCGGCAGCGGCAGGTTCAACGCCCCACCGCCGCGAGCAGGCTGCCGTCGGCGACCATCGCCACCGCGGCTGCCACTTCGCCGTCGAGCGCGCGGTCTCGATCGAGGAACGGGATGCGTTCGCGGATCGCGGCATGGGCCGCCGCGACCGCCCGGCCCGGATGGAAGGCCTCGGCCGCAGCCAGCTCGGCGCGCAGCGCCTCGACTTCCTCGACGAACACGCCGTGCAGCGCGCTGCCCTCGATCGCGCCATGCACCTTGCGCGCCAGCGTCGCGGCGTCCGCGCGCCGCGCCAGGTCGCGGGCGGCGTTGATCATGTCCACGCGCAGATCCAGCGCCTGCGCGGCGGTGTACAGCTCCAGCGCCAGCACCTTGCCCAGGTCGTCGGCCATCGCCAGCACGTGGCGCGCCTCGTTGGTGCCCATGGACACATGGTCCTCGGCGTTGGCGCTGGTCGGAATCGAGTAGACGCTGGCCGGGTGCGCGCGCGTGGCCAGGTCGTTGACAATCGCCGCCGCGGTGTACTGCACGATCATGAAGCCCGACTCGGTGCCGTCCTCGTTGCCGATCAGGAACGCCGGCAGGCCGTCGTTGGTGGCCGGGTCCACCAGCTTGTTGAGGCGGCGCTCGCTGATCGAGGCCAGCACCGGGATCGCGGCCTTGACCGCGCTCATCGCCAGCGCCAGCGGCATGCCGTGGAAGTGGCCGGCGGAAATCACCTGCTCCTCGACGTGCTCGGCCTGGCGGTCCGGGAACACCAGCGGATTGTCGGTGACCGCGTTGAGCTCGATGTCGAACACGCGCCGCGCGTGCTCCACCGCGTCGCGCACCGCGCCGTGCACCTGCGGGATGCAGCGCAGCGAATAGCTGTCCTGCGGCTGGTGCTTCTTGCCGCCGCGGAACGGCTTGAAGCGCGCGTAGAACTTCTCGCGGCCGTGGCGCTGGTCGGCCGGCACCCAGTCCCAGCCGATGTCGAAGCTCAGCTGCCGCGATTCGGCGGTCTCCCAGCTGGTCGGCAGCCAGGGCCGGAACCGCGGCACCAGGTGGTAGGGAATGTCGGCCAGGGTCGAACCGTCGAGCAGCTCGCGCAGGTGCGCGGCGGTGTGCACCTGGCCCGGATGCGGGCGCAGCGCGTGCACTTCCTCGGCGAACGCGCCCAGGCGACCGGCGAAGGCGTCGATGGTCATCGCCGCCGCCAGGTCGGCCGTGTCGAGCAGGCGATCGAGCCGGTGCAGCGCGAGCACGCCGGTGGCGAGCATCTGCGCGGTGCCGTTGTTGAGCGCCAGGCCTTCCTTGTACGACAGCGCCACCGGCGACAGGCCAGCGGCCTGCAGCGCCTCGCCGCCGGGCATCCGGCGGCCGTCGAAGAAGGCTTCGCCACCGCCGAGCAGCACGATCGCCAGGTGCGACAGCGGCGCCAGGTCGCCCGACGCGCCTACCGACCCCAGCGCCGGCACCACCGGCACGATGCCGGCGTTGAGCAGGTCGGCCAGCGCCTGCAGGGTCTGCACGCGGATGCCCGAATGGCCCTTGAGCAGGGTATTGATGCGGATGCACAGCATCGCGCGCACCACGTCGGCCGCGAGCGGCTCGCCGACGCAGACCGCATGCGTGACGATCAGGTTGTGCTGCAGCTCCTCGTGCAGCGAGCGGCCCGACTTCGCCGCGCCCGGCAGCTCGTCGCGCAGCGGATGCGCGCCCAGCAGCTTGTCGGCATTGCTGCCGAAGCCGGTGGACACGCCGTAGATCGGCTCTTCGCGCCGCACCTGCTCTGCGAGGAAATCGGCGGCGCGCGCGACGTCGCGCAGCGCGGCGGGGTCCAGTTCGACCGGTGCGCCATTGGCCACCATCACCAGCTGCTGGCGGGTGAGCGACTTGCCGTCGAGACGGATGGCCTTCATGCGTGCGCGGCCGGCTTCGGGTTCGCCATCACCACCTCACTGCCCGCCCTGCGCGCGCCACTGCTCGCGCTCGACCAGCAGGGTGCGCGCCAGGTCGGCGTCGGCGACCTCGAACTGTTCGCCGCGGCGCAGGTCCTTGACCGAGACCACGCCCTTGGCGGCCTCGTCCTCGCCGCGGATCACGACGAAGCGGATGCCGGCGCGATCGGCGTACTGCATCTGCTTGCCGAGCTTGCGCGGCTCGAGCTGGGTCTCGACGTTCAGGCCCACCGCGCGCAGCTGCTGCGACAGGCCCAGCGCGTGGTCCAGGCCTTCGTCGTCGAACAGGGTGACCAGCACGTCGACCGAGCTGTCGGCGGTCCGCACCAGCCCGGCCTCGCGCAGCTGCCAGAACAGCCGGGTCAGGCCGATCGAGATGCCGACGCCCGGCAGCTTCGACCTGGTGTAATGGCTGGCGAGGTTGTCGTAGCGGCCGCCCGAGCAGATCGAGCCGATGCCGGGGTGCGCGTCGAGCGTGGTTTCGTAGACGATGCCGGTGTAGTAGTCCAGGCCGCGCGCGATCGACAGGTTGATCGCATAGCGCGATTCCGGCACGCCCAGTGCCTTGAGCCGGCGCAGCACTTCGCGCAGCTCCTCGCGCCCTTCCTCGAACAGCGGGGTGCCGGCGCCGAGCGCGTCGAGCTTCTCAAGCGCATCGTCATGGCCGGTGGAACGCACGCGCGAGAACGCCATCAGTCGGTCGATGACCTCGGACGACAGCCCGAAGCCCTCGCCGGCCAGGGTCGCGCGCACCGCGTCCTCACCGCGCTTGTCGAGCTTGTCGATCTCGCGCAGCACCGGCACCTGCGCGTCGTCGGCGATGCCCTGCCCCTCGAAATAGCCGCGCAGCATCTTGCGGTGGTTGAACTGGATGGTGAAGTCGCCGATGTCCAGCGCCTCGAACACGGCGCTGATCACCGCCGGCACTTCCGCATCGTGGCGGGTGGACAGCGCGTCCTTGCCGATCACGTCGATGTCGCACTGGTAGAACTCGCGGAAGCGGCCGCGCTGGGCGCGCTCGCCGCGGTACACGCGCTGCATCTGGTAGCGGCGGAAAGGGAAGGCCAGTTCGTGCTCGTGCTCGGCGACGTAGCGCGCCAGCGGCACGGTCAGGTCGAAGCGCAGCGCCAGCTCGGGCAGGCCCTCGGAGGCCTTCTCCAGCGCGCCGGTGGACTGGGCGAAATACACCTGCCGTTCGGTCTCGCCGCCGGACTTGGTCAACAGGACCTCGGACAGCTCGAACACCGGGGTCTCGATCGGCAGGAAGCCGAAGCCCTCGAAGATGCGCCGGATGGTGTCGAGCATGCGCTGGAACGCGATCTGGTCGCGCGGCAGCAGTTCCATGACGCCGGGCGGGGTTCTGGGCTTGATCATGCCTGTCGCGGGGAGCGGAGAAAGAGCGACATTCTACCCGTGCGCGCGTCCCGGCCGGTGCCGCCTGACCATCCGCAGGCCCGGCATGGTCCGCCGGGGATTGCCCGCCCTTGGACATTTTTACCTCCGGGACCGGCCGCCGCGCCGGTATCATGTGGCGAGCCTGTGCACAGAGCCCGCATGTCCAACCCCGCCCTCGCCCGCTGCCGCCACCAGACCCGTACGGTCGTTCCGCTCGACTGCGCGCGCTGCGCGGTGCGCGACCTCGCGGTCTGCGCCTCGCTGCCCGCACCCGAGGTCGAGTCGCTGGAGCGCTACGCCTCGTCGATGGAGCTGCAGGCCAACGCCGAGCTGGCCCGCAGTGGCCAGCCCTGCCGCCAGGCGTACAGCGTGACCGGCGGCATGCTGCGGCTGGTCCGCACACTGCCCGACGCGCGCCGGCAGGTGGTGGGTTTCGCCACGCCGGGCACCTTCGTCGGGCTGTCGGAGGTGGCGGTGCATCGCCACAGCATCGAGGCGGTGGTGCCGAGCCGGGTCTGCGTGTTCGACCTGGACATGCTGCGGGACCTGCGCAACCGCTACCCGGCCTTCGAACACACCCTGCTCGAACGCGCCTGCCGCGAACTCGACGATGCGCACGACTCGATGCTGCTGCTCGCGCGCCTGTCGCCGATGGAGCGCCTGGCCAGCTTCCTGCTGCGCCTGCGCAGGCAGATGAAGGTCCGCGACGACGAGCCGACCATGGCCCTGCCGATGGGGCGCGGCGACATCGCCGACCACCTGGGCCTGACCGTGGAGACGGTGAGCCGCAGCTTCACCCGCCTGCGCGAGCAGGGCGTGATCGCCCTGCCCGATCCGCAGCACGTGGAACTCCTCGACCGCGCCGCACTGGCCGAGCTGGCGACCGTCCTGCACTGAGGCGCGGCCTCAGGCGGCCGGGTACAGCGTCCCGTCGCGCAGCAGCAGTTCGCGATCCACCACCCCGGCCGGCAGCCGCGCGTGGCTGATCACCAGTACGCTGCGCCCCGTGCACCATTGCGCCACGCCGCGCATCACCGCGTCGGCGGTGTCCTGGTCCAGGCCTTCGGTGGGCTCGTCGAGCACAAGCAGCGGCGCGTCGCGCAGCAGGGCGCGCGCCAGCGCGATCCGCCGCGCCTGCCCGGCCGAGACGGTCGTCCCGCCCTCGCCGATCCAGCACGACAGCCCGCCAACCGCCTCGACCCAGGGTGCCAGCTGCACGCAGGCCAGGGCCTCGCGCATGCGAGCCTCATCCGCAGCGGGATTCCCCAGCCGCAGGTTGTCGGCCAGCGTTCCCGCGAAGACCGGCGCCTCCTGCGGCAACCAGGCCAGCCGCGCATGCCAGTCGGACAAGGCCGCCTCGCGCAGGTCGACTCCGCTCCAGCGCAGCGCGCCGGCCGCCGGATCGACCGCACGCAACACCAGCGCCGCGAGGCTGCTCTTGCCCACGCCGCTGTCGCCACGGATCGCGACCCGCTCGCCCGGTGCGAGGCGCAGCGTCGCGCGATCCAGGACGCGCCGGCCACCGGGCCAGGCGAAGACGACCGCATCCAGCAGCAGTTCGCCGGACGCGGGAAGCGGCTGCGGGCGCCGGGGTTCGGCAACGACTGGCACCTGGCCCGCCACTGCCCCGATCCGATGCGCCGACGCGCGGGCACCTTGCAGCGCCTGCCAGGCCAGGGCGAGCGCCGGCGTGAGTTCGGACAGGGCCAGCGCGGCGAACGCCAGCCCGGCCGCCTGCGCCGGCGACACCCGCCCCGCCAGCGCAGCGTCGCAGGCCAGCCACAGCAGTCCGGTCCAGCCGATCGCGCCGGCTGCGCCGAGCATGGCGGTCGCGTCGGCGGCGCGCAGCCGCTGCCGGCGCTCGCGCTGGCCGAGCTGCGCGGCCTCCAGCGGCAGCCGCTGCAGCCAGCGTGCGGTGGCATCCATCGCCGCGAGATCGGCGGCGCCGTCATACAGTTCGTGCAGGCTGGCGCGCAGCCCGGCGCGCTTGCGCGCCAGCGCCGCCTCGCTGCGTTGCCGGCCGGCCGCTGCACGCCAGCTGGCAAGGGCCGCGGCGATGAGGCTGGTGCCCGCGATCCAGGCTCCCGACACCGGGTCGAGCCGCGCGGCCCAGCCGATCAGGGCGAGCGCGGCGGCCGCCAGCGCGAGCAGCGGTGCCAGCGCACGCACGAGCACACCATCCACCGCATCGACATCGCCCAGCAGACGCGCCAGCACGTCGCCGCCGCGCAGGCCGGCCAGCTGCGCCGGCGAAAGCGCCAGCAGGCGCGCAAACAGCGCGACGCGCAGGTCGCGGGCGATGCGCAGGGTGGCCGCGTGGCCGACGATCTTCTCGCCATATCGGCAGACGATGCGTGCCAGGGTCAGCGCACGGATGCCGGCCGACGGCAGGAACAGGTTGTAACCGCCGAGCACGCCGAAGCTCAGCGCGGCGCCGGTGAGGAAGGCGCCGGAGACACCCAGCAGGCCGATGCCGGCCAGCATCGTCGCCAGCAGCAGGGCCGCCGTCGCCAGCGCGGCCGGCGCGTGGCGGGCCAGCGTGTCGCGGACGATGGCGCTCATCGCGGGCCCTCCGCTTGCTTGCCCGACATCCGCCCGTCCGGCAGGTGCAGGACGCGCCCGGCCCAGGCCATCACCGCCGGGCTGTGGGTGGCGACCACCACCAGCCGGCCGCGCGTGGCCTGCGCGAGCGCGTCCAGCAGGCGCGCCTCGGTCGCGGGATCGAGGAAGGCGGTGGGTTCGTCCAGGAGCAGGACGTCCGGGTCGCGCAGCAGTGCCCGGGCCAGCGCCACCCGCCGCGCTTCGCCACCCGACAGGCCGACGCCGCGCTCCCCGACCAGGGTCTCCAGCCCCTGCGGCAGGCACGCAGCGAAGGCCATCACCTGCGCGGCTTCCGCCGCGGCACGCACGGCGGCGTCGCTGGCGTCGGGATCACCCAGCCGGATGTTGGCCGCGAGCGTGCCGCGGAAGATCCACGGTCGCTGCGGGGCCAGGGCGATACGGGCGCCTTGCGGCAGCGACAGGTCGCCATGCGCCGGGCGCACCCATCCGGCCAGTGCCTCGAGCAGGCTGCTCTTGCCCGCGCCGCTGGCGCCCACCAGGGCCAGTCGCCCGCCCGGTGCGATGGCGAAAGACAGGTCTTCGAAGACCGGACGCGACGCCCCTGGATGCCGCAGGGCCAGCGCCTCGGCAACGAGGCTTCCCGGACGTGCCGGCACTGGGGCAGGCGGCGCCGAAACAGTCCCGGCGACGGCGTCGTCGGGGGGCAGCGCCTCCTCGATCAGGCCGGCCGCCGCCAGCGCATTCGCGCGGTCGTGGTAGTGCGCGGCCAGCCGCCGCAGCGGGCCGAAGTAGTCCGGGGCCAGCAGCAGGCAGAACAGGCCGGTCCACAGCAGGCCTGCTGGCAGCGGCGGACCGATCTCGACCAGGCCGAGATAGCGGAAGCCGAAGTACATCGCCACCAAGGCCACGCTGACCGATGCGAAGAACTCGAGCACGGCCGAGGACAGGAAGGCGATGCGCAGCACGTGCATGCTGCGGTCGCGCACCTCGTCGGCCGCCGCGGCGGCACGGGCCAGTTCGGCCTCGCCGCTGCCGTGCACGCGCACCAGGTCCAGGCCGCGCAGGCGGTCGCCGAAATGCGCGCTGGCCCGCGCCAGCGCCAGCAACTGGCCGCGCCCCGCCGCCTCCGCACCCCAGCCCACCAGCATCTGGAATAGCGGCACCAGCGGTGCGGCCAGCAGCAGGAGCAGGCCCGCCAGCCAGTCGGCGGCGAACACCGCGGCCAGCAGTGCCAGCGGCACCAGCGCCACTTCCGCGCGCGCCGGCAGATAACCGGCGTAGTAGCCGTCGAGCGCCTCGACCTGGGTCGTCGACAGTTCCACCAGCGCGCCCTTGCGCCGCCCGCGCAGCCACAGCGGACCTTGCGCCAGCGCCCGCGCAGCGAGTTCGCCGCGCAGCTGCAGCTTGACCGCTTCGGCGACTTCCGCCGCGCTGCCGGCGGCAAGCCGCAGCAGCGCGGCCCTGCCCAGCATCGCTGCCAGCAGCAGGACGAAGACCCAGGCGATGTCCATCGGCGGCCGGCGTTCCACCAGCACCGCCTGCGCGATCGTCGCAACGGACCAGGCCTGGGGCAGCAGCAGCCAGCCCGCCACGACGGTGCAGCCCAGGGCCACGCGATGCGTCGAGCGCAGCAGGGCCAGCCGTGCGTCCAGCCAGGCCAGGCGTCGGCTGCGCGCCTGCGGCGCGTGTCCTTCGGGAAGAGCGCTCATCGCGTCCTGTGGGTCGACCCGAGCGCAGTATGGACGCCGCGGCATCCACGCCATGCGATGCCGGTGCGCAACGCGGATCGCAGGACCCGGAAACGGAAAAGGCCACCGCTTCCGGTGGCCTTTCCGCTTGAATCGATGGTCGGGGAGACAGGATTTGAACCTGCGACTTCTACGTCCCGAACGTAGCGCTCTACCAGGCTGAGCTACACCCCGACAGGTGAGCCGCATATTCTAGTGATCCCGGTGGCCGGCAGGCAAGGGGTCTGTGGCATCCGATGCAACCGGAGCCGGGCGGCGCGGCCGCGCGGTATCGCGAGGGCGATGTGCCCGGCCCGTCGCGAAGCCTCGTGCGCGATGCGCCCGCGTCGTCCGCAGCGCGCGTTGACGGCCGCTTGCGCCTGCTGCGGCATCATGCGCGCGATCGTTCGACAGGAGCAGGCCCTGGATACGGCGCTGGCCACCCCGCCCCACTGGACCCGGCTGCCGCGCAGCTTCTACCGGCGCCATCCGGCCGAGGTCGCACCCGATCTGTTGAACAAGATCCTGCTGCGCGACGACGGCCGCGCCGCGCGCATCGTCGAGGTCGAAGCATACGCGGGCAGCGAGGATCCGGCCGCGCATTCGTTCCGCGGCATGACCGCGCGCAACGCCACCATGTTCGGCGAGGCGGGACACCTGTATGTCTACTTCACCTACGGCATGCACTGGGGCAGCAACGCCGTCTGCGGCGAGGTCGGCGACGGCCTGGGCGTGCTGCTGCGCGCGGCGGAGCCGATGCTTGGCGTCGATCAGATGCGCCGGCTGCGCCCCGCCGCGCGCCGCGACCGGGACCTGGCCAGCGGCCCGGGCAAGCTCTCGCAGGCCTTCGGCATCACCCGCAAACTCGACGGCGCCGACCTGGTGACCGGGACGGGCGGCATCGCCATCGTCAGCGACGGCACGCCGCCACCGGACGACCCGGTGGTGGGTCCGCGGATCGGCATCAGCCGGGCGGTCGACTATCCCTGGCGCTGGCACGTGCCGGGCAGCCTGCACGTCTCCGTGCGGGGCGCCGTGCGCAAGCGCTGAGCGGCGCAGGCCTGCGGCCTGCCCGCAGCCATCGGGATCGTGTTGCAGCCGGCTTCCACGGCCCGCCCGGCGCCCGGCTGGGCCATGCGGGACGGAGGACGCCCTTTCGAGGCCGCTGCGCCGCTCAATCCCCACCTTCGCCGAACAAGCCACCCTGCGCCGGCGGATACACCAGCAGGTTCCCTTGCGGCCGCGCGTCCGGATGCAGCACATGCGGCTGGCGCTGTCCCGGCCCGAGGATATGCATCACCGGGTGGCCGCGGTGGACGAGCACGTCGCTGACCAGGCGCCGATGGCAGCGCCACCACACCGCCTCGGCGCACATCAGCGCGGTCGGCCGGCCGGCGGCGCTCTCCAGCACCCGCGCCAGCCCGTCCGCGAATTCGGCACTGGGCAGGTGGTCGGCGTAGCCTCGGAAGGCGGCGTTGCGCCAGGCGCCGTTCGGCGAGCCGGGCCGCGCCTTGCGCCGCCCGCCCAGCTGCGGGATCCAGAGATAGTCGAAGCCGGCGGCCGGCAGCGCCTCGGCCATCGCTTCGCTGGCGAACCATGGATAACGGCGCGAGCCCGGATAGCGCCGCACGTCGGCGATCGCCCCGATACCGGATTCGGCCAACAGCGCCAGGAACTCCTCCCAGGTCCGCGTCGAGTGGCCGATGGTCCAGACCGTCGCCGGCGGCATCGCGCCGGGCCGGCCAGGTCGCTCGGAGTCGTGCGCATCCATGCCCGCATTACAGCGCCCCGGCCGTTGTCGCGGCGTGGTGCCGGCGCCCCTAGCCCAGCCGGTCGAGCACCTCGACCAGTTCCGGCGCCAGCGGCGCATTGAGCACATAGGGCACCCGGCCGCCGTCGAGGGCGAACTCCAGCGAGGCGGCATGCAGGAACAGCCTGCGCAGGCCGAGCTGGTCGCGCAGGCGGCGGTTGACCTCCGGCTCGCCGTACTTGTCGTCGCCGGCCACCGGGTGGCCGATGTGCTGGGCGTGCACGCGGATCTGGTGGGTGCGCCCGGTTTCGATGCGCACCTCGCAATAGGAATGCCCGCCGCGGCGTTCCAGCACCCGGTAGTGGCTCAGCGAGGGCTTGCCCTCGGGATTGACCTGGACGTGGCGCTCGCCGCCCTGGCGCAAGCCCACGTGCAGCGGGGCGTCCACGCTCATCACCCCGTCGGGCATGCGCCCGACCAGCAGGGCCAGGTATCGCTTTTCGATGCCCTTGGCCTGGATCGCCGGGTCCTCGCGCAGCAGGGCCTGCAGCTCGCGCAGGGCCGAGCGCTTCTTGGCGATGACCATCAGCCCGGAGGTATCGCGGTCGAGCCGGTGCACCAGCTCCAGCTCCTGGCCGGGCCGCAGGGCGCGCAGGGTCTCGATCACGCCGAAGTTCACCCCGCTGCCGCCGTGGCTGGCCACGCCGGAGGGCTTGCTGATCGCCAGCAAGCGGGCGTCCTCGAACACGATGCTGGCCGCCATGGCCTCCAGCAATCCCTTGGCCGGGGCGCCTTTGTCTCCCGGCTCGGCGAGACGGACCGGCGGCACCCGCACCTGGTCGCCGGCCTCGAGCCGGGTCTCGGGCTTGGCCCTGCCGCCGTTCACCCGGACCTGGCCGCTGCGCACGATCTTGTAGACCAGCGACTTGGGCGCGCCTTTCAGCTGCGACAGCAGGAAGTTGTCGAGGCGCTGGCCGGCGCGCTCGGCGTCGACGGCGACGATGTGCACGCCGCCGCTGGGGGGTAACCGGGCGTCATTCATTCTCGGGCTTTATCTGATACACTCGGCGGGCGAGATAAGGTGCTGATTTCGCTGGAAGATCACGGGTCGAAAGCCCGCCTTCCGCGAGGTCCGTGCCAGCACGCGGCCACCGCCCTCGGGGCGGCCATGTTAGCGGCTGGACGGCAGTCCCGGATATCGCCCGTTGCCAAGGCGGCGGTGCTGAACATGTCCCGTGCGGCGCGAGCGCCGGCCCGAAAGGCCGGCGCGAAGCGCCGCCGGCCCCGTAACACTCTTGATTTGAAGCGCTCCCGCGGTCCGCCGTGGTGTCGTAGCGCTGGAAACCCGGGATCGCCGCTGCGCTTGCGCGGCTGGCGGCCAACCGAAGCTCCAGGCGAAACGCCCCGGCGTTCCGCGCGCCTGCCCACGCTCGCAAGAGCGCGGCAGCGGCAAGCGCGAGGAAACGCAAACATGAAGCGAATGCTCATCAACGCCACGCAGGCCGAAGAACTGCGCGTGGCGATCGTCGACGGCCAGACCCTGTACGACATCGACATCGAACAGCCGTCCCGCGAACAGAAGAAGTCCAACATCTACAAGGGCCGCATCACCCGGCTCGAGCCCTCCCTCGAAGCGGCCTTCGTCGAATACGGCGCCGACCGCCACGGCTTCCTGCCGCTCAAGGAAGTCTCGCGCGACTACTTCCAGGCGGGCGCCGACCATCGCTCCGGCAACATCAAGGAGCTCCTGCGCGAAGGCCAGGAAGTCGTGGTCCAGGTCGACAAGGAAGAGCGCGGCAACAAGGGCGCGGCCCTGACCACGTTCATCTCGCTGGCCGGCCGCTACATGGTGCTGATGCCGAACTCGCCCACCGCCGGCGGCGTCTCGCGCCGGATCGAGGGCGACGACCGGGCCGAGCTGAAGAAGGCCATGGATGCGTTGACCATCCCCGAGGACATGGGGGTGATCATCCGCACCGCCGGCGTCGGCCGCGACGCCGAAGAGCTGCAGTGGGACCTGGACTACCTGCTCTCGATCTGGCGCGCGATCGCCGAGGCCGCGCTGAGCAAGCCCTCGCCGTTCCTGATCTACCAGGAGTCGCGCCTGATCACCCGGGCGCTTCGCGACTACATGCGCGCCGACATCGGCGAGATCCTGGTCGACACGCCTGAGATGTACCAGGAGGCGAAGGAGTTCGTCGAGCAGGTGATGCCGCACAACCTGCGCAAGCTCAAGCACTACACCGACGACGTCCCGCTGTTCAACCGCTACCAGATCGAGTCGCAGATCGAGAGCGCCTACGAGCGCACCGTGCGCCTGCCCTCCGGCGGCGCCCTGGTCATCGACCAGACCGAGGCCCTGACCGCGATCGACGTGAACTCGGCGCGCGCCACCAAGGGCAGCGACATCGAGACCACCGCGTTCAACACCAACCTGGAGGCGGCCGAGGAGGTCGCGCGCCAGATGCGCCTGCGCGACCTGGGCGGCCTGGTGGTGATCGACTTCATCGACATGGACTCGGGCAAGCACCAGCGCGAGGTCGAGGGCAGGCTGCAGAACGCGCTCAAGTACGACCGCGCGCGCGTGCAGCTCGGCCGGATCTCCAAGTTCGGCCTGCTGGAGATGAGCCGCCAGCGCCTGCGCGCGTCGCTCGGGGAATCCAGCCAGATCGTCTGCCCGCGCTGCGAGGGCCACGGCCGCATGCGCAGCATCGAGTCGCTGTCGCTGTCGATCATCCGCGTTGCCGAGGAGCACGCGATGAAGGACAACACCGGCCAGGTCCTGGTGCAGGCGCCGGTGGACATCGCCAACTTCCTGCTCAACGAGAAGCGCAGCGCGCTGGCCGAGATCGAGAAGCGCCACGACGCGCCGATCGTGATCGTGGCCGACGAGCAGCTGCACACGCCGCACTACGAGGTCACGCGCCTGCGCGAGAACGAACTCGGCGAGGAAAGCAGCCGTCCCAGCTACCAGCGCGGCACCCCGCGCCGGGTCGCCACCATCGCGCTGAACAAGAACAACCTCAACATCCCGGCACCGGCCGTGACCAACGTGCGTCCGGCCCAGCCGGCGCCCGTGCGCGAACCGCAGCCGGAACCGGCGCCCGCCCCCGCCGCTGCGCCTGCGCCCGCCCCCGCCGCGGTCGCCACCCCGGTTGCGACCGGCGGCGTGCTGGGCTGGCTGCGCCGGGTGTTCGTCGGCGAAGCGCCCGCCGCGCAGGAAACTGCGCGCCCGTCCCAGCCGGCCCAGCGCGGCGAACGCGGCGAGCGTGGCAATCGTGAGCGCGGAGAGCGCGGCGAACGGGGCCGTCGCGACCGCGACCAGCGGCAGGGCAAGTCCGCCCGCCGCGATGGCAACGGCCAGGGCCAGGGCCAGCAGAAGGAGGCGCGCCAGCAGCAGCCGGCCCGCGGCCAGCAGCAGGCCAAGCCCGCGCAGGGCGACCAGGCCCGGCCGCAGTCGCAGCAGCCACAGCCGCCGAAGAAGCCCAAGCAGCCGCGGCAGCAGCAGCCCAGGGCGGCCGAGCCCGTCGAGGCCGAGGTTCCGCTGAAAACGGTGGCGGCGCCGGCGGTGGAAACCGCGGTGCACGAGCCGAAACCAGAAGTCGCGGCGGCACCCGCCGTGGTCGCGGCGGCTGCGGCCGCGGCGATCCCCGCGCAGGCGGTCTCGTCCGACGAGGCCGGCGTGGCCACGGTGCAGGGCGAGGATGCCAATCCCGCGAACGGCGAACAGGGCGCCGCGGGAGAGGATGGAACCGGCGGCCGTCGCCGCCGGGGCCGTCGCGGCGGACGCCGTCGGCGTCGCGGCGCGGGCGAAGGCGCCGGCATGGCCGAAGGCCTGAACGACGATCTCGCGCAGGATGGCGACGATGGCGAGGACGAGGCCGAGGCGCCGGTGGCGTCGCTGCCCCAGCGTACCCAGCCGGAGTTCGAGTTCGACGAGCCCGGCGCGCCCGCGCAGCAGCCAGCCCGGGAGGCAGCGATCGTGGCGAACGCGGTACCGCGCGCCGAAGCGCCGGCCATCGCAGCGCCCGCGGTCGAAGCGACGCCCGTGGAAGCGCAGCCGGCCGCACCGCAGGCGCGGGAACCGGTTGCAGTGCAGCCCGCCGAAGCGGCTGTCGAGCCGGCCACGCCGGCCGAAGAAGCAGCGCCTGCCGCTGCCGTCGCCGACGCGGATCCCGTGCCGGAACAGGTGGCCATCGGCACCGCGTCGCCGGAACCGGAAGCGGCCGGCGTCGCCGACGACGCGGCGTCCGCTGTCGCGCCCGAGTCCGAACCCGCGTTCGTGGCGCAGGCCGTCGCGCCGGTGGACGAGGTGTCGGAAGCAGGCTCCACCGCTGTCGGCCACGCGCAGGCTGCAGCCGCGGCCGTCGAACCGGCGCAGGCCGCGGCGCCCGCCGCAGAGCAGGCGCCCGCCGTCGACGAACGCGCCCCCGGCCTGTTCGACGCGCCGCCGCAGGCGCCGCTGGCGGTCGATGACGCATCGCCGGCCGACGAAGCCGCGCGGTCGCTCGACGATGCCACCGCGCAGGATGCGGACAAGGAAGAATCCGGCGAAAACCGCAGCGCCTGACCGCGCCCCGGTCGCCCTCGCAGGTGTCAGATCACCTGCGAGGGATCGACCAGTCCGTACTGGCTGGCCATCCGCGCCAGCGCAATGCTGTCGTCGATGCCGAGCTTGGCGAACAGCCGCGACTTGTGCGTGTTGATCGTCTTCGGGCTGAGGTTGAGCCTGCGCGCGATTTCTTCCTGGCGCAGCCCCTGCACCAGCAGCATCGCGGTCTCCAGCTCGCGCGGCGACAGCTCGTCGAAGGGCGAAGCATCCCCGCCGAGGCCCGACAGGGCCATTTTCTGCGCGATGCCGTTGGCGAGGAAGCGCTTCCCGCGCGCGACATCGCGCACGGCCCGCACCAGCTCGGCCGAATCGCCGGCCTTGCCGACATAGCCCGACGCGCCCGCCTCGATCAGCTTGCGCGGCATCGGGCCGTCCTCCAGCACCGACACCACGATCACCCTGGCGTGACCGCCCTTGACCAGGCGCTCGGTAACCTCGAGCCCGCTGACGCCGGGCAGGTGCAGGTCGCAAAGCACCACGTCGGGTTTGAGCTTGCGGATCAGCGGCAGCGCGGCTTCCCCGCTCTCCGCCTCGCCGACCACCTCGATGTCGGTTTCGCCTGAAAGAATCATGCGCATCCCAGCGCGGACCAGTGCATGGTCGTCGACCATGAACACACGGATCGTCATCCCTGTTCCCCTTGCGTGACCACAACTGCTTGCGCGAGGCTAGCGCCATGCGCCGAGCACGCGCAAGCCGGACGCCGGCCCATGCGACCGTATGTCGGCGCATTGCCCGGCAAAACCGGAGGACGCATGCCCGCGACCGACACCGGCATCCAGCGTCTTGCCGCAAGCGACACCGGCCCCATGCGATCGATGCTGGCGATGATGGGCCGCGCGTTCGACATGCTCGACGAGTACACCGGCGCTCAGCCCGACGATGCCTACCTGGAACGCCTGCTCGCCGGGCCGCAATTCATCGCGCTGGCCGCCATGGCCGGCGATGCGGTCGTCGGCGGCCTCGCCGCCTGCGAGCTGCCCAAGTTCGAGCAGGCGCGCAGCGAGATCTAGATCTACGACCTCGCCGTGGACGAGGCCTGGCGGCGGCGCGGCATCGCCACGCGCCTGATCGACGCGCTGCGCGCGATCGCGCGCGATCGCGGGGCCTGGGTGGTCTATGTGCAGGCCGATCCGCCGGACGCCCCGGCGATGGCGCTGTACTCGAAGCTGGGCACGCGGGAGGACGTGTGCCATTTCGACATCGCCGTGCGGTGATGGCGGAGAGAGTGGGATTCGAACCCACGGAAGGTTTGACCCTTCGGCGGTTTTCAAGACCGCTGCCTTAAACCACTCGGCCATCTCTCCGATGTCGCGCCGTATCCTGCCACGGCGCTGGCGCGCCGTCTTCGGCGGTTTGACCAGCGGCTGCGCCGCAGGCGGGGTCGGCAATGACCTCCCCCGCGCGGGAATGCCGGCGTGCGCTCAGCGCATTGTCGCACGCGCCCCGGCGTTGCCGGCCGCGCGGCGGGGCGACGCGGCCGGGGCCGGCAGCTCCTCGTCCTTGCCGCAGTTGCGGCAGTTGAGGCTGGATTCCTCGATCAGCGGCGGCAGCTTCTCGGCAAGGTAGTCGATGAACACGCGCACCGCCGGCAGCATGCCGCGGCGCGAGGCGAACACCGCGTGCGCGACGCCCATCGGCAGGCGCCAGTCCGGCAGCACCACCTCGAGCTCGCCGCTGCGCACGGCCTCGGCGCACATCGTCTCGGGCAGCATGGTCACGCCGAGGCCCTGCCTGGCCAGCGCCATCAGCATCGGGAAGTCGAAACCGGCGACGCGCGGCTTGAGGTCGACGCGCCGCACCTCGCCGTCCCGACCCTGCAGTTCCCAGCGCTGGCGGCCTTCCTCCTCGCCCATGCTCATGGTGGTGTGCCCGGCGAGATCTTCCGGCACCTTCGGGCGTCCGGCGCGATCGAGGTAGGCCGGGCTGGCCACCAGCAGCTCCTGGATCTGTCCGAAGCTGCGCATTACCAGGCTGCCGTCGTCGTCGAAGCGCGTGCGCACGCGGATCGCCACGTCGAAACCCTCGTTGATCACGTCGACGCGGCGGTTGCTGACGTGCATCTGCACGCGCACCTCCGGGTAGCGGGCCAGGAATTCGGGCAGCAGCTTCGGCATCAACTGCTGCGCCACGCCCACCGGCACGCTGGCCTTGACCACGCCGCGCGGCTCGGCGCTGAGCCGGTCCACGACTTCGCGCGCGGCGGTGGCCTCGGCGAGCATCGACTGGGCGTGGCGGTGCACGCTCTGGCCGACGTCGGTCACGGCGAATCGGCGGGTGGACCGCTGCAGGAGCCGCACGCCGAGGTCGTTCTCGAGCTGGCTGATGCGCCGGCTCAGGCGCGATTTGGGGATTCCCAGCGCCCGCTCGGCGGCAGCGAACCCGCCGTGGTCCACCACCATCGCGAAGTAGTACAGATCGTTCAGATCCTGCACGGGAATCTCCTATTTGGAACAATGCGTGGCATTAAACCTCGTTTATTCCACCAATGCAACGAATTAAGGTGGATCCCTCAGTGCAATCCATGAGCGGACCCCTATGAAACTGCTGCAGATCGACGCCAGCGTGCTGGCCGACAACTCCGTCACCCGCCAGCTTACCGCCGCCATCGTCGCACGATGGCGCCAGCAGGTGCCTGGCCTGGAAGTCCAGGTCCGGGACCTCGATCGCGATCCTCTCCCCCATCTGTCCGGCGACGTCCTGGCCGGCCGCGACCAGATCGGCGCCGCCCGCGGCGAGGCCGCGCTGGAGCAGTTCCTGGCTGCCGACGTCGTGGTAATCGGCGCACCGATGTACAACTTCAGCCTGCCCTCGTCCCTCAAGGCCTGGATCGACCGCATCGCGGTGGCGGGCCGCACGTTCCGCTACACCGAGTCCGGGCCGGTCGGGCTGGCTGGCGGCAAGCGACTGGTGCTGGCGCTGGCGGCCGGCGGCCCGCACCAGGGGCAGCCGACCGACTTCGTCGAACCCTACCTGCGCCAGGTGTTCGGGTTCATGGGCATTACCGACATCGAGTCGGTGCGGGCCGATGGCGTCGGCCTGTCGCCCGCGCACCGCGAGGCGGCGATCGGCGCCGCCCTGGCGTCGCTCCCCGAGCCCCTGGCCCGGGTGGCCTGAGGCTCAGGCGATGCGCTCGGCCCCGCCCATATAGGGCCGCAGCGCTTCGGGCACGACGATCGAACCGTCGGCCTGCTGGTAGTTCTCCATCACCGCGATCAGGGCACGGCCGACCGCCGTGCCCGATCCGTTGAGCGTATGCACCGGTTCGGGCTTGCCCGTGGCCGGGTTGCGCCAGCGCGCCTGCATGCGGCGCGCCTGGAAGTCGCCGCAGTTCGAGCATGAGGAGATTTCGCGCCAGGTCTGCTGCGATGGCAGCCAGACTTCGAGGTCGTAGGTCTTGCGCGCGGCGAAGCCCATGTCGCCAGAGCACAGCAGCATGCGCCGGTACGGCAGGCCCAGCCGCTCCAGTACGGTCTCGGCGGCGCGGGTCATGCGCTCGAGTTCGGCGTCACTCTGCTCCGGCGGCGCGATCGACACCAGCTCCACCTTCTCGAACTGGTGCTGGCGGATCATGCCGCGCACGTCGCGTCCGCCGCTGCCGGCCTCGGAGCGGAAGCACAGCGAATGCGCGGTCATGCGCAGCGGCAGGCGATCGGCCTCGACGATGTCGTCGCGGACCGTATTGGTCAGCGAGATCTCGGAAGTCGAGATCAGGTAGCGGCGACTGTCGCCGAGCTGGGTGGCGAACATGTCCTCCTCGAACTTCGGCAGCTGTCCGGTGCCGTAGAGGCTGTCGGCGTTGACGATGACCGGGACGTTGGTCTCCTCGTAGCCGTGTTCGCCGGTGTGCAGGTCGAGCATGAACTGCGCGAGCGCGCGGTGCAGGCGCGCCAGCTGCCCGCGCAGCACGGTGAAGCGCGCGCCGGAAAGCTTGGCGGCGGTGTCGCCGTCGAGCCAGCCGTGGCGGGCGCCGAGTTCGACATGGTCCCTGACCTCGAAGTCGAACGCGCGCGGCGTGCCCCAGCGGTGCTGCTCGACGTTCTGCGACTCGTCCGCGCCCGGCGGCACGGAGGGATCGGGCAGGTTGGGCAGGCCCAGCGAGATCGCCTCGAGCTCGGCGCGGATCCCGTCCAGGCGCGCCTCGCTGGCCTTGAGCTCATCGCCAAGTCCGGCCACCTCGGCCAGCAGCGGCGCCACGTCCTCGCCCTTGGCCTTGGCCTGGCCGATCGCCTTGCTGCGGGTGTTGCGCAGGTTCTGCAGCTCCTGGGTGCGCACCTGGATCTGCTTGCGCTCGGCTTCCAGCGACTGCAGCCGCTCGACCGGAAGCTCGAAGCCGCGCGCCTCGCGCAGGCGCTCGGCGGTGTCGGCAAGATGATTGCGAAGCAGGTTGGGATCGAGCATGGCGGGGACGGCGGGCGTGTGGGCCACGGATTATCGCCGAGATGCGCGCACCCTGCCCCGGCGCGCACGGCCTGCTTCGCGATGCTGTGCCAGAATCGGGCGCATGCAACGCCAGTCCGTGAGCCCATGACCCCCACTTCCGCCCCCGCCTCCCGCGGCATCGCCCGCTATCTGCCGGCCGGCCGCGCCTGGTGGCTGGTGGCTGGCGCCGTGCTGGCCGGATTGCTGCTGTTCGCCCTGGTGCTGTCGGGCAAGCGCGACGAGTTCGAGTTCTACCGCGCCGGCGGCGAGCCCGGCAGCGTGCCCGGCCAGGTCTTCGATCCCCTGCCGGCGCCGCTGCCAGCCGGCGAGAGCGCCGCCAGCGGCATGGAGACCGACCAGCCCCCGCCTGCGCAAGCCCCGCGCATCGACCAGCACGGCACGCCGGCGGCCGCAACCGCCGCGCAGCCGCCCCAGCCCGCGCCGGCTCCCGTGACGGGGACGGCATCGAGCCAACCGCGCCTGGTGTCGTCTCCGGCTCCCGAGTATCCGGCGGCGGCGCTGCGTGCGGGGCTGTCCGGCGAGGTGGTGTTGCGGATCGAGGTGGGTGCAGACGGGCGTCCGGACCGGATCGAGGTGGCCAGCAGCAGCCGCCATCGCGCACTCGACCAGGCCGCGATCCGGGCCGTCCGCCGCTGGCGCTTCGAGCCGGCGATGCGCGACGGCGTCGCCGTCCCCGGAACCGTGCAACAGAGCATCCGCTTCGACGCGCCACGCTGACGCTCACCCGTTCTTGACGGCGATGCGACGCCGCCTGCACGGGGCGCGTGGAATTTTGGCCGCGTCAACCGACGGAGACCCTGTCCATGTCCGACCCCATCACGCACGACCGCGTTGCGCCGGCGCACGCCGACGGGCGCGTCCCGCCGCGGCGCGCGAACCCGTTGCTCTGGATCCTGGTGCTGCTGGCGATCATCGCGGCGGTCTGGTACTTCGTCGGGCGCGGCACGCGGGATGCCGCCGCGCCTGTCATCGGCGAAACCACCCCGGTGCCGTCCGAATCCCCGGTCTCCACCGAGCCGGCCAGCCGCGAGCGGCCCGCGCCCGAGCGCGTCGCGCCTGCCGCGCCGCGTGAGCGCGCGGCGCAACCGGTCAATCCGGTGCAGCCCGATTACCCGGCCGCCGCCCTGCGTGCGGGCGAGGAAGGACGGGTGCTGCTGCGCGTGGACGTCGGCGCGGACGGCAAGCCCACCGACGTGCAGATCGCCGAGCGTAGCGGCTCGCGCGATCTCGATCGCGCCGCCCAGCGCGCCGTCCGCGACTGGACCTTCCAGCCGGCGATGCGCGACGGCAAGGCGGTCGCCTCGACCGTGCAGGTGCCGGTGGAGTTCCGCGCGGAACAGCAGTGATCCGGGCAGCGCGGCGCAGCTGATGCGCCGCGCCCCGGCCTAGGCTGCCCGCAGGCCGAATCCCGCGCCTGCGGCCAGCGACTCGAATCCGGGGAACGAGGTCGCGACGTTCGCGATATCGCCGACGCGGACCTCGCCCCGCGACAGCTGCGCGGCCACCGCGAACGACATGGCGATGCGGTGGTCGCCATGGCTTTCGACGCCGCCGCCGTCGAAGCCATCGCCGCCGTGGATGATGGCGCCATCGGGCGTCTCCTCGATCGACGCGCCGATGGCCCGCAGGCCCGTGGCCATGGTGGCGATGCGATCGGATTCCTTCACCCGCAGCTCGGCCGCGCCGCGCACCACGGTCGTGCCCTGTGCGCAGGCGGCGGCGACGAACAGCGCGGGGAACTCGTCGATCATGTCGGCGACGTGTTCCTCGGGCACTTCGATGCCGCGGAGCGGCGCGTGGCGCACCCGCAGGTCGCTGACCGGCTCGCCGCCCTGCTCGCCCGCGGGCGTTTCGGTGATGTCCGCGCCCATCAGCCGCAGCACGTGCAGCAGGCCCGTCCGGCGCGGATTCACGCCCACGCGCCGCAGCGTCAGCTCCGAGCCGGGCACCAGGCTGGCGGCCACGATGAAGAATGCGGCCGAAGAGAAATCGGCCGGCACGACGATGTCGCGCGCAGCCAGGCGATGGCCGCCCTCCAGCCGCGCGTGGCCGGGCGAGAACTCGATCGGCCAGCCCAGCGCCTGCAGCATGCGTTCGGTGTAGTCGCGGGTCGGATGCGGCTCGCGCACGGTGGTGGCGCCGCGCGCATACAGGCCAGCCAGCAGCAGCGCCGACTTCACCTGCGCGCTGGCGACCTCGGTCTCGATGTCGATACCGGCCAGCGCGCTGCCACCATGGATGCGCAATGGCGGCACGCCGCCTTCGCCGGTGTCGATGCGCGCGCCCATCCTCGCCAGCGGCAGGGTCACGCGGCGCATCGGGCGTTTGGACAGCGAGGCATCGCCGACCAGCACCGTGTCGAACGGCTGGCCGGCCAGCAGCCCGGCGAGCAGGCGCATGCCGGTGCCGGCGTTGCCGCAGTCGAGCGGGCCGTCGGGCGCGCGCAGGCCGTCGATGCCGACGCCGTGCACGACGCGGCTGCCCGGCTGCGGCGTGTCGATGCGGACGCCCATGCGGCGGAAGATCGCTTCCGTGGCGCGCGCGTCCTCGCCCTCCAGGAAACCGTCGATGCGCGACACGCCGTCGGCCAGCGAGGCGAGCATGATCGCGCGGTGCGAGACCGACTTGTCGCCCGGCACCGTGAGCTCGCCGCGCAGCGGCCCGCCCTTCGATGCGATCCAGTCCATCCCCGTACCGCTGCTCATCGCGTCTCGTCTCCAGGCATCTGCAGCTCAATCCATGGCGACGCATCGCGAACGCGCGCCACCCCGTCGCCGGCGGGTGCCGGCGAGCACCAGCGTCTCCTCAGGGCACCGCGACCGGATACGAGCCGAGCACGCGCACGTCCCCGGCGAAGTCGTCGATCTCGGCCAGTGCGTCCTTCAGCGGCGATTCGTCGGCATGGCCGGCGACGTCGATGAAGAACGCGTACTGCCACAGCGCGCCGTGGGCAGGCCGCGACTCGATCCGGTTCATGCTGATGTCGCGTCGCGCAAGCGGCTCGAGGATGCGGTAGAGCGCACCGGGCTGGTCGCGGATCGACACCATCAGCGAGGTGCGGTCGTTGCCGGACGGCGGGAACGAGGCACGGCCGATCACCAGGAAGCGCGTGGTGTTGTCGTTGCGGTCCTCGATCGGGCCGGCCACCACCTTCATGCCGTAGACGTGCGCGGCGTTCTCCCCCGCGATCGCCGCGGCATCGTCGGATTTCTTGGCGCGGCGCACCGCCTCGGCGTTACTCGACACCGCTTCCTTGTGCACGCCCGGCAGGTTCTGCCGCAACCAGTTCTTGCACTGCGCCAGCGACATGCCGTGCGAGTAGACCCGCTCGATGTCCTCGATGTGGCCAGTGCGCGAGAGCAGGTACTGGTGCACGCGCAGCTCGACCTCGCCGCAGATCTTCAACGGCGAGGTCAGGAACATGTCGAGCGTGGACTGGATCGTGCCCTGGCCCGAGTTCTCCACCGGCACCACGCCGAAGTCGGCGCTGCCCGCGGCCACTTCGTCGAACACCTCCTCGATGCTGACCAGCGGCAGGCCCTTGGCCGAATGGCCGAAGTGCTTGTGCACCGCCTGCTGCGAGAACGTGCCTTCCGGCCCGAGGTAGCCGATCTTCAGCGGCTCCTGCTGGGCGAGGCAGGCCGACATGATCTCGCGGAACAGGCGCACCAGCACCTCGTCGCTGAGCGGGCCGTCGTTGCGGTCCACGACCCGGCGCAGCACCTGGGCCTCGCGCTCGGGGCGGTAGTAGTCGATCGCCGCGGCCAGCTTGCCCTTGGCCTTGCCGACCTGGTGCGCCCACAGCGCGCGCTCGGCGATCAGGGCCTGGATCTGGCGGTCGATGCCGTCGATCTGGGCGCGCACCGCGGCCAGGTCGGGCGTGGCCTGCCGCGCCATCTCGCCGCGCGTGCGCGCCGAGGCCTGCGCGGCCACCGCTGCCTGCGGCGCAGGCTCGGCGGCCTTCCCCGCACCCTCGCGCGCCACTTTGCCTGCAACGGCCCTGGCCTTCACCTTGGCGGGATTCTTGGCGGTCGCGGAAGGCGTCCGCGTACGCTTGCTGCGCTCAGCCATGGCGCTTCTGGAACTCCCGCATGTAGTCGGCCAGGGCCTGCACGCCGGCCACCGGCATCGGGTTGTAGAGCGAGGCGCGCATGCCGCCGAGCACGCGGTGGCCCTTGAGCCCGATCAGCCCGGCCTCGCGCGCACCGTCGAGGAACGCCGCGTCCAACGCCTGATCGACCAGGAAGAAAGGCACGTTCATGCGCGAGCGCACGCTCGCATCGACGTCGTTGCGATAGAAGCCGCCCGAACCGTCAATGGCCGCATACAGCAGCCGCGCCTTCTCGTCGCTGCGGCGGTCGAACTCGGCGGTGCCGCCTTCGTCCAGCATCCAGCGCACCGTCAGCCCCAGCACATACCAGTTCCAGGTCGGCGGCGTGTTGAGCATCGACTCGCCCTTGAGCTGGGAGCGGTAGTCGAAGATGTCCGCGCGCGGCTGGCCGGCCCGCTCGAGCAGGTCGCGGCGCACGATCACCACGCTGATCCCGACCGGGCCGAGGTTCTTCTGCGCGCCGGCGTAGATCAGGCCGTACTTCGATACGTCGATCGGCTCGGAGGCGATGCTGGAGCTGAAATCGGCGAACAGGGGCACCTTGCCGGTCTCCGGCGGCACATGGCCCCACGCGGGCCGGAACTCCACGCCGTGGATGGTCTCGTTGGCGGTGATGTGCACATAGGCGGCATCGTCGGACAGGCGCCATTCCTCGCGCGCCGGGATGCCGCGGAAACCACCGGCCTCGCCGCTGGCGGCGACGTTCACGTCGACCGACACCAGCTGCTTGAGCGCGGTGCGTCCCCAATGGCCGCTGACCACGTAGTCCACGCGCTGGCCGGGGTCGGCGAAATTGAGCGCGATCAGCGCCTGCTGCGTGGTCGCCCCGCCGGCCGGGAACAGCACGGCGTAGTCGTCCGGGATCGCGAGCAGCTCGCGCAAGTCGGCTTCCGCCTGGCGCGCCACCTGCAGGAACTCGGGCCCGCGATGGCTCATCTCCACGATCGAGGCGCCTGCACCGCCCCATTCGAGCATGTCCGCCTGCGCCTGGCGCAGGACCGCTTCAGGCAGCATCGCGGGACCGGGGCTGAAGTTGTATGCGCGCGCCATCGTGCTTCACGGATCGGTGGAATGAAGAGGTCTAGTATGCCGCAGCGCAACAGCGAATCCTGCGCCCGGTCCGCAACTTTTCCACCCATCGGGCGTCCAAGCCACGCTTACGGAGGAAACCACCGATGTCCCTGCGCAGCGTGCTCGCGGTCCCCGCGTCCGACGTTACCGATGAAACCGTCTATCGCGACCGGCGCAGGCTGCTTGGCGCGCTCGCGGGCACCCCGCTGCTGTCGCTCGCCGGATGCGCTGAAGCGGAGGCCCCGCCCTCCACCGCGACGGTCACCCCCGCGCAGGCGCGTTCGGGATTCCGCACCGACGAGGCGCAGACGCGCTACGAGGACGTCACCAGCTACAACAACTTCTACGAGTTCGGCACCGACAAGGCCGATCCTTCGCGCGCGCGGAAAACGCTGCGCACTTCGCCCTGGAGCGTGGCCGTTTCCGGCGAATGCGCCAGGGCCGGCACCATCGCGCTCGACGACCTGCTCAAGGGCATTGCCGAGGAAGAACGCATCTACCGCCTGCGCTGCGTCGAGGGCTGGTCGATGGTGATTCCATGGCTGGGCGTGCCGCTGGCCCCGGTGCTGCGCCGCTTCGAGCCCACGTCCAAGGCGAAGTACGTCGCGTTCACCACGCTGGCCGATCCGGCGCAGATGCCCGGCCTGCGCTTCCGGTCGATCGACTGGCCCTACCGCGAGGGCCTGCGCATCGACGAGGCCATGCATCCGCTGGCGTTCCTGGCCACCGGCCTGTACGGCAAGCCGCTGCCGCAGCAGAACGGCGCGCCGCTGCGCCTGGTGGTGCCGTGGAAGTACGGCTTCAAGAGCATCAAGTCGATCGTGGAAATCCGCTTCACCGAACGCATGCCGCCGACCGCCTGGAACCGGCTGCAGCCGCGCGAGTACGGCTTCTACAGCAACGTCAATCCCGAGGTCGACCATCCCCGCTGGAGCCAGAAGAGCGAGCGCCGCATCGCCGGCACCGGCAACCGCCTGTTCGCCGACCGGATCCCCACGCGCATGTTCAACGGCTATGGCGACCAGGTGGCGTCGCTGTACGCGGGCATGGACCTGAAGCGGTGGTACTGAACCTGCGCGGGCGCGCCTGAGGCCGGGGCGGACGATGGCGGTTTCGAACCGCGGCGTGGTGGCCGCCAAGGCCGCGCTCCACGCGCTGGCACTGGCGCCGATGGCGCTGCTGGCCTGGCGCATCCGCCTGGTCTGGACCGAGGCCGACATCGACGCGCTGGGGCCGGACCCGGTCGCGGCGATCGAGCACGCGCTCGGCCTGTGGGCGCTGCGCCTGCTGCTGCTCACCCTGGCGGTCAGCCCGCTGCGCCAGCTCACCGGCCGACCGGTACTGCTGCAGTTCCGGCGCATGCTGGGCCTGTACGCCTTCGCCTACGCCAGCCTGCACTTCGCCGCCTACCTGGTCCTGGACCTGCGCGGCTGGTGGACCTTGGTGTTCGAGGAGATCGTCAAGCGCCCCTACATCACCGTCGGCTTCGCCGCCTGGCTGCTGCTGGTCCCCTTGGCGATCACCTCGACCCGCGGCTGGATGCGCCGGCTGGGCCGCCGCTGGGGGCAGTTGCACCGGCTGGTGTACGCGATCGGGGTGCTGGCGGTGCTGCACTTCTGGTGGATCGTGAAATCCGACTACCGCGAGCCGCTGCTCTATGCCGCGATCCTGGCCGTGCTGCTGGGATGGCGAGCCTGGAAACGGGTCAGGCGACCGGTGCCGGGCGCGTCGCCTCCCCGCGCGGCGCCACGCCCCGCGGTAGGGAAGGACGGTGCCTCAGCCCTGTCCGAACAGGAACAGCGCGGCCAGCAGTAGCGCCAGCGCCGCCGCCGCGAGCAGCAGCCAAGGCAGCCGGCTGGCGCGACCCTGCGCGGGTGCGGGCAGTTCCTCCGCCACGGCCCCGGTCGCGGCCTCCTCCGGGGCACGCGGCCTGCGCCGCGGCGCTTCCACGACAAAGCGGTGGTGGCCGTCGAAGACCACCTGGTCGCCGGCTTCGAGCCAGGCATCGCGGACGGCCTCGCCGTTGACCACGCTGCCTTCGGCCGACCCCAGGTCGCGCAGCACCACCTGCTCGCCCACCAGCTCCAGGCGCGCATGCCGGTCGGCGAAAGCCGGATCGTCGATGCGGATGTCCGCGTCGACGTGCCGGCCCACCAGGCGCGGCCGCTCGAGGGTGAAGCAGCGGCCGTGGAAGCGGCCACCGACGCCGCGCAGCACCACGCGCAGGTTCGGCATGTCTTCCGCCGGGCCGGCTTCCTCCCCGACAGGGGGCACCTGCACCGGCTGCGCCGACACCAGGCGCAGTTCGACGCCGTCGACATAGATCGCGTCGCCGGCGCGCAGCATCGCCATGCGCCGGACGTGGCGTCCGTTCACGTGCACGCCGGGCGCGCCCGTGTCGACGTTCAGCCAGACACCGCGCCGGTCCACGCACAGGCGCAGCGGGCAGTCGCCGCCGCCTTCCACCACTTCGATACGGCCCGGACCGGTCCGCGCGATGCCGTGCACGCCGACGGGCAGCGGACGGTCGTCGCGCTGCTGGGTGCCGATTCGCAATCTCACGGACTCCATGGCGCGGCAATCTAGCATGCGCGCACCGCGCGGATGCTTGGCCCGGTTCATCGTCCCGGCGCAGAATGGCGATCCTCCCCTGCAGGCGCACTCCATGTCCGGTATCGATATCCGCCACTCGCACTCGCTTCCGATGGAACAGGCCCGCCAGGCCGTCGAACAGGTGGCGCAGAGCCTGTCGGCGCGCTTCGACGTGGCCTGCGACTGGGAGGAGGACACGCTGCATTTCTCGCGCACCGGCGTGACCGGCCGGATCGCGCTGGAGCCGCGGCAGGTCCACGTCACCGCCAACCTCGGGTTCCTGCTGTCGGCGATGAAGGGGCCGATCGAGGCGGAGATCCGCCGCGTGCTGGCCGAACGCTTCGGCGACGGGGTCGCGGCCTGAACAGACCGGCGACCGCTGGCGTCCACGCGCGCATCTGGGACGGCGGTCGCGTCCACGGGCGCGAAACACACGCCTGCGGGCCCGGAGCAACCGGGCGATTCCGTTATCCTTTTGCGCGCCCTCCCGAGCCCAAGTAACCGATGTCCAACTGGCTGATCGCGATCGGCGTGTCGCTGCTGGTCGGCGGCATGGCCACGGCCCACTTCCTCGGCGTGCAGCTGCGCCGCGACGAGACGCAGGCGGGCATCAAGGCCCTGTCCGGCGTGTCGTGGCGCACCTTCATCCACATGGTGCTCGACGCGCTGGCGCGGCGCGGCTTCGCGCGCGCCGTGGACGCCGAGAATCCCTCCGGCGACAGCGACTACGTGCTCGAGCGCGACGGCGAGCACTGGCTGCTCTCGTGCAAGCACGGCAGCGCCTTCGTGCTGGGCCGGCTGACCGTCAACGAGCTGGCGCGCGCGATCGAACTCAAGAGCGCCGCCGGCGGCTTCCTCGTCACCCAGGGCCGCATCACCGAGGACGCCCGCCCGGTGGCCGCGCTGCAGCGCATCGAACTGCTCGACGGCCCTGCGCTGTGGCCGCAGCTGCGGGACTTCCTGCCGGCCGAGCAGCTGGCCGGGATCCGCGCGAAGGCGCTGCAGGCGGCGCGACAGCGGGTCCTGCTGTCCTGGCTGCTGGCCCTGCTGGCCGGGGTCGCGGTGTGGCTGGCCCTGCCGCCGTCGCCGCCCGACCCCTCGGCTGCGACACCGCCCGGGGCGAGCGTGCCCGTGCAGGCCGCCGCGCAGGCATCGCCTGCCGCACCGGCGGCGGACGCGCCTTCCGCGCCCGCCGCGGCAACCCCGCAGGAACCGGTCGGGGAAGCGCCGGCCGCGCCCCCCGTCGCCCAGGACATCGAACAGCAGCGCGCCGACGTGGCGGCCGCGGTCTCGACCCTGCCCGAGGTCGACCGCGCGACCTGGTCCAGCGAATCGACCCTGCAGGTGTTCCTCGCCTCGGTCCAGGACGATCCGTTCTCGCGCATCTGCCCGCTGGTGGAGCGCTACGAGGACCTGGCCGCTTCGCGCATCCAGCTCACCCCGCCGCCGGGAAGCACAGCGACGGTACGCTTCCGCCAATGCCGCTCGTACTGAGCTGGCTCGCGCGTCGCGTGTTGACCACCCCATGGGGCCGTGGTGTCATGACCGCCGGTTGGATGCGGGTGGCGAAATGACCGGCGGAAGGCTGACATTCGAACAGGCGGCGAAGGAGGCGCAGCTGCTGCCCACGCGCCCCGACAACGAGACGCTGCTGCGCCTGTACGCGCTCTACAAGCAGGGCTCGGAAGGCGACATCGGCGGCGAGAAGCCTGGTTTCTTCGACTTCGTCGGTACCGCGAAGTACGAGGCCTGGAGCCGGCTCAAGGGCACCCCGCGCGACGTCGCGCAGCAGCAGTACATCGACCTCGTCGCCAGCCTCAGGGGCTGAGCGGCCGCACGCCGATGGCCCGCGATACGCGCCAGCGGATCCTCGATTGCGCGCTCGCGATGTTCAACACGCGCGGCGAGCCGACCGTTACCACCAACCACATCGCCGACGAGCTGGAGATCAGCCCCGGCAACCTCTACTACCACTTCCGCAACAAGGACGACATCATCGAGCAGCTGTTCGGCCGCTATGAAGCGCGCATGGACGCTGTGCTCACCCCGCCCGACGGCCGGCTGCCCGGGCTGGAGGACATCTGGACCCAGCTCCACCAGGTGTTCGAATGCATCTGGGAATACCGGTTCTTCTACCGCGACCTGCTGGAGATCCTGAGCCGCAACCGCCGCCTGCGGCTCCGCTTCGCGCGCATCCTCAAGCGCGCCGACGATCGCGCGCACACGGTGATGCAGGGCCTGTCGCTGGCCGGCGTGATCCGCGCCTCGCCCGCCGAGATGGACGCGGCCGCCACCAACCTGCTGGTCCTGGCCACGTTCTGGCTCAACTACGCCGCGATCCGCGGCGACCGCAACGAAGGCCTGGCGATCCGCGAAGGCATCGTCCAGGTGATGATGCTGCTCTCTCCCTTCCTGCGCGATGGCGAGCGCCGGCACCTCGACGAACTGATCCAGGCCTATCCCGTCTGAGGCCCGGCCATGGGCCGCGGCGCACCGGCATGATCGCGGCCGGTGCCGGGAGGCTTGCTCCGGCCCCGCCCTCCCACGTAGAATTCGCGTCCCGTTTCACCGTCCTCCTCCGGGAACGACGGCGGCCTCCGATCCATCGGTAGCCCGGAACCGGGCGGTTAGCTCAGCGGTAGAGCATCGCCTTCACACGGCGAGGGTCGCAGGTTCGAACCCTGCACCGCCCACCACATCTTGCTGCGCGCGTCCATCGCGCAAGGCCACCAACGCCCCGCTCCAGCGGGGCGTTCGCGTTTCCAGGCGCTGTCGCCAGGTACGGTTTTGCGGCGTTGCAGCCGCACGATCCTGCCGCGCCCGGTCCGATTTCCCCGGGACAGGGTCGCATCGCCGCGCGCGACCGGCTTGCGCGTGGTCTTGCCCGGCAATGCCCGCGCGAGGCCCTCTCCCGGCACCCTTTCAATCCCCGGACGTCGCGCCGCCGGGACCAGGCCGGGGCTCGTCGGAGACGACGCGGCCGTCTACGAGGTGGATCGCACGGTCGCAGGTGTCGGACAGGCGCGGGTCGTGGGTGACGACCAGCACCGCGCAGCCGTGGGACTCGTTGAAACGGCGCAGCAGCTTGAACACCTCCGCCGCCGTTTTCGTATCGAGGTTGCCGGTCGGCTCGTCGGCCAGCAGCAGGGCCGGTCGCGTGACCAGCGCACGTGCGATCGCCACGCGCTGCTGCTGGCCGCCGGAGAGCTGGTCGGGCCGGCGGTCGAGGTATTTCTCCAGGCCGACGTCGGCCAGCAGCCCGCGCGCGACGTCGGTCACTTCGCGGTCCGGCTTGCCGTTGGCCACCATCCACGGCATCAGCACGTTCTCCAGCGCGCTGAATGCGCCGATCAGGTGGTGGAACTGGAACACGAAGCCGATGTGGCGCCCGCGCAGGGCGGTGCGCGCCTCGTCGTCCATGTCGCGGGTCGGTTCGCCGCGCAGGTACAGCTCGCCGGCGGTGGGCGAATCGAGCAGGCCGATCAGGTTGAGCAGGGTGCTCTTGCCCGAACCCGACGGCCCCACCAGCGCGGCGAAGTCGGCGCTGTCCAGGCGCAGGTCGATGCCGTGCAGCACCTCGACCTCGTTGGGCTGGCCGATGTTGTAGGACTTGCGCAGCCCCTCCAGCCGCAGCACCTCGCGCGAATCAGCCACGGATCGCCTCCACCGGATCCAGGCGCGAGGCGCGCGAGGCCGGCACGTAGGCCGCACCCATGCCGGCCAGCGTCGCCAGTGCCATCGCCGCCGGCACCAGGGCGGGCGGCAGCGGGATGGTGAACAGCTTGGGCCCGAAGTTGTTGAACGCGGCCACCAGACCCAGCCCGCACAGCGCGCCGATCAGCGAACCGGCCAGCCCGAGCACCGCGCCCTGGATCAGGAACACGCGCCGCATCTGCGCGCGCCGCGTCCCCATGGCCCGCAGGATGCCGATCTCGCGCGTGCGCTGGGCCACGCTGACTGCCAGCACGCTGGCGATGCCAAGCGCCACCGAGACCGCGACGAAGAAGCTGATCATGCGCGTCGACAGGCTCTGCGAACTCAGCGCGTTCATCAGCTGGGCGTTGCTCTCCATCCAGCTCTCGGCCTTGAGCCCGGTGAGTCCGCGCACGCGCGCGGCGGTGCGATCGGCGGCGAACAGTTCCTCCACGGTCACGTCGATCACCGTCACGCCGCCGGGCAGCGACAGCAGCGACTGCGCCTGCTTGAGGTCGAGATAGACATAGCGCGCGTCGAGCTCGCGCACGCCCAGCTCGAAGATGCCCGCGACGTTGACCACGGCCTCGCGTCCGTTGCCGGTGTCCAGGCGCAGCTTGCCGCCCAGCCGCAGCCCGAGGTCCTCCGCCAGCTGGCGGCCCACCACCGCATTGCCCGAGCCCACCTCCAGGCGGCCTTCCACCATGTTCTCGTCCAGCGGGATCACCCGCAGGTAGCGCGGCAGGTCCACGCCCACCAGGGCCACCGACTGCACCGCCTCGCCGCGTCGGCCGAAGGCCGGTCCCGAGACCAGCGGCGAGACCGCGGTGATGCCCGGCAGGCGGTCGAGCACGTCCTGCACCTGCAGCCAGTTGTCGATCGGCCGCAGCGCCTGCGGCCGCGGGTCCTCCAGCACCAGCTGGCGCGCGCCGCCCGGCGCCGGCGCGACTAGGTTCACCTCGCGCGGCGCCTCGACGCGCACGTGCGACTGGGTGCCGAGGGTGCGATCGATGATGTTGGCCTGCAGCCCCGCGATCAGCGCGGTCACGAATACGATCACCGACACGCCGACGGCGATGCCGAACAGGATCAGCAGCGTCTGCGCCCGGCCGTGGCGCAGGAAACGCATCGCGATGGTGGATTCGATCCACATCGATCAGTCGAGCTGCACCGGCAGTTCTCCGCGCTGGCGATCGTCGCCGGGTTCGGGCGCGTCCTGCAGTTCGATCCGGACCCTGTCGCCATCCGCGGGCAGCGCATCGGGTTCGAGCGCGCCGGCGGCGACCACCTGGTCTCCTTCCTGGAGTCCCTCCAGCACCTCGCTCATCGCCAGCCCGCGCAGGCCAAGCCGCACCGGGACGCGCTCGACCCTGCCGCCTCGTACGCGCAGCACGGCGGCCTGCTCCGCGCCGGGCCGCGCGTCGAGCAGCGCATCGTCGGGGATCGCGATCGCCGCGTCGCTGCGAGCGGTCAGGATGGTGGCGGTGACGGTCATGTCCGGGCGCACGAAGTCGGCTTCGGGATCGATGCGCAGGCGCACGTCGATGGTGCCGCGCGCCGGATCCACGCCCGGCGCGACGTGGTGGACCGTGGCCGCGAACGGTCGCCCGGGGAAGGCGTCGGCGATGCAGGTCGCCGACTGCCCCACCTCGAGCCGGTCGAGGTTCTTCTCGTCCAGCGCCAGCAGCACCTCGCCGGGCGCGTCCCGCGCGATCTCGAGCAGAACCTGGCCGGGCGTGACGGTGTCCCCCGGCTCGACGCTGCGGACCAGCACGGTGCCTGCGACGGTGGCGCGGATCACCGCGCGCGCCACGTCGGCCTCGGCCGCCGCCAGGCGCTCGCGCGCCTGCGCCTCGCGCGCGCCCCCGTCGAGCGCGGCCACGGCGATGCGCGCCTGGTCGGCCGCGGCGCGCGCGGCCACCACGGCTTGCGCGGCCAGTTCGACGTCCTCGCGCGCGACCAGCTGGCGCTCGCCCAGTTCGCGCCGCCGCGCGAGGTCGCGCTCGGCCTGGGCCAGGTCGGCCCGCGCCTGGCGCAGGCGCGCCTCGGCATCCGGCCGCTCGGCCTCGCGCAGTGCGGCCAGCGCGGCACGCGCTTCGTCGCGGCGGGCTTCCAGATCCTGCGCGCGCAGCACCACCAGCACGTCGCCGGGCGCCACGCGGTCGCCTTCCATCACCCGACGCTCCAGCACCAGGCCGGCGATCTCGGCGCCGACCTGCACGCGCGACAGTGCGGCCGCGCGCCCGGTCGCCACCACGTTCTGCACCAGCGGGCCCCGGACGACCTCGTAGCCGGGAAGCGCCGGCCCCCGCAGGCGCGAAGCGCCCCACGCCAGTACGAGCACCACCGCCACGGCGGCGGCGATCAGCGTCCACTTGCCCGGCTTTCGTCTGGTGGCCATCCCCTACCCCCTGGCAGCAAACCGCCATCTTTGCCGGAACCGGGTGAAGACGGGGAGGTCGATGCGCGGAACGCAGCGGTGCCGCTGCACGGGCCGCCTAGCCCGGTTCCTTGCCGCCGCGTGCGGGACGACGGCGCCCCGCGCGCGCGGCCCGCAGCCCGTCGAGCTTTTCCTTGAGCTTGAGCTCCAAGCCCCGCTCCACCGGCTGGTAGTAGGTGCGCTCGCCCATCGCGTCGGGGAAACCGGTCTGGTCCAGGGCCACCCCACCCTCGCTGTCGTGGTCGTACTGGTAGCCCTTCGAGTATCCAAGCTGCTTCATCAGCTTCGTCGGCGCGTTGCGCAGGTGCATCGGCACTTCCTGGGTACCGTATTCGGCCACGTCGCGGCGCGCCGCCTTGAAGGCGACATAGGCGGCATTCGACTTGGCGGTGCTGGCCAGGTAGAGCACCACCTGGGCCAGCGCCAGTTCGCCTTCCGGGCTGCCGAGGCGCTCATAGGTGTCCCAGGCGTCGATCGACATCTGCAGCGCGCGCGGATCGGCCAGGCCGATGTCCTCCACCGCCATACGGGTCAGGCGCCGCGCCAGGTAGACGGGATCGCAGCCGCCGTCGAGCATGCGCGCCAGCCAGTACAGCGCGGCGTCGGGATTGGAACTGCGCACCGATTTGTGGAGCGCCGAGATCTGGTCGTAGAACTGCTCGCCGCCCTTGTCGAAGCGGCGGGTGCGGTCGGCCAGCACCTGGTCCAGCACGTCGGTGGTGATCGTGCCGCCCTCGCCCACCAGCTCGGCGGCGATCTCGAGCAGGGTCAGACCGCGGCGCACGTCGCCGTCGGCGGCGCTGGCGATCAGCAGCAGCTGCTCGTCTGCGATCCGCAGTCCGCGGCCGCCCAGCCCGCGTTCGCTGTCCTCCAGCGCCCGCTGCAGGGCGGACTGGATGTCCTCGGCCGACACCGCCTCCATCACGTGCACGCGGCAGCGCGACAGCAGCGCCGAGTTCAATTCGAACGAAGGGTTCTCGGTGGTGGCGCCGACGAAGACGATCGTGCCGCGTTCAATGTGCGGCAGGAAGGCATCCTGCTGCGCCTTGTTGAAGCGGTGCACCTCGTCCACGAACAGCACCGTGCGCCGCCCTTCGGCGAAGCGGTGCCCGGCCTCGGCCAGCACCTGGCGCACTTCGGGCAGCCCCGACAGCACCGCCGAGACCGAGCGGAAATCCGCGTCGGCATAGCGGGCCAGCAGCAGGGCCAGCGTGGTCTTGCCGCAGCCCGGCGGGCCCCAGAGCACCATCGAATGCACCGCGCCGGTCTCGATCGACTGGCGCAGCGCCGATCCGGGCGAGACCAGCCGGCGCTGGCCCACCATCTCCTCGATGGTGCACGGGCGCATGCGCTCGGCCAGCGGTCGCAGCGCGCTGCGGTCGGTATCGAGCAGGTCGCCGCCGGGGTCTGGCGATGGGGTCCTGGCGCGAGGCACGTCGTTCGGGGGGAGCGGGAACCGGGGTGCGCACCATAGCAAGCGGCGGCTGAAGCTGCCGCGCGGAACCCGCACGCGCCCCCGACGACCGACGCCCGCGCGGGTCGGTCCCAGCGTGACGCGGGCCCCTGCGGTGCAGTAAGGTCGGCCGGCACGGAGCCGGGGGGGAACCGCGCCAGGCAGCGCCTGGCCGTCCCGTCTGCCAGAGGATATCGGATGTCCCAGCACGACCTGCCCGCGCGCCGCTGGCGTCTTTCCCTGCGTTCCGCCTTTCCGCTCGTGGCCTTGCTGGCGCTGGCCTGCCTGCTGCTCCCGGCCGCCGCGCTGGCCGCCGATCCGATCGGAGTGGCCGACTTCCGCCTGCCGCCGCAGGACCAGGCGGGCTGGACCCGCCTGTCGCCAGCCTCCGACAGCCGCCTGGTCTACGTCGATTCGCAGCAGGGCAACGACGCCACCGGCGCGATCTACCTGCCCGGCGATCCGGCGGTGGGGACGGATCCGCAATCGCCGCGCGGCACCATCCGCGCCTTCCGCACCCTGGCCGCCGCCCAGGCCGGACTGCGCGAGGACCAGCCGGACTGGCTGCTGCTGCGCGCCGGCCGGGTCTGGAACGAGCGGCTGGACATCCGCCGCGGCCGCTCGCCCGAAGCACGCGCGGTGGTGGCGCCCTGGGGCAGCGGCGCGCGGCCGGAACTGCGCACCGGCGCGGACAAGGGGATCGGCAACGTCTCGCTGGTGAACGTGGCCATCGTCGGCATCCGCTTCTGGGCCCACACCCGCGACAGCGCGGGGCCGCACTTCACCGGTTTCGAAGGCTCCAGCGGCATCAGCGTGTTCACCCGGCCGGAAGGCGACCGCCGCCAGGTCCGCGACGTGCTGATCGAGGACTGCGTGTTCCGCGCCTACTCCAACAACGTGCTGACCGGTTCGCGCTCGAGCAGCGGCAACGCGCCGATCACCCGCTTCGTGGTCCGCCGCAGCATCATCTCGGGCAACTACGCCACCGGCGGCCACGCCCAGGGCATGTACCATGTCGGCGCAGGCCAGCCGGTGCAGCCGGCCGTCCTGCTGCAGGAGAACCTGTTCGACCACAACGGCTGGCGCATCCAGTCGCGCGAGGGCAACAACGCCCAGGCCGAAGGCCAGGCGACCATGTTCAACCACAACACCTACTTCAGTTCCGCCAACGGGGTGGTGTTCCAGCGCAACCTGTTCCTGCGCGCCTCCTCGATCGGCAGCAAGTGGACCGCCTCGACCGGGGAACCCTCGCGCGCGGTGGTGATCGACGACAATCTCTACGCCGAGGGCGAGATCGGCATCAGCATCGGCGGCAATTCGGCCGGGGCCGACCGCTTCCAGGACGTGGTGATCCGGCACAACGTGCTGACCGACATCGGTCGCGCGCGCCCCACCAACCGATCGCTGTCCTGGGGCATCGAGGCCCAGGACTGGCTGGGCGGCGAAATCGACCGCAACCTGCTGGTCCACCAGCGCTCGGGCATCGGCAACACCCGGGGACTGAGGACCGCCGGCACGCGCGTGCGGGACCTCGTGGTCAGCGGCAACGTGCTCGCCAACCTGCAGGCCAGCCGCAGCTCGCCGGCGGTGGGGCTCGCCGTCGGCGCCGCCAGCGCCTACCGCGACAACATCGTGCACAACCCCGGCGACAACCCCGCCATCCGGCTGGAGGGTGGCGGCTTCGCGTTCTCGGGCAGCAACCGGTACGCCGGCGCGGCGCAGCAGCCGTTCCTGTTGAACGGTGCGGCCACTTCACTGTCGCAGTGGCGGACGGCCACTGGCGACCAGGGCGCGACCACCACCGCCCCCGCGTTTCCCGACCCACGGCGCGACCTGGAGGGCTACGCCGCGTCGTTGGGCCTCGATGGGTTCGACGGCCTGCTCGAGGCCATGTACGCGCAGTCGAAGGCGCGCTGGGATCCACGCCTGACCGCCGGCCCCATCAACAACTGGCTGCGCGCCGGCTTCGGCATGGCGCCGGCGTCGGGCCAACGCCTGCGGCGTGGCGGGAGCGCCCCGCTGGCGCCTCCGGTCGCGGCCCCTGCGCCCGTGGGGCGACCGGCGGTGTCGCCGACTTCGGCTTCACCCGCCCGGGCGCCCGCGTCCGGCGCGATCACGCAAGGGCGACACGCGGCGACGGCCGATGCGCGATCGATGGAAGGCATCAGGCGCTTGGCCGCGCGGCTGGTCCGCCTGTTCGCATTTGCAGGCGGGCGCGAACGGGCCGACAACCCGCGCGACCGCGAGCGGCAACGCTAGTCCGCCTCGCGGATCACCGGTCCTCCGTGGGCCGCCCTGTCCCGCAGCAGGCGGACACCGGACGCGGTCAGCGCGCCGCCACCCCGAGTTCGTAATTCACCCGCTGCCAGGCGCCGGCGACATGGTCGTACAGGGCCTCGATCCGCACCGGGGTGCTGCCGTCCAGCCCGAAGTCGGCGATGCCCTGCGCATTGATGCGCAGCAGCCGGCCGCCGCCCTGCACCGTGCTGATGTCGTCGAGCTGCAGCCGCGCGGAACGGCCGGTGAACTGGCGGTCGAGCTCCAGCGCGACCCGGTCCTCCAGTTCGCGCACCAGGCCGGCATCGTTGGGCACTTCGCGCTCCCCGGCGGACACGCCGCCGATGGTCAGGCGCGGATAACCGGCGCTGGAGAAGGTCGTGTCGTAGACCGTGCTGTAGCGGAAGCCGATCCACTCCTCGTCCCCGCCCAGCCGCATCCGGCCCTGCCCGCTGACGGTGCGGTCGCGCACGCTGGCGATGGCGACCTCGTAGGAATCGATGCTCGCCTCGATCGAGGCGGTGTTCATCTGCTCGGCCAGCGCCGCGACGACCACGGCCGCCACGGCGTTGTCGAGCGTCTCGTCGCCGCTCGTCGCCGCCGCCCGGGGCGCGGGCGCCGGGCTGGCGGGCGACACCCGCGCCGGGACGGCGGCCGGCTGCGCCGAAACAGGGCCGATCGCGAGGCCCGCGACCAGCAGCAGCCCGCCCATTGCGTGGACGATGCCGCTCGTGGTCCGGGCTGGCGCGCGCCTGTCCACCGGGTACCCGTGCCTCAGCCTTCGCCCACGACGTCCACGCCCGCGGGCGGGCTGAACACGAAGGTGCCGCGCTCGAAGCCCGGGTTGCGCTTCCAGCCGCTGAAACTGATCCGGGTGCGCTGGCCCAGCGCGTCCACGATTTCCATCCGGGACAGGCCGCTGGACCCCATGCCCAGGCGCGCGCTCTGGAACGGCGCGTCCTCCGCCCCCTGCTTCGGGCGCAGCACCAGCCACTGCAGCCCATCGGACTCGCCCGCGTCCTCGACCAGGTAGTCGCGGTCCAGGCGGGCCGGGTCGATCAGCGCGGCCAGCGGGCTGTCCTGCTCGGCGCTGCCCTGCGGCCGGCGGCTCACCTGCTCCAGGTCAGGGTCGTAGACCCAGACGGTCTTGCCGTCGGCCACGATCAGCTGCGGATAGGGCTTCTCGTACTCCCAGCGGAACAGGCGCGGGGCCGACAGCGCGACGCGGCCGCTGGAGCTTTCGCGCACGTGCCCGGACTCGTCCAGCACCTGCTGGGTGAACTGCCCGTCGAGGCCGGTCAGCCCCTTGGTGAAGCTGTCGAGCTGCTCGCGCGCGCCGGCGTGTGCGACTCCTGCCAGCAGGGCGACGGCGGCGAACAGCCAGCGGTGGGTGCGGATCATGGACGCGTCCTCGGGAATGGGTGGCGCAAGTCTGCAAAGAAGAAGCTGAACACGCACTTCGCCCATCCAGGTGCCGATAGAGACGCAAACCGCGCGGCGGGCCGGTCGCCGCAGCGGTGGCGCGCGTTCAGGCTCCTGCGCCAAAGCGGCCGCGGAACCGGCTGCCGTGGGGCGACGGGCGGAACCCTCGGAGCGCCTACTTCGGCGGCGGCGGCGCCAGCACGGCGCGGTCGCCGTTGTGCTCGGGCGCGGACACCACGCCCGCCGCTTCCATCGCCTCGACCAGGCGCGCGGCGCGGTTGTAGCCGATCTTGAGCCGGCGCTGCACGCCGGAGATCGAGGCGCGCCGCGTCTCGGTGACGATCTTCACCGCCTCGTCGTAGAGCGGATCGGATTCGTCGCCGGAACCGCCGCCGGCTTCCGGCAGGCCGGTGGCGCCGACGCTGGTGCCGTCGTACATCGTCTGCGACTCGTCCAGCACGCCCTCGATGTAGTCGGGTCCGCCGCCGCTCTGCTTGAGGTGCTCGACCACGCGGTGCACTTCCTCGTCGCTGACGAAGGCGCCGTGCACGCGCTCGGGCATGGCGGTGCCGGGCGGCAGGTAGAGCATGTCGCCGTGGCCGAGCAGGGTCTCGGCGCCGGACTGGTCGAGGATGGTGCGCGAGTCGATCTTGCTCGACACCTGGAAGGCGATGCGCGTCGGGATATTCGCCTTGATCAGGCCGGTGATCACGTCCACCGACGGCCGCTGCGTGGCCAGGATCAGGTGGATGCCGGCGGCGCGCGCCTTCTGCGCCAGGCGCGCGATCAGTTCTTCCACCTTCTTGCCGACGATCATCATCATGTCGGCGAATTCGTCGATGAAGATGACGATGAAGGGCAGCGTCTCCAGCGGCTCGGCGACTTCGCTGGACTCGGGATTGGGGCGGAACAGCGGGTCGAGCAGCGGCTGCCCGGCCTCCTGCGCGTCTCGCACCTTCTTGTTGAAGCCGGCCAGGTTGCGCACGCCCACCGCGCTCATCAGCTTGTAGCGCCGCTCCATCTCGGCCACGCACCAGCGCAGGCCGTTGGCGGCCTCCTTCATGTCGGTGACCACCGGCGCGAGCAGGTGCGGGATGCCCTGGTAGACGCTGAGCTCCAGCATCTTCGGGTCGATCATCAGCATCCGCAGGTCCTTGGCGGAGGCCTTGTACAGCAGGCTCAGCACCATGGCATTGACCGCCACCGACTTGCCCGAGCCGGTGGTGCCCGCGACCAGCAGGTGCGGCATGCGTGCCAGGTCGGCCACGGTCGGGCGGCCGGCGATGTCCTTGCCCAGCGCCAGGGTGAGCGGGCTGGCCGACTTGTCGTACTCCTTCGAGCGCAGGAGTTCGGACAGGTAGATCATTTCGCGGTGCGTGTTCGGCGTTTCCAGGCCGATCACCGACTTGCCCGGGATCACGTCGACCACGCGCACCGACTTCACCGACAGTCCGCGCGCGATGTCCTTGTCCAGCGAGCTGATCTGGCTGACCTTGATGCCCGGCGCCGGCTCGATCTCGAAGCGGGTGATCACCGGGCCGGGATAGGCGCCGACCACCTGCGCGTCGATGCGGAAGTCCTTGAGCTTGAACTCGATCTGCCGCGACAGCGTTTCCAGCGTGTCCTCGTCGTAGCCCTTGGGCTGCGGCTTGGGATCGTCGAGCAGGGCCAGCGGCGGCACGCCTGAGCCGTCGGCCACGTGGAACAGCGGGATCTGCTGCTCGCGCCTGGCGCGCTCGCTCTTCTCCACCACCGGCGCGGGCGGCGGTTCGATCTTCACCTTCTCGCGCTTCGCGCGCAGTTCGGTCTCGACCTTGCGGACCTCCTCGCGCTCGACCCGGCGCTCGCGCGCCTCGATGCGCTCGGCCGCCTGCTTGCGGCCACGACGCAGCAGTTCGGGCGCGGCCAGCACCCAGCCGCCGATGCGGTCGGCGACCGCCAGCCACGACAGCCCGGTTGCCAGCGTCACCGACACCAGCAGCAGGGCCAGGAGGAACAGGTTGCCGCCGATCGCGCCGAAGCCGCGGTCGAGCGAGTTGCCGACCAGGCGTCCGAGGATGCCGCCGCCGCCCTGGGGCATGCCTTCGACGTTGCCCAGGCGCAGGTACAGCATGCCGGTGCCGGCTACCACGAAGCCGACGATGCCCACCAGCCGCAGCGCCGGACCGAAGTCGACGCGGCCGTCGCCGTCGGAGTCCATGCCGAACAGCGCGATCCAGGCGATCGCGCCCAGGATCAGCGGCAGCAGGTAGGCCACGTAGCCGGTCAATCCGAGCAGGATGTCGGCGATGCGCGCGCCGACCGGGCCGCCGGCGTTGTGCAGCTCGGTGGCGACCCCGCCGCCCGAGGCCACGAACCAGCCCGGGTCGTCCGGCGAATGCGTGGCCAGGCAGACCAGCAGGTACAGGAGCACAGGCGCGATGAGGATCATCGCGATGTCGCGCAGCAGGCGCTGGCGACGCGGATCGGGGGGCGCGGCCTCCCTGGCCGTCGCGCGCTGCCGCTTGCCGCGTTCAGGAATCGCCCGAGCCACCGTCATCCACTGCCTTAGCAAACCGACACAATGCCTTGATCTTAATTCAAACTTCCGTCGATTGCAGGGCTGGATGCACGATCCGCCCGCCTTCGACGTTGATGCCGCGCAGCAGCGGCGGGTGGTCGCGCCAGTCGCCCGAGGCCAGCCGGTCCACCCAGGGCAGGATGGCCGCGCAGATGGCCTGGGACGAGGTCCGGGGCACCGCGCCGGGCATGTTGGTGACGCAGAAGTGGATCGCGCCCTCCTCCACGTAGGTCGGCTCGGCCCAGGTCGTGGGCCGCGAGGTCTCGAAGCAGCCGCCCTGGTCGATCGAGATGTCGACCAGCACGCTGCCGGCCTCCATCCCCGCCACCATGTCGCGGCTGAGCACGTGCGGCGCCACCGCCCCGGTGACCAGCACCGCCCCGACCACGAGGTCGGCCGAAGCCACCTCGCGCGCGACCAGGTCGTCGTAGGGATAGAGCGTGGTGACGTTGTGGCCCAGCCGCATCATCTCGTCGCGGCGGTCCTGGCGCTTCTCGAACACCACCACGCCGGCGCCACCGGCCGCGGCCAGCGCCGCCGCCGCGCCGCCCGCCTGGCCCGCGCCGAACACCACCACCTTGCCGCGCGCAGTGGACGGCAGCCCGCCCAGCAGCACGCCCTTGCCGCCGAGCGGCTGGTGCAGGTAGTGGGTGCCCACCTGCACCGCGATGCGCCCGGCGATCACCGACATCGGGGCCAGCAGCGGCAGCTCGCCGCTGTCGAGGGCGACGGTCTCGAAGGCCACCGCGGTCAGGCCGATGTCCAGCAGGCGCCGGGTCAGCACCGGCTCCGGCGCCAGGTGCAGGTAGCAGAACAGCAGGTGGTGTTCACGCAACAGCGCGAGGTCGCCCCCGATCGGCTCCTTGACCTTGACGATCAGCTCGCCGCGGTCGTACAGCTGGGCCGCGTCGGCGGCGATGCGCACGCCCAGGCGCGCGTACTCGGCGTCGGCGAACCCCGAGCGCAGTCCGGCGCCCTGCTCCACCCACACCTCATGGCCGCGCCGGACAAGATCGCCGGCGGCGGCGGGCACGAGCGCCACCCGGCCCTCGAGCGTCTTGGTTTCCCTGGGCACGCCGATGCGCATGGCAGTCGCTCCCGTCAACGGCCGTCGCGGCCGTGCATGAAAAAACCCGCGCAGGCGTTGCACGGGTTTGCGATGCGCGGCGCGTGGATGCGCCGCGCGGCTGGACGCTGCGTTCCGCCGCAGGCGGGCGCGCGCGCCTTGTGTTGCCGCCGCCACGCCGCCAAGCTATGCGCTTCGTTACGCCGCAACTCCATCCTTTCGCGAGTATACATGGCCCCTTCCGCGCCCCGGCACATCCGCCTGATCATCCTCGGCTCCGGCCCCGCCGGCTGGACCGCCGCCGTCTACGCCGCCCGCGCCAACCTCAAGCCCGTGGTCATTACCGGCCTGCAGATGGGCGGCCAGCTGATGACCACGACCGAGGTCGACAACTGGCCGGGGGATGCGCACGGGCTGATGGGGCCGGACCTGATGGCGCGCATGCAGGCGCACGCCGAGCGCTTCGAGACCGAGGTGGTGTTCGACCACATCCACACCGCCGACCTGTCGCAGCGTCCGTTCCGCCTGGTCGGCGACAGCGGCGAGTACACCTGCGACGCGCTGATCATCGCCACCGGCGCCACCGCCAAGTACCTCGGGCTGGAGTCGGAGGAAACGTTCAAGGGCCGCGGCGTGTCCGCCTGCGCCACCTGCGACGGCTTCTTCTACAAGGACCAGGACGTGGCCGTGGTCGGCGGCGGCAATACCGCGGTCGAGGAAGCGCTGTACCTGTCCAACATCGCGCGCAAGGTCTACCTGGTGCATCGCCGCGACACGCTGCGCGCCGAGAAGATCATGCAGGACAAGCTGTTCGCCAAGATCGCGGCCGGCAAGATCGAGCCGGTCTGGCACCACACCGTGGACGAGGTGCTGGGCAACGAGGCGGGCGTGACCGGCATGCGCCTGAAGTCCGTGCTCGACGGCAGCACCCGCGACATCGACGTGCACGGCTTCTTCGTCGCGATCGGCCACACGCCGAATACGGCCCTGTTCGAGGGCCAGCTGGCCATGAACAACGGCTACCTGGACATCCGCTCCGGACTGGCCGGCGGCGCGACCGAGACCTCGGTGAAGGGCGTGTTCGCCGCCGGCGACGTGGCCGACCAGGTCTACCGCCAGGCGATCACCTCGGCCGGCTTCGGCTGCATGGCCGCGCTGGACGCGGAACGGTTCCTGGACAAGGGCGCCTGACCGGCGCCCGCCGGCACGGCGGGCGCGGCGACCTGCATGGACGAGGTCCGGATCCATCGCCGCCTCGCCGACATCCCGGCCGACGCCTGGGATCGCCTGCACGATGGCGGCAATCCCTTCGTCGCCCATGCCTTCCTGTCCGGGCTCGAGCAGGCCGGCTGCCTGCGCGAAGACTGGGGCTGGGTCCCGCACCATGTCGCGCTGTGGGAGGACGAGACGCTGCTGGCGGCGGCGCCGGCGTATCTGAAGCACAACTCGCACGGCGAGTTCGTCTTCGACCACGCCTGGGCCCACGCCTATGCGCAGCATGGGTTGGACTATTTCCCCAAGCTGCTGTGCGCGGTGCCCTACTCGCCCGTCACCGGACCGCGGCTGCTGGCGCCGGAACCGGCGCTGCGCACGGCACTGGCCGGAGCGCTGGCGGACGAGGCCGGGCGCCTGGGGCTGTCTTCGGCGCACGTGAACTTCCACCCCGAAGCCGAGGATGGCGGTTTCGGCGCCGACTGGATCGAGCGCGCCGACCTGCAGTACCACTGGCGCAACGACGCGGGCTGGTCGAGCTTCGAGGATTACCTTGCCGCGATGGACCACAAGCACCGCAAGAACATCCGCCAGGAGCGGGCGAAGGTGGTCCGCGCGGGCGTGAGCTTCCGCATCGTCCACGGCGACGAGGCCAGCGCCGCGGACCTGGCGACCATGCACCGGTGCTACCTGCAGACCTTCGCCGAGTACGGTAATTCGCCGGCGCTCACCCTGGATTTCCTGCGGCACCTGGCGCGGACGATGCCCCGGCAACTGGTGCTGGTCCTGGCCATGCAACAGGACCAGGCGGTCGCCGGCGCGCTGTGCCTGCGCGGTCGCGACACGCTGTACGGACGCTACTGGGGCGCGCTGGCGCAGCTGCCGGGCCTGCATTTCGAAACCTGCTACTACCAGGGCATCGAGTATTGCCTGCGCGAGGGGCTGCGCGCGTTCGAACCCGGCGCGCAGGGCGAGCACAAGATCGCACGCGGCTTCCTGCCCACGCCGGTGCGCAGCCGCCACTGGATCGCCGACCCGCGCTTCCGCGAGGCCATCGCCGACTGGTGCGCGCAGGAGCGCGCGGCGGTCCGCCAGCACGCCGGGTGGCTCGCCCGGCGCGGTCCTTTCCGGTCGCACTAGTCCGGGGCGCCGCGTCCCGCTGCGCGCCCGCGCGGAGCTGGCGGCGGACAGGATCCGGTGGCCGGCAGGGCGGCTGCCGGCGCGATCGCGCCGCCTACAATGCGGCGGTGAGCCTTCAGATTCCCTGGCTGGATGACGACCCCGGCGCGCCCTTCCCGGCGCCCGGGCGGATGCCGGGCTTGCCCGACGGGCTGCTGGCGGTCGGCGGCGACCTGTCGCCCACCCGGCTGCTCAACGCCTACCGGCAGGGGATCTTTCCCTGGTATTCGGAGGGCCAGCCGATCCTGTGGTGGTCGCCCGACCCGCGTACGGTGTTCCGCACCGATGGCGTGCGACTGTCCTCGCGCTTCCGTCGCAGCCTGCGCCGCTCGGGCTGGGTGGCCCGCGCCGACACCGCCTTCGACGGCATCATCGAGCGCTGCGCCCGGATTCCGCGCCGCGGCCAGGCCGGCACGTGGATCACCGCGGAGATGCAGGCCGCCTACCTGCACCTGCACCGGCTCGGCCACGCCCACAGCGTGGAGGTCTATGCCAGCGACGCGGAAGACGCCCCGCTGGTGGGCGGGATCTACGGGGTCGCGGTCGGGCGGATGTTCTTCGGCGAAAGCATGTTCAGCGCCGCCTCCGGCGGATCGACCGCCGCGCTGGCGGCGCTCGCCGGCTGGCTGCGCGACCGCTGCTGGCCACTGGTCGACGCCCAGGTGGAAAGCCCGCACCTGCTGTTCCTCGGCGCCGCGCGCATGCCGCGCGAGCGCTTCCTGGAGGCCATCGCGCCGCTGGTGGAAGCGCCGGTGCCGCCGGGCCCATGGACGCAGGAATTCGGCACGATCCCGCTGCGCACGCTGGGAACATGAATACCCGGCCCGGGGCCGGCTTTGCACCCCGGCGGCGCGCATGTCAGAATGCCGCGCTTATTTTCGCGGCAGTGGCACGCCGCAACCACCGGCAACAGGACGAATGGCGAAAGACGACGTCATCGAATTCGAAGGCACGATCTCCGAGACCCTCCCGAACACCATGTTCCGGGTCAAGCTGGAGAACGGCCACGAAATCATTGCGCATATCTCCGGACGCATGCGCAAGAACTACATCCGGATCCTGACCGGCGACAAGGTCAAGGTCGAGATGACCCCCTACGACCTGACCAAGGGTCGCATCACCTACCGCATGAAGTAGTTCCGGCGCCGCCGGAACCTACCCGCGCGCCGCAGCGCGCACCCACGCGGACCCCATCGGCTCTTCCGCTCCTCCCCTGCCATCGGTCGCATGGCGGAGGCGGCAGCGTGCGCCTATGCTTCGGACATCCCATCCGGAGTCGCCCGATGCACAGGCCCGCCCCCCTCCGCGCCCTCGCGCTGTCCCTCGCGCTCGCGCTGTCCGCGCCGGTGCTCGCGCAGACCGCTGCGCCAGCCGTCGCCAGCGAGGCCGCGCAGGGCGAGAGCCAGCGCCTCAACGCCTGGTTCGAGGCCAAGTACGAGCAGCAGCTGCGCTTCAGCCCGATCGCGCTCACCTTCCTGGGGCGCAAGGAACTCTACGATCGCCTGGACGACATGTCCGAACAGGCGCAGGACGAACAGCTGGCCTGGCAGAAGGCCACGGTCGAGGAAATGGAAGCCACGTTCGACCGCGACGCGCTCGACGACGAGGCCAGGCTCTCCTACGACCTGTGGAAGCTGCAGTACGAGAACGCGGCGGCGGCCAACCGCTTCCGCCGCAACGTCTACGTCTTCAACCAGATGCAGGGGGCGCAGTCGTTCCTGCCGACCTTCCTGATCAATTTCCACAAGGTCGCGAACGAGGCCGACTACCGCGCCTACATCGCGCGCCTCGTCGAGGCCAGGCGCGCCATGGGCCAGATGCTGGAGTTGGCCCGCCGCAACGCCGGCGACGGTTACCGCATGCCGCGCTTCGCCTACGATGGGGTGCTGGCCGAGGCACGCGCGGTCGTCACCGGCGCTCCCTTCGGCGAGGGTGCCGATTCGGCGCTGCGGGCCGACCTGCAGGCCAAGGCCGATGGACTGGTCAAGTCCAGCGCGATCGACGAGGCGCGCGCGGCCGCGCTCAGGGACGAAGCGCGCCAGGCCCTGCTGGACAACATCAAGCCGGCCTACGACGCCCTGATCGCCTGGGCCGAGGCCGATCGCGCCAACGCGCTGGAGAACCCCTCCGGCGTGGGCAGCACCCAGCGCGACGGCGCCGCCTACTACGCCAACCAGCTGCGCATGCACACCACCACCGATCTCGATGCCGAGGCGGTGCACCGGATCGGCCTCGACGAGGTCGCGCGCATCCACGGCGAGATGGAGGCGGTGATGAAGCGGGTCGGCTTCGAGGGCGACCTCAAGGCCTTCTTCCGCCACATCGCCACCGATCCGAAGTTCAAGTATCCCGACACCGACGCAGGCCGGCAGGCCTATATCGACGATGCCACCCGCGCCATCGACAACATCAAGAAGGTGCTGCCGCAGTACTTCGGCCTGTTGCCGAAGGCCGACCTGGTGGTCAAGCGCGTCGAGCCGTTCCGCGAGCAGCCCGGCGCGGCACAGCATTACTTCCCCGGCACCGCCGACGGCTCCCGGCCGGGCGTGTACTACGCCCACCTGTCGGACATGAACGCGATGCCGAAGCCGGAGCTGGAGGTGATCGCGTACCACGAGGGGCTGCCGGGCCACCACATGCAGATCTCGATCGCGCAGGAACTGACCGGCGTGCCCGAGTTCCGCACCCAGGCGCGCTCCACCGCCTATTCGGAAGGCTGGGGGCTGTATGCCGAATGGCTGGCGCGGGAGATGCCCGGCACCTACGAGGACCCCTACTCGGAGTACGGCCGCCTGGCGTCGGAGCTGTGGCGCGCGGTGCGCCTGGTGGTCGACACCGGCCTGCACGCCAAGGGCTGGACCGAGCAGCAGGCGGTGGACTATTTCACCGCCAACTCGGCCACGCCGGAGGCGGCGATCCGTTCGGAAATCCAGCGCTACATCACCTGGCACGGCCAGGCCACGGCCTACAAGATCGGCATGCTGCGCATCCAGGAGCTGCGCCGCAAGGCGGAAGCCGAGCTCGGCGACCGCTTCGACATCCGCGGCTTCCACGACGCCGTCCTGGGCGGCGGCGCTTTGCCGCTGAACCTTCTCGAGCGGCGCGTGGACCACTGGATCGCCAGCCGCAAGGGCTGACGTGCCTGTCCGCCCCGGATCGTCCGGTTCCGGGCCGGGTGCGGACATCGAAAAGGCGGCCACGGGCCGCCTTTTCCGTCCACCGGCGCGCTGCCTTACTCCACGGTTGCCGGCAGCAGCTTCTCCGGCTCGGCGAAGGTCTCCACCACCAGCTCGTCGTCCTTGACGTCGATGCTGACGCGGCCGCCCTTGGCGAGCTTGCCGAACAGCAGCTCGTCGGCGAGCGGACGCTTGACCTTGTCCTGGATCACGCGGGCCATCGGCCGCGCGCCCATCTGCGGATCGAAGCCGTGCGCGGCGAGCCAGTCGCGGGCCGCCGGGGTGCTGGTCATGGCCACGTTCTTCTCGTGCAGCTGGGTTTCCAGCTCGATCAGGAACTTGTCCACCACGCGCAGGATGTGGTCCATGCCCAGCGCCTGGAACTGCACGATCGCGTCGAGACGATTGCGGAATTCCGGGGTGAAGCCCTTGCGGATCACTTCCATGGCATCGGTGCTGTGGTCCTGGCGGGTGAAGCCGATCGACCGGCGCGAGGCCTGGGCGGCGCCCGCGTTGGTGGTCATCACCAGGATCACATTGCGGAAGTTCGCCTCGCGCCCGTTGGTGTCGGTCAGCACGCCGCGGTCCATGACCTGCAGCAGGATGTTGAAGATGTCCGGATGCGCCTTTTCCACTTCGTCGAGGAGCAGCACGCAGTGCGGGGTCTTGACGATCTTCTCGGTCAGCAGGCCGCCCTGGTCGAAGCCGACGTAGCCCGGGGGCGCGCCGATCAGGCGCGAGACCGAATGCGGCTCCATGTACTCGGACATGTCGAAGCGCACCAGCTCGATGCCCAGCTGCAGCGCGAGCTGGCGGGTGACCTCGGTCTTGCCCACACCGGTCGGGCCGGCGAACAGGAAGTTGCCGATCGGCTTGTCCGGGTTGCCCAGGCCGCTGCGCGAGAGCTTGATCGCGGAGGTCAGCAACTCGATGGCCGGGTCCTGCCCGAAGATCACCATCTTCAGGTTGCGCTCGAGGTGCTCGAGCACGTCCTTGTCCGACGCACTGACCTGCTTGGTCGGGATCCGCGCCATCTTGGCCACGATCGCCTCGACCTCCTCGACGTCGATCAGGTGCTTGCGCACCTCGGCCGGCAGCAGCCGCTGCCGCGCGCCGGCCTCGTCGATCACATCGATCGCCTTGTCCGGCAGCAGCCGGTCGCCGATGTGCTTGACCGACAGGTCGACCGCCGCCTGCAGCGCCTCGTCCTGGTATTCGACGTCGTGGTGCTCCTCGTAGCGGGCCTTGAGGCCACGCAGGATCTCGTAGGCCTCGCCGACGGTCGGCTCGACGATGTCGATCTTCTGGAAGCGCCGCGCCAGCGCGCGGTCCTTCTCGAAGATGCCGCGGTATTCCTGGAACGTGGTCGAGCCGATGCAGCGCAGCTCGCCCGACGCCAGCGCCGGCTTGATCAGGTTGGACGCGTCCATCGTGCCGCCCGAGGCGGAACCGGCGCCGATGATGGTGTGGATCTCGTCGATGAACAGGATCGCGCCCGGGTGCTTCTTGATCGCGGTCAGCACCGCCTTCAGGCGCTTCTCGAAATCGCCGCGATACTTGGTGCCGGCCACCAGCGCGCCCAGGTCGAGCGAGTAGATGGTCGCGTCCGCCAGCACGTCCGGGACCTCGCCGTGCACGATGCGCCGCGCCAGGCCTTCGGCGATGGCGGTCTTGCCCACGCCGGCCTCGCCGACGTAGAGCGGGTTGTTCTTGCGCCGGCGGCACAGCACCTGGATGGTGCGCTCGATCTCCTCGGCGCGCCCGACCAGCGGGTCGATGCGGCCCTCGCGGGCCATGGCGTTGAGATCCGTCGCGAACTCGGCCAGCGCATCACCCTTGGCTTCGCCCTCGCCGCCCTCGGCCCGGGCCGCCGCATCCTCGCCGCCCTGCTCGGGCGCCTCTCCGCCGGTCTTGGCGATGCCGTGCGACATGTAGTTGACGACGTCCAGCCGGGTCACGTCCTGCTGGTGCAGGAAATAGACCGCGTGCGAGTCCTTCTCGCCGAAGATCGCCACCAGCACGTTGGCGCCGGTGACCTCCTTCTTGCCCGAAGACTGGACGTGATAGACGGCGCGCTGCAGCACGCGCTGGAAGCCCAGCGTGGGCTGGGTGTCGCGGCCGTCGTCCTCGGGCAGCTTGGAGACCGAGGTCAGGATGGCCTGCTCCAGGTCGCCGCGCAGCCGTTCGAAGTCGGCGCCGGTGGCCTTGAGCACCGCTTCCGCGGACGGATTGTCGAGCAACGCGAGCAGCAGGTGCTCGACCGTCATGTACTCGTCACGCGCCTCGCGGGCGCGCTTGTAGCACTGGCCGATGCTGTACTCGAGATCCTTGCTGAACATGGGGAGGCAACCTCCAGGGAACTGCAGCCTGTATGGGGCCGCGGTTCGGGCTTTTCCATGCCCCGGCCTCGGCCCCTTTTAGGCCTTTTCCATGGTGCAGAGCAAGGGGTGCTGGTTGAGCCGGGCGTATTCGTTCACCTGCGCGACCTTGGACTCGGCCACCTCCCGGCTGAACACCCCGCACACCCCGCGTCCGCGGGTGTGCACGTGCAGCATCACCTGGGTGGCGCGCTCGAGGTCCATGGCGAAAAACCGCACCAGCACGTCGACCACGAAATCCATCGGGGTGTAGTCGTCGTTCAGCAGCAGCACCGAGTACAGCGGCGGACGCGCCAGTTCCGGCTTGCCGGTCTCGACGACGGTGCCATGCTCGTGTTCGGGATGCTTGCGGGTCATCGGGCAATTATACGGAGCCGCGGCCATTGCCCGGTACGCCCCGGCATGGACGCGGCGCCGGCCGGCACGAGACAATCCGGGGTCCAACCAAGGGGGACGAGGATGAAACACCGTATTGCACTCATGTTCGCCGCCGCGCTGGCCGCCCTGCCCGCCCTCCCGGCGCTGGCCGACAGCTCGGTCGCCTCCCGCTTGGACGCGCGCGGGATGCGCTACGAGATCGACGGCGACGGCGACTACAAGGTCGTCTACAACTATGCCGAGGAAGGCCGGACCCAGCTGGCCTTCGTGTCCGGCCGCACCGAGGACATCGCCGGCTTCCGCATCCGCGAGGTGTTCGCCCCGGCGGCGCGCCTGGACCAGGATGGGATCGACGGCGCCCGTGCCCTGGCCCTGTTGCAGGACAGCCGCGAGCAGAAGCTCGGGGCCTGGGAGGTCGCCGGCGACGTGCTCTACTTCGTGATCAAGCTGCCCGACAGCGTCGACGCCGCCGCGCTCGAGGCCGCCATCGACATCGTCGCCCAGGTGGCCGACGACAAGGAGATCGAGTTCAGCGGCGACCGCGACGAACTCTGACCCATGGCCTATCGCGAAGGACGCTTCTGGCAACCCGACGTCACCGTGGCCACGGTGGTGGTCGACGACGGCCGCCTGCTGTGCGTCGAGGAGCGGGTCCAGGGCCAGCTGGTGCTGAACCAGCCGGCCGGGCACCTGGAGCCGGACGAGAGCCTGCTGGAAGCGGCCCTGCGCGAGACCCTGGAGGAGACCGGCTGGGACGTGCGCCTGACCGCCTTCATCGGCGCCTACCAGTGGAAGGCGCCGGAGACCGGCCGCCACTACCTGCGCTTCGCCTTCGCCGCCGAACCACTGCGGCACGATCCGTCCCGCACCTTGGACGAGGGCATCGAGCGGGCGCTGTGGCTGGCGCCCCCGGAGCTGCGCGCGGAGGCGGCGCGGCATCGCAGCCCGCTGGTGTGGCAGGTGGTCGCCGACTACCAGGCCGGCCGTCGCCATCCGCTGGCCCTGGTGCAGCACCTGGGATGAGCGGTGCACGGGTCATCGTCGGCATGTCCGGCGGCGTCGATTCCTCGGTCGCCGCGCTGCTGCTGCGCGACGCCGGCACGCCGATCGCCGGGCTGTTCATGCAGAACTGGACCGACGACGGCAGCGGCGAATGCCGCGCCGAGGACGACCGTCGCGACGCGGTGGCGGTGTGCGGCCGGCTCGGGATCCCGATCCATTTCCGCGACTTCTCGTCCGAGTACTGGAGCGGCGTGTTCGAGCACTTCATCGCCGAATACGCGGCCGGGCGCACGCCCAATCCGGACGTGCTGTGCAACCGCGAGATCAAGTTCCGACATTTCCTGGACGCCGCGCGCGAACTGGGCGCAGACAAGATCGCCACCGGCCATTACGCGGCCGTCGGGCAACGCGGCGGGCAATGGCGGCTGCTGCGCGCGGCCGACCGCGCCAAGGACCAGACCTATTTCCTGCACCAGCTGGGCCAGGACCAGCTGGCCGCCACCGAATTCCCGCTCGGCGCGCTGGCCAAGGCCGACGTGCGTGCCATGGCCCGGGAGACCGGGTTGCCCACGGCGGCCAAGAAGGATTCCACCGGCATCTGCTTCATCGGCGAGCGCGATTTCCGCAGCTTCCTGTCGCAGTACCTGCCGGCCCGCGAGGGCGAGATGCAGACCCCGGACGGGCGCGTGGTCGGCCGCCATCCCGGCGTGTTCTATTTCACCCTGGGCCAGCGCGAAGGCCTGCAGCTGGGTGGGCTGCGCGGTTTCGACGCCGCGCCCTGGTACGTGGTCGGCAAGGACGTCGCGCACAATGTGCTGGTGGTTGACCAGGGCAGCGACAGCCCCCATCTCAGATCGACGCGGCTGTGGAGCGAGCCGGCGCACTGGATCGGCGGTTCGCCGCCGGCGCGCCGCTTCGACTGCACGGCCCAGACCCGTTACCGGCAACCGGAGGAACCCTGCCAGGTGAGCATCGACGAATCCAGCGGCAGCCTCGAGGTGGTGTTCCGCAACCCGCAGCGCGCGGTGACGCCCGGCCAGTCCGTGGTGCTCTACGACGGCGACGCCTGCCTGGGCGGCGCGGTCATCGCCGCCACCGATGCGCCGCTGGAGCAGCGCCTGCGCGGAGCCGCGGCATGATGGACGATCGCGTTCTCGCCCTGGCCGGGCTCGGGCAGGCGCTCAAGCAGGTGCGCCGCATCGCCGAGACCGGCCAGGCCGATGCCGCCGTGCTCTCGACCTGCCTGGACAGCGTGTTCCGCATCGATGCGCCCTCGCCCGAAGAGGTCTACGGCGGCGCGCGCAACCTGCGCCCCGGCCTGCTGCTGCTGCGCGATTTCCTGGCCGGCCAGGGCGACGATCCGCAGTTGCCCAAGCTGGCGCTGGCGGTGACCCAGCTCGAGCGCCGCTTCGTGTCCGACGACGAGGTCGCCGGGCGCGTGCACGAAGGCATCCTCGCCATCCGCCCGCGCGCCGACGAGCTCGGCGCCAGCCATCCCGAAGTGCTGTCGGCGCTGGGAACGCTGTACGCCGAAACGGTCAGCCAGCTGCGTCCCAAGGTCATGGTCCAGGGCAATCCGCACTATCTCGGCCAGGCAGGCGTGGTGGCCGAGATCCGCGCCATCCTGCTCGCCGCACTGCGCTCGGCGGTGCTGTGGCGCCAGCTCGGCGGCAGCGTGTGGGACCTGTTCCTGCGCAAGCGCGCGCTCCAGCAGTCGATCGAGGGCTGGCTGGATTGAGCCGGACACCCGCTTCCCCCTCCGCCTGAGCGGCCGCCGGGCGAGCGCGCCCCGTTCCGTTGCCGACGCGCAGGCCGGAGCGCGCGGCAGGGGAACGTCCGGATTTTCACGGCGAGCCCGGGACGCCAGCCTTACCCTCCGGGCTCCAGGCCGCGCCAGTCGGCGCCTTCCTGTCCCCGGGGGTCGCATGTCGATCAAGAAGATCCTGTCCGGCCTGGCGTCCAGCCGGGACAGCCGCGAGGCGCTGTACAAGCACTTCCACCGCCACCCGGAACTGTCGCTGCAGGAACACGCGACCGCCGCGCGCATCGAGGAAGAACTGCGCTCCGGCGGGATCGACGAGGTGTTGCGCGTCGGTGCCACCGGCGTGGTGGCGATCCTGCGCAACGGCGATGGCCCCGTGGTGGCGATGCGCGGCGATATCGATGCGCTGCCGATGGCGGAGCGCTCCGGCAAGGACTACGCCGCAGTGGGGGCGACGCAGACCGACGAGGCCAGCGGCAGGGAGACGCCCGTCGCCCATACCTGCGGCCATGATGTGCACATCGTCTGCCTGCTGGATGCGACGAAGGCGCTCCATGCGCATCGCGACGCATGGTCCGGCACCTTCGTGGCCGTGTTCCAGCCCGGCGAGGAGAACGCCGCCGGCGCGAAGGCGATGGTGGCAGCCGGCATCGTGGACAAGGTTCCGAAGCCGGACGTCTACCTCGGCCAGCACGTGCTGGGTTCCCTGCCCGGCGGCGCGGTGGGCATCCGCAGCGGCCCGCTGTTCTCGGCTGCCGCCTCGATCGAGATCACCCTGCACGGCAAGGGCTCGCACGGGTCGATGCCCAACCTCGGCGTGGATCCCATCGTGCTCGGTGCCGCCGTGGTCACCCGCCTGCAGACGATCGTGGCCCGCGAGGTGGCCCCGAAGGAAACCGCGGTGGTGACCGTGGGCAGTTTCCATGCCGGCACCAAGAGCAACATCATTCCCGACTCCGCGATCCTGCAGCTCAACACCCGCGCCTTCGACAGGGACGTGGAGCGGCACTTGCACGAGGCGATCGAACGCATCGTGCGGGCCGAGTGCGAGGCCGCGCGGTGTCCGCGGCCGCCGGAGTTTCGCTATTACGACCGGTATCCGCTGACTTCCAACCACGATGCGCCCACCGCCAGGGTGCGGGCGGCGTTCCAGGACTGGTTCGGAGACGGCGCGGTCGACATGGGGCCGGTGCCGGCGTCGGAAGACTTCTCGATCATTCCGGACGCATTCGGCTGCCCGTACACCTACTGGGGCCTGGGCGGGTTCGCCGACTGGAAGAACGCGCCCGGCAACCATTCGCCCTTTTTCGCCCCCGATCTCCAGCCGACGCTGGACCGGGGCGTGGAAGCGATCGTCGTGGCGGCATCGCCATGGCTGGTGGCGGACAGGCAGTGAACGCCATGGCCGCGTCCCCCTCGGACGGCGCGTTCAAGGGCAACGATTCCGCCCTGCTGGGCATCGGCCAGGCGACCAGGCGGGCGCGGGTTCCGGGATCTACAAGATGGCGTCCTCGCTGGGCGCGGCGTTCGGCGTGGCGGTCTCGGCTGCCATCTTCACCGCCCTCACCGACAGCGGGCTGGAGCCCGTCGGCGCGGCGATCGAGTTCTCCGGGCGACAGGACAACCTCGCCGTGCGCGAGGCTGGCATGGTCGGCCTGGTGTTCAACGCGCTGATGGCGATCGCAGCCCTGGTCTCGGTCACCGTCTTCATCCCGAAGCAGGCACCGGCACCGACCTAGCCGGCGAGCGCCCCCGGAGCAGCGGCGGGACGCGGCGTCGACAGCAGGCCGCGCCGGCGGAACCACGCCTCGACCGGCAGCGTGGCCAGCGGCGGGATCGCCGCCAGCAGGGCCAGCAGCAGCGCCCACATCGGCCAGCGCAGTTTCGCGCCGGCCACCACGGCCACCGCGACATAGACCAGGAAGGCCGCGCCGTGCAGCCGGCCGAACAGCCAGACGCCGAGGTCGGTGGTGCCCGTGCCGTACTTGAGCAGCATGCCCAGCAGCAGGCCGGCCCAGGTGGCGGCCTCGATGAAGGCGACGATGGCGAACATCCGGCCGGCCGGAGCCAGCGTGTCGGAACGGGTCATGCAGTGGTTTCCGGTCTGCGACGTCATCGGCCGATCCGCGACGCCCGAATGAACGGACGGCCGGAGGGCAATCCTCGCGGCCGTCCGGGCTTGCGATGCGATGCGGTGCGCCGTGACCCGGCGCATCCGCATCATCCGCGTCAGGCGGCGACGCTGGCGGCCGTCTCGCGATACTCCTCGATCTGGTCGAAGTTCATGTAGCGGTAGATCTCGGCGCCCTTCTCGTTGATCACGCCGATGTCCGCCATGTACTCGGCCTTGCTCGGGATCTTGCCCAGGCGCGAGCAGATCGCCGCCAGCTCCGCCGAGCCCAGGAACACGTTGGAGTTGCGGCCCAGGCGGTTGGGGAAGTTGCGGGTGGAGGTGGAGAACACCGTCGCGCCCTCCCGCACCTGGGCCTGGTTGCCCATGCACAGCGAGCAGCCCGGCATCTCCATGCGCGCGCCGGCGGTGCCGAAGGTGCCGTACACGCCTTCCTTGGTCAGCTCCGAGGCGTCCATCTTGGTCGGCGGCGCGACCCACAGGCGGGTCGGGATGTCGCGCTTGCCTTCCAGCAGTTTGGCCGCCGCACGGAAGTGGCCGATGTTGGTCATGCACGAACCGATGAAGACCTCGTCGATCTTCGTCCCGGCGACGTCGGACAGCGACTTCACGTCGTCCGGGTCGTTCGGGCACGCCAGCAGCGGCTCGTGCACCTCGGCCAGATCGATCTCGATCACCGCGGCGTACTCGGCGTCGGCATCGGGCTCGAGCAGCTGCGGGTTCGCCAGCCACTCCTCCATCCTGGCGATCCGGCGGGCCAGCGAACGCGCGTCCTGGTAACCCTCGGCGATCATCCACTTCAGCAGCGTGATGTTGCTGGTGAGGTATTCGATGATCGGCTCCTTGTTGAGCCGCACCGTGCAGCCGGCGGCCGAGCGCTCGGCCGAGGCGTCGGACAGCTCGAACGCCTGCTCCACCTTCAGGTCCGGCAGGCCCTCGATCTCGAGGATGCGGCCGGAGAAAATGTTCTTCTTGCCCTGCTTGGCGACGGTCAGCAGGCCGGCCTTGATCGCGTAGTACGGGATGGCGTTGACCAGGTCGCGCAGGGTCACGCCCGGCTGCATCTGGCCCTTGAAGCGGACCAGCACCGACTCCGGCATGTCCAGCGGCATCACGCCGGTGGCCGCGGCGAACGCGACCAGGCCGGAACCGGCCGGGAACGAGATGCCCACCGGGAAACGGGTGTGCGAGTCGCCGCCGGTGCCGACGGTGTCGGGCAGCAGCATGCGGTTGAGCCAGCTGTGGATCACGCCGTCGCCCGGACGCAGCGAGATGCCGCCGCGGGTGGAGATGAACTCCGGCAGGGTGTGGTGGGTCTTGACGTCGACCGGCTTGGGGTAGGCGGCGGTGTGGCAGAACGACTGCATCACCAGGTCGGCCGAGAAGCCGAGGCAGGCCAGGTCCTTGAGCTCGTCGCGGGTCATCGGCCCGGTGGTGTCCTGCGAACCCACCGAGGTCATCTTCGGTTCGCAGTAGGTGCCTGGACGCACGCCCTGGCCTTCCGGCAGGCCGCAGGCGCGGCCGACCATCTTCTGCGCCAGCGAGTAGCCCTTGCCGGTGTCGGCCGGCTGCTGCGGCAGGCGGAACAGGTCGGTGGCCGGCAGGCCCAGCGACTCGCGGGCCTTGGCGGTCAGGCCGCGGCCGATGATCAGCGGGATGCGGCCACCGGCGCGCACCTCGTCGAACAGCACCTCGGACTTGACCTGAAACTCGGCGATGACCTGGCCGTCCTTCAGCGCCGTGCCCTCGTACGGGCGCAGTTCGACCACGTCGCCGTGGTTCATCTGCGAGACGTCCAGCTCGATCGGCAGGGCACCGGCGTCTTCCATGGTGTTGTAGAAGATCGGGGCGATCTTGCCGCCCAGGCAGACGCCGCCGGCGCGCTTGTTCGGGATGTACGGGATGTCGTCGCCGGTCCACCACAGCACCGAGTTCGTAGCCGACTTGCGGCTCGAACCGGTGCCGACCACGTCACCGACGTAGGCGACCAGGTGGCCCTTGCCCTTGAGCGAGAGGATCTCCTGGATCGGGCCGCGCTTGCCGTCTTCCTCGGGCACGAACGGCGCGTCGGGGCGCTTGTTCTTCAGCATCGCCAGCGCGTGCATCGGGATGTCCGGGCGCGTGGTCGCGTCCGGGGCCGGCGACAGGTCGTCGGTATTGGTCTCCCCCGGCACCTTGAACACGGTGATGGTGAGCGACTGCGGCACTTCCGGCCGCGAGGTGAACCACTCGGCGTCGGCCCAGCTGTGCAGCACGGCCTTTGCGTTGGCATTGCCGGCCTTGGCCTTCTCCTCCACGTCGTGGAAGGCGTCGAACACCAGCAGGGTCTTCTTCAGGCCCTCGGCGGCGATGGCGCCGACGGCGGCATCGTCCAGCAGCTCGATCAGCGGCGCAACGTTGTAGCCGCCCAGCATGGTGCCGAGCAGCTCGGTCGCGCGCTCGCGGCTGATCAGCGGCGTCGACTCGGTGCCGAACGCCACCGCGGCCAGGTAGGAGGCCTTGACCTTGGCTGCGTCGTCGACGCCCGCCGGCACGCGGTTGGTCAGCAGGTCGACGAGGAAAGCCTCCTCGCCCGCCGGGGGATTCTTGACCAGCTCGATCGCGTCGGCGGTCTGCTGCGCGCTCAGCGGCAGCGGCGGGATGCCGAGGGCAGCGCGCTCGGCGACGTGGTGGCGATAGGCTTCCAACATCGGGGTTCTCCAGGAAAAACGGTCTGCAAAGACGGGAAAGAAGGAATCAGGCCTTGGGGACGATGAGCTTCAGGCCCTTGAAATAATCGCGATGGAATGCGGTGTCGAAGGTGACCAGGCCGTCGCACTGCAGCAGCGCGTGCGCGCCGACCAGGAAATCGGCGATCGGCCGCGGCTCGCCGCCACGCTGGCGCTGGCGCCGCTCCATCTCGCCCGCGCGCAGGGCCGACTTGGACTCGACCGCGCTGAAGTGCACGCCCATCTCTTCCAGGGCCGCCAGCGCGTCGGCGCCGTTGCGCAGGCGCGCGCACAGCTGCGCCAATGCCGCGTCGCACACCACTACCCGGCCGGCCGCCAGGCACTGGCGTAGGCTGGCCTCGACGGCATCGGCGCGGGGCCCATCGGTGAGCAGCTCGACCAGGACGGGGGCGTCCGCCGCGATCATCCGTCCTTCCTGCCGCCCGGATCGAGCGCGAACTTGCCGCGGACGCGCGAAATGGCGTCGTCGACGCTCTTGCGCAGGATGATGCGGCTGCCGTCGAGTTCGACCTTGAGCACGCTGCCCTTGGTCAGGCCCAGCGCGTCGCGCACGGCCTTGGGCAGGGTGATCTGGCCGCGTTCGGCCACGGTGGCTTCCATCGCACTCTCCCATGCACGGAACGGTATGGACGAATTATACATACTTCCGTCCCCATACCCCAGACCGCATACTGGTCCGGGCCAGGCGCCGGCCCTCGCGGGCCGCCCACGCCAAGCGGCGTAGACTCGACGGCAGACGCCGCAGCCAACCGCCAAAGGAGTCCCGACATGGCCGACAGTTTTTCCACCCACGCCACCCTCGAGGTCGGCGGCAGTTCCTGGACCTACGCCAGCCTGCCCCGCCTCGGCGAGCGCTTCGGGATCGCCCGACTGCCGTATTCGATGAAGATCCTGCTGGAGAACCTGCTCCGGCACGAGGACGGGGTGACCGTGCTGCCCGCCCACATCGAGGCCGTGGCGAACTGGAACCCGACCGCCGAGCCCGACACCGAGATCGCCTTCATGCCGGCGCGCGTGGTGCTCCAGGACTTCACCGGCGTGCCCTGCGTGGTCGACCTCGCCGCCATGCGCGATGCGGTGGTGCGGCTGGGCGGGCGGCCGGAACAGATCAACCCGCTGATTCCGTCCGAACTGGTGATCGACCACTCGGTCCAGGTCGACGTGTTCGGCAAGCCCGACGCGCTGGACCTCAACGGTCGCATCGAGTTCGAGCGCAACCGCGAGCGCTACGGGTTCCTGCGCTGGGGCCAGAAGGCCTTCGACAACTTCAAGGTGGTGCCGCCGAACACCGGCATCGTCCACCAGGTGAACCTCGAGAACCTCGCCCGCGTGGTGTTCACCGGCGAGAAGGACGGCCAGCCCTGGGTCTACCCCGACACCGTGTTCGGCACCGACAGCCACACCACGATGATCAACGGCATCGGCGTGCTCGGCTGGGGCGTGGGCGGCATCGAGGCCGAGGCCGCGATGCTGGGCCAGCCTTCCTCGATGCTGATCCCGCAGGTGGTCGGCTTCAAGCTCACCGGCAGGCTCCCAGAGGGCGCCACCGCCACCGACCTGGTGCTCACCGTCACCCAGATGCTGCGCAAGCACGGCGTGGTGGGCAAGTTCGTCGAATTCTTCGGCGACGGCCTGCAGCACCTGCCGCTGGCCGACCGCGCCACGATCGGCAACATGGCGCCGGAATACGGCGCGACCTGCGGCATCTTCCCGATCGACCAGGAATCGCTGAACTACCTGCGCCTGTCCGGCCGCGACGAGGCGCAGATCGCCCTGGTCGAGGCCTACGCCCGCGCGCAGGGCCTGTGGCACGAACCCGGCGCGCCCGAGGCCGAGTACAGCAGCGTGCTGCACCTGGACATGGCCGAGGTGCGGCCGTCGATGGCCGGCCCGCGCCGGCCGCAGGACCGCGTCCTGCTCGAGGACGTGCGCAGCAACTACCGGGAGAACCTGCCCGCGCTGACCGCGAACCGGGACCGGCGCGATCCGGAGGTGGCCAACTATGTCGCCGAGGGCGGCGGCGGCGCCGTGGGCAACGAACTGCTGCAGCGCGGCTTCCACGACACCGTCATCGACGGCCGGAACGTACGGCTGAAGGACGGCGCGGTGGTGATCGCGGCGATCACCTCCTGCACCAACACCTCCAACCCGGCGGTGATGATCGGCGCCGGCCTGCTGGCCCGCAACGCCGCCGCGAAGGGGCTGGACCGCAAGCCCTGGGTCAAGACCTCGCTCGGGCCGGGTTCGCGCGTGGTCACCGACTATCTGGAAAAGGCCGGCCTGCTGGGCGAACTGGAAAAGGTCGGCTTCTACGTGGTTGGCTACGGCTGCACTACCTGCATCGGCAATTCCGGCCCGCTGCCGCCCGAAGTCAGCCGCGCCATCGCCGGCGGCGACCTGGTGGTGACCTCGGTGCTGTCCGGCAACCGCAACTTCGAGGGCCGCATCCACGCCGAGGTCAAGATGAACTACCTCGCCTCGCCGCCGCTGGTGGTGGCCTACGCGCTGGCGGGCACGGTCGACATCGACCTGACCAGCGAGCCGCTGGGCCACGACCGCGACGGCAATCCGGTCTACCTGCGCGACATCTGGCCGAGCAACCGCGAGATCGGGGACTTCATCGCGCGCACCATCGGCCCGGAGATGTTCAAGCAGAACTATGCCGACGTGTTCAAGGGCGACAGCCGCTGGGCCTCGATCGACTCGCCCGACGGCGACCTCTACGCATGGGACGACGCCTCCACCTACATCAAGAACCCGCCCTACTTCGACGGCATGACGATGGACGTCGGCGCCATCGATGACATCCGCGGGGCGCGGGTGATGGGCATCTTCGGCGACTCGATCACCACCGACCACATCTCGCCCGCCGGCAGCATCAAGAAGGATTCGCCTGCGGGCCGCTTCCTGCAGGCGCGCGGCGTGCAGCCGGCCGACTTCAACAGCTACGGCAGCCGCCGCGGCAACGACGACGTGATGGTGCGCGGCACCTTCGCCAACATCCGGATCAAGAACCTGTTCTTCGGCGGCGAGGAAGGCGGCAACACCCTGTACTTCGGCCCGCCGGGCGCCGGCAGCGATGCGCCGGAGAAGATGTCGATCTACGACGCGGCCATGCGCTACCGCGAGGCCGGCGTGCCGACGGTGGTGTTCGCGGGCAAGGAATACGGCACCGGCTCCTCGCGCGACTGGGCGGCCAAGGGCACGAACCTGCTGGGCATCAAGGCAGTGGTGGCCGAGAGCTTCGAACGCATCCACCGCGCCAACCTGGTCGGCATGGGCGTGCTGCCGCTGCAGTTCCGCGAGGGCGAGAACGCGCAGACGCATGGACTGGACGGCACCGAGGTGATCGACGTCGTCGGCCTCGACGATGGACGCGCCAAGGCGGCCACGATCGTGGCCACGCGCAAGGACGGCAGCCAGGCCAGCATCTCCGTGGACGTGCTGCTGCTGACGCCGAAGGAAGTGGAATACTTCCGCCACGGTGGCCTGTTGCACTACGTCCTTCGCCAGCTCGCGTCGCGCAAGTAACCCGTTCGCCTCCGGACCGGGCGGAAGCCCCGCCCTCGCGCACGGCGCGAGGGCGTTCGGACGCGCGCGAGGCGATGGCTCCGGGCACGCCCTCACCTACCACCGCGGCCTGTTGCACGATGTCCTGCGCAAGCCGGCCGCGCTAACAGCTCTGCGCAGGCCGCGTCCACGACAATCCCTCCCGGCCGCGTGCCGGGCGCTCCGGCACATACGGCAGTGCGTGCAAGCCGCACAGGTTCATCCAGCCCGGCATCCGCCGCGGTCCTGGTTTGCACTTCGGCGCACGCCGTGAGCGCGCAGCTGCGCAGCCGCGTAACCGGCGAAAGCACCGTGCGTGCGCAAAGAACATCCGTGGCGCCAGGCGAGCCCGGGCGCTAGAGCATCGGCTGCCAGCGCAGGCTGGCCAGCATCCACTCGCCGTCTTCGAGCCGCCAGCCCGACTGCACCTCGTAAGCCTGCGCGCTGTCGGGCAGCATGCCGCCACTGCCGCCGCGCAGCAGCGCGGTGGTCCGCACGGTGGCGTGATCCTGCGCCATCTCCACCTGCAGTGGCCCGATCGCGATCCCGGTTTCCCGATGGCGCAGGGCCAGGCCGGCGGCGAGCCGGCGCGCGCCATCGCGGTCCAGTCCGCCGTTGCCGATGAAGTCCGGGGCCAGATGCTGCTGCAGCGCAGCAGGTTCGCGCCGGTCGATGGCTGCGACCAGCGAGGCCACGCGGCCGCGCAGGGCAGCCTCGGGCGCTTCGCGTGCGCAGGCGGCAAGCAGGGAAACGGCGAGCGCGACGAACAGCCATCTGCCGGAGGCGGCACGGTCGCGCATGCGATGGCGGGGGCGATCCTGGATGCGGTTTTCCATGGCCGCTACTGTACGGTGCGGCCGGCCCTCGCATGCGCCCGGGACGCGGGACCGCGCCTTGCCAGCCGTCCAAGCGCTATGCTCCAATCCATACTGATCGGTATCGCCCAGAATACCGGCCAAACGTCCGTGGAAGGGGGAATGCATGACGATCGAACGCCCGTGGCTTGCGCAGTATCCAGCTGGTGTACCCGCTGAAATCGAAGTCGACGAATTCCAGTCGATTCCGGCGGTGCTGGAGCAGTCGATCAGGCAATACGGCGACCGTCCCGCATTCACCAACATGGGCAAGGCGCTGACCTATGCCGAGATCGACGAACTCAGCCGCCAGTTCGCCGGCTACCTGCTGGGCGAACTGAAGCTCAAGAAGGGCGATCGCGTCGCGATCATGATGCCCAACTGCCTGCAGTACCCCATCGCCACCTTCGGCGTGCTGCGCGCCGGGCTGACCGTGGTCAACGTCAACCCCATGTACACCGCCCGCGAGCTCAAGCACCAGCTCGTGGACTCGGGCGCGAGCGTGATCCTGGTGCTCGACAACTTCGCGCGCACCGTGCAGGACGTGGTGGCGCAGACCGAGGTCAGGCAGGTGATCACCACCGGCCTCGGCGACCTGCTCGGCTTCCCGAAGGGCGCGATCGTCAATTTCGTGCTGCGCCACGTGAAGAAGATGGTGCCCGAATACGCCATCGCGGGAGCGGTCCGGTTCCGCGACACGCTGCGCCTGGGCGCGAAGCACCCGCTGCCGCCGATCACGATCACCCACGAGGACATCGCCTTCCTGCAGTACACCGGCGGCACCACCGGCGTGGCCAAGGGCGCGATGCTGACCCACCGCAACCTGGTGGCGAACATGCAGCAGGCGTCGGCGTGGGTGGGCGGCGCGGTCGAGCCCGGCGAGGAGGCCATCGTCACCGCCCTGCCGCTGTACCACATCTTCGCGCTGACGGCGAACGGACTGGTCTTCATGAAGTTCGGCGCCAAGAACATCCTGATCACCAACCCGCGCGACATGCCCGGCTTCGTCAAGGAACTCAAGCGCGAGCGCTTCACCGCCATCACCGGCGTCAACACTCTGTTCAATGGCCTGCTCAACACGCCGGGCTTCGACGAGGTGGACTTCTCCTCCCTGCACACCACCCTGGGTGGCGGCATGGCCGTGCAGCGCGCGGTGGCCGAGCGCTGGAAGAAGGTCACCGGCGTCACCCTGGTCGAGGCTTATGGCCTGACCGAGACGTCGCCGGCAGCCTGCATCAACCCGATGAACCTGGCCGAGTACAACGGCTCGATCGGCCTGCCGGTGCCGTCCACCGAATGCTGCGTCAAGGACGAGGGCGGCAACGTCCTTCCGATGGGCGAGGTCGGCGAGCTGTGCGTGCGCGGCCCGCAGGTGATGAAGGGCTACTGGAACCGCCCCGAGGACACCGCCGCGGCGATCGACGCCGACGGATGGCTGCACACCGGCGACATGGCGAAGATGGACGAACAGGGCTTCTTCTATATCGTCGACCGCAAGAAGGACATGATCCTGGTCTCGGGCTTCAATGTGTATCCCAACGAGATCGAGGACGTGATCGCAATGATGCCCGGCGTGCTGGAAGTGGCTGCGGTGGGCGTGCCGGACGAGCGCTCCGGGGAAGCGGTCAAGGTGGTGATCGTCAAGAAGGATCCCGCGCTCACCGCCGAGCAGGTCAAGGCGCACGCGCGGGAGAACCTCACCGGCTACAAGCAGCCACGCCACGTCGAGTTCCGCGACGAGTTGCCCAAGACCAACGTCGGCAAGATCCTGCGCAGGGCGCTGCGCGACGACGCGGCCTGAAGCGGGGCCGCGGCGTCCGGGCAGAATCTGCCCCTGCGCGGCACAAACTGCCCGATGGCGCAGGCGCGCGCCGACCGCGCGTGCCCTTCTTCGCCGAGCTTGACTGCGCGGACGCCGTGCGGATCGCGACCCGCTTGCGAAGCCGCGCGCCGGATCAGGCGTCGGCAGCGGCCTCGGGGGGCGCGGGCTTGGCCGCGAAGCGCTGGCAGATCGCGTCGAGGCGATCGCGGTTTTTGAGCAGGGCCGCCACGCAGCCCGGGTCGAACAGCTTGCCCGACTGGTCGCCGATATAGGTCAGCGCCTCGTCCACTGTCCAGGCCCGCTTGTACGGGCGCTTGGACACCAGCGCGTCGAACACGTCGGCCACGGCCACGATGCGGGCCTCCAGCGGAATCTCGTCGCCGGCCAGCCCGTCGGGATAGCCGCTGCCGTCGAAGCGCTCCTGGTGGCGCAGCGCGATCACCGCGCTGAGCTGGATGAAGCGGTTCTGGCTGCCCGAGAGCAGCTCGTGGCCGATGCGCGGATGTTCGCGCATCAGCGCGCCCTCCTCCGGATCCAGCGGGCCGGGCTTGAGCAGGACGGCATCGGGGATGGCGATCTTGCCGATGTCGTGCAGCGGCGCGGCCAGCTCGATCATCCGCACCTCGTCCTCGAACAGCCCCAGCTGCTCGGCGATCAGGCCGGCGACCGCGGCCAGTCGCGCCAGGTTGGCGCTCGAGCCCGCGTCGCGGTATTCGATTGCCCGCGCCAGGCGGTGCAGGGTCTCGCGCTCGCGCTCCTCGACCTCGTGCATGCTCGAGAGCAGGCGCTGCTCCAGCGACAGGGCGCGCTGCTTGATCGATTCGGACTGCTGGCGCAGCTGCAGCAGGTTGCGGCAGCGCGCCCGCAGTTCGCGCGGGCGCACCGGCTTGACCAGGAAGTCGATGACGCCGGCGTCGAGCGCGGCCTGGCGGATCGGCTCGTCGCCCACGACGGTTACCAGCACGATCGGCACGTCGCGGTGCAGCAGCGGCTTGCGGAAGCGTCGCGCGAACTCGAGCCCGTCGATCACCGGCATCCGGTAGTCGAGCAGCAGCAGGTCCGGGCGGTTCTCCTCGCACCAGCGCAGCGCCGCCTGCGGATCGCCGAAGTCGAGCACGTCCAGCTCGGGACTGATGTCCTCGAGAATATGCCGCAGCATGGTGCGGGCGGAGGTCTGGTCGTCGACGATGACGATGTTCATGGGGACGTCTGGCTCCGTAGGCATGCGCTCCCGCCCTGCTGGGCCGGACAGCTGCCCGATGGATGGATTGTTAGCAAGTCCCGTGCCCACGTCGGATCCTTCCGTCCTGTGCCTGTGCTTCAAGCCACTACGCAAAGACAGGTTAACCCAGGTCGCGCATGCCCTGCTGGCCTGCGCTCAGCCCCCCGCCTCCGGGCGCATGTAGGGGAACAGCAGGACGTCGCGGATCGAGGACGAGCCGGTCAGCAGCATCACCAGGCGGTCGATGCCCACACCCAGGCCGCCGGTCGGCGGCAGGCCGACTTCGAGCGCGCGGATGTAGTCGGCGTCGTAGTGCATGGCCTCGTCGTCGCCGCTGTCCTTGGCCTCGACCTGGGCGCGGAAGCGTGCGGCCTGGTCCTCGGGATCGTTGAGTTCGGAGAAACCGTTGGCGATCTCCTTGCCGCCGATGAACAGCTCGAAGCGGTCGGTGATGCCCGGCTCGCTGTCGGACTCGCGCGCCAGCGGCGAGACCTCGACCGGGTAATGGGTGATGAAGGTCGGCTGCACCAGCCCCTGCTCCACCGTCTTCTCGAAGATCTCCAGCAGCAGCTTGCCCCAGCCGTAACCGGGCTTGACCGGGATCTTCAGCGCCGCGCAATGGCGCGCCAGCGCCTCGCGGTCGCGGCAGTCGGCCTGGCTGATCTGCGGATTGAGTTCGCGCACCGCGTCCTCGAGCTTCCACCGGCGGAACGCCGGGCCGAGATCGATGGCGTGCCCGTCCCACTCCACCGCGGTCGTGCCCAGGGTCTCCAGCGCCACGTCGCGGATCAGGCCCTCGGTGAGGTCCATGATCTCTTCGTAGGCGACATAGGCCTCGTAGAGTTCGAGCATGGTGAACTCGGGGTTGTGGCGGGTGCTCACCCCTTCGTTGCGGAAGTTGCGGTTGATCTCGTACACGCGCTCGAAGCCGCCCACGACCAGGCGCTTGAGGTAGAGCTCGGGCGCGACGCGCAGGTAGAGATCGAGATCGAGCGCGTTGTGGTGCGTGCAGAACGGGCGCGCGGTGGCGCCGCCGGCGATGTAGTGCATCATCGGCGTCTCCACTTCCAGGAAACGGCGCGCGTCGAGCCAGCGGCGGATCGCGGCGATGATGCGCGAGCGCTTGACGAACACCTCGCGCGCCTCCGGCGTCACCACCAGGTCGACGTAGCGCTGGCGGTAGCGCTGCTCCACGTCGGCCAGGCCGTGCCACTTGTCCGGCAGCGGGCGCAGCGACTTGGTCAGCAGGCGCAGGCTCTCGGCCTTGACCGAGAGTTCGCCGGTGCGGGTGCGCATCAGCGTGCCTTCCACGGCGACGATGTCGCCCACGTCCCAGCCCTTGAACGCGTCGTAAGTGGTACCGAGCGCGGTCGACTGCAGGAACAGCTGGATGCGCCCGCTCACGTCCTGGATCTGGGCGAACGCGGCCTTCCCCATCACCCGCTTGGCCAGCATGCGGCCGGCCAGCGCCACGCGGCGGCCCTCGGCCTCCAGCGCCTCGCCGGTCCAGCGCTCGGCGTCGGCGTATTCGTCCTGCAGGTCCTGCGCGTGGTCGCGCCTGCGGAAGTCGTTCGGAAAGGCCACGCCCTGCCCGCGCAGCCCGGCCAGTTTGGTCCGGCGCTCGGCGATCAGGGCGTTCTCGTCGGCGGGCTGAGGGCTGTCGGGCTTGGGTTCGGTCACGTCTCTGGCCTTGGGATGGGCGTGTATCGGGCGGAATGCGTCGGTGCGTCCGGCGTCCGGCTGCGTCGGGGCCACGCGGCACGCGGCCGCGCGGCCGGATCAGACCGCGTCGCTGCGTTTGGCGCCGGCCTCGAGGCCGGACTTGAGGCTGGCCTCGACGAACTCGTCCAGGTCGCCGTCCAGCACCTTCTGCGTGTCGCTGCGCTCGATGCCGGTGCGCAGGTCCTTGATCCGGCTCTGGTCGAGCACGTAGTTGCGGATCTGGCTGCCCCAGCCGATGTCGGACTTGGTGGCCTCCACCGCGTCGCGCTCGGCGTTGCGCTTCTGGATCTCGAGTTCGTACAGCTTGGCGGCCAGCATCTTCATCGCGTTGTCGCGGTTCTGGTGCTGGCTGCGGCCGGTCTGGCAGGCCACCACGATGCCGGTCGGCACGTGGGTGATGCGCACCGCCGATTCGGTCTTGTTGACGTGCTGGCCGCCGGCGCCCGAGGAACGGTAGACGTCGGTCTTGAGGTCGGCCGGATTGATCTCGATGTCGATGTTGTCGTCGACTTCCGGCGACACGAACACCGAGGTGAAGCTTGTGTGGCGGCGGTTGTCCGAATCGAACGGCGACTTGCGCACCAGCCGGTGCACGCCGGTCTCGGTCTTGAGCCAGCCGTAGGCGAAGTCGCCCTCGACCCGCAGCGTGGCCGACTTGATCCCGGCGACGTCGCCGCCGGACGCTTCCATCAGCTCGGTCTTCCAGCCGCGCGACTCGCACCAGCGCAGGTACATGCGCAGCAGCATCTCGGCCCAGTCCTGCGCCTCGGTGCCGCCGGCACCGGCCTGGATGTCGACGAACGCATTCGCCGAATCCATCTTGCCGGAGAACATGCGCTGGAACTCCAGCTGCTCGACGCCCTTCTGGTAGCCGTCCACGTCGGCCACCACCGCCAGGGCGGTGTCCTCGTCGTCCTCCATCTCCGCCAGTTCGAGCAGTTCGCCCGCGCCCACCAGGCCCTCGGCCAGGTTGCGGATGCCATTGACGGTCTTGTCGAGCAGGGAACGTTCCCGGCCCAGCGCCTGGGCGCGGTCGGGATCGTTCCAGACGTCGGGGTTCTCCAGTTCGCGCTCTACTTCCTCGAGCCGCTCGCGCTTGGCATCGTAGTCAAAGAAACCCCCTCAGCGCATCCAGCCGACCGGACAGGTCGGCGATGCGCTGGCGCACGGGATTGAGTTCGATCATGTGGGGAACACCGGGCAAAAAACAGCCGGTGATTCTAGCAATTGCCGGCCGCCGGCGTGCAGGCGCGATTTCAGTCGCGACGGCCTGCGCCCCGACGCGTCGCAGGGCACCTGCGCGACCGGGGTCGCTCCCCTGCAGCTGCTTCAGGACTCGCCCAGGCGATCGCGCAGTTCGCCGCGGTAGCGGCGGCTGCAGGGCAGCGCGGTGCCGTCCTTCAGGTGCACGCGCGCATCGCCGGTGTCCAGCGGCTCGATCGAGGCCAGGTGGTCGAGGTTGGCGATATAGCTGCGGTGGATGCGCAGGAATCGGGCCGGGTCGAGCCGGGCCTCGATCCCGGCAATCGTGCTGCGCAGCGGATAGTCGTGGCCGCGCACGCGCAGGTTGACGTAGTTGCCCGAGGCCTGCAGCCATTCGATGTCGTTGGCCGCGACCAGGAACTCACGGCCGAGCTTGCGCACGAGGAACCGGTCCGGCCGGTCCACGGCTTCCACCGGCGGCCCGTCGTCGGGCGCGGCCAGGAAGCTGGCCTCGCCCTGCAGGCGGCGCAGCAGCAGGCGGTAGACCTCGATGATCACGACGAAGCCGAGGTAGGTGCGCACGTCCTTGAGGTATTCGTAGCCCAGCTCGCGCGGCCAGGGCCCGAAGTCGTAGTCCGCTCCCTGCCAGCGATACGCCAGGACGCGCAGGCCAACCATGCCCGACACGTGGACCAGCGAAACCGCCACGCTCGCGACCAGGTGCAGCGGCAGGCGCCGGCGCCAGTTGTCCCAGTGCGTGGGCCAGCGCCAGGTGAGCACGGCGACCAGGGGAATGATCACGGTCCACAGCAGCGCGCTGCTCCCCTCCCAGACCGCCGGCTCCCACATCGGCACCCGGCCCGGCTCGGAGCGGTTGAGGTCGATCCAGGTGGTGACGGTGTTGCCTACGGCGTTGACGACGAGGACCGCGGCGAAGAAGCCGATCTCCACCCAGCGCCGCCAGGGGCGATAGCGTTCGTAGGCGGTCCGCTCGCTGGGTTGCATGCGCGCATTCTACTGACGGGGACCGGATTGACGCCCCCGGTTCGTCCCGCGGGTCCGCGGTTCGTCCCCGGGACCGGTCGTACGATCACTTCGGGCTTGGCGCCGAGGCCGCCGCGCGGATCCTCCTCCCCGTCCACCCGAACCGGAACCTCCGCCATGCAACGCCGTTTCGACCTCGACTGGGTCCGCGTCCTCGCCTTCATGCTGCTGGTGCTCTATCACGTCGGCATGTACTACGTGACCTGGGAGTGGCACGTGAACAGCCCCTACGCCGGACCGGCGCTGCAGCCGTTCATGATGCTGACCTCGCCGTGGCGGCTGTCGCTGCTGTTCCTGGTGTCGGGCGCGGCGACCGCGTTCCTGCTGGGCAAGGCCCGGCGCGAGGCCGAGGCCCGTGGCAGTACGCCACGGTTCCTCGGCGCGAGGTCCTGGCGGCTGCTGGTTCCGCTGGTCTTCGGCATGCTCGTGGTGGTGGTGCCGCAGGCGTACTACGAGGTCGTCGAGAAGCTGCCGGGCGGCTACCACGACGGCTACCTCGCGTTCTGGGGACGCTACCTCGCCAACGACGACGGCTTCTGCCGCGGCGACGACTGCCTCGACGTGCCGACCTGGAACCACCTTTGGTTCGTCGCCTACCTGTGGGTCTACACCGTCGCGCTGTGGCTGCTGCTGAAGCTTGCGCCGCGGCGGCTGGAGGCCTTCGCCGCCGGCCTCGCCAGCGCCCTGACCTCGACCGGCGGCCTCCTGCTGTGGCCGATCCTGTTCTTCGCCGTCGCCCGGATCGCGCTGATCGGCATCTTCGACTCGACGCATGCGCTGGTCGACGACTGGTACAACCACGTCCAGTACTTCGGCATCTTCCTGCTCGGCTTCCTCGTCGCGCGCTCAAGCGCGGTCTGGGAGGCGATCCAGCGCGCGCGCTGGCCGGCGCTGGCGCTGTGGCTGGGCAGCTGGCTCGCGATCGTCGCCTACTTCGGCTACTTCACCGATATCGCCCCGCCGCAGGGACTGCGGCTGGCGATGCGCGGCGCCTGGGGCCTGAACCAGTGGTGCGCGATCGTGGCCATCCTCGGCTTCGCCCGGCAGTGGGCGCCCGGCGACAGCCCTGCCCTGCGCTACCTGTCGCAGGCGATCTTCCCGGTCTACATCCTGCACCAGACGATCACCGTGGTGCTGGCGCACAACCTCAAGCCGTTCGACCTGCCGCCGCTGCTGGAGGGGCCGCTGCTGGTGGTGCTGACCTTCGGCCTGTGCTTCGCCGGCTACGAGCTCATCCGCCGCATTCCGCCGCTGCGGCCGCTGTTCGGGCTCAGGTTCCGGGAACGTGCGCCGGCTGCCGTGCCACAGGTGGCCTGACTGACTGCGGCTGCTCTTACCTCTGCCCCGTTCCTACAGGAGCGGGCCAGGATCGAGGGCCGGCGCGAGATGCTCGACGATCAGCTGGATCGCCTGCCCGCCGCGGTAGTCGTCCGGTGCCAGCCGGTAGGCGAGACGGCAGCGCGCGGCGGGGCGCTCGCCGGTCCAGCCGCCGAAGTGGATCGCATTGATCGGCGTCGCGATGCCCTCGCCGCGCAGCACCAGCTTGAGGTGGCGCTCGCCGACGACGCGCCAGTCGGCCACGTCGAACACGCCGTCGAACAGCGGCTCGGGGAACCCTTGTCCCCACGGGCCGCCGTCGCGGAGCGCGTCGGCATGGAAGCGGTCGAATTCGTCCGGCAGCAGCTCGCCGTCGCTGAGCAGCTCGGCCTGCAGCAGCGACGGATCGAGCATTGCGCCCACCGCCTCGGCGAACGCGCGCTCGAACGCGTCGAAGGACGAACGACGCAGGCTCAGCCCGGCCGCCATGGCATGGCCGCCGAAGCGCTCGACCAGGCCGGGATGCGCGCTGTCCACCGCCGCCAGCACGTCGCGGATGTGCAGGCCCGGGATCGAACGGGCCGAACCGCGCAGCTGCTCGCTGCCGGGTTCGGCGGGCGCGAAGGCGATCACCGGCCGATGCAGCCGCTCCTTCATCTTCGAGGCGACCAGGCCGACCACGCCCGCGTGCCAGTCCGGGTCGAACAGGCAGGCGGCCAGCGCGGGCTGGCCGCTCGCGGACGGCAGCCTCGCGAGCGCCGCTTCCGCGTCCTCGACCATCAGCTGCTGCACGCCGCGCCGTTCGGCATTGATCTGGTGCAGGCGCCCGGCCAGCTCGCGCGCCTGGCGCGGATCGTCGCTGAGCAGGCATTCGATGCCCAGCGACATGTCCTCGAGCCGGCCGGCGGCATTGAGCCGCGGCGCGACCGCGTAGCCGATGTCGGCGGCGGTCAGGGTCTCCGCGCGCCGCCCCGAAACCTCGATCAGCGCCTGCAGGCCCGCGCAGCCGCGCCCGGCGCGCAGCCTCCGCAGCCCGGCCGCGACCAGGGCGCGGTTGCTGGCGTCCAGCGGCACCAGGTCGGCCACGGTACCGACCGCGACCAGGTCCAGCAGTACGGACAGGTCGGGCACCGCCCCGCCGTCGAACGCACCCTCGTCGCGCAGGCGGCCGCGCAGCGCCAGCAGCACGTAGAAGATCACGCCCACGCCGGCCAGCGCCTTGCAGGCGAAGGCGTCGCCGCGCAGGTTGGGATTGACGATGGCGTCGGCCGGCGGCAGCGCCTCGCCCGGCAGGTGGTGGTCGGTGACCAGCACCGGCCAGCCGCGCCCCTTGGCCGCCGCAACACCCGCATGGCAGGCCACGCCGTGGTCGACGGTGACCAGCAGGCCCGGCTGCAGCGCGGCCAGTTCCTCGACCAGGCCCGGCGACAGTCCGTAGCCGTGCAGCATCCGGTTGGGAACCGCGTGGACCACGTCGCGCGCGCCGAGCATGCGCAGGCCACGCACGGCGACCGCGCAGGCGGTGGCGCCGTCGGCGTCGAAGTCGCCGACCACGAGGATGCGCGTGTCGCGGCGGATCGCGTCGGCCAGCAGGCGCACGGCGTCCACCAGTCCGCCCAGCGCGTCCGGCGGCGGCAGCTGCGCGAGCCGGGGATGCGCGTGCGCGGGGTCGGCGATGCCGCGTGCGGCATAGATGCGCCGCAGCAGCGGCGGCACGCTGGCCGGCCAGCCGTCCACCGGCCCGCACTCGCGCCGCCGGATGCGCGGCGACATCAGGCCTGGAAGTCCGCGCGCGGCTTGCGCCAGAAGCGCCAGCGCTGCCCGCGCCGAAGCTCGAACACGACGCCGTCGGCCGTGTCCAGCGCCAGCATCCCGATGCTGCCCGCGTGCAGCGCGGCCATGGCCGGGCGCAGCCAGGCGTGCTCGAGCGTGGCGATGTCCCGCATCGCGGTCAGGTCGAACAGCGCACTGCCCTCGCCTGCCTCGAACTGCCGCGGCAAGGGCGCGGCGTTGCCGGCCGCGTGCGCGAGGGCGCAAGCGAGCTCGTCGTCGCCGCCGTGCACCCGCGCATGCGTCGAGCGCACGGCGTCGGGCAGCACGCCGCCGCCCCAGAACCACAGCGAATTCACCGGCCGCTTGCCGGCGGCGATGCGGCGCGCGTTCCAGGGATGGTTGTGCAGCACGACCTGCGCCTCGGTAAGCAGGCTGCGCCAGCGCCGGCCCGCGTCGCCCCCGGCCAGGTGGTCGAAGACATCGGTACCCAGCGCATCCTCGGGCGACGTGAACGCAGGCAGCGGCGTCGACGGCGACAGCCGCAGGTACCAGCGCCACGGCATCGGCGCGTCGATCGGCATGCCGGCATCGCCGAACAGCGGGCGCAGGGCCGGCAGCAGCTGCGCCACGTCGCCCGCGTCCAGGTCCAGGGTCGGGCCATGGTCGAGCAGGCGCGCGCCGTTGATGTCGGGCTGGATGCGACAGGGATCGGCGCGCAGCCACAGCGCGCCCGCCGCGTCGCCGGCGTCGAGCTGACGCGTGAGCGCGGCGACCGGCCAGTGGCCGGGCACCGGCTGCAGGTGCCGCTGCAGCTGCGCGCGCCGGCCCTCGCCGAGGCCGCGGGCCACGTCGGCGCGACCCAGCGCCGCCCCGATGTCGGCCGCGGGCGCACCGAGCCGGCGCGCCTCGGGCAACAGCAGGGTGGCGCAGGCCATCGGCTCAGCCGCCGTAGCTGACGTCCACGATCTCGTATTCGCGTGCGCCGGCCGGCGCCTCGATCGTGATGCTGTCGCCGGCGTGCTTGCCGATGAGCGCACGCGCCACCGGCGAGGAAATCGCGATCAGGCCCAGCTTGATGTCGGCCTCGAGGTCGCCCACGATCTGGTAGCGCTTCTCCTCGTCGGTCTCGACGTCGGCGATCGTGACGGTGGCGCCGAACACGACCCTGTCGCCCACGTCGAGCTTGGACACGTCAATCACGTCGGCGTGCGAGAGCTCGCTTTCCAGCTGCTGGATGCGGCCTTCGATGAAGCCCTGCTGCTCGCGCGCGGCGTGGTACTCGGCGTTCTCCTTGAGATCGCCGTGCGACCGCGCCTCCGCGATCGCGGCGATCACCGCCGGCCGCTTGACCGACTTGAGTTCATCGAGTTCGGCGCGCAGTCGTTGCGCACCGGCCATGGTCATGGGTGCTCGCATGTGTGTTCAGCTCCTCAGGCGCCCGCGCGCAGGGTTTCGTGCAGTTCCTGCAGCGCCCAGACCGGGCCGCTGCCGCGGAAATCCAGCGAATGCAGCAGGGCCCTGGCGCCGGCGACGGTGGTGGAATAGGTGACGCGCTGCTGCAGCGCCTCGCGGCGGATCGAGAACGAGTCGGCGATCGCCTGGCGCCCTTCGGTGGTGTTGACGATGTAGGCGATCTCACCGTTCTTGATCAGGTCGACAATGTGCGGCCGGCCCTCGATCACCTTGTTGACCTGCTCGCACTCGATGCCGTGCTCGCGCAGCCACTTGGCGGTGCCGCCGGTGGCGACGATCGCGTAGCCGCGCTTCACCAGGTCGCGGGCGACCGGCAGCACGCGCTTCTTGTCCGGGTCGCGCACCGAGACGAAGGCCTTGCCGCCTTCCGGCGGCGCCTTGATCCCGGCCGCTTCCTGCGCGCGCGCGAAGGCGGCACCGAAGTTGCGGCCCACGCCCATCACCTCGCCGGTCGAGCGCATCTCCGGGCCGAGGATCGGATCCACGCCCTGGAACTTGGCGAACGGGAAGATCGCTTCCTTGACCGAGTAGTAGTCGGGCACGATCTCCCTGGTCGCGCCCTGCCCGGCCAGGGTCTTGCCGGCCATGCAGCGCGCCGCGACCTTGGCCAGCGGCAGCCCCGTGGCCTTGGACACGAACGGCACCGTGCGCGAGGCGCGCGGGTTCACTTCCAGCAGGAAGATGGTGTGGCTGCCGTCGTCCTCGGTCTGCACGGCGAACTGGGTGTTCATCAGCCCGACCACGTTGAGCGCCTTGGCCAGGGCCACGACCTGCTCGCGCAGGCGGTCCTGCACCTCGGCGGGCAGCGAGTACGGCGGCAGCGAGCACGACGAGTCGCCCGAATGCACGCCGGCCTCCTCGATGTGCTCCATCACGCCGCCGATCAGCACGTTGCCGTCCTTGTCGGCGATCACGTCCACGTCCACTTCCACCGCGTTGTCGAGGAAGCGGTCGAGCAGCACCGGCGAATCGTTCGACACCTTGACCGCGTCGCGCATGTAGCGCGCCAGGTCCGCATCGGCGTGCACCACTTCCATCGCGCGGCCGCCGAGCACGTAGCTCGGGCGCACCACCAGCGGATAGCCGATCTCGCGCGCCAGTACCTGCGCCTCCTCGGCGCTGCGCGCGGTGCGGTTGGGCGGCTGCTTCAGGCCCAGCTCGTCGACCAGCTTCTGGAAGCGCTCGCGGTCCTCGGCCAGGTCGATCGAATCGGGCGAGGTGCCGATGATCGGCACGCCGTTGGCCTCCAGCGCGCGCGCCAGCTTGAGCGGGGTCTGGCCGCCGTACTGCACGATCACGCCCCTGGGCTTCTCCAGTTCCACGATCTCCAGCACGTCCTCGAGCGTGAGCGGCTCGAAGTACAGGCGGTCGGAGGTGTCGTAGTCGGTCGAGACCGTCTCCGGGTTGCAGTTGACCATGATGGTCTCGTACCCGTCCTCGCGCAGGGCGAGCGCGGCGTGCACGCAGCAGTAGTCGAACTCGATGCCCTGGCCGATGCGGTTGGGGCCGCCGCCGAGGATCATGATCTTCTCGCGGTCGCTGGGATCGGCCTCGCACTCGTCCTCGTAGGTCGAGTACATGTAGGCGGTGGTCGTGGCGAACTCCGCCGCGCACGAATCCACGCGCTTGTAGACCGGGCGCACGCCCTGGGCCCGTCGCAGCGCACGGATCGCCGATTCGTCGGTGCCGACCAGCTGGGCCAGGCGCGCGTCGGAGAAGCCCATGCGCTTGAGTTCGCGCAGCCGCGCCCCGTCGAGCGCGTCGATGCCGGCGGCGGCGACCTCCTGCTCGGCGCGCACGATGTCCTCGATCTGGTCGAGGAACCAGGGATCGACGAAGGACAGCGAGAACACCTCGTCGACCGACAGCCCCGCGCGGAACGCGTCGGCCAGGTAGAACAGGCGCTCGGGGCCGGCTTCCTTGACCTCGCGGCGCAGGCTGACCAGGTCGGTCTCGTCGGCCAGGTCCAGGCCCGTCGGGTCGAAGCCGACCTTGCCGGTCTCCAGGCCGCGCAGCGCCTTCTGCACCGATTCCTGGAAGGTGCGGCCCATCGCCATCACCTCGCCCACCGACTTCATCTGGGTGGTCAGTCGCGCGTCGGCCTGCGGAAATTTCTCGAAGGCGAAGCGCGGGATCTTGGTCACCACGTAGTCGATCGACGGCTCGAACGAGGCCGGGGTCCTCCCGCCGGTGATTTCATTCTTCAGCTCGTCGAGCGTGTAGCCCACCGCCAGCTTGGCCGCGACCTTGGCGATGGGGAAGCCCGTGGCCTTGGAGGCCAGCGCCGAGGAGCGCGACACGCGCGGGTTCATCTCGATCACCACCACGCGGCCGGTCTGGGCGTTGATGCCGAACTGCACGTTCGAGCCGCCGGTGTCGACGCCGATCTTGCGCAGCACGGCCAGCGAAGCATCGCGCAGGCGCTGGTATTCCTTGTCGGTGAGCGTCTGCGCCGGCGCGACCGTGATCGAGTCGCCGGTGTGCACGCCCATCGGGTCGAGGTTTTCGATCGAACAGACGATGATGCAGTTGTCCGCGGTGTCGCGGACCACTTCCATCTCGAACTCCTTCCAGCCCAGCACCGATTCCTCGACCAGCACCTCGCCCACCGGAGAGAGCTCGAGGCCGCGCTTGACGATCTCCTCGAACTCCTCGCGGTTGTAGGCGATGCCGCCGCCGCTGCCGCCGAGGGTGAAGCTCGGGCGGATGATCGTCGGATAGCCGACCTTGGCCTGGATTTCGAGCGCCTGCTCGAAGCTGCGCGCGACTTCGGCCTTGGGGCATTCCAGGCCGATCTCCTGCATCGCCACGCGGAACAGTTCGCGGTCCTCGGCCATGCGGATGGCCTCGCGCTTGGCGCCGATCAGTTCGACGCCGTACTTCTCCAGCACGCCGTTGTCGGCCAGGTCGAGCGCGCAGTTGAGCGCGGTCTGGCCGCCCATGGTCGGCAGCAGCGCATCGGGCTTTTCCTTGGCGATGATCTTCTCGACCGTCTGCCAGTTGATCGGCTCGATGTAGACCGCGTCCGCCATCTCGGGGTCGGTCATGATCGTGGCAGGGTTGCTGTTGACCAGCACCACCCGGTAGCCCTCCTCGCGCAGCGCCTTGCACGCCTGCGCGCCCGAGTAGTCGAACTCGCAGGCCTGGCCGATGACGATCGGGCCGGCGCCGATGATGAGGATGGTCTTGAGGTCGTTGCGCTTCGGCATCAGTGCTTCTCTGCGTGCTGCTGGGCCATCGACGCGACGAAGCGGTCGAACAGCGGGGAAACATCCTGCGGCCCCGGGCTGGCTTCCGGGTGGCCCTGGAACGAGAACGCGGGCGCGTCGGTCAGTTCGATGCCCTGGTTGGTGCCGTCGAACAGCGAGCGGTGGATCACGCGCACGTTCGCCGGCAGGCTGGTCTCGTCGACCGCGAAGCCGTGGTTCTGCGAGGTGATCATCACCTGTCCGGTCCCGAGGTCCTGCACCGGGTGGTTGGCGCCGTGGTGGCCGTTGGCCATCTTCACCGTCTTCGCGCCGGCGGCCAGCGCCAGCAGCTGGTGGCCGAGGCAGATGCCGAAGACCGGTACCCTGGCGGCCAGCAGTTCGCGGATCGCGGCGATCGCGTAGTCGCAGGGCTCCGGATCGCCCGGGCCATTGGACAGGAACACGCCATCGGGCTGCATCGCCAGCACCTCGGCCGCCGGCGTCTGCGCCGGCACCACGGTCAGCTCGCAGCCGCGCTCGGCCAGCATGCGCAGGATGTTGCGCTTGACGCCGTAGTCGTAGGCGACCACGCGGTAGCGCGGCTGCGCACGCACGAATTCGCCGCTGTCGAGGTCCAGGCGGCCCTCGTTCCAGGCGTAGGCCTCGCCGGTGGTGACCACCTTGGCCAGGTCCATGCCCTTGAGCCCCGGGAACTTGCGCGCGGCCTCGAGTGCCTTTTCGACGTCGATCTCGCCGGCCATCAGCGCGCCGTTCTGCGAGCCGCGCTCGCGCAGCAGGCGGGTCAGCTTGCGGGTATCGATGCCGGCGATGGCGACGATGCCACGGTCGTGCAGCCACTGCGGCAGCGCGACCTGGCTGCGCCAGCTGCTGGGGCGGCGCGGGACGTCGCGCACGATCAGGCCGGCGGCCCACACGGTGCCGGCCTCGTCGTCCTGGTCGGTACAGCCGGTATTGCCGATGTGCGGATAGGTCAGCGTCACCAGCTGGCGCGCGTACGAGGGGTCCGTGAGCACTTCCTGGTAGCCGGTCATGGCGGTGTTGAACACCACCTCTCCGACCGACAGGCCGGTCGCGCCCACGGAAACGCCCTCGAATACGGTGCCGTCTTCGAGGACGAGGATTGCGGATTGGGTCACTGGCTTCGCCTACGTGGGGTTGCAAAAAACCGCCGAAGCGGCTTCTGGCCGGTCCGGAGGCGTGAGGTATCAGGCGAGCGGAAATGATACCGGCGCGCGGCCCCCGACGCCAGAGGAAGGCTGTCTGCAGATGAACCCGCGACGCGGGTTTCGCGTCGCGACGGCCCGCGGGACCGCGCCGCAGGGCGCCCGGGCAGCCGCGGTCGCACGCCGCGCTAGAGCAGGTCGCGCACCCGGTACAGGCCCGCCGGACGCCCGGCCAGGCGCACGGCCGCGACCAGCGCGCCACGGGCGAAGATGTCGCGGTTGGTTGCACGATGAACCAGTTCGATGCGCTCGCCGGCCGCCGCGAACTGCACCAGGTGCTCGCCGACGATGTCGCCAGCGCGCAGCGAGGCGTAGCGCGGCTGGGCCCCGCCCCGCGCTGCCGCCTCGCCCAGCGACAGCGCCGTGCCCGAGGGCGCGTCCTTCTTCTGCGTGTGGTGCGACTCGACGATGTCGCAGTCCCAGCCGTCCAGCGCCGCCGCGGCGCGCTCGACCAGTTCATCCAGCACCGCCACGCCCAGGCTGAAGTTGGAGGCCCACAGCACGGGGATGCGCTGCGACGCGTCGCGCAACGCCTGCCGCTGCGCGTCGGAGATCCCGGTCGTGCCCGAGACGAAGGCGGCGCCGCGCGCGGCGCACAGCGCCAGCACCGGGTCGAAGCCCTCCGGCAGGCTGAAGTCGATGGCGGCGTCGAAGGCCGGCACGCCCGGCAGCTCGCTCCCGGCGAAATGCGGGATGCCGTCGACCACGCGTTGGCCGATGCGGCGCTGCACGGCGGCCACCACCTGCAGGCCGGCCTGGTCGCCTGCCAGACGCAGCAGGGCCTGGCCCATGCGCCCGGAGGCGCCGTGGATGAGGAGTCGGACGGGGGCGGTGGTCATGCGCGCAGGCTAGCCGCGCGCCCGGTGGCCGGCAAGGCCGGCCCGCTCAGGACACCATGCGGTCCCAGAAGCCCTTCACGCCGTCGAGGAAGGTGCTGGACTTGGGCGAATGGCGGCGCGCGTTGTCGCCCGAGAACGTGGCCTCGAAGCGTTCCAGCAGCTCGCGCTGCTCGCTGGTCAGGTTGACCGGGGTTTCCACCACCACCTTGCAGTACAGGTCGCCCGGCGCGCGGCTGCGCACCGACTTGACGCCCTTGTCGCGCAGCCGGAACACCTTGCCGCTCTGGGTCTCGGCCGGGATCCGGATCTCCGCCTCGCCGCCGAGCGTGGGCACGCGCACGGTGTCGCCGAGCGCGGCCTGGGAGATGCGGATCGGCACCTCGCAGTGCAGGTCGTCGCCCTCGCGTTCGAAGATCGCGTGCGGACGCACCCGTACTTCGACGTAGAGGTCGCCCGGAGGCGCGCCGGCCGGCCCGGCCTCGCCCTCGCCCGCCAGGCGGATCCGGTCGCCGTTGTCGACGCCCGCCGGCACCTTGACCGACAGCACCTTCTCTTCCTCGATGCGGCCGTTGCCGTGGCAGGACTTGCAGGGATTGGCGATGGTCTGGCCGCGGCCATGGCAATGCGGGCACGGCTGCTGCATCGAGAAGATGCCGCGCTGGAACCGCACCTGGCCGCGCCCGTGGCAGGTGGCGCAGGTTTCGAGCTTGCGGTCTTCCGACCCGGTGCCGTCGCACTCGTCGCATTCGGCCAGGGTCGGGATCTCGATGCGCTTCTCGACGCCGCTGACCGCTTCCTCGAGGTCGAGCTCCATCACGTAACCGACGTCGGCGCCCCGGCGCGGGCCGCGCGACGCGCCGCCACCGCCGAAGATGTTGCCGAAGATGTCTCCGAAGATATCGCCCATGTCGGGGCCGAAGCCCGGGCCGGCGTTGCCGCCGCCCATGCCGTGCTCGAACGCGGCATGGCCGTGCTGGTCGTACATCCGGCGCTTGCCGCCGTCCGACAGCACCTCGTAGGCTTCCTTGCACTCCTTGAACGCGGCCTCCGCGGCCTTGTCGCCGGGGTTACGGTCCGGATGGTGCTTCATCGCACAGCGACGGTAGGCCTTCTTGAGGTCCTCCTCGCTGGCGTTGCGGGCAACCCCGAGGACTTCGTAGTAATCGCGTTTGGACATGGGGCAGTGATCAGTGATTCGTCAGTGGTGATCCGAACAGCAGGAGCGGCTGGCGACCCGTGACGGAAAAAGCGGAGCCGAAACTCCGCCTTTTCCGACCACGAATCACCGATCACCAGTCACGGCTTCTGATCGTCCTTGACCTCGGTGAACTCGGCGTCCACCACGTCGTCCGCGCCCTGCGAGGGGCCGGGGCCGGCGGCGCCGTCACCGCCCGGCTGCTGGCCGGCCGCAGCGGCCGCGAACAGCGACTGCGCGGCCTCCTCCAGCGCGCGCGTCTTGGCCTCGATCTGGCCCTTGTCGTCGCCCTTCATCGCGGTCTCGACCTCGGCGATGGCCGACTCGACCCGGCCGATCACGTCGCCCGGCACCTTGTCGCCGTTCTCCTTCACCGCGGTGCGAGTGCTATGCACCAGCGCATCGGCCTGGTTGCGCGCGCCGACCAGCTCCTGGAACTTGCGGTCGTCCTCGCGGTGCGCCTCGGCGTCGGCGACCATCCGCTGGATCTCGTCGTCCGACAGGCCCGAACCGGCCTTGATCTCGACCTTCTGCTCCTTGCCGGTCTTCTTGTCCTTGGCGGTGACGTGGACGATGCCGTTGGCGTCGATGTCGAACGACACCTCCACCTGCGGCATGCCGCGCGGCGCCGGCTCGATGCCGGTGAGGTCGAAGCGGGCCAGCGACTTGTTGAAGCGGGCCTGCTCGCGCTCGCCCTGCAGCACGTGCACGGTCACGGCCGACTGGTTGTCCTCGGCGGTGGAGAAGGTCTGGGAGGCCTTGGTCGGGATGGTGGTGTTCTTCTCGATGATCTTGGTGAACACGCCGCCCAGGGTCTCGATGCCCAGGCTGAGCGGGGTCACGTCGAGCAGCAGCACGTCCTTGACCTCGCCGGCCAGCACGCCGCCCTGCACCGCCGCACCGATCGCCACGGCCTCGTCGGGGTTGACGTCCTTGCGCGGCTCCTTGCCGAAGAACTCGGCCACGGCCTGCTGCACCTTGGGCATGCGGGTCTGGCCACCGACCAGGATCACCTCGCTGATGTCGCTGGCGCGCAGGCCCGCGTCGTTGAGCGCGACCTTGCACGGCTCGATGGTCTTGCGCACCAGGTCGTCCACCAGCGCCTCGAGCTTGGCCCGGGTCAGCTTGATGTTGAGGTGCTTGGGACCGGAGGCGTCGGCGGTCACGTACGGCAGGTTCACTTCCGTCTGCTGGGCGCTGGAGAGCTCGATCTTGGCGCGCTCGGCCGCGTCCTTCAGGCGCTGCAGTGCCAGCGGATCCTTGCGCAGGTCGATACCCTGGTCCTTCTGGAACTCTTCGACCAGGTAGTCGATGACGCGCTTGTCGAAGTCCTCGCCGCCCAGGAAGGTGTCGCCGTTGGTGGCCAGCACCTCGAACTGCTTTTCGCCGTCGACCTCGGCGATCTCGATGATCGACATGTCGAAGGTGCCGCCGCCCAGGTCGTACACGGCGATCTTGCGGTCGCCGCCGGCCTTGTCCAGGCCATAGGCCAGCGCGGCCGCGGTCGGTTCGTTGATGATGCGCTTGACGTCCAGGCCGGCGATGCGGCCGGCGTCCTTGGTCGCCTGGCGCTGGGAGTCGTTGAAGTAGGCCGGGACGGTGATCACGGCCTCGGTGACCTTCTCGCCCAGGTAGTCCTCGGCGGTCTTCTTCATCTTCTCGAGGATGCGCGCGGAGACTTCCTGCGCCGACAGCTTCTTGCCGTCGTTGGTCTGCACCCAGGCGTCGCCGTTGTCGTGCTCGACGATCGCGTACGGCACCAGGCCCAGGTCCTTCTTGACCTCGGCGTCGGTGAACTTGCGGCCGATCAGGCGCTTGACCGCGTAGAAGGTGTTCTTGGGGTTGGTGACGGCCTGGCGCTTGGCGGATGCGCCGACCAGGACCTCGCCGTCCTTGGTGTAGGCCACGACCGACGGCGTGGTGCGGTCGCCTTCGCTGTTCTCGATGACCTTGGCCTTGCCGCCGTCCATGATCGCCACGCACGAGTTGGTCGTGCCCAGGTCGATGCCGATGATCTTTGCCATGATGGGGTTCCCTCTGGAATCTTGTCTGGTGGCGGCGGGCCGCCGATGTTGCGTATCTGGGGTTGCGGCGCCGCGCTTCAAGCGCCGCGCCGCGGATTCTTCAAGCTCAGTCGTGCTTGGCGACGGACACCAGGGCCGGGCGCAGCAGCTGCTCGTTGAGCTGGTAGCCCTTCTGGAACACCTGGAACACGGTGCCGGGGGCGACCTCGGCGGTCTCGACCGCGCTCATGGCGTTGTGCTTCTCGGGGTCGAAGGCGTCGCCGGGCGCGGGCGCGACCTCGACCAGGCCGTTGTTGCCGCACACGCGGGTCAGCTCGCGCAGGGTCAGCACCACGCCGTCGCGCAGCGGATCCTCGGCGGGGGCGGTGTTGAGCGCGGCCTCGAGGCTGTCGAAGACCGGCAGCAGGTCGCCCAGCAGCTGCTTGTTGGCGAAGCGGCAGGCATTGCGCACGTCGCGCTCGAGGCGCTTGCGCTGGTTTTCCATGTCGGCGCGGTCGATCAGCGACTGCGCGCGCAGCTGCTCGAGTTCGGCCTCGAGCGCCTGGATCCGGTCTTCCGCGGTATTGGTTTCTTCGGCCGCTGCCGCGGCCTCCTGCATCGGTTCCGTCGTCATGTCCTGGGGTTGTTGGAGGCGGTCGCTGGCCGCCGGCCCCGCAGCTATGGGGCCGGCAGGTCCGGATTCAAGGCGGCGCCAAGCAGGTCGGCCGTCGCCTGGACCACCGGGATGACGCGGTCGTAGGCCATCCGGGTCGGGCCGATCACCCCCAGCACCCCCAGCACCTTGCCGCCCGCGGCGTACGGGGCGGTGACCAGGGAGACTCCCTCCAGCGGCGCCAGGCCGGTCTCCTCGCCGATGAAGATCCGCACGCCCGGGGCGCTGATGGTGCGCTCGAGCAGCTGCAGGATCTCGCGCTTGCGGGCGAAGGCCTCGAACAGCTCGCGCAACCGGTCGAGGTCGGACAGGTCCTGCACCCCGATCAGCCGGGTCTGGCCGGCCACCACCATGTCCTCGTCGTCGACCGGGGTCAGGGCCTGTTCGGCCAGCTCGACGGTGTTGGACAGCAGCGCCTCCATCTCGTCGCGGGCGGCCTGCAGTTCGCGCAGCAGCGCGCTGCGGATCTCGGCCACCGGGCGGCCGGCGAAGTGCGCGTTCAGGTAGTTGGCCACCCGCTCCAGCTCACCGGCCTCGAACGGGCGCCGGGTCTGGATGATCCGGTTCTGCACGTCGTGGTCGGCGAATACCAGGATCGCCATCACCCGCTGCCCGCCCAGGGGCACGAAATCGATGTGGCGAAAGGCGAACTGCTCGCGCCGCGGCACCGAGACCACGCCGACGAAACGGGTCATCGCCGACACCAGTTCCGACGCGCTGCCCAGCAGCGACTGGGTGCCGCCGCCGGCGGACAGCTCGCCGCGCAGGCGCGACAGCTCGCCGCCGGAAAGCGGCTGCACCTGCAGCAGGGAATCGACGAATACCCGGTAGCCCTGCGCCGTCGGCACCCGCCCGGCCGAGGTGTGGGGCGCGGCCAGCAGGCCCTGCTCCTCGAGGTCGGCGAGGATGTTGCGGATGGTGGCCGCGCTGACGTCCAGGCCGGCATGGCGGGCCAGCGTCTGCGATCCCACCGGCTCGCCGTCGCGGATGTGGCGCGCGATCAGGGTGCGCAGCAGCTGGCGTGCGCGCGGGTCGAGGGTGCTGCCGGGCGGTGGAGCGGCCATGGCCCGATTAGATCGCCGCGACGGGGAGGCCGCAAGCACGGGGCGCCTGCCCCGGCCCTTCCCGGGTACATCGGCGGCCTGGACCGGCCGGGCCGCGGTACCCGCCGCCCCGGCCTCGGGGAGACGTCGCGGAGATGCGATCGGCCCTGCTTGCGTCTCGGCTGCTGCGAACGCGCGCACTACAATCGCGCCCATGCTCAAGCGCCTGACCCTCCGCGACTTCGCCGTGGTCCCGCAATCCGAACTCGAGTTCGGGCCGGGCATGACCGTGATTTCCGGCGAGACCGGCGCCGGCAAGTCGCTGCTGGTCGATGCCCTGGGCTTCCTGTCCGGGCTGCGCGCCGACGCCGGCATGGTCCGCCATGGCGCCCAGCGCGCCGAGCTGCACGCCGAGTTCGACCCGTCCGCGGTGCCGGCCGCGCTGGAATGGCTGCGCGAGCAGGAGTTCGACGACGGCGGCGCCTGCACCCTGCGCCGCACCCTGCGCGCGGACGGTGGCTCGCGGGCCTGGATCAACGGGCGCCCGGCCACCCTCGCCCAGCTGGCGCAGCTGGCTGGCCTGCTGGTCGAGATCCATGGCCAGCACGAGCACCAGGCGCTGCTGGAAAAGTCCAGCCAGCTCGCCCTGCTCGACGCCTTCGGCCGGCACGAGCCGCAGCTGGCGGCGGTGCGCGAGACCGCCGCGGACTGGACCACGCTGCTGCGCGAGCGCGACGCGCTGTCGCGGACCGGCGACGTGTCCGAGCGCATCGACTGGCTGACCCACCAGCTGGCCGAACTCGAGCGCGAGGACCTGCGCCCGGAGGCGATCGACGCCCTGGTCGCCGGCCATCGCCGCCAGGCGCACGCGGCCGGCCTGATCGCGGCCTGCGACGAGGCCCTGAACGGCCTGGCCGGCGACGACGGCCCGTCGCTGGTGCGTCGCCTGCAGCAGTTGCGCGGCGGCCTGTCGCGCGAACTCGCGCACGAGCCGCGCCTGGGCGAAGTCGACGCGATGCTCGATTCGGCCGCGATCCAGCTCGACGAGGCCAGCCTGCTGCTGCAGCGCGTGCGCGAGGAACTCGAGATCGACCCTGCCCAGTTCGAGGCGCTGGACGCGACCCTGGCGCGGCTGCACGAGCTGTCGCGCAAGCACCGCGTCGCGCCGGCGGAACTGGCCGCATGCCAGGCCGGGTTCGCCGCCGAACTCGAGGCCCTGCGCGATGCCGGCACGCGCCTGGCCGGCCTGCAGGGCGAGATCGACGCATCGGCCGCGCGCTGGCGCAAGGCGGCCGATGCGCTCGGCCAGGCCCGGGCCGATGCGGCGGCGCGGCTGTCGGCCGCCACCACCGCCCTGATCGCCGAGCTGGGCATGGGCGGCGGCGTGTTCGAGGTGGCGCTGGAGCCGGTCGACGCCGGCCGGCCCGACCCGCAGGGCGGCGAGCGCGCGGAATTCCTGGTCTCGGCCAACGCCGGCCAGCCCCCCCGCCCGCTGCGCCGGGTGGCCTCGGGCGGCGAACTGTCGCGCGTGTCGCTGGCGATCGAGGTGGCGGCGCTGGGGTCGGACACGGTGCCGACCATGGTCTTCGACGAAGTCGATTCGGGCATCGGCGGCGCGGTTGCCGAGATCGTCGGCCAGAAGCTCCGGGCGCTGGGCGCGCGCTGCCAGGTCCTGTGCGTGACCCACCTGCCGCAGGTGGCCGCGCAAGGCCATGCCCACTACCTGGTCAGCAAGGCCGACCGCGACGGCCAGACCCGCTCGGCCGTGCGCCCGCTCGACGCGAAGGAGCGCCAGGAAGAGCTGGCGCGCATGCTGGGCGGCGTCGAGGTGTCGAAGGAAGCGCGCGCGGCGGCGAAGCGGCTGCTGGCCAGCACCGTCGACTGACGACCAGCGCAGGCCAGGGCCCGGACAACCCGGGCGGGCGCGTGCCTGGCGGTGCGTCGCGCCGCGTGACGGCGGGGTGAGCCGTTCCGGCGGAGCACAGGCGTATCGTCGCGCCCTGAAAGACGCCCCCTCCCCCGCAGTATGGCCAGCCGCTTCCCCCCTGCCTCCACCCACGCTGGGCGCCGTCCGTCCGGTGCACTCGCCGGCGTGCCGCCGCCGAGCCGCACGACTGTCGCCGCCCACCTGAGCCCGTCGCTGCGCAATACCTGGGTCGACCGCGTGGCGCATGACCTGCGCGGACCGCTGGCGCCGATGCAGACCGCCACGTACCTGCTGCGCGATCCGGAGATCGACGCCGCGCAGCGCGACGAATTGCTCGACCTGCTGGAACAGCAGATCCGCCGCCTGAGCCAGATGATCGGTGAGGTCAGCGACTTCGGCCGTGCCGAGGCCGGTCGGCTAGTGACCCGGCGCGAACGGGTCGAGGTCGAGTCGCTGGTGGCCGACCTGGCGGGCAGCCTGCCCACCCCGCCCCGGGTCGAACTGGACGCGAGCGCCCATGGCGTCCTGCTCGAGGGCGACATCCTTCGCATTGCGCAGATGTTCCAGCTGCTGCTGGGCATGCGGCTGGCCCGTGGCGTGCCGGCCCCGGTCGCGGCGCGGCTGGAGTCGGGCCGCGGGCGCCTGCGCATGCGCTGCACGGTGGCCTGCCTCGAGGCGTCCGACGAACTGGTCGACCTGCTGCTCGCGGCGCCGCACCCCGATCCGCCTGACGACACCCTCGGCTTCGGCCTGGTCATCGCCGGTGCGATCGCGGCCGCGCATGGCGGCCGCCTGCACGGCCACGCCAGCGACGGGGAGCATGTGGAACTGGTGCTGGAGCTTCCCTGCGTGCGCCCGCCGACGGGTCGCGGCGCCAACGCCTAGGCGAGGCGCGGCCGGTCAGCGCTTGCGGCGCACGTAGAGCACCAGCGAGTGCTCGTCGAGGACGTAACCGTGCTCGCCGGCGATCTTGTTGAGCAGTTCCACGATCTCCGGGCTCTCGAACTCGGTGATCAGCCCGCTGCTCATGTCGACCATGTGGTAGTGGTGGTCGCCGCGGTCGAGCTCGTACAGCGCGTGCCCGCCCTCGAAGTTGTGCTTGGTCACCAGGCCCGCGGCCTCGAACTGGGTCAGCACCCGGTAGACCGTGGCCAGGCCGATCTCGTCGCCCTGTTCGAGCAACTGGCGGTAGATGTCCTCCGCGGTCATGTGCTGGCGCGGATTCTTCTGCTCGAGCAGCTGCAGGATGCGCATCCGCGGATGGGTCACCTTCAACCCGGCCTTGCGCAGTTCAGTCGATTCCATGGAGCCTCCGTTCACAGCCGATTTAGCGCCAGCTGCTTGGACGCCGGCCTCGGTGCGCCGGTGAGTGTATCATCGCGCCATCCATCGCCCGGTCCGCAGGCACCCGATTCCATGCGCATTCCCCGCCTCCTGTTCGTCGTCCTGGTCGCCCTCGGCACCGCCGGCTGCGGCATCCTCTACAAGCAGCCGATCTACCAGGGCAACCTGATCGAACAGTCCGCGGTCGAGCAGCTGCAGGTGGGCATGGGCAAGCAGCAGGTCCTGACCCTGCTCGGCACGCCGTCGATCGCCGATCCGTTCCACCACCAGCGCTGGGACTACACCGCCACCGAACGCGTCAACCGCCGCGGCACGACCGAGGTCAAGAACCTCACGCTGTGGTTCGAGAACGACGCGCTGGCACGCTGGGACGGCGAGTACTTCGCCGAGCAGGACAAGGAGCTGTCCGAGCGCATGCGCCGCTTCGGCAACCTGCCCAAGGAAAAGGGCAACCAGCGCCGCCGCTGAGGCGAACGCCTGGCCGCGGCCCTCGTTGGCCAATCCTGTCCCGCTCAACGGCCGCGGCGCGCCGCCTGTACCTGCGCGCGCCGCCGCCGGCTGTCCTTGGGGTCGGCCAGTAGCGGCCCCAGCAGTTCGATGCGGTCGCCGTCCCGCAGCCTCGCGCCCGGGTCCACGCGCTCGCCGTGGATGGCCAGGCCCGCCACCCCGTCCTGCGGCAGGTGCGTGGCCGCCAGTGCCTCGGCGACGCTCGCGCCTTCGGGCAGATCCAGTTCCTCGGACTGGAAGCGGCCGGGCCATGCGCGGACCACCTGCACGCGCACGCTCAGGCCTCCGCGTTGGCCACGCGCACGAAGTCGTCGACCATTCGGTCGGCCAGGCCGCGCATTCCCAGCGACAGCATCGGCAGCATCAGGCGGCTCTGGGGCTCGAAGTCCAGCGACAGCGACACCTTGCATGCGCTCTCGTCCAATGCATGGAACTGCCAGCGGCCATGCAGGCGCTTGAACGGCCCGTCGCGCAGCTCCATCTCGATATGGTGGGGCGGCGCCAGCGTGTTCTGCGTGGTGAACCAGGTCCTGAAGCCGCCAAGCCCGAGCTCCAGCCGGGCCACCACCTTGCCCTCCTCCCGTTCCAGCACCTGGGCCGACTCGCACCAGGCGAAGCGCCGGGGATAGGCGTCGATGTCGTTGACCAGCGCAAACATCCTGCTCACGGAATGTTCCACCAGGGCGCTGCGTTGGATCGTGGGCATGGCTCGCGCGGATGACCTGCTTCGGGGAGAATGGGCGGATGGGCAAGAAGAGCGGCAAGGATAAGGCAAACGGCGACCGGACCATCGCGCTGAACAAGCGCGCGCGGCACGAGTACCACGTCGAACAGCGGTTCGAGGCGGGGCTGGCGCTGCAGGGCTGGGAGCTCAAGGCGATCCGCGCCGGCCGCGCCAACATCGGCGACGCCTACGCGGTGGTGCTGCACAGCGAGCTGTTCCTGATCGGCGCGCAGATCACGCCGCTGATCTCGGCTTCGACCCACGTCATCGCCGACGACCGCCGCAGCCGCAAGCTGCTGCTGCACCGGCGCGAGATCGACACCCTGATCGGGCGCGTGCAGCGCGAGGGCTACACCATCGTGCCGCTGTCGCTCTACTGGAAGGGCAACAAGGTCAAGGCCGAACTGGCCCTGGCCAAGGGCAAGCAGAGCCACGACAAGCGCCAGGCGGCCAAGGACCGCGACTGGAACCGCGACCGCCAGCGGGTGATGCGCGCGCACAACCGCGCCTGAGCCGTGCGGCGCGTTCCCGGAAACGGAAAAGGCCGGAATCCGAGGATTCCGGCCTTTCCAGGATTGGTGGAGGTGGGGGGAATTGAACCCCCGTCCGAAGGCACTCCATCCCCGGCACTACATGCTTAGCCCGCCGTTGGATCTCGTCCCGGGACAGCACGGCGTGCGAAGCGCGTCCCGGAACCAGCCTGTGAGTTCAACCACGGCAGACAGGCGGCCGCCGCGGCTGGTTCCCGTGATGATGACCCTACATCCACGAGCACGGGCACAAGTGGGTTCGGGGCTTACGCCTTAAGCGGCGAGAGCGTAGTTGTCGTCGTTGGCAACTATGAGTTTGCCGCTGGATTTACGAGGAAAGCTGCCCCCTCGGCATGCGCCAGGCGATTTCGCGACCCCCGTCGAAGCCAGTGCACCCCCGGGAGCGTCGATCACGCCGACCCGGCCAGTATAGGGGCGCCCGGAGGGCACGCAAGGCGGGCAAGGCGGAGTCGCCCGCCCCGCGTTCAGCCTAGCCGGTATCCTGCACGCATGTCCCACGCCTTTCCGGGTCCAGAGGAGTCGACCGGCCGCCGCCCGCGGGTACGCCGCGGCTACGTGCTGGCGGTGCTCACGCTGATCGTCTCGCTGCTGGTGGTCTGGCATTACGCCGGGATCGCCGGCGAACGCGAACGCAAGGTCCTGCAGGCGGAATTCACCAGCGGCAGCGAGGCCATCGCCGCGCAGCTGCGCCAGCGCCTGCTGCACTACGAACTGGCGCTGCGCGGCGGCGTCTCGCTGTACTGGTCGGTCGCCCGGCCCACCCGGCGGCAATGGCGCGACTACGTGGGCGGGCTCGACATCGAGGGCCAGTTCGCGGGCATGCGCGGGCTGGGCTACGTGCCCTACCTGCGCCGCAGCGACCTGGAGGCGCTGCAGCTCGCGATGCGCGACGAAGGCCTGGGCCTGTTCCAGATCCGGCCGCAGGGCGCCCGCGAGATCTACGGGCCGATCCTCCTGCTGGAACCGCAGACGCCGCCCAACCTCGAGGCGATCGGTTTCGACATGTTCTCCGAAGCCCTCCGCCACCAGGCCATGGCGGCCGCGCGCGACACCGGCGAGGTGCGGCTCACCGCGCCCGTGGACCTGCTGCAGGACGCGGGACAGCGCCACGACGGGCTGCTGATGCTGGCGCCCGTGTACGCCAACGGCATCCAGCCGGCCAACGTGCAGGCGCGACGCACGGCGATCTCGGGCTGGGTGTACGCGCCGTTCAATGCGCGCTCGTTCGTCGACAGCGCACTGGAACCCTACCGCGCCGGCCAGCTCATCCGCATCGTCGACACCGGCCGCGACGTCGGCGCCGAGCGGCTGCTGCACGAGGATCCCGGCTATGCCGGGCAGGCCGGCGCCGACGTTGGCCACAGCGTCGTGCTGGAACTGTACGGAAGGCAGTGGCGCATCGATTTCAGGCCGCGCGCCACGGCGGCGCATGCGCAGGACCTGTCCGACCGCGACGCGGTGCTCGCCGCCGGCACGGCCCTGTCGCTGCTGCTGTTCGCGGTGGTGCTCGCGCTCGCGCATACCGAGTCGCGTGCCGAGCGCCTGGCCGAAACGATGAGCGAATCCTACCGGCGCAGCGAGCAGCGCCTGCGCAATGCGATGCTGCACTCGGGCACCGGCATCGCCCTGCTCGATGCCGAGGGCCGCATCGTCGAGGCGAATCCGGCGCTGTCGCGCATCCTGGGCGTCGCGTCCGGCAGCCTGCCCGGCACGCGGTTCTCGGCGCAATTCCTGGATCCGGAGGTCGATGCCGCGCTCGAGGGCAGCCCGATCGCGCCGGCCACCCTGCAGCTGCGCAGGAGCGACGGCGACATCCGCCTGGTGCAGGTGGTGGTCTCGCCGGTGCCCGGGGACGTGGGCAGCGACGTGGCCGGGCTGGCCCAGGTGGAGGACGCGACCGACCGGCTGCGCGCCGAACGCGCCGTCCGTATGCTCAACCGCACGCTGGAGGCGCGCGTGGAACAGCGCACCCACGAGCTGACCCTGGCCAACCGCGAGCTGGAGTCGTTCGCCTACAGCGTTTCGCACGACCTGCGCGCGCCACTGCGCACGGTGGAAGGCTTCAGCCGCCTGCTGGGCGAGCGGTTCGGCGCGTCCATGGGCCCGGAGGCGCTGGACTACCTGTCGCGCGTCCGCAACGCGGCCAACCGGATGGACGCGCTGATCGACGCCCTGCTCAAGCTGTCGCGCATCGCCCGCGACCCGCTGCGCCAGGCCGAGGTCGACCTGAGCCGCCTGGCGGAGGAGGTGATGGCGGAACTGCGCCAGGCCGAGCCCGCACGCGAAGTGGAGGTGTCGATCGCGCCCGGCCTGGTCGCTGGCGGAGACCCGGCCCTGCTGCGCAACCTGCTGCAGAACCTGCTCGGCAATGCCTGGAAGTTCACCGCCGGGCGCGCGCCCGCAAGGATCCGGTTCGAGCGCGACCCGACCACGGAGGCACCGGCCGGGATGGCCGCTTTCGCCGTGGCAGACAACGGCGCGGGCTTCGAGCCGGCCTACGCCTCCAAGCTGTTCCGGCCGTTCCAGCGCCTGCATGGCGCCGACGAATACGAGGGACACGGCATCGGGCTGGCCACGGTCCGGCGCATCGTCGAACGCCATGGCGGCAGCATCCGCGCCGAGGGCGGCGTGGACCAGGGCGCGACGTTCCGCTTCGTCCTCCCCGCCTGCCCGCGGCCGGCAGACGCCTCGGACTAGGGCCGCGGGTCCGGGCCCGCGTCCTCTCCACGCGCCGGAACCGTCCACAGGTGCACGACGCTGCTGTCCACGCGCAGCGTCCTGTCCGGTGGCCATTCCTCCCCCATGTCGAAGGCGTGGCTGACCACGCGCGTGCCCGGCGCCAGTTCGGCCAGCAACCTCGGACGCAGTCTCTCGTTGAGCGCGGGCAGCAGGTACAGGGTGACCACGGTGGCGTCGCTGAAATCGGCCTCGAACAGGTCCTCCCGGCGGAACCGGACGAGATCGGTGACGCCGGCGGCGCGGGCGTTGGCCTCGGCTTCGCGGATGCGCACGGGATCGATGTCGATGCCCACCCCGCGCGTGCCGAAGCGCCTGGCGGCCGCGATCGGGATGCGCCCGTCGCCCGAGCCGAGGTCGTAGAGCCTGTCTTCGCCGCCGACCTGCGCCAGCGCCAGCATCGCGTCGACCACGGTGGGCGGCGTGGGCACGTAGATCACGTCCGGCTCGCGATATCCGGGCGGCCGCGCTTCGCGGGTGTAGGAGTCGCGGTAGACGAGTCCGCCCGCCTGGCCCTGATCTCCGTCGTCCGTCGCCCCGCTCTCCGAAGCGGGTGGCGCGGGCGATGCAGGCGCGGGGCTGGTGTGGCCGGCAGGCGCGTCAGCGGTGCAGGCGGCGAGCAGCAGGACGCTGGCAATCAGGAGGGTGGAAGCGGTCCGGTTGATCACGGCGGGCCTCCTTGGCCGGGCTGCAGGATCGGGACGGCAACAGCGACATGCGCTCCGGCGCCAGGCGACGGGTGCCAGTGCCGGACAGGCCTGTCAGTACACCACCCCGCCGGGCGCGGCGCAAAGCGGCACGGATGACGCGACGGGCGTCCCGGACCACGGCATCGCCGACCCGAACGAAAACGGGGCCGCATCAGCGGCCCCGTTCCAGGCAAGCGGCGCGCTGGTTCAGCCCTGCAGCGGCACGATCCGGATCTCGACGCGCCGGTTGAGCGCACGCCCCTGCTCGGTCGAGTTGTCGGCGACCGGGAAACGGAAGCCGAAGCCCGCCACTTCGAAGCGCTCGCGCTGCAGGCCCTGGCCGATCAGGTAGGTGGCCACGTTCTGCGCACGCTGCTCGGAAATGCGCTGGTTGACCGCCGCGGTGCCGATGTTGTCGGTGTGGCCACTGACCTCGACGATGGTCTGGTTGTACTCGCGCAGGGTCGCGGCGACGTTGTTGAGCGCCGGGTAGAACTGCGGCTTGAGCTCGGTGCGGTTGAAATCGAAGGTCACGCCGTCGGGCAGGTTGAGCTTGATGGTGTCGCCTTCGCGGTCGACCTCGATGCCGGTGCCGGCGGTCTGGCGACGCAGCTCGGCTTCCTGGCGGTCCTGGTAGGCACCAATGGCGCCGCCGGCGAGGCCGCCCACGCCCGCGCCGACCATGGCGCGCTGGCGGCGCTCGGTGGCGTCGCGGCCGCTCAGGAGCCCGGCGACCGCGCCGATGCCGGCGCCGATCAGGGCGTTGTTGCGGGTGCGGTTCGGATCGTCGGGCGCGCTGGTCTGGCCGGTATACGTCGCGCAGCCGGCCAGCATCGAGCCGGCGAGGATGGCCGAAATGGCGATCGCGGTCTTGTTGCGCATGGGGCGTCTCCTGCGGGCGGCTGTCCCGCGTCATCAATGGGGCGCACAGAAAAACATGCTGAACGACAACGGTGGGTGACGGACTCGAGCCACGTGAAGGGCCCCCTTGAAATCCGTTCAGGAAACGCCGGACACCCGCTGTCCGGGCCCCGTCAATCGCCCTCGCCCATCGCCCGGTATGCCGCCAGCGCCGCTTCGCGACCACGCGCCAGGTCGACCATCGGCTGCAACGGATAACCCGGGGCCGCGCTCCGGACGCGTGCCGCGTCCCGCCACGGCGCATGGCGTATCGGAGGCGGCAGCGGCGCCAGTTCGGGCAGCCAGCGCGCGATGTAGCGGCCGTCGGGATCGAACTTCTGCGCCTGGATCACCGGATTGAACACCCGGAAGTACGGCGCGGCGTCGGCGCCGGTGCCCGCCACCCACTGCCAGCCCAGGGTGTTGTTGGCGAGGTCGGCGTCGACCAGGGTCTCGTGGAACCAGCGCGCGCCTTCGCGCCAGTGCTGGCGCATGTGCTTGCACAGCCAGCTGCCCACGACCATGCGCACGCGGTTGTGCATCCAGCCGGTCTGCCACAGCTCGCGCATGCCCGCGTCGACGATCGGCACGCCGGTGCGGCCATGGCGCCAGGCGTCGAGCAGACGCTGCTCGGGCCGCGCCCAGGCGAAGGCGTCGAAGCGCGGATTGAAGTTGTGCGCCGGCGTTGCCGGGAAATAGTGCAGCAGGTGCCAGGCGAACTCGCGCCAGCCCAGCTGGCGGATGAAGGCGTCGATCTCCGCGCCGGTTCCGGCGCGGCGGTGCGCCTCCAGCGCGGCAACCACGCGCCAGGGCGCGATCTCGCCGAAGTGCAGGTGCGGCGACAGGCGCGAGGTGCCAACGCGGTCGGGCCGCTCGCGCTGTTCGCGGTAGCCGTGCAGGGCGCCGTCGCAGAACACCTCCAGCGCCTCGCGCGCACCCGCTTCGCCCGGCGTCCAGTGCTCCCAGAAAAGCGCATCCCAGCCGCGCCCCGGCGCCAGGCGCAGTGCCGGAAGCGGAATGCCGTCGGGATCGCCATCGAGGTCGGGCAGCGATGCCGGCGCGTTCCAGGGCGCGGGCGCGCGCCAGTCGGCCAGCGCCGCCCGCCAGAACGGCGTGAACACCCGGTATGGCCCGCCCTGCTTCGTCGCCAGGGTCCAGGGTTCGAACAGCAGCGCCCCGTTGAAACTCTCCACGCGCAGCCCCTGCTCGCGCAGGCTGCGCTTGATCTGCGCGTCGCGTCGTTCGATGGCCGGTTCGTAGCGGCGCGTCCAGTACACCGCCTCGGCATCGCAGGCCGCCGCGATGCTGCCCAGCACCTCCAGGCTGGGTCCGCTGAAGATGCGCAGGCGCGAACCGCGCGCGCGCAGGTCGGCGTCCAGCGCCGCCAGCGAACGGTGGCGCCATGCGTCCGACGCCGCGCCCGGCCGCCAGGGGTCCTCCTCGTCCGGTGCGTGGATGTAGACGCATACCGGCACCTGGCCGGCGTCGAGCGCGGCGCGCAGGGCCGGCTGGTCGTCCAGCCGCAGGTCGTTGCGGAACCACACTAGCGCGTTGGCCATGTCGCGGGATCCTGCCTGTCGGGTGTCAATGCGCGGAGTCGGCGCCGCCGCGATACTCGCGCGGAATGCGTTCGTTGAGCTGGACCAGGATCTCGTAGGGAATGGTGCCGGCGCAGCGCGCCACGTCCTCGACGCTGATCGCCTCCGGGCCCTGCCGCCCGACCAGCACCACCTCGTCCTCGTTCCATGCGCTGTGCGCGCCGATGTCGACCATGAACTGGTCCATGCATACCCGCCCCGCCAGCGGATGGCGCCGGCCCCGGATCAGCACCTCGCCGCGCGAGGACAGCGCGCGCGGCCAGCCGTCGCCATAGCCCACCGGCACGGTCACCACGCGTGTATCCGAGGCGGCGGTCCAGGTTGCACCGTAGCCCACGGTGCTGCCGGCGCGCACCACCTTGAAGTACACCACCTGCGAGACCAGCGACAGCGCCGGCCGCAGCGCGACCACCGGCCTCGAGGCCGGATCGGGCAGCACGCCGTAGAGCAGGATGCCGGGACGCACCATGTCCAGCCAGGTCCCGGGGAAGTGCAGCACCCCGCCGGAATTGGCCAGGTGGCGCAGCGGCATCGGGGCGCCCAGCCGGTCGAAGTGCGCGCAGGCCTCCAGGAAACGCTCCAGCTGCAGCGCGGTCATCGGCGAGTCGGGATCGTCGGCGCAGGCAAGGTGCGAGTACACGCCGACGGTCTCGCACCACGGCGACCGCACCGCCGCCTCGACCAGCGCGCCGGCCGAGGCGGCGTGCACGCCGATGCGTTCCATCCCGGTATCGATCTTCAGGTGCACGCGCGCGCGGCGGCCCAGCGTCCGTGCCGCTTCCTCGACCTGCCCGAGCTTGGACAGCGAGGACACGGTGAGCTCCAGGTCGTGGACGATGAACTGCGCCACCTGCGGGCCGAAGATTCCGCCCATCACCAGGATCGGCAGCGTCACGCCGGCCTGGCGCAGGGCGATGCCCTCCTCCACGAAGGCCACCCCCAGCCGCGTGGCGCCCGCCGCCTCCAGGTGCCGGGTAACCGGCACCAGGCCGTGGCCATAGGCGTTCGCCTTGACGATGGCCATCACCGGCACGCGCACGTGGTCGGCGATGGCGCGATGGTTGGCGGCGATGGCGTCGAGGTCGACCAGGATCCGGCTGGGCCGGCCCACCGCGGCCGGCGAAGGCAGCCGCGCCGGGTCGCCGTCCGGGGCGGCTGGAACGTGGAGATGGCCGGGCGGGCGCGACATGCCGCGCATCATATCCGCGGCCGGCGCCATGCCCCATCATCGCGCGCTGGCCGTGGCCGGCGCATGGGCCCGCTACTCGAAGCTGCCGACCGAATCGTGGGCCAGGTTGTCGAAGCGCGTGTACTCGCCGAAGAACTTCAGCTTCACCGATCCGGTCGGGCCGCTACGCTGCTTGCCGATGATGATCTCGGCCAGGCCCTTGTCGGGCGAGTTTTCCTTGTTGTAGTACTCGTCGCGGTAGATGAAGATGATGATGTCGGCGTCCTGCTCGATGGCGCCCGATTCACGCAGGTCGGCCATCACCGGGCGCTTGTCGGTACGCGTTTCCAGCGAGCGGTTGAGCTGCGACAGCGCGATCACCGGGACGTTGAGCTCCTTCGCCAGGCCCTTGAGCGAGCGCGAGATCTCGGAGATCTCGGTGGCGCGATTCTCGCTGTTGCCCGGCACGGCCATCAGCTGCAGGTAGTCGATCACGATCAGGCCGAGGTCGTGCTCGCGCTTGAGCCGGCGCGCCTTGGCGCGCAGCACGTCCGGCGACAGGCCGGGCGTGTCGTCGATGAAGATCTTGGTTTCCTTGATCATCCGGATCGCGCTGGTCACGCGGCTCCAGTCCTCGTCCTCGAGCTGGCCGGTGCGCAGGCGGGTGGCGTTGATCCGCCCGTTGGACGAGATCAGGCGCAGCGCCAGCTGGCTGGCCGACATTTCCATCGAGAACACCGCCACCGCCTTCTTGGTCTTGATCGCCGCGTACTCGGCGATGTTGAGCGCGAAGGTGGTCTTGCCCATGGCCGGGCGCGCGGCCAGGATGATCAGATCGGTCGGCTGCAGGCCGGCCGTCATCTGGTCGAACTCGGTGTAGCCGGTCGGCAGGCCGGTGATGCCGCCGCCGTTGGCGTGCCGCGTCTGCAGCACGTCGAAGGCCTCGGCCATGGCCTTGTTGATCGGGGTGAAGTCCTGGCGTCCGCGCGAGCCGGCCTCAGCGATCGCGAACACCTGCTGCTCGGCCTTGGCCAGGATCTCGGCGCTTTCGCGGCCCTCGGGCTGGAAGCCGTCGTTGACGATCTCGGTGCCGATCTCGATCAGCTGCCGCAGCACCGCCTTGTCGCGCACGATCTCGGCATAGGCCTTGATGTTGGCCGCCGACGGTGTGGTGCTGGCCAGTTCCACCAGGTAGGCGCCGCCGGCCACCTGCTCGGACAGGCCGTTGGATTCGAACCACTCGCCGAGCGTGACCGCGTCGAAGGGGCGGTCCTTCTCGGCGAGTTCGCGGATCGCGCGGTAGATCAGCTGGTGGTCGCGCCGGTAGAAATCCTTGTCGTTGAGCAGGTCGGCGACGCGGTCGAAGGCTTCCGGCGCCAGCATCAGCCCGCCGAGCACGGCCTGCTCGGCCTCGACCGACTGCGGCGGCACGCGCAGCTGGTCGATGCGGGGTTCGCTGCGTTGGTCCTGGCGGAAGCCGGGGCGTGCGGACATCGGGCGGGTCACTCCTGGCAACGGGCGCATGCACCTGCGGCATGCGGCCGGTCATCCTAGCGGCCGCGCCTGTGGGCACGCGACGGAACAAGCTGTGGATAAGCCTGCGCGGCCGGCGTCGCAGGCGGCGCGACGCATCCGGGGCGTCGCGAAGGCGCCCGCATCCACGCGGGCGGCGGGGCCGGAAACAGGACAGGCGCCTTGCGGCGCCTGTCGCGGGTCCAGCCGGTGGCGGCGATCAGGCCGCTTCGGGCTCGACGACCACCTTCACCGTGGTCTCGGCGTCGGCGTGCAGGTGGATCACCACCTCGAACTCGCCGGTGTTGCGCAGCGGGCCTTCGCCCATCACCACTTCCGACTTCTCGACCGGGGCCACGGCCTTGGTCAGGGCCTCGGCGATGTCGCGCGGGCCGACCGAGCCGTACAGCTTGCCCTCGGTGGAGGCGTTGGCGTAGATGGTCACGCTCGCGCCTTCCAGCTTGGCCAGGCGGGCCTGCGCCTCGTCGGCGATGGCCTGGGCCTTGGCTTCGTATTCGGCGCGCTTGGCCTCGAACTCGGCCAGGTTGGCGGCGGTGGCCGGCACGGCCTTGCCCTGCGGGACCAGGTAGTTGCGGCCGTAGCCCGGCTTCACGGTGACCTTGTCGCCGAGGTTGCCGAGGTTGGTGACGCGCTGCAGGAGGATCAGTTCCATTTTCTTGCTCCGTATTCGTTAGCGGCGGGAAACGCGCCGCAACGGCTTGCTGTCCGAATCGGACGGATCGACATGACGCGGGAGCCGGCCAGGCCGGCCCCCGCCTCCATCCCCGGCGGGGACGGGACGCGCCCCTGGGGGCGTGCGATCAGACGTTGTGGTTGTCGGTGTACGGGATCAGCGCGAGGAAACGCGCGCGCTTGACCGCGAGCGCCAGCTGGCGCTGGTAGCGCGACTTGGTGCCGGTGATGCGGCTCGGCACGATCTTGCCGTTCTCGGTGAGGTTCTGGCGCAGGGTGTTGAGATCCTTGTAATCGATCTCCTTGACGCCCTCGGCGGTGAACTTGCAGTACTTGCGGCGGCGGAAGAACTTGGACATGTGAGTGCTCCTCAGGCGGCTTCGGTCGATTCGGCCTTGCTGCCGTCGCCGTCGGTGGACGTGGTTTCCTCGTCGTCGCGGCGGCGACGCTCGGTGCGCTCGGGCTTGTCGCCCTTCTCGTCCTTGTTCTTCATGATCAGGGACTGCTCGGTCTCGGCCTCGTCGCGGCGCATCACCAGGTGGCGCAGGATGGCGTCGTTGAAACGGAAGCCCTCGACCAGCTCGTTGAGCACGTCCTGGCCGGCTTCGATGTTGAGCAGCACGTAGTGGGCCTTGACCAGGTTCTCGATCGGGTAGGCCAGCTGGCGGCGGCCCCAGTCCTCGAGACGGTGGACCTTGCCGTTGCCGTTCTCGATCAGCGTCTTGTAACGCTCGATCATCGCCGGCACCTGTTCGCTCTGGTCCGGGTGGACCAGGAACACGATTTCGTAGTGACGCATCGGTGTTTCCTTTCGGGTATCGGGCGCCCGGTCGGGCGGCCCAGGACAGCCCCCCGACAGCCTGGCGGCCGCGGTGGAGCAAGGGACTCCCCCCGGCAGGCCGAAGGGAGCCGCGCATTATGGAGGATCAAGCACTTGCGGGCAAGGGCAGCCGCCGGCCCCGGCCGGGCCGGGCCCGGCCCGCCGGCTCAGGCCACGCGGTCGGCGTCGGTCGTGAAGCTTTCCCCGCAGCCGCACTCGGCGGCGGCGCGCGGGTTGTCGAACACGAACTCGTGGTTCAGGCCCTTGCGGACGAAGTCGATGGTGGTGCCGTCGACCATCGGCAGGCTGCTGGCGTCGACATAGATGCGCACGCCGTCCTGCTCGCTGACGCTGTCGCCCGCGCGCGCCTCGCGCGCCAGCTCGACTTCGTAGCCCCAGCCCGAACAGCCGGTGCGCTTGACCCCGAAGCGCAGGCCGATGGCGTCCGGGCTGCCGTCGAGGAACTGGCGGACGCGGTCGAAGGCGGCGGGCGTGAGCTGGATGGGCATGGCGTCGATTCTAGCGTGGGGCCGGTGCAGGCGCGGTGTCGGCGCGCGGCGGCGCGTTAAACTGTGCGTTCCGATATCGGCCCCCTCTCCCCAGGATTCAAGGCATGACGGTTTCCAGCGTCGAACACGCGCTCGCGGGCAGGATCCCCGCCGGCGGCGAAGTCACGGTCCGCGGCTGGGTACGCACCCGGCGCGATTCCAAGGCCGGGCTGAGCTTCGTCAACGTCAGCGACGGCTCCTGCTTCGCACCGATCCAGGTGGTCGCGCCGGCCACCCTGCCCAACTACGAGGACGAGGTGAAGCGCCTGACAGCCGGCTGCGCGGTGATCGCCCGCGGCACCCTGGTGGCCTCGCAGGGCCAGGGCCAGAGTTTCGAGATCCAGGCCGAGTCGATCGAGGTGGTCGGCTGGGTGGAGGATCCGGAAACCTACCCGATCCAGCCCAAGGCGCATTCGCTCGAGTTCCTGCGCGAGGTGGCGCACCTGCGCCCGCGCACCAACCTGTTCGGCGCGGTCACCCGCATCCGCCACTGCCTGGCGCAGGCCGCGCACCGCTATTTCCACCAGCACGGCTACTACTGGATCAACACGCCGGTCATCACCACCTCCGACGCGGAAGGCGCCGGGCAGATGTTCCGCGTGTCCACGCTGGACCTGGCCAACCTGCCGCGCAACGACCGCGGCGAGGTGGATTTCTCGCGCGACTTCTTCGGCAAGGAGGTGTTCCTGTCGGTGTCCGGCCAGCTCAACGTCGAGGCCTTCGCCCTGTCGATGAGCAAGGTCTACACCTTCGGCCCCACCTTCCGCGCCGAGAACAGCCACACCACGCGCCACCTGGCCGAGTTCTGGATGATCGAGCCGGAGATCGCCTTCGCCGACCTGGCCGAGGACGCGCGGGTGGCCGAGGACTTCCTCAAGTTCCTGTTCCGCGCGGTGCTGGACGAGCGCGCCGACGACATGGCCTTCATCGCCGAGCGCGTGCAGAAGGACGCGATCACCCGGCTGGAGAAGTTCATCAACGCGCCGTTCGAGCGCATCGAGTATTCCGATGCGGTGGCGCTGCTGCAGAAGTCGGGGCAGAAGTTCGACTTCCCGGTCGAATGGGGCCTGGACCTGCAGACCGAGCACGAGCGCTGGCTGACCGAGCAGCACGTCGGCCGCCCGGTGGTGGTGACCAACTACCCCGAGCACATCAAGGCCTTCTACATGCGCCTCAACGACGACGGCCGGACCGTCGCGGCGATGGACGTGCTGGCGCCGGGCATCGGCGAGATCATCGGCGGCAGCCAGCGCGAGGAGCGCCTGGACGTGCTGGACGCGCGCATGGACCAGTTCGGCCTCGACCGCGAGCACTATGCCTGGTACCGCGACTTCCGCCGCTATGGCACGGTGCCGCACGCCGGCTTCGGCCTCGGGTTCGAGCGCCTGATCGTCTACGTCTGCGGCCTGTCCAACATCCGCGACGCGATCCCCTACCCGCGCGCGCCGGGCAACGCGGAGTACTGAGATGCTGCTGTCCGAACCGATCGTGCTGTTCGCCGCGCTGTGCTTCATCGGCGTGGCGATCGGCGGCCTGACCGCGTTCGTGATCTTCTGGCCGTTGTCGCTGGTGCACCTGCGCGACCGCCACCCGGAGGTCCACGCCGGCCTCGGCCCCGGCCCCTTCCTCGGCCGCAGGTCGCTGCGCTGGCTGCTGGGCGGCGGCTACCGCGAGGTGCGCGACGCGCAGTTCACCGGGCTGGCCACGCCCGCACGCATCGCCGCCTTCGTCATCCTCGCCGCGCTGGCCGCGTCGGCCATCCTCTGGCTCTGGGCCCTGGTGCTGAAGTGAACGAATCCTCCCCTCCCCCTGTCCTCGAGCAGTGGTGGCTGGCCAGCCTGGGCCGCACCGTGGTCTGGGCGCGCCTGCGGGTGCGCGAGGCCGGCACCGCCGAGGTGTTCGACAGCGACGGCAACACCCTGGTCTACGACAGCGAGGACACCGCGCGGTCGATGCTGATGGACGCCGATTTCGTCGCCTTCGACGGCCTGGACGAGGACGATGCGCTCGAGCGCGGTTTCTCGCTGGCCGAGCTGGCGCCGCCGGCCGATGGCGACGAGGCCGCGCTGCGCGCGCGCATGGTGCAGTCGCTGGGCAAGCGGGCCTGAGTCCAGCCGGAGGCCCCGGCCGTGCGATGCCCTAAGATCGGGCCATGTACGCACCGCGGGCCTTCGCCGAAACCGACCTGTCCCAGCTCGACGCGCTGCTGGCCGCCGATCCCTTCGTCACCCTGGTGACCACGGACGCCGACGGCGCGCCGTTCGCCAGCCACCTGCCCGTGCTCTACCGGCGCGACGGCGAGCGCGTGCTGGTCGAAGGCCACTGGGCGAAGCCCAATCCGCAGGCCGCGCACGCCGGGCCGGCGCTGATGATCGTGCACGGGCCGCATGCCTACGTCTCGCCGGGCTGGTATCCGGACAAGGAGGCGGCCGCTCGGGTGCCGACGTGGAACTACGCCGTCGCCCACCTGTCCGGCCAACTGCGGACCTGCGAGGACGAGGCGGCGCTGGCCGACCTGGTGTCGCGACTCAGCGACTGCTTCGAGGCCGGAGTCGGGCAGGACTGGCGCTTCGAGCCCGGCCGCGAGGACCACCGCCGGCAGCTGCGCGGCATCGTCGGCTTCCGCTTCGAACCCGAACGGATCGCGCTGAAGTTCAAGCTCAGCCAGAACCATCCCGCCGCCAACCGCGCCGCGGTCGCCGATGCGCTGGAGGGCCTGGATGCGCGCAGCCGCGCCGTCGCCGGCCTGATGCGCGCACGCGAGGCGACCCGCACCGACTGACAGGAGACCCCATGGATCTCGATCTCACCGGCCGCCACGCCCTGGTCTGCGGCGCCTCCGAAGGCATCGGCCGTGCCGCCGCCCGCGAACTGGCCCTGCTCGGCGCCGACGTCACCGTGCTGGCGCGGCGCGAAGCGGCGCTGCAGGCCGTGGTCGATGCCCTGCCCCGCGGCGGCGCGCAGCACCACCGCCTGCTGGCCGCCGACGTGACCATGCGCGAGGCGCTGCGCGAGGCCGTGGCCGGGCTCGCCGCCGAAGCGCCCGTGCACATCCTGGTCAACAACACCGGCGGCCCGCCCGGTGGCCCGGTGCTCGATGCAGGCGAAGCCGCGTTCCTGGATGCCTTCGGCCGTCACCTGCTGGCCAACCACGCCCTGGTTCAGACCGTGGCGCCGGGCATGCGTGCGGCCGGTTGGGGACGCGTGGTCAACGTGGTCTCGACCTCGGTCTACGAGCCCATCGCCGGCCTGGGCGTGTCCAACACGATCCGCGGCGCGGTGGCGAGCTGGGCCAAGACCCTGTCGCGCGAACTCGCGCCTGGGGGAATCACGGTCAACAACGTGCTGCCCGGCTATACCGACACCGCCCGCATCGACCAGATCCTGCGCGAGCGCAGCGCCGCCAGCGGCCGCTCACGCGAGGAGGTGCTGGCGTCGATGCTGGCCAGCGTGCCGGTCGGGCGCATGGCGCGGCCGGAGGAGACCGGCGGCGTGATCGCCTTCCTGTGCTCGCCCGCGGCGGCCTACGTCACCGGCGTGAGCCTGGCGGTGGACGGCGGCCGCATGCAGTCGATTTGAGGATCGGGATCGGGATGGGTGGCGGGTGACGGGCGTTGATGATTGGAAAGCACAGGCACATACGCTCCGCTTTTCTTCGAATCACCAATCACCAATCACCAATCACCGCTCGCCAACCCCGAATCCCCCTGCCAATGCCCGAAGGTCCTGAAATCCGCCGCGCCGCCGACCGGCTCGCCGAGGCCGTGGTGGGGCGGCCGCTGGTGTCGGCCTGGTTCGCGTTCCCGGCGCTGCAGCGCTTCGCCGAGGATCTGCCGGGGCGCCGGGTGGTGTCGATCCAGCCGCACGGCAAGGCCTTGCTGACCCGCTTCGACCACGGCTGGACGCTCTACAGCCACAACCAGCTCTACGGCGTGTGGCGGGTCTGCGCCGCCGGCGAACGGCCGCGGACGTCCCGCTCGCTGCGGGTGGCACTGGAGACCGCCGAGCGCGCGATCCTGCTCTACTCGGCCTCCGACATCGCGATGTGGCGCGACGAGGACCTGGTCCGGCATCCGTTCCTGGCCGGGCTGGGGCCGGATGTACTCGATCCGGGCCTGGACGCCGCCACGGTCGAGGCGCGGCTGCAGGCTCCGGCCTTCGCGCGGCGCCGGCTCGATGGACTGCTGCTCGACCAGGGGTTCCTGGCCGGCATGGGCAACTATCTGCGCGCCGAAGTGCTGTTCGACGCAGGCATCGCGCCTGGCCGGCGGCCGGCCGACCTGGATCCCGGCGAGCGCACGCGACTCGCCGCGGCGCTGCTGGCGGTGCCGCGCCGCAGCTATCGCACCCGCGGCATCGAGCCGGCGCGCGGCATGCGCGAGGACTACCTCACCGACACGCCCGGCGGCTTCCGCTTCGAGGTCTTCGACCGCGAAGGCCAGCCCTGCCGCCGCTGCGGCACGCCAATCCTGCGCAGCCAGGCGGCAGGCCGGCGCATGTACGCCTGCCCCGGCTGCCAGCACTGAGCCTCGCGACGCCCGCGCCCGGCTGCCGGAGTAAGCTGGGGCGATGAAACGCTGCCTGCACCTGATCGGGGGCGAGACGCGCGAACCGGCCTCCGGCCGCTGGCTGGACGTGCACGAGCCGGCCTCCGGCCGCATCTTCGCCAGCGTGGCCGATGGCGATGCGCGCGACGTCGAGGCCGCGGTCGACGCCGCCCGCGCCGCCGCGCCGGGCTGGGCCGCGCTGCCCAACGACGCCCGGGCGCGCTGCCTGGAGCGGCTGGCAGACGCGCTGGAAGCGCAGGCCGAACTGTTCGCGCAGGCCGAATCCCGCGACGCCGGCAAGCCGATCGCGCTGGCGCGCGAAATCGAGATCCCGCGCGCGGTGGCCAACCTGCGCTTCTTCGCCCACGCCGCCACCCAGTTCGCCAGCGAGTCGCACCACGGCCAGGCCGGCCTCAACTACACCCTGCGCCAGCCGCTGGGCGTGGTCGCCACCATCTCGCCCTGGAACCTGCCGCTGTACCTGCTGACCTGGAAGATCGCGCCGGCGCTGGCGGCAGGCAACGCGGTCGTGGCCAAGCCGTCGGAAGTCACGCCGCTGAGCGCGGCCATGCTCGGCGAACTGGCCCAAGGGGCCGGGCTGCCGGCCGGCGTGCTCAACATCGTCCACGGCCGAGGCCCGGAGGCTGGTGAGGCGATCGTCGCGAACCCGGATGTACGTGCGGTCTCGTTCACCGGCAGTACCGCCGTCGGCAGGCGCATCGCCGCGCTGGCGGCGCCGCAGCTGAAGAAGGTGTCGCTGGAACTCGGCGGCAAGAACGCGACGATCGTGTTCGCCGACAGCGACTGGCAGGACCACCTCGATACCCTGGTGCGATCGGCGTTCCAGAACAGCGGCCAGATCTGCCTGTGCGGCTCGCGCCTCCTGGTCGAGCGCGGCATCGCGCGCCAGTTCACCGAGGCCTTCGTCGAGCGCGTGCGCGCGCTGCGCGTCGGCGACCCGGTCGACCCCGACACGCGCTTCGGGCCGCTGGTCTCGCAGGCCCACTTCGACAAGGTCGTGGCGGCGCTGGCCCGGGCCCGCGAGGAAGGCGGCCGCGTGCTCTGCGGCGGGCATGCGCTGGACCGGCCCGGCTGGTTCGTCGAACCCACCGTGATCGAGGGGCTCGGCCCGGACGCGGACACCAACCGCATCGAGATCTTCGGCCCGGTCGCGACCGTGCAGGCCTTCGACGACGAGGCCCAGGCGCTGCGGCTGGCCAACGCCGTGGACTACGGCCTGTCCGCCTCGCTGTGGACGCGCGACCTGGACCGCGCCCATCGCCTGGCCGCGGCCCTGCGCGTGGGGATCGTCTGGATCAACAGCTGGATGCTGCGCGACCTGCGCACGCCCTTCGGCGGCACCGGGCAGTCCGGGCTGGGCCGGGAGGGCGGGCTCGAGGCCATGCGCTTTTTCACCGAACCACGGAACGTCTGCATCGCTTTGCGATAATGGCGGGACCCTCCCCTGTGGACCCCAGATGAGCCGACTCGACGAACTGCTGCAGAAGAACGAAGCCTGGGCCTCGCGCATCGAGGCCGAGGACCCCACCTTCTTCCAGCGGCTGTCGAAGCTGCAGACGCCCAAGTTCCTGTGGATCGGCTGTTCGGACTCGCGCGTGCCGGCCAACCAGATCGTGGACATGGCCCCGGGCGAGGTGTTCGTCCACCGCAATATCGCCAACGTGGTGGTGCATACCGACCTCAACTGCCTGTCGGTGATCCAGTTCGCGGTCGACGTGCTCAAGGTCGAACACATCCTGGTGGTGGGCCACTACGGCTGCGGCGGCGTGCTGGCCGCGCTGGACGGCATGCGCGTCGGCCTGGCCGACAACTGGATCCGCCATGTCAAGGACGTGGCCAACCGCCACAGCGGCGTGCTGGCCGCGATCGAGGAGCATGGCCTGCGCCACGACCGCCTGTGCGAGCTCAACGTGCTCGAGCAGGTGGCGAACGTGTGCGAGACCACGATCGTGCGCGACGCCTGGTCGCGCGGCCAGGCGCTCCACGTGTACGGCTGGGTCTATACCCTGCGCGACGGCCGCGTGCACGACCTGGGCCTGGACGTGGACAGCGAGCAGTCGCTGTCGGACCAGTACGCGCCGGCGCTGGAGCGGATCCGGACCGACCGGGAGGACCGCTGATGGCGGGCGCCGGCATCCGCGCGGACGCGGCGCCGGCGCCGGTCGGGCGCTATCCGCATGCGCGCCGCGCCGGCGGACTGCTGTTCCTCTCCGGGATCGGCCCGCGCGCGCCGGGCACCGATGCCGTGCCGGGCAATATCCACGATGCGCAGGGCGGGCTGGTGTCGCACGACATCGCCGCGCAGACCCGCGCGGTCTTCGCCAACGTCCGCGCGGTGCTCCAGGCCAGCGGCGCGCGCTGGGAAGACCTGGTCGACGTGACCGTCTACCTCACCGACATGGCCGGCGATTTCACCGGCTACAACGAGGTCTGGGCGGAGTACTTCCCCGACCCGGCCACCGCACCGTGCCGCACCACGCTGGGCATCGACGCGCTGCCCACGCCGATCGCGATCGAGCTCAAGTGCGTCGCCGCCCTGCCGCCCGGCCCCGCCGGGAAGGAGTCCTGCCGATGATCCCCGCGCCGCTCAACTTCCAGCAGTGGGTCGAGGACAACCGCCACCTGCTCAGACCGCCGGTCGGCAACAAGTGCATCTACGACGGCGAATTCATCGTGATGGTGGTCGGCGGCCCCAACGCCCGCACCGACTACCACTTCGAGGAAGGCCCGGAGTGGTTCTACCAGCTCGAGGGCGAGATGGTGCTGCGGATCCAGAACGAGGGCCGGGTACGCGACATCCCGATCCGCGCCGGCGAGACCTTCCTGCTGCCGCCGCGCGTGCCGCATTCGCCGCAGCGCGCCGAGGGCTCGATCGGCCTGGTCATCGAGCGCCGCCGCCTGGCCCACGAGGACGACGGGCTGATGTGGTTCTGCGTGCAGTGCAACACCAAGCTGTACGAGGAATTCTTCCACCTCCAGGACATCGAGCAGGACTTCTTCCGCGTGTTCGAGACCTTCTATCGCGACGACGCGCTGCGCACCTGCAAGGCCTGCGGCCACCTCAACCCGCGCCCCGGCCGCTACGAGATGCAGGCCGACTCGCAGGCCGACATCACCTGAGGCGCGCGGCCGCGAGCGCCCGGATGCGCCCCGGTCCTTGATTGCGATCAATGTCGAGGCGCCGCCGGCGCCGCACAGTGCCGCCCACGCAACGCGTTACAGGGGACGCACCGTGGGACTGCTCATCTGGCAGGAAGGCCTCAACACCGGCATCGACATCATCGACAGCCAGCACCAGCGCATCGTCGAGATGATCAACCACCTGCACGTGGCGGAGAAATCCGGATCCCGCGCCGCGATCACCGAGGTGATCGACGAAATGGTCGACTACACCCTCTCCCACTTCGCCTTCGAGGAAGAGCTGATGGAGGAGGCGGGCTATCCCTTCTGCGCCGCGCACAAGCGCGTCCACGAGGTGTTCGCCCGCCGCGTGGGCGAGATGCGGATGCGCTTCGAGGCCGGCGAGGACGTGGTCGGCGAGCTGCAGGGCATGCTCTCGCGCTGGCTGTTCAACCACATCCGCAACGACGACAAGGCCTATGCCGACCAGGTCAAGCAGCACCTGAACGTCTTCGTCCGCGAGCACCAGCAGGGCGGCTGGCTCAAGCGCACCGTGCACCGCCTGTTCGGCTGAGTCCCCGCCGTTGCCGCAGTGCGGCGCGCCCGCTGCGCCGGCAATGCCTACAATCGGGCGATGCTCCGGATCGACATCCACGCCCACTACCTGCCCCGCGAATGGCCGGACCTGGCCCGCAAGTACGGCGAGTCCCGCTTCCCGGTGATCCACCATACCGAGGACGGGCGCCACCGCATCTACAAGGACGGGCGCTTCTTCCGCGAGATCTGGTCGCGAACCTGGGACGCGCGCGAGCGCATCGACGACTACGCGCGCTTCGGCGTGCAGGTGCAGGTGATCAGCACCGTCCCGGTGATGTTCAGCTACTGGGCGCGGCCCCAGCATGCGCTGGAGCTGCACCAGGCGCTCAACGACCACATGGCAGCCACCTGCCGCGACCATCCGCGCCACTACGCCGGCCTCGGCACGGTGCCGCTGCAGTCGCCGCGGCTGGCGGTGCAGGAACTGGAGCGTTGCGTGGACCAGCTGGGCCTGCAGGGCGTGCAGATCGGTTCGCACGTCACCGGTCCGGACGGCACCCACTGGAACCTGGACGCCCCGGAACTGTTCCCGTTCTTCGAGGCCGCCGCCGACCTGGGCGCCGCGATTCTGGTCCATCCCTGGGACATGATGGGCGCCGACAGCATGCCCAAGTACTGGCTGCCCTGGCTGGTCGGCATGCCCGCCGAGCAGTCGCGCGCGGCCTGCTGCCTGGTGTTCGGCGGCGTGCTGGAGCGCCTGCCGAAACTGAAGGTGTGCATGGCGCACGGCGGCGGCAGCTTCCCCTACACGATCGGGCGCATCGAACACGGCTTCAACATGCGGCCGGACCTGGTGGCCACCGACAACCCGCACAACCCGCGCGACTACCTGCGCCGGATGTACTTCGACTCCTGGGTGGCCGACCCGCGCGCGCTGCGCTACCTGATCGACACCTGCGGCGTGGACCGGGTGATGCTCGGTACCGACTACCCCTTCCCGCTCGGCGAGCAGGAACCGGGCGCGGGCATCGAACAGCTGGCCCTGCCCGATGCCGACCGCGCGCGCCTGTACCACGGCACCGCGCTGGAATGGCTGGGCCTGCCGGCCTCGCGCTTCGCCTGAGCACGGCGACGGCCGCCGGCACCCGTCCTCCTACAATGCCCGCATGACCGACCTGTACGACGCCCAGCACGCCCGCCGCCTCGACGAGGCCGATCCGCTGTCCAGCCTGCGCGCCGAATTCCTGGTGCCGCGGCACGGCGACGCGGAGCAGGCCTATTTCTGCGGCAATTCGCTGGGCCTGCAGCCGCGCGGCGCGCGCGCCCATGTCGAGCAGGTGCTGGACAAGTGGGCGACCGAGGCGGTGGAGGGCCATTTCACCGGCCAGGCGCAGTGGATGTCCTATCACGCACTCGTGCGCGATCCGCTGGCCGCCGTGGTCGGCGCCGAGCCGGGCGAGGTGGTGGCGATGAACACGCTCACCGCCAACCTGCACCTGATGATGGTCAGCTTCTACCGGCCGCAGGGGGAGCGCAACGCGATCCTGGTCGAGGCCGGCAGCTTTCCGTCCGACCGCTACGCGGTCGAATCGCAGCTGCGCTTCCACGGGCTGTCGCCGGAGCAGGCGCTGGTCGAGGTGCAGCCCGACCGCGAGGACGGCACGGTGTCGATGGAGGCCATCGAGCGCGCCATCGCCGAGCATGGCCCGCGCCTGGCGCTGGTGCTGTGGCCCGGCGTGCAGTACCGCACCGGCCAGGCCTTCGACCTCGCCGCGATCGCGCGCCTGGCGCACGCCGCCGGCGCGGTCGCCGGCTTCGACCTGGCCCATGCGGTGGGCAACCTGCCGCTGGCGCTGCACGACAGCGGCGCCGACTTCGCGGTGTGGTGCCACTACAAGTACATGAATGCGGGGCCGGGTGCCGTTGCCGGCTGCTTCGTGCACGCGCGCCATGCGCGCACCGGCCGGCCCCGCTTCGCCGGCTGGTGGGGCCATGAGCCGTCCACGCGCTTCCGCATGGGGCCGGAGTTCGTGCCCACGCCGGGCGCGGACGGCTGGCAGCTCAGCAACCCGCCGATCCTGGGCCTGGCGCCGCTGCGCGCATCGCTCGAGTTGTTCGCGCGCACCGGCATGACGGCGCTGCGCGCCCGCTCCGAGCGCCTGACCGGCTATCTCGAGGCCCTGGTCGATGCGCGCCTGCGCGGCACGCTGCAGGTGCTCACGCCGCGCGATCCCGCCCGGCGCGGCTGCCAGCTGTCGCTGCGCGTGCTCGAAGGCCGCGGCCTGACGGGACGCGACGCCGGGCGCGCGCTGTTCGAGCACCTTGGCAGCCAGGGCATCGTCGGCGACTGGCGCGAGCCGGACGTGATCCGGATCTCGCCGGTCCCGCTCTACAACACCCACGCCGACGTGCTGCGCTTCGCCACGGCGGTGGAGCGGTGGCGGTCGGCATGAGGGACGAGCGATGAGCAGCCGGGATCCGCGCGCCATCACCATCATCGGCGCCGGGCTGGCCGGCACCCTGCTGGCCACCCTGCTCGCCCAGCGCGGCTGGGCAGTGGAGGTGTTCGAGCGCCGCGGCGATCCGCGCGTGCACGGCTACGCCGGCGGCCGTTCGATCAACCTCGCCCTGGCCGAGCGAGGCCTGCACGCGCTTCGCCAGGCCGGTGCCGACCCGGGGGTGATGCGCCAGGCGGTGATGATGCGCGGGCGCATGGTGCATCCGCTGGGCGGTCAGCCGGAGCTGCAGCGCTACGGCCGCGACGACAGCGAGGTGATCTGGTCGATCAACCGCGGCGAACTCAACATCGTGCTGATCGAGGCCGCCGAAGCCGCGGGCGCCGTGCTGCACTTCGACCGCCGCCTGGAGTCGGTGGACTTCGACGCGCGCACGATGCGCGTGTGCGGCGACGGCCATGACCAGACCCGCCCCTTCCACAGCCTGGTCGGCGCCGACGGCGCCGGCTCGACCCTGCGCCTGCAGATGGCGCGCCACGCCGACCTGGGCGAGCGCACCGAGTGGCTCGACCACGGCTACAAGGAACTCGAGATCCCGCCGGGCGCCGGCGGCGGCTTCCGCATCGAGGCCAACGCGCTGCACATCTGGCCGCGCGGGCATTACATGTGCATCGCCCTGCCCAACGACGAGCGCACGTTCACCGTCACCCTGTTCATGCCGCACGCGGGGCCCTACCCGAGCTTCGAGACGGTCCCCGACGGCGCCGCGGCGCTGGCGCTGTTCGAGGAACAGTTCGCCGACGCGGTGCCGCTGATCCCGCTGCTGGAGCAGGATTTCGACCGGAACCCCATCGGCACGCTCGGCACGCTCTATCTCGACCGCTGGCACCTGGACGAGCGCGCCGTGCTGCTGGGCGACGCGGCGCACGCGATGGTGCCCTTCCACGGCCAGGGCATGAACTGCGCCTTCGAGGACTGCGTGGCGCTGGCCGACCACCTGCAGTCCGCGCCGGACGTGGCCAGCGCCTATGCCGCCTTCGCTGCGCAGCGCATGCCCGATGCCGCCGCCATCCAGCGCATGGCGCTGGAGAACTACATCGAGATGCGCGACCGCGTGGACGACCACGGCTACCGCCTGCAGCGCGCCCTCGAACTGCAGCTGCAGGAGCGGCACCCCGGACGGTTCGTGCCGCACTACAGCATGGTCACCTTCATGCGCATCCCCTACTCGCTGGCGCTGGCGCGCAGCGAGATCCAGCGCGGCATCCTGGCGCGCGCGACCCGCGGCCTGGCCTCGCTGGACGAGGTGGACTGGGCGGCGCTGGACGCTGACGTGCTGGCGCGGCTGTCGCCCATCGCCGACTGAGGGCACGACCCGCCCGGCCGCCCTACAATGGGCCATGGGCGCCAGCTTCCTGTTCTACGACCTCGAGACCTTCGGCGCCGATCCGCGCCGCACCCGCATCGCCCAGTTCGCCGCGATCCGCACCGACGAGGACCTCAACGAGATCGACGAGCCGATCGATTTCCTGGTCCGCCCCGCCGACGACCTGCTGCCCTCGCCCGACGCCACCCTGGTCACCGCCCTGCCGCCGCAGCGTGCGCTGGCCGAGGGCGTGCCCGAAGCCGAGGCCTTCGCCCGCATCTTCGAGGAGATGTCGCGGCCCCAGACCTGCACCCTGGGCTACAACTCGCTGCGCTTCGACGATGAATTCGTGCGCTACGGTCTGTACCGCAACTTCTACGACCCCTACGAACGCGAGTGGCGCGGCGGCAACTGCCGCTGGGACCTGCTCGACGTGCTGCGGCTGATGCGCGCGCTGCGCCCGGACGGCATCGCCTGGCCGCAGCGCGACGACGGAAAGGGCACCTCGTTCAAGCTCGAACACCTGGCCACCGCCAACGGCGTTCGCACCGGGGACGCGCACGAGGCGCTGTCGGACGTGCGCGCCCTGATCGGCCTGGCGCGCCGCTTCCGCAGCGCCCAGCCCCGGCTGTGGGACTACGCGCTGAAGCTGCGCGACAAGCGCCATGTCGCCACCCTGCTCGACACCGTGGCGATGACGCCGGTGCTCCACGTTTCGCAGCGCTATCCGGCCACGCGCCTGTGCGCGGCGGCCGTCGTGCCCCTGGCCAGGCATCCCCGCATCGACAGCCGGGTGATCGTGTTCGACCTGGACTGCGATCCCGAACCGCTGCTGCAGCTCGATCCGGAGACCATCGCCCAGCGCCTGTACATGCGCGCCGACCAGTTGCCCGAGGGCGCCGCGCGCATCCCGCTCAAGGAGGTCCACCTCAACCGCTGCCCCGCGATCGTGCGCTGGGACCACCTGCGTGCCGGGGACTTCGCCCGCCTCGCGATCGATCCCGACGCCGCACAGGCGCGGGCCGCGCGCCTGCGCGAGGCCGGGCCGGAACTGGCCGAGAAGCTGCGCCGCGTGTACGCGCAGCAGCGCGAGCAGGACGCGGTCGATGTCGATGCCGCCCTCTACGACGGCTTCCTGCAGGACAGCGACAAGCGCCTGTTCGCCGAAGTGCGCGCCACTGCGCCCGCGCAGCTGGGGGCGCGCGCCTTCGATTTCCGCGACCCGCGCATGCCCGAACTGCTGTTCCGCTATCGCGCCCGCAACTGGCCCGGGACGCTCGACGCCGCCGAACGCCTTCGCTGGACCGACTATCGCCGCCAGCGCCTCGCCGACGGCAGCCCGCACAGCGAATTCGGCTTCACGTCCTATTTCGACCGCATCGCCACACTGCGCGGCGAACACGCCGGCGATGCCGCGCGCCTGGCCCTGCTCGACGACCTCGACCGCTGGGGCCGCCAACTCCACGCATCCCTGGCATGAGCACCTACTTCACCGACAAGTCCCTGAAGTTCCTGCGTTCGCTGGCGCGCCACAACGAGCGCGCCTGGTTCCTGGCGCACAAGGACGACTACGAGGCGCACGTACGCGCGCCGTTCCAGCGCCTGCTCGACGACCTGCGCGGGCCGCTGGCCGAAGTGAGCATCCATTTCCGCTCCGACTCGCGCAAGGTCGGCGGCTCGATGTTCCGCATCCAGCGCGACACGCGTTTCGCCAGCGACAAGGCGCCCTACAAACAGTGGCAGGGGGCGCGCCTGTACCACGAGCGCTGCCGCGAGGTGCCGGCGCCCTCGTTCTACCTGCACCTGCAGCCCGGCGGCAGCTTCTTCGGCGGCGGCATCTGGCATCCCGATACTCCGGTGCAGCGCCGGATCCGCCAGTTCATCTTCGACAATCCCGGCGGGTGGAAGGCCGCCGCGCATGCACCGGCGTTCCGCCGCCGCTTTGATCTCGACAGCGACGAGATGCTGGTGCGTCCGCCACGCGGCTTCCCCGCCGACTTCGAGTTCATCGACGACCTGCGCCATCGCAACTTCGTCGCATGGCGCCCGATTGACGACGGGGTGATGCTCGGTCCACGCCTGCTGGCCACGCTGCAGAAGGACCTGCAGGCCCTGGCGCCTTTCATGGACTACCTGTGCGCCTCGCTGGACCTGGAGTTCTGATGCGCCGGTGGCTGGCCGTCGTCGTCCTGCTGCTGGCCGCGCTGCTGGGCTGGGTGGCCGCCGGGCCCTACGTGACGATGCACGCCATCGGCAAGGCGGTGCGCGAGGAGAACGCCGCCGCGCTCGCGCGGCACGTGGACTTCCCGCGCCTGCGCGCCAGCCTGCGCGACCAGGCGGGCGACCGCCTCTCGCGCAGCCTCGGCCTCGACGGCCAGTCGGGCTGGATCGGCGCGCTCGGCGCGGGCGTCGCGCAGCAGCTTGCGGGCGGCGCCATCGACCTGATGGTGACGCCGTACGGACTCGGTGCGCTGATCGAGGGGCGCAAGGTATGGAACCGCGCCAGCGGGCTGCCGCCAGCGCGCACCGAGGAAGGCGCGCGCGCGCGCCCGGATCCCTGGCGCAATGCGGTGCGCCGCTACGAATCGGCCTCGCGCTTCACCGCGACCGTGCGCACCGACGACGGCCAGCCGCTCGTCTTCGTACTGACCCGCGACGGCCTGCGCTGGCGGCTGTCGGATATCCGCCTGCCGCCGGAGGCGCCCTGATGGCGGCGGGCCGCGAGCTGCGCACGCTCCTGGCCGGCCTGCGACCGGAGCTCGCGCCGGGCGCCTATGCCTTTCTCGTGCTGCCGGACGGTGTCGCGCTCGATCCAGCCCAGATCGTCGCCTCGGTCCGCGAGCCGGAAGGCCTGTCGATCGTCGTGCGCGAGGACATCGCGTGCCCTGGGCCTGCCGATCGTATTGCTGGCCGCCTGGATCACGCTGGCAGTCCATTCCGACCTCGCGGCGGTCGGACTGACCGCGGCGGTCTCACGGGCCCTGGCGGATTCGGGCATCGCCTGCAACGTGGTCGCGGGCGTCCGCCACGACCACCTGTTCGTGCCGTTCGAGGCGGCGCAACAGGCGATGGACGTGCTCGGCGCGCTGTCGCTGGCCGCGCGGACGTAGCCGCCCGCTGCGGCACGAGGGCGCCCGGGTGGCCGCGGGTCAGCCGGGTGCGATCGCAGGCGACGTGACGTCTGGCGTGGCGCAGATCCAGAATGACGCCATCCGGGCGCCTGTCGTCCACCCTCCCCGCGAGCCGTCGCCATGCCGCTGGTCACCGTCACCGTCAGGAAGCCGAAGCCGGCCGGATTCAAGGACGCAGTGCTCGATGCCGTGCATGCGTCCTTGCAGCATATCGGCGTGCCGCCGACCGACCTGTTCCAGCGTGTGATGGAACTCGACGCGGAGGATTTCCGCTTCCACCCCACCTATCCCGACGCGGCGCGTCCGCGTGGCGACGACTTCGTGCTGATCGAAGTGCTGCTGTCCGCGGGCCGGAGCGTCAAGGTGAAACGCGAGTTCCTCTCGAAGCTCGGCCAGCTGCTGGAAGCGGCGGGACTGGACATGGAACAGGTCATGGTGGTCTTCAGGGAGACCACCTGGGAGAACTGGTCGTTCGCGGGCGGCAGGCAGATCCACGTGTGAGCGCCGCCCCGCCGCGCCCGGTGCGGCCGGCGCGGCGGGCGCGCGCGTCAACGTCCGGGCTGGTCCAGTTCGACCGGCAGTGTCGGTGGCTCCCCGCCCGCACAGGCGGGCATCGCGGGCGACGGCCCCGGGGCGGCGGCAGCCGTTCTGGGCGCGTGCAGCATCGGATGCCGTTCGGACACGAAGCGCGACTTGAGCCGGTTGATGGGCGATTCGAGCAGGCGGAAGCTCAGGTGGGCGACCAGCACCGCGAACAGGGTCTTGGCCAGCAACGACACCAGTCCGGCCTGTTCGATGTCTACCGACAGCAGCTCCAGCCCCTTCACCAGCAGCACTTCCGAAGGCCGCTGCAGGATGTACAGCCCGTAGCAGATGCTGCCGAGGTAGACCAGCCAGCGCATCCGCAGCGCAGCCGCCGCGGGGCGTCCCCGCCGTTGCAGCGCCCAGGCCACGACCACGTAGAAGTACAGCGCCAGGAAGCTGTAGCCGAAGACCCGGCAGAAGAACGCGGTGCGGTCGAAGCCGCCCAGCGCGAAGATGACGGCCCCCACCCCGGTCAGCACGGGCAGCAGCACCGACAGCGCCCGCGCCGGCAGGGCCGCGCCCGAACGGGCGACGATCGCGAGCCAGACGCCGACGCCGAGGTTGTCCAGCCGCGCGATCGTCGACAGGTACTGGATGCGCTCGTTCTCGGGAAACAGCGCGAACATCGCCAGCCGGAACAGGGGCGACAGCACCATCAGTGCGACCAGCACGCGCTTGAGCGCGGCCAGGTCGAGCCAGCGGACCAGCAGCGGGCACAGCAGGTAGAACTGCTCCTCGATCGAGATCGACCACAGCGGCGCGAGCATGTAGGCCGGCTCGACGCCGGTGATCGACTCGCGGATGTTGCCGGCGAACAGCAGGTACCAGAGCGGGCTGCCCGACTCGCGCACGAAGCCGGTGTCGGCGTACGCCACCTGGTGCAGGATCGCCTGGCCGGTCGGCACCACGGCGAACATCGACAGCACCAGCAGGTAGTACAGCGGGAAGATCCGCAGCATCCGGCGCGCATAGAAGTTGCCGAAGTAACGCGCGTCGCGGCGCGTGTCGAGCAGGATGCCGCCGATCAGGAAGCCGCTGATCACGAAGAACAGGTCGACGCCGATCCAGCCCAGGTGCGCCAGTGGCGCCCACTGCGCGAAGAACGCGCCCGAATCCGGCCAGAAATGATGGATCGTGACGAGCAGGATCGCGATGCCGCGCAGCCCCTCCAGTTCGATGATCCTGCCGCGGCAGTCCGGTCCCGGTCCCCAGCCGGGGGCCGGCGATGCGGCCGGCATGGACGTCGCGCCGATGGCTACCGATGACAACCGCTGCGCCAAGCCGGCCTCCCTTGGCCTGTCCCGACCGGGGTTAACGCGGCCAAGGGCCAGCTAAGGACGGCCGGCGGACGCGCTCCCCACCTCGTCACAATGGCGGGCAAGGGCATCGTTGCGCGCATCCCGCCTTGCGGCGTGATGCAGCCACGTCCCAGGGCGGCGCCCGCGTCCATGTGGTTCGCGGTGGACGCCGGTCGCCATCGCACCGCTTGTCCGATCCGCGAAAGCCTCGGCGTTCTTCCCATTGCAACCGATGTCGATCCGGCCGCGTGCGGGCAGGATCCAGGGGGCGGCGAAGGAGTGCCCGTCCGGCGTGCGCCGCGCGGCCATCGAGGGAGCAGGACACATGAAAGACACCAAGAAGAACGCATCGGTCGAGGATGCGTTGATGGAGCAGCTCCGCTACGGCGGATTCGACAAGCAGAACCTCGCGGAGCTGGTGAAGGTGGCGGCCAGCATCCACAAGGGCGGCCTGGAACACCTGCGCGGCTTTCCCCTTGGCAAGCCGCCGGTCGTCGACGGACTGCGCCTGAGCGGCGACGTGAGCCTGGATGCCATCGGCCCGCTGCTGCAGCAGATCCTGCCGAAGACGCCGCGCCTGTCGGGCCTGCGCCTGTTTCCCAAGGGCATCCCGTGGCCAGAGGTCTACCACGTGGACGTCGACCTCGGCGCGCCCGTGCAGCAGCAGCGCGGTTTCTGAGGCACGGGCATGGGCATCCCTGACATGCTGCCCGCGTCCGACGGGGCCCTCGGCCCCGTCGGCAACGCCACGCTGCAGATCCACCCGTCGCTCAAATGCAACCTCTCGTGCGCGCACTGCTATTCCAGTTCCGGTCCATCGGCGGCGCTGTCGCTCGATCCGGCGCTGGTCTGCCAGGCGATCGAAGACGCATCCGCGCTGGGCTACACCGTCGTCTCGGTATCCGGCGGCGAGCCGCTGATGTACCCGGGCCTGGAGGCCGTGCTGCGCCACGCGAAATCGCTCGGGATGCGCACCACCGTCACCACCAACGGCTTCTTCACCGACCACGCCCGCTTCGCGCGGCTGGCCGGGCTGGTGGACGTGCTGGCGATCAGCCTCGACGGGCCGCCGGAGGTCCACAACCGCGTGCGCGGCCATCCCCTCGCATTCGAACGGTTGCACCGCGGGCTCGATGCCGTGCGCGCGGCCGGGCTGGCGTTCGGCTTCATCCATACCCTCACGCGCACCGACTGGACCCACCTGCCCTGGGTGGCCGACTACGCCGCCGCGCAGGGCGCCAGCCTGCTGCAAGTGCATCCGCTGGAGATGAGCGGGCGCGCACGCAGCGAACTGGCCGATGCCGGCGCGGACGAGAACATCCTGGCGCGCGTGTACCTGATGGGCATCGCCATCGCCAGCAAGCATGGCTGCCGCATGCAGCTGCAGATGGACATCGTCTACCGCGAGCACGTGCGCGAGCATCCGGGCCTGTTCTACGCCTGCGGCAACGCGGCCGCGTCGGCGCCAGAAGCGCTGGGCCTGCTGGTGCTGGAAGCCGACGGCAGCGTGGTCCCGCTGTCGCACGGCTTCGACCAGCGCTATCGCATCGGCAACCTGCACGAGCAGCCGCTGCGCGAGGCCTGGCCGTCGTTCCGCGACCGCCGCCTGCCGGGGCTGCGGCGCCTGTGCAGGGAGGTCTGGGACGAACTGGGCGGCGACGACGGCCCGCTGCTCAGCAACTGGCACGAGGTGGTCGGCGCCCGCAGCCACGCGCACCGCATCCCGGCCGCGCTGACGGCCTGAGCCGGGCGCCCCGGAGGCGCGCTGGCGCCGCCGGGGTAAAGCGCGCGACGATGCGCGCCCGGCGGCCGTCCGCACGGCCGCCGCGGCGGCGCGCGGTCGATCAGGCCTGCTCGGCGGCCGGGTACAGCTCGGTGTTCTCCCGCTGCAGGCGTTCGAACAGCGCCCGCAGCACGGTATTGGCGTCGGCGCGGAAGCCGTCGGGATCCGCCGCCAGCCGGGCCGGCACGCGCCAGCGCTGCACGAAGCCGGCGAAGTCTTCCGACAGCCCCTGCATCTCCGTGCGGTAGCGCCCCGCCATCGCCGCCACGCGCGCATCGCCGCTGCGCTCCAGCGCCGGATACAGCACCTGCTCTTCGGCGGCCAGGTGGAACTTGATGTGGCTGGCCGTGCTCACGATCGCCTCGCCGATGCGCTCGGCGTTCTCGCGCACGCCCGCGCGCGACAGCGCCCGCAGCGCGTCGATCTGTTCGAGGATCCGGTCGTGGTCCCGGTGGTAACGCGCGATCTCCATCACTGCTCCAGCTGCAAACGGAATGCGGGCCGGCATGCGCAGGCCCGTGCCTGTTAACGGCGGGACGGCGTGGGACTTGAGCTGCACGGACATGGGGACACCCGGGACGAACAGCGTGGCCGAAGTCCGGTCGCCCGCCGTGCACCCGCGGACGCGATGGACCGGATCAGGAGGCCGGCATCCACCGCCCGTCGCCCCCACGGAGCCGTGGTTTCCCACGCCCGTCACCCCCGCGCAGGCGGGGGCCCAGCGTCCGTGGCCCCAACAGAAGGGTTCCCCCCTCGCCAGCCGGCCCGCGCAGGCAGGTTCCCACCGCTCGTCACCCCCGCGCAGGCGGGGGCCCAGCGTCTTTCCCACGTAGCCGGCGCGGCTGCGCCACGGCCGCGGTCCGCCTGCCTGCAGGTCCCAGGCGGTCGCGCAAGCCAGAACGGGTCGCACGCAAGCGTCTGCCGGTTGCGCGCAAGCGCCAGCTGGTCGCGCGCGAGCCCTTTCCGGTCGCGCGCGAGTCTTTTGCGGTTGCGCGCAAGCCTTTTCCGGTTGCGCGCGAGCCTTTTCCGGTCGTGCGCAAGCCTTTCCCGGTTGCGCGCAAGCCCTTTCCGCTTGCGCGCGAGCCTTTTCCGATCGCGCGCAAGCCTTTCCGGGTCGCGCGCAAGGCTTTCCTGTTCATTCGTGGGTCCCTGCCAGTTGCGCGCAGACCACCTGCCATTGCGGGCAAGCAGCTGCAGCTCGCGCGCAACATCTCCCGCCATGACCGGCGGCAGCGGGGCTGCCCTGGACGTCGGCCGGCCCCGTGCGGCCTACGCGCGTCGCAGTTGGCCGTCGACGGCAGGCACTACTTTTCGAATCGCTGCCTGCCCTCTACCAACCCGACGCCCCGCTTCCGCAGCAGCCGGCCACCGCAGCGCACTACCGCATGCAGACCCTGCAGCGCGTCACCGGCCGCCCGTAGCGGCTGCGCAGGTCCGCTTCCAGCGCCTCCAGTTCGCCAGCACACACCTTGACGTAAGCGCCCGTGGTGAAGTTGCCGATCCAGGGACTGGACACCACCGCATGCGTGGCGCGATGGACCATCGGGTACTGCGGCACGCACCCTGCCCGATCCATGTTGGCGACGAACCCGCCTGGATCCGACTGCACCCAGGCCAGGTACGCGGGCTCGTCGTTGTCGAACAGCCGTGCATCCCCGCCGGGCTTCATGCCGGCTCTCCATTCATGGCGGTGGCCAGTGCCCGCGCATCCTCACGGGCCAGGAACAGCGCCTCGAGGCGACAGGATCCGAACTCGCGCTGGAGTTCCTGCATCCGCACCGGATGGTTTCCGTACCTGGCCGCGCGCGTGCCACCCACACCTTCGGGCAGCCTGTAGACGCCCCAACCGCGCGACCGGGTGGTCGGCCCGTCGACACGGACCTCCGTCAACTCGATGGCACGGCTGCGCAAGGCGGCAAGTTCGCCGCTCGGACCCTTCGATGGCCTCATGTGTCGCTCCTCCCTTCCTCGAAAACTTCCGACGCCGTGATCCGTGCCACCCTGCCCGTGCCCAGATCCACGATCAGGCCCTCGCCCGGCAGCGAGGCCTGCATGGTCACGCAGGCTTCGTCGGGGGCTTCGTGGACGAGGATGAGCTGCGACAGGCGCTGCCTGTCCTGATCGGCGATGGCGCCCCACGCACCGGCCTGCACGGGCGGCATGAAGTGCCGGTGCCAGTCGCAGACGATGTCTTCGCTCCAGCCGACCAGGGCCGCCGTCGTGCGCCAGGGTCGTGGCCTGGACACCGCGCGCTCCAGTTCGGCGGCCACGCGGCGCATGGCGCGGACGCTGTCGGAGGACGGCGGCAGCTTCTTGCCGCCCCAGGCGGGCAGGCCCGCGCCCCGCTCGATGGCATCGATGGCCGCCACCGGATCGCGGCCGAGCAGCGCCAGCAGCCCGCCACCCCCGCCGCCCGATGCTTCCCAGCATCCGCAACGCCAGCCGCCGAGATGGAAGTCGAGCTGCGCTTCCCGCGTCCCGTCCCTTGCCCGCAGGTGCATCTGGAGCAGGCCGGCCATGGAAACGCCGGGGTGGACCTGCAGCAGCTCGAAGCGGTAGTCGACGTGCCGGCGCCGCACGATCTCGGTCATGGCCCGCCATGCCAGCGCGGCCAGCAGGGTGATGCGCAGTTCGCCGGCCCGCAGGGTGGATGCTTCTGTCTCAGGCGCAGTCAAGGCCGCTCTCCTTCGAACGCACGAGGGCGGGCGCCAGCCGCATCCGGCCTACTCGCTGGTCGCCCGACAGCGCTGGCGGGTCTGGCTCCAGCCGCCTTCGATGCGGTTGGACACGAAGCCGCCGATGCAGGCCTGCGTGTAGCCGACCCTGCGCGCTTCGACCGGACCGGCGTAACCCGGGAGCGGGGGCGCGGCGGGACGCGGCGCGGGCCTATGGCGGTACGTGGGCGCAGCCGCAGGTGGCGCTGGCGCAGGTTCGGACAGCAGCGCATGCAGCTGCCGTTCGAAATCCTGCACCACATGGCGGATGACCGCCATGGTGACCAGCGTCTGCAGGATCCCGTACAGGCACAGTGCCACGAACACGGCGCCGACGATGCGCCAGAACGGTGTCCCCACCTCTTCGCGCCTCGGGATGTGGCGGATGTCGGTGTCGCGGAAACGCACCTGGCTGAAGTCGACGGGGTCGTCATGCACCGTAGCGGCCCCCCTGCTCCTGCGCGCGGCCCAGCGCGACCAGCATGTCGAGCAGGCGCGGCAGGCGCTTCTTCCACGGGCCGCGGGCGGTGAAGCGCGCGGCGATGTCGTCTATCGACAGCGGCACCGGGCTGGCGGCGAGCAGGTCGGCGACGGCGCGGACCTGTTCGACGGTGTCCTTCGGCCAGGGCTGCGGCTTCACTGCCGCCGCCGGGGCGGCTTCGGCCTCGTCATCGGCCGGCGCGTCACCGGTGGCGAGCGCCTGCTGCTCGGGCACGCGGCGGGCGTCGGGGGCCTGGAAGTCGGGGCGCAGCCAGCGCACGTGGCCGCGCGCTTCCTCGGCGGCGCGCTCGGCGTTGAGGGCCACCAGCCGTTCCAGCACCGCCTCGTCGAAGGCGCGCTTGGCGTCCTCGCGGGACTGCCCTTCGGCGGGTGCGTCGTTGCCGTGCGCCACCCGCAGCAGCGGCAGCAGGTCGCCCCAGCCGTAGGCGTGCAGCACGGCGGCGTCGAGTTCGTCGTGCAGCTGGCGCAGCACCGACACCAGGCCCTGCTCGTGGATCGTGCGTTCCTTCGCGGTCAGCGCTTCGCCGCTGCGCAGTTTCTCCAGCACGTTGTACATGCCGGTCAGGGTGAGGCCGGGATGCGCGGCCTGCTGGCGCTTGCGGTGGGCGTCGAGCTGTTCGGCGAGGGCGCGGATGCGGTCGGAGGGGTATTCACCGTAGGTCTGCGTTTTGCCGCTGGTGCCGTCGTGGTTGACCAGGGCGACGCCGATGGGGCCGGCGAACTTGTCGGCACTTTGGAGATCGGGAAATGGATAGGTATTAAACGTCTGCTGGTGTTGGTACCTCGGATCATTGCCAACTCCAAGCCGGCCGCCTGCTGCAAGTGCCCACGTCTGATGAACGGTTGAGCTGAGTACTCCAAGATTTACCGCATCATGAAGTGCGATGACCACAACTGTGGTCTCACTCACCGCTCCCGGCTCCAAGAACGAGAACACCCGATGCTTGGCGGTGCGGCACGTGCCGATTAGGCGGTTGATCCCTTGCACTGCTGGACGGAAGCGGAGTCGCGGCTCAGAAAACCGCCACCAGTACCGGCGGTAAGAGTCTCTTGGGTTCTGATCACGCTCAGGCTTCACGCGTGTCAGGAGCCACTGGTAGGCAGCGGGATACCCATCTCTGAGCTGTGACTCCGAGAGGTCGGTAGCGTCTATCACGAACTTCGTCCGACGCGATCTAACCAAGTCGCTCCCGATGAAGAAGGGGTGAGCCAAGGCCCTTGATCGAGTATCCGAGAGCGTTTCGAGGTCGCTCTCTTCCAATAAGAATCCTTGGCCAGACAACTGTACGCCCGGGCAGGCGAGTCCAATATTTGACGCTAGCGGGCTGGCGCCAGACACGTTAGCGCCGACCGTTAAGTCTGGATGCAAGATACCCACGACGGTCCGCAGGGTTACCGCCATCTCACCACTGTCGGTAGGATCTTCGGAAGCCACAGACGCGAGTTGTCCTTCGGCCGTGCAGTTCGCAGCTACAGAGATCGCAATTCGCACAGCTGCGCCATCTACTGCATCCACCCACGGATGATCCGGGATCGCGAAGACGAGCGACAGCGGTTGCTCGATCCCGCTCTCCCTCCTTAGCATTGCCCCCGCCTCACCGACACTGGATACCCGCGTTCGCGCGGATGACGAGGCCTTTGCCTTCGCTGTGGGCGGGGCCAGCGCGGTTTCGATGACACGTCGGTTGAAAGCTTGGCGGATCGAGTTTGTGGTGATGAAGCCGAACCGCTCCAGCGCCCCCCGGCGCGTGAGCTGCGCGGCAAAGTGCCACCAGTACATGACCAAATCCGCCGACTCTGGCACTTCCGGCCACGCGCCCCGCAACGCCTCCACATAACCATCGCCCAGCGCAGTCCGCATGCGCTTGTTGCCGATGAACGGCGGATTCCCCACCACGAAATCCGCCTCCGGCCACGCCGCCTTGCGCGGGTTGGCGTAACGCTCCACCGGCTTTCGCGCGGTCTCGTCCGGCACCGGTTCGCCGGTCACCGGCGAGGGCTTCATGGTTTCGCCGTCCCAGCGGGTCACGGGCACGCCGCGTTCATCGGTGACGTACTCCACGCGGTCATAGGCCAGCACCGCGTCGCGGCACTCGATGTTGCGGAAGTCGCGGATCACCGGCTGCGGCGGGTGCACGTCGCCGCGGGTGCGGTAGTGCCACTGCAGGTAGCCGATCCACAGCACCACCTCGGCGATCGCCGCCGCGCGCGGATTGAGTTCGATGCCCAGCAGGTTGTGCGGATCCACCGTCTCGCCGGCGGTGGCGTCGGCGCGCTCGCCGCCGATGGCCAGGCCGGTCTGGCGGTCGCCCAGCTCGTCCAGGGCGTTGAGCACTTCGCCCTCCAGCCGCTTGAGGTGTTCGAGCGTCACGTACAGGAAGTTGCCCGAGCCGCAGGCCGGGTCCAGCACGCGCACGCTGCACAGGCGGTGGTGGAAGCGTCGCAGTTCCGCCACGGCGGCATCGGCCTTGTCCTCGGCGGCCAGGGTGCCGGCGGCGGCCTGGGCCTCGCTCCATTCGCGGCGCAGCGGCTCGATCACGGTGGGCAGCACCAGGCGCTCGACGTAGGCGCGCGGGGTGTAGTGGGCGCCGAGCTTGTGGCGGTCCTTCGGGCTGAGCGCGCGCTCGAGCAGGGTGCCGAAGATGGCCGGCTCCACGTGCTTCCAGTCGGCGCGGGCGGCCTCCAGCAGCAGGCCGATCTGGGCGCGGTCAAGCGGCAGGGTGTCGGGCTGCTTGAACAGCTTGCCGTTGAAGCGCAGCACGTCGCCGGCCAGTACGGCCGAGAAGCCGCCGGCGTCCATGTCGCGCCACAGCTGGGCCAGCATGCGCATGGCCACGTCGGGCTGGTCGGCATGGCGGGCCAACAGGTCGCGCAGGCTGTCGCGCGGCAGCAGCGCCACGTCCTCGGCGAACATGGTGAACAGGCAGCGCATCAGGAAGCGGGCCACGGCCTCGGGATCGTGGCCGGGCCGGCCGTCGGCGCCCTTCTCCAGGCTGCGCGCCAGCCGCGCGAGGCGGTCGGCGATCTCGCGGGTGACGCGCGCGGACTCGCGGCTGGGGTCGAGCGAGAGCGGATCCAGCCAGACCCGGCGCAGGCGCTCGCGGATGGCGGGCCGGCGCAGGTCGTCGAGCGCGATGCGGTGGCTGCGCGGGTCGGGGAACGGGACGTAGGTGCCGCCGGAGCGGCTGAATTCCGAATACAGCTCGATGCGGTGGCCGACATCCACCACCACCACGAACGGCGGCCGGCCCTCGCTGGCCGGCAGGGCGCGGGCGTAGCCTTCGGCCTGGCTGCGCGCGCGCAGCAGGGCGTCGTCGAAGCCCTTGGTATGGCTGCCCAGGCGGACCTTCTTGGATTCGAGCACGAAGGCGCCGCGGCGATACAGGTCGATGCGGCCGGCGCTGGTGCTGCCGTCGCCATGGGCGAAGCTGATCGGCCGCTCGAACATGTAGTCCTGTTCGGGCGTGGGATGCGGCGCGTCCACGCCGAGCAGGCGGCACAGGTCGATCAGGAAGCTCTGCGAGGTGGACAGCTCGGAGGCGGCCACGCCCTGCCAGCGTGCGATGAAGGCATCGGCCACGTCGTCCGTGGCCTGCATGGTGTGTCGATCCTGCACCCGGCTCCCCTGCCCTGCGCGTCGTGCGTCGGCTGGAAGGATACGACAGGCGCGCGCAGCGGCTGCCGGCAGGCCTCAGCGCAGCCGCAGGATGGTGCGCGTCCCGCGCTCGGGCTCCGACTCGAAACGCAGTTCCCAGCCCAGGTGTTCGCAGATGCGGGCCAGCAGGTCCAGGCCGAGGCCGCCGCCGTCGCGGCCGGCCGTGCGCGCCATCTGCGCGTAGATGCGCGCGATCTCCTCGGGCGTCATGCCGTGGCCAGGGTCGTCGATGGTCAGGGTGGCGTCGGCCGACAGCGCCACGCGGATCTCGCCCCGGTCGCTGTTCTCGATGGCGTTGCGCAACAGGTTGCCGATGGCGGCCTGGACGATGGAGATGGGCGCCTGAATTTCGCAGCGCTGGACGCCGCTGGCGTCGACCGCCAGCTGCTTGCCCTGCATCAGGTAGCGGTGATCGTCGATGATCTCGGGAATCAGCTCGTCCAGCTCGATCCTGTCGCTGCTCGATGCCAGGCGGCCGGGATCCTTGGCCAGCACCAGCAGCAGGGAGATCAGCTGTTCGACGCTGCGCGCCGTGCGCTGCGCGCGCAGCATCTGCGCGCGCGCGCCATCGGGCAGGCCGGGTTGCTGCAGGGCCAGGTCGATGGCCCCGGTGATCACCGCGGTGGGCGTGCGCAGCTCGTGGCTGGCGGTGTCGATGAACAGGCGTTCGCGCTCGATGAAACGGTCGTGGCGCGCGAGGTAGTCGTTCACGGCGCCCGAGATGACGCGCAACTCCTCCGTGGCATCGGCGCTGGGCCGCACCTGCTGGCCCGGCCGGTCGGGCACAAGCCGCGCGATGTCGGCGGCGAGCCCGGCCAGCGGACGCAGTGCGCGGCGCAGGCTCCAGCCCATCAGCAGCACCAGCACCAGTACCAGCACCACCGCGCTGCCGATCATGAACAGGGCCAGTGCGTACTCGCGGTCCTCCAGGTCGGTGATGTCGAGCACCAGCGTGTGGCGCACGCCGTCCACGTCGCGCACCAGCACCACCGTCTGCCGGCCGCGCAGCAGCAACTCGTCGTGCACGCCCTCGTCCAAGCCGCGCAGCGGTCCGGGAATGGCGGGATCGCCGCTGCGGTAGAGCTGCACCGTCGCGGTGTCGCGCCAGCGGTAGCCCGGCTGCTCGCGCTGGTGGCGCAGGTGCTGCTCGAGCTCGATCTGCAGCAACGCATCCCAGAGCAGGCGCTCGGCGTGCTCGTTGACGAGGACGCCATGCGCGAACACCGCGGCGGCGAGCAGCAACGCGTAGCCCGCGAGCCAGCCGGTCAGCCTGCGCTGCAGGCTGCGCCTACGCGCCATGCATGGGTTCCCCGGAGGGCTCGGCAATGCGATAGCCGGTCCTGGGCAGGGTCTGGATCAGCTTGCGGGGGAACGGACCGTCGACGCTGCGGCGCAGCTCGTAGATGTGGGAGCGCAGCATGTCGCCATCGGGCGGATCGTCGCCCCACAACGCCTGCTCCAGGCGCTGGCGCGTGACGGCCGCGGGGCTGGCCTGCATCAGCACTTCGAGGAGCTTGCGGCAGGCCGGATACAGGTGCAGCGCACGGCCGCCACGCGTGGCCTCGAGCGTGTCGAGGTCGAGCCGGAGGTCGGCCACCTCGAGCACGTGGCGCCGGCCACGCCCCTGGCTGCGCGACACCAGCGCCTCCAGCCGCACTTCCAGCTCGGGCAGGTCGAAGGGCTTGGTGAGGTAGTCGTCCGCGCCGGCACGGAAGCCCTGGATCTTGTCGGGCAGCTCGTCGCGCGCGGTGAGCATGATCACCGGCACGTCCGAACCGTGCTCGTTGCGCAGCCGGCGCAGCACCTCCGGCCCGTCCAGGCGCGGCAGCATCCAATCCAGCACCACCGCGTCGTAGGCATGGGTGCTGGCCAGGTGCAGGCCGGTGACGCCGTCCGGTGCGGCGTCGAGCACGTGCCCGCGCGCCTCGAAGTAATCGAAGAGGTTGGCCGTGAGGTTGCGGTTGTCCTCCACCACCAGCAATCGCACCTGGCTGCTCCCCAAGGCGCGGGCGGCGCCGGACGGGGGCAGACTGCCATGTCCTGCGTCGAAAAGCTGTCGGAGCCGCGCCTTTCCGACAATTCTCCGACCGTGGCCGCGCATGATGCGCGCCGAACCGGTCGCCCCGCCTCATGCCTGCCCACCCGCGCTCCGCTGGCTTCGCGCTGTTGATGCTCCTGCTGGCCGCGTCGCTGCTGGCCGGCGCCGGCATGCGCGACCCGCAGCCGGCGGACGAACCGCGCTTCGTGCTGGCGGCCAGCCGGATGCTCGAGTCGGGCGACTGGCTGCTGCCGCGGCGCGGCAGCGAGCTGTACGCGGACAAGCCCCCCGTGTTCATGTGGCTGCTGGCCGCCGCCCGGCGGCTCACCGGCGACTGGCGCGGCGCGTTCCTGCTGCCGTCGTGGATCGCCGCGCTGGCCGCGCTGTGGCTCACCGGCGACCTGGCGCGGCGCCTGTGGCATCCGGCGGCGGGGCGCCATGCGGCGCTGGCGCTGTTGGCGTGCATCCAGTTCGGGCTGCAGGCCAAGCGCGCGCAGATCGACATGGTGCTGGTGGCGATGACCACGCTCTCGCTGTGGGCGCTGCTGCGCTACCTGCTGCAGCAGCGCGACTGGCGATTGCTGGCCCTGGGCACGTTCGCGGCCGGACTGGGCACGGTGACCAAGGGCGTGGGCTTCCTGCCCCTGCTGGTGTTCCTGCCTTGGCTGCCGCTGCGCGGGCGCATCGCCGGCGTCGCGCCGGCGTCGCGCGCGGGCTGGCACGCGCTGGCCGGCGTGGGCGGCTTCCTGGCGGGCGTGGGCGTGTGGCTCGGGCCGCTGCTGTGGGCCCTGGGCACCCGCGACGATCCGGCGATGCAGGCCTATGCCGCGGAGATCCTGTGGACGCAGACCGGCACGCGCTACGCCAACGCCTGGCACCATCTCAAGCCTGCCTGGTACTACCTGCAGGTGATCGCCACGCTGTGGCTGCCCGCCGCGCTGCTGCTGCCGTGGCTGCTGCCGGCCTGGTGGCGCCGCCTGCGCCGGCGCGATCCGCGCTGGGTGCTGCTGCTGGGCTGGAGCCTGCTGGTGCTGCTGTTCTTCAGCGCCAGCCCCGGCAAGCGCGATGTCTACATCCTGCCCATGCTGCCGGCACTGTGCGTGGCGGCAGGCCCGCTGCTGCCCGCCCTCCTGCGGCGGCGGGGCGTGCAGCGCGCACTCGTGGGCTGGCTGGCGCTGGTCGCGGTGGCGGCGCTGGGGTTCGGCCTGCAGGCCTGGCTCGGCCCGCCGGACCGGCTGGTCGAACTGGCGGCGCGGCGCAATCTCGATCCGGCGACGCTGGCCACGCTCGGGCGCTGGCTGACCGCACTCGGCGTCGTCGTCGGGGCCTGCGTCGTCGCCTGCGGCCGGCAGCGCGCGGGCCTGGCCACGGTGCTTTCGATGGCCGTGCTGTGGACGGTATACGGCGTGGGCCTGGTGCCGGCGGTGGACGCGGACAGTTCCGGGCGCGCCATCATGCGCGAGGCCGGGCGACGCATCGGCCCGGATGCGCAGCTGGCGCTGCTCGGCTGGCGCGAGCAGCACCTGCTGCAGGCGGACCGGCCGGTGCTGGAGTTCGGCTTCAAGCGGCCCTGGCACGCGCAATGGCGCGACGCCTCGGCCTGGCTTGCGCAGGCGCCCGGCCAGCGCTGGCTGTTCGTGCTGGAGGAGGCGCTGGGCCCCTGCGTGGACCGCGCGCAGGCGCAGCCGCTGGGCGTCTCGAGCCGGCGCAGCTGGTGGCTGGTGCCGGGCACGGCGGTGCGCGCGGGTTGCCGGGTGCCGCCGCTGGATCCAGAGCCCGAGCCGCAGCCCCCAGGCTGAACGCAGTGCGGATGCGGCGGCCGGTTAACACGGTTCCGACAGGCTTCCGACCGCACTCCGACGTGGCGCTGCCGACGATGCGCGCATCCCGCATCCCCTTGCCGCAGTGCCCCACCCTTCTCCCACGCCCTCTCCGGTTCCTGCCGGCCGCACCGGCACGCGCGCCACTGCCGCGTGCGATCCGCGCGCGACGCAGGTCGCCGGTGCTTCCTGGCGCGACCGGGCCCGGGCCGTGCTGCGGCTGCGCCCGCGCCTGCATGGCGAAACCCTGATCGCCCTGGCCGGCCTGTACTTCGTGCTGTTCGACAACGCCGCGTTCTGGCACGCCGCCGTGGAGGCGCCGCTGCGGCAGGCCGGCTGGACGGCCTCGCTCGGCGTGCTGGTGTTCGCCGCCAACGCGATGCTGCTGTCCGCGGTCGCGTGGCGCTGGCTCGCGAAGCCGGTGCTGGCGCTGCTGATGGTGGCTTCCGCGCTGGCGTCGCACTACGCCTCCGCGTACGGCGTGCACATCGATGCCGACATGGTGCGAAACGTGCTGCACACCGACCTGCGCGAATCCACCGAATTCGTGTCGCACGGGACCCTGGCGGCGCTGGCGTCCACGCTGCCCGCGCTGCTCGTGCTGTGGCGGGTGCGGCTGCTGCGGCGGCGCCCGTCGGCGGCGCTGGCCCGGCGGCTGGCGTTCGTCGCGGTGGTGGCGCTGGTCGCCGGCCTCGCCATCATCGGCTCCGCGCGCGAGTTCGGCACCCTGGTGCGCAACCATCGCGAGACGCGCTACCTGGTGGCGCCGGCCAACGTCGTGGTCTCGCTGTTGAAGGTCGCCACCGAACGCGAGGAGCGCGGCCCGCGCTTCCAGATCGCCGGCGATGCCCGCCTGCTGCCGCGCGCGGCCGGTGCGAAGCCGCGGCTGCTGGTGCTGGTGGTCGGCGAAACCGCGCGGGCCGCGAACTGGGGACTGTCGGGCTATGCGCGCCAGACGACGCCGCGGCTGGCGGCCACCGATGGCGTGGTGAACTTCACCCACGTCACCGCCTGCGGCAGCAGCACCGAGGTCTCGCTGCCCTGCATGTTCTCGCTGCAGGGACGCGAACACTACGACGCCCGCGCGATCCGCGAGCACGAATCGCTGCTGCACGTGCTGGCGCGCACCGGCATCCCGGTGCTCTGGCGCGACAACCAGTCCGGCTGCAAGGGCGTGTGCGACGGCCTGCCGGTGCAGCGCCTCGACGCGGCGCACGACCCGGCGCACTGCAGCGGCCTGCGCTGCCGCGACGGGATCCTGCTCGCCGACCCGGCTTCGTGGCTCGGCGACGGCCTGCGCGACCGGGTCGTGGTGCTGCACATGCTCGGCAACCACGGCCCGAACTACAACGAGCGCGCGCCGCCGGCGTTCCGGCGCTACCGGCCGGCCTGCGCCTCGGCGGACCTCGGCGACTGCAGTCGCGAGCAGATCGTCAACGCCTACGACAACGCGCTGCTCTACACCGACGATCTGCTCGCCTCCGCGATCGAGTCGCTGCGCGCGCAGTCCAGCTACGACGCCGCGCTGGTCTACGTCTCCGACCACGGCGAATCGCTGGGCGAGAACGGCCTGTACCTGCACGGCATGCCCTGGCCGATCGCCCCGGACGTGCAGCTGCAGGTGCCGATGGTGGCGTGGCTGTCGCCGGGCTTCGCGGCGGCCACGCACATCGACACCGGCTGCCTTGCGCGACGGGCGGCCGAGCCGATCACTCACGACCACCTGTTCCATTCGCTGCTGGGGGCGCTCGACGTAGCCACCGCCAGCTACCGGTCCGACCGCGACATCTTCGCCCCGTGCCGGCCCACGGCCACCGCGCGCGGCCCCACGCAAGGGAGTACGACGTGAACACCTCCGACCCGGCACCGGCCCTTTCGATCGTGATCCCCGCGTTCAACGAGCGCGACAACATCGCCGCGCTGGTCGACGAGATCGCCCGCATCGAGGGCCTGGGCGAGTACGAGATCCTGTGCGTGGACGACCATTCGACCGACGACACGCTCGCGGTCCTGCGCGCCAAGGCACGGGACATGCCGCGGCTGCGCGTGCTGGCGCACGCGCGCCGGCTGGGCCAGAGCGCCGCGCTCCGCAACGGCGTGAAGGCCGCGCGCGGCAGCTGGATCGCCACGCTCGACGGCGATGGCCAGAACGATCCGGCCGACCTGCCCGTGCTGCTGGCGCATCGCGCACGGATGCCGCCGCGGGTGAAGCTGCTCGCCGGCTGGCGGGTCGAGCGCCGCGACAGCGGCAGCAAGCGCTGGGCCTCGCGCTGGGCCAACCGGATCCGCGCCGCGCTGCTGCGCGACGACACCCCGGACACCGGCTGCGGCATCAAGCTGTTCGAACGCGCCGCCTTCCTCGACCTGCCCGGCTTCGACCACATGCACCGCTACCTGCCGGCGCTGATGCAGCGGGCCGGCTGGGAAACGGCGAGCGTGCCGGTCGGGCATCGCCCGCGGCTGGCGGGCCGCTCGAAGTACGGCAACCTCTCGCGCGCCGCCGTGGGCGCGGTCGACCTGCTCGGCGTGATGTGGCTGGTCCGCCGCGGCAATGCCGCCACCCACCCCACCCTCATCCGCGAGGACGCCGATGGACACCATGAACCAGGAAATCGCGACGCTCGCCTGGACGGGCCTGCACGTGACGCCGTGGAAGCTCATCGGCCTGACCGGGGCGAGCATGTTCGCCCTGCGCTGGCTGGTGCAGTTCATCGCCGCGCATAAGGCCGGCGAACCGGTCATCCCGCGCGCGTTCTGGGTGATGAGCCTGGCGGGCAGCCTGATGACGCTGTCCTACTTCCTGTTCTCCAGCAAGCAGGATTCGGTGGGCGTGCTGCAGAACCTGTTTCCCGCCTTTACCGCGGCCTACAGCCTGTGGCTGGACCTGCGCCGCTCGCGCTTGCGGACCGCCCGCGCCGACGGTGCGCGCGGTGCAGGCGCGGTGGCGGCCGGAAGCGGACCCCCACGCGGCTAGGGGTTCGACACCCCGTGCGGCACGTGCCCCGCCAGCACGTGCTGGCGCGCGCTGTCGATGTTGTGCAGCGAGTCGTCGAAGAAGATGTCGGCGCCAAAAGCCTCGAGGAACGGCCCTTTCGCGCGTCCGCCGAGGAACAGCGCCTCGTCCAGGCGCACGCCCCACTCGCGCAGGGTGCGGATCACGCGCTCGTGCGCCGGCGCCGAGCGCGCGGTGACCAAGGCGGTGCGGATCGGCGCGGCCTCGCCGGCCGGATAAGCGGCCTGCAGGTCGTGCAGGGCCGACAGGAAGGCGCGGAACGGGCCGCCGGACAGCGGCTCGCGGGCGCGTTCGATCTCGTGCGCATGGAATGCGGCGATACCGCCCTCGCGCGAGACGCGCTCGCCCTCGTCGCCGAAGATCACCGCGTCGCCGTCGAAGGCGATGCGGATCTGTTCGTTCGGCGCGCGGCCGGGCTTGGGCCGCTCGGGCAGGATGCTGGCCGCCGCCACGCCGTTGGCCAGCGCCTGGCGCACCGAGTCGGGATTGGCCGACAGGAACAGGTGGGCGCCGAAGGGACGCACGTAGGGCCAGGTCGGCTCGCCGGAGGTGAAGGTGGCGCGCGAGATCGCGAGACCGTGGTGCTGGATCGAATTGAAGATGCGCAGGCCGGTATCGGCCGAATTGCGCGAGAGCAGGATCACCTCGACGCGCGGCGCCTCCGGTGGCGCGCCTTCGTTGAGCGCCAGCAGCTTGCGCACCAGCGGGAAGGCGATGCCGGGCTCCAGCACGTCGTCCTCGCGCTCGCGCTGGAAATCCGCGTAGCGCTCGATGCCTTCGCGCTCGAACAGGGCATGGCTGTCCTCCAGGTCGAAAAGCGCACGCGAGGAGATGGCGATGGTGAGGACGGCGACGGGCTCTTTGCTGGACATGCGGGGATTATGGCCCGAGCACGGCGCGAGGGATGAGAACCGGCGGGAGACGCGGGGGCATCTCCGGTCCCGGCGTGTCGCGAGGGGCACTCCCTCCCCCGGACGCGCGGTCACGGGGTGACGACGAGCTCCCTTCCTGGCGCGGGCGATGGGTGGGATGGGGGCAGGCCGGTTCTTCCGTCAGCACCCGCGCTTCGCGCGGGCCCCCATCCGCCTTCGGCACCTTCCCCCGCAAGCGGGGGAAGGGAGAGCCGGCACCTGCCTCGCAAGCGGGGGAAGGGAGAGCCCGCACCTTCCCGGCAAACGGGGGAAGGGAGAGGCAGTGCCTCCCCCGCACGCGGTGAACGGTGGACGATCAGCTCCCTCCCCCGCTCGCGGGGGAGGGTTGGGGTGGGGCCAACGATCGCGGCGATCTTCAATGCGCGCTCCGGCGCGCGCCCCATCCGCCGTCGGCACCTTCCCCCGCAAGCGGCGGAAGGGACAAGCAGCGCCCGCCCTCCTCGCCGGGCAAGCGCAGGTCAGGCCTCGAACTGCTCGCTGAGGATCCGCTCCTCGAGGTTGTGCTCGGCATCGAACAGCAGCCGCACGGTGCGCTCGCGCGACTCGCGGATCATCACCTCCACCACGTCGCGCACCTCGTGCGAGTCGGCGGTGGCGCTGACCGGCCGCTTGTAGGGGTCGAGCACCCGGAACCGCACCTCGGTGTCGGCCTTGAGCAGCGCGCCACGCCAGCGGCGGGGCCGGAAAGCGGCGATCGGCGTCAATGCCACCACGTTGGCGCCCAGCGGCAGGATCGGCCCGTGCGCGGAATAGTTGTAGGCGGTGCTGCCGGCGGCGGTGGCCACCATCACCCCGTCGGCGATCAGCTCATCCAGGCGCAGCTTGCCGTTGAGCTCGATCGAAAGGTGCGCGGCCTGGCGCGTCTGGCGCAGCAGCGAGACCTCGTTGTAGGCCAGCGAACCGACCGTGGCGCCGGATTCGGTCTGCGCCACCATCTCGAGCGGATGCAGCACCGCCGGCTCGGCCGCGGCCAGCCGCTCGAGCAGCTCCTCGGTGCGGTACTGGTTCATCAGGAAGCCGACCGTGCCCAGCTTCATGCCGAACACCGGCTTGCCCAGGCTGCCGTGCCGATGCAGGGTCTGCAGCATGAAGCCGTCGCCGCCCAGCGCGCACAGCACGTCGGCCTCGTCCGGTTCGCACTGGCCGTGGCGCGCGGACAGGGTCTGCAGCGCCGCCTGCGCGTCGCTAGTCTGGCTGGCGAGGAAGGCGATGCGGGGCGTCGTGCTCATCGGCGGCTCCAGCGGGGCGACCGTGGAGCATAACCGCGCCGGTGTGCGAATTCAGGCAAGGGGCGGCGGCACGCCGCCCGCGGGAAAGTTCGGGACGAGGTGCGCACCCAAGTGCGCTTCGGGATCGCCGCGACCGTCGGCGCCCACCCCGGCCCTCCCCCGCGTGCGGGGGAGGGAGTCCACGCGCCGGCGTGCGCCTGGCAGCATCAGATGCCCGGCCGCGGACCGTGCCGCGGCCGGGATCGGGCTCAGCCGCGCTGGGCCAGCTGCGACAGCCGCTGGACCGCGACCGAAACGGTCGGATAGTCGACGCTCTTCTGCGCGGCCAGCTCCGACAGCATGGCCAGGGTGAAGCGCAGCGACGGATCGTCGCGCTCCAGCCAGTGCCGAACCTTCTCTTCCGCGGTCTTGCCCGGGCATTCCAGCACCTGGCCGACGATGGTGCGCTGCTGCGCGGCGAGTTCCTCGCGCAGCACCCCGCGCGCCACCGCATGCCAGCGACCATCCACCTCGAGCGCGTCGATCTGCCGGGCCAGCCACGGCACGCGCAGCGCCTCGCCGACCCGGAAGTGCAGCTTCGCCACTTCGATCGGCCTGCGCTTGCGCTCGGTGGCCAGCTCGATGATGTCGGCGCAGGGTTCCAGGTACGGCAGCGCCGCGAGCTGGCCGGCCAGGTCCGCCGGCACGCCCTTGTCCAGCCAGTCGGCCAGGCTGGCCTCGTACTCGGGCCGCTGCGAGTCCGGCAGGATGCTGTCGCCCGCGCGGATGTCGCGGAACCCGCCGTGGTAGCGCTCCACCGCCGTGGTGATGTCCGGGATCGCGCCGGGACGCGACAGCAGCCAGCGCGTGAACGAGCGCTGCAGGTTCCAGATCACCTGCAGGGCGTCGATCTGCACGCTCTCGGGCACCTTGCCGTCGAGCGCGTCGATGTCCAGCCACAGCGCCCGCGCTTCCAGCGTCTCGCGGGTGATGGTGAAGGCCTTGGCGACCTCGCCGTAGCTGCGGCCGCTGTCCTCCTGCATGCGCAGCAGGAAGGTCGCGCCCATGCGGTTGATCATCGTGTTGGTCACCGCGGTGGCGATGATCTCGCGCTTGAGGCGATGCTGCTCCATCGCGTCGGCGTACTTCTTCTGCAGGGGCCTGGGGAAGTAGCGCTGCAGCTCCTTGGACAGGTACGGGTCCTCGGGCACGTCCGAGCGCAGCAGTTCGTCGAAGGCGACCAGCTTGGAGTACGACAGCAGAACCGCCAGCTCCGGACGGGTCAGGCCTTCGCCGCGGCTCTTGCGCTCGGCGATCTCGGCATCGGACGGCAGGTACTCGATCTGGCGGTCGAGCAGCCCCTGCTGCTCCAGGGTGCGGATGAAGTGCTGCTTGGAGCCCAGCCGCGTCAGGCTCATCCGCTCCATCAGGCTGATCGCCTGGTTCTGGCGGTAGTTGTCCCACAGCACCAGCTGCGCGACCTCGTCGGTCATCGAGGCCAGCAGTTTGTTGCGCGCCTCCATCTTCAGCCTGCCCTCGCGCACCTGGGCGTTGAGCAGGATCTTGATGTTGACCTCGTGGTCGGAGGTGTCCACGCCGGCCGAGTTGTCGATGAAGTCGGTGTTGAGCAGGACCCCGTTGCGCGCGGCCTCGATGCGGCCGAGCTGGGTCATGCCCAGGTTGCCGCCCTCGCCCACCGCGCGGCAGCGCAGGTCGCGGCCATCGACGCGGATCGCGTTGTTGGCGCGGTCGCCCACGTCCGCGTGCTGCTCGCTGCTGCCCTTGACGTAGGTGCCGATGCCGCCGTTCCACAGCAGGTCCACCGGCGCCTTGAGGATGGCCGAGAGCAGCGCGTTGGGCGCCATCGAGGTGGTGCCCTCCGGCAGGCCCAGCGCCTCGCGCGCCTGCGGCGAGATCTCGATCGACTTGAGCGTGCGCGGGTACACGCCGCCGCCCCTGGAGATCAGCTTCGCGTCGTAGTCCGCCCAGCTCGAGCGCGGCAGCGCGAACAGGCGCTCGCGCTCGACATAGGAGCGCGCCGCGTCCGGGCTGGGATCGATGAAGATGTGGCGATGGTCGAACGCGGCCACCAGGCGGATGTGGCGCGAGAGCAGCATGCCGTTGCCGAACACGTCGCCGGACATGTCGCCGATGCCCACGCAGGTGAAGTCCTGCGCCTGCGAGTCGCGGCCCATCGCGCGGAAGTGGCGCTTGACCGATTCCCAGGCGCCGCGCGCGGTGATGCCCATGCCCTTGTGGTCGTAACCCACCGAGCCGCCGGAGGCGAAGGCATCGTCGAGCCAGAAGCCGTACTCGCGGGCGATGGCGTTGGCGGTGTCGGAGAAGGTCGCCGTGCCCTTGTCCGCGGCCACCACCAGGTAGGGATCGTCCTGGTCGTGGCGGACCACGTCGCGCGGCGGCACGATGGCGCCCTCGACGATGTTGTCGGTGATGTCGAGCATGCCGCTGATGAACAGCCTGTAGCAGGCCACGCCCTCGGCGAACAGCGCGTCGCGATCGCCACCGGCCGGTGGCCGCTTGACGATGAAGCCGCCCTTGGAGCCGACCGGCACGATGACGGTGTTCTTCACCATCTGCGCCTTGACCAGGCCCAGCACCTCGGTGCGGAAGTCCTCGCGACGGTCGGACCAGCGCAGGCCGCCGCGCGCCACCGGGCCGAAGCGCAGGTGGGTACCCTCGATGCGCGGACCGTACACGAAGATCTCGCGATAGGGCCTGGGCTTGGGCAGCTCCGGCACCTGGGCCGGGTCGAACTTGAACGCGATGGTCTCCTTCCAGCCGCCATCGGCGGCGCGCTGGTAGTAGCTGGTGCGCAGGGTCGCGTCGATCACGCCCATGAAGCTGCGCAGGATGCGGTCCTCGTCGAGGCTGGAGACGTTGTCCAGCAGTGCGCGCAGCGCACGTCGCACCGCCTCGGCGCGCGCGTCGCGATCCAGCCTGCGCGCATCGACCACGGGCTGCAGGACGGCGCGCAGTGCATCGTCGCCACCGACGAGCGCGCGCAGCTGCGCGGCCAGGCGGGCGGCATCGGCGGCCGCGGCTTCGCCGTCGGGATCGAAGCGTGCCTCGAACAGCTCGACCAGCATGCGCGCGATCAGCGGATTGCGGACGAACGCGTCCTCGATGTAGCTCTGCGAGAATGGCACGCCGACCTGCAGCAGGTACTTGGCGTAGGCGCGCAGCAGCGCGACCTGGCGCCAGTCCAGCGAGGCGCCCAGCACCAGCCGGTTGAGGCCGTCGTTCTCGGCGTCCCCGCGCCACAGGCGCGCGAAGGCTTCGGTGAAGTCTCCGCCGACCTGGTCGACGTCGACCCCGGCCGCACCCGCCTCGACCTCGAAGTCCTGGATGTACAGCGACGTCTCGCCCGCCTCGAGCCGGTATGGGTGCTCGGTGACCACGCGCAGGCCGAGGTTTTCCATCATCGGCAGCGCGTCGGACAGCGCGATGTCGCCGCCGCTGCGGTAGAGCTTGAAGCGCAGCGCGGTCTCGCCCGCCGCGGGGGCCGGCAGCTGCTGCAGGCTCAGCTCCATGTCGCTGCCGTCGTCCAGTGCCGCCAGGCGCTCGACGTCGTCGGCCGCGATCGGCGGCGTGGCCTGCTCGATGTAGCCGGCCGGCAGCGCGCGGCCGTAGCGGCTGGCCAGCGCCAGGCCGAGTTCCTCGCCGTGGCGCGCGACCAGTTCGTCGCGCAGGTCGTCCTGCCAGTTGCGCACGATCACCGCCAGCTCGCGCTCCAGCTGCGACTGGTCGACCTCGACCTGCTCGCCGCTGCGCGGGCGCACGATCAGGTGCACCTGGGCGAGCGGCGATTCGCCGATCGCCACGTTCGCGTCGACGTGGTCGGCATGCAGCATGCGCCGCAGCATCGCTTCCACGCGCCGCCGCACTTCCGTGCTGAAGCGGTCGCGCGGGATGTAGACCAGTACCGAATAGAAGCGGCCGTAGCGGTCGCGGCGCAGGAACAGGCGACTGCGCACGCGCTCCTGCAGGCCGAGCACGCCGGTGGCGAGGCGGTACAGCTCCTCTTCCGAGCACTGGAACAGCTCGTCGCGCGGCAGCGTCTCGAGGATGTGCTTGAGCGCCTTGCCGCTGTGGCCGGTGGGCTTGAGCCCGGACTCGGTCATCACGTACTCGTAGCGCTCGCGCACCAGCGGGATGTCCCAGGGGCGGCGGTTGTACGCGCCCGAGGTGTACAGGCCGAGGAAGCGCTGCTCGGACACCGCGCGGCCCTTGGCGTCGAAGCCGAGCACGCCGATGTAGTCCATGTAACCGGGACGGTGCACGGTCGAGCGCGCATTGGTCTTGGTCAGCACCAGCACCTCGCCATCCCCGCCGGCGTTGATCCGGTGCGCGGCCAGCGACTTGAGCGGACGGCCCTTGCCGTCGCTGCCGCCGCGCAGCAGGCCCAGTCCGCTGCCCTCCACCGGCACCAGCAGTTCCTCGCCGCCGCCGCTGCGCAGCTGGTACTCGCGGTAGCCGAAGAAGGTGAAATGGTCGTTCGCCGCCCAGCGCAGGAACTCCTGCGCCTCGGCGCGCTCGGCCTCGTCGACCGGCAGCGGCCGCCCGGCGAGTTCGCCCGCGACCTGCTGCATCTGCTCGCGCATCTCCGGCCAGTCGGCGACGATCGCGCGCACGTCGTCCAGCACCTGCCGCAGCCTGGCCTCGATGCTCGCCATCCCGTCGGCGGTCTGGCGGTCGATCTCAAGGTGCATCACCGACTCGGTCTCGCCCTCGCCCACGCCGGTCATGCGCCCGGAGCGGTCGCGCGCGACCTGGATCACCGGATGGCCGAGCACGTGCACGCCCACGCCGGCTTCGGCCAGGGCCATGGTCACCGAGTCGACCAGGAAGGGCATGTCGTCGTTGACGATCTGCAGCACCGTGCGCGGCGACTCCCAGCCGTGCGTGTCGCGGACCGGATTGAACAGGCGCACCAGGGCGGTGCCCGGCTTGCGCTTGCGGGCGAAGCCGAGCAGGTCCTCGGCCAGGGCGGCCCAGCCGTCGGCGTCGTGGACGGGAAGTTCGTCCTCGGTCATGCGGCGGTAGAAGGCGCCGGCGAAAGCGCTGGCGTTGCCGTCGCCACCGCCGGTGCGCCGATGGATGGCGTCGAGGATCGGGGCGAGCACGCCGGCCTGGCGATCCGGCGCGCGCGCGCTGGTCGCGCGCTGCGCGGCTCGCTTGCCTGCGCGTTTGCCTGACGGGGTCTTGCCGGGTTCTGCGGGTGTCATGACGGACGGGCTCCGGATGGAGTAAGGCCCGCGTTCTCACGCGGGCCGGGGTGGTGGGCGGGCACCATGACGGGCCCGCCGGAAAGGTGGATCGAGACGGTCGCGCCGGCGGATCCGGCGCGTGGTCGCGGGTCGGGGATCGGCACGATCGCCCTCAGCGCAGCCCGGTCTCGTTGCGGGCGATGACCAGGCGCTGGATCTCGCTCGTGCCCTCGTAGATCTCGGTGATCTTGGCGTCGCGGAAGTAGCGCTCGACCGGCATTTCCTTGGAGTAGCCCATGCCGCCATGGATCTGTACCGCCTGGTGGGCGATCCACATCGCGTTCTCCGAGGCGGTGAGCTTGGCGATCGCGGCCTCGGACGAGAACTTCTTCCCCTGTCCCTTGAGCCAGGCCGCGCGCAGCGTCAGCAGGTACGCCGCATCGAGCTTGCACTTCATGTCGGCGATCTTGGCCTGGGTCATCTGGAAGGTGCCGATCGGCGCGCCGAAGGCCTTGCGGTCCTTCACGTAGGCGATCGTGGCCTCGTAGGCGGCGCGGGCGATGCCGATCGCCTGGCTGGCGATGCCGATGCGGCCGGCGTCGAGCACGCCCATCGCGATCTTGAAGCCCTGGCCTTCCTCGCCCAGCACCTCGTCTGGCTGGACGACATAGCCGTCGAACTCGATCTCGCAGGTGGCCGAGGCGCGGATGCCGAGCTTGGGCTCGGTCTTGCCGCGGCCGAAGCCTTCGCGCGCGGTATCGATCAGGAACGCGGTAATGCCGCGCGCGCCCTTGTCCGGCTCGGTCATCGCGAACAGCACGATGTACCTGGCCACCGGGCCGGAGGTGATCCAGCTCTTCTTGCCGTTGACCACGAACGTGCCGTCGGCCTGCTTCACCGCGCGGCAACGCATGGCGGTGGCGTCGGAACCGGACTGCGGCTCGGTCAGCGCGAACGCGCCGATCTCGGCTCCTTCGGCGATGGCGCGCACGTACTTCTGCTTCTGCGCCTCGCTGCCGTGGGTCAGGATGCCGTTGCAGAACAGCGAGTTGTTGACCGACATGATGGTCGAATGCGCGGCATCCGCCGCGGCCACCTCGACCATGGCCAGCACGTAGGCCACCGGGTCCATGCCCGCGCCGCCGTACTCGGCGGGCACCTCGATGCCCATCAGGCCGTTCTCGCCGAGGGTGCGGATGTTCTCCAGCGGAAACTCGCCGGTGCGGTCGTGGTGTTCCGCGCTGGGCGCGATCTTCTCCTGCGCGATCCGGCGGGCCACGTCCTGGATCATCAGCTGCTCTTCGTTGAACCCGAACTCCACGACTGTCCTCGTTAACGTTTCTGGCGAAACCTTATTGTAGCCCGGCGCGCGGGTCGCGCCCTATCGAGATTGTCGCGCAGGGATATGCGCAGCAGGTCGTTCGTGTCCTGCACGCCTCGCCGCGCCGCGGCTTGACGGGCCGGTGGCCTGCTTTCACAATATCTCTATATCGCGATATGGAGATATTTATGGACCTCGACGCCTGGTCGGCCCGGCTCAAGGTGCTGGCCGATCCTACCCGCGTGCGCCTGCTGGCGCTGCTGGAGGGCGAGGAGCTGACCGTGGCCGAGCTGTCGGCCATCACCCGGCTGGCGCAACCGCGCGTGTCCACCCATCTGGCCAAACTCAAGGAGGCCGGGCTGGTGCGCGACCGCCGCGCCGGGGTTTCGGCCTACTACCGCTTCGACGACGAGGCGCTGGAGCCGGCGCAGCGTGCGCTGTGGCAGGCCCTGTCCACCGGGACCGACGACCCCCTGCTGCGCCAGGACGCCGAGCGCGTGGCCGGCGTCCTGGCGATGCGCGCGGCCGACCAGAACTGGGCCGATTCGGTGGCTGGCGACATGGAGCGACACTACTCGCCCGGCCGCACCTGGGAAGCGCTGGCGCGCAGCGCCCTGCCGCTGCTGGAAACCGGCGACGTGCTCGACATCGCCTCCGGCGACGGCGTGCTGGCCGAACTGCTGGCCCCGCACGCGCACCGCTACGTCTGCGTCGACAGCAGCCCGCGCGTGGTCGCGGCTGCCGCCGAGCGCCTGCGCCGCTTCCGCAATGTCGAGGTTCTGGAGGGCGACATGCATGCCCTGCCCTTCGGCGAGGCCGAGTTCGATCTGGTCGTGCTGATGCACGCCCTCACCTATGCCGACAGGCCCGCCCAGGCGGTGGCCGACGCCGCCCGCGTGCTCCGGCCCGGTGGCCGCCTCCTGCTGTCGAGCCTGAACCGGCACGAACACCAGAGCGTGGTCCAGGCCTATGGCCATACCAACCTCGGCTTCGGCGAGAAGGACCTGCGCCGCTTCGTCTCGCGCGCGGGGCTGGAGCTGCTCAATGCCGAAACGGTCACCCGCGAAAAGCGTCCGCCCCACTTCGAGGTGATCTCGATGATCGCCCGCAAGCCCTGAGCGAACAGGAGAGTCCCATGCATGCCCTGCCCTGGCTCCATCCCGACCGCGTCGCCTCGCTCCAGGCCGCGCTGCGCGACCGCATCCTCGTGATCGACGGCGCGATGGGGACCATGATCCAGCGCCACGGCCTGGACGAGGCCGACTACCGCGGCGAGCGCTTCGCCAGCGGTTACGACAGCCAGCGCGACACGCCCGCCGGCGGTGGCCGCGACCTCAAGGGCAACAACGACCTGCTGCTGCTGACCCGGCCCGACCTCATCGCCGGCATCCACACCGCCTATCTCGAGGCGGGTGCCGACCTGGTCGAGACCAATACCTTCAATGCCACCGCGGTGAGCCAGGCCGACTACGGCCTGGAGCACCTGGTGCGCGAACTGAATTTCGAGGGGGCACGGGTGGCCCGCGCCTGCTGCGACGCCGTGGCGGCGCGCGACGGGCGCCCGCGCTTCGTGATCGGCGTGCTCGGGCCCACCAGCCGCACCGCGTCGATCAGCCCGGACGTCAACGACCCGGGGTTCCGCAATACCAGTTTCGACGAACTGCGCGACACCTACCGCGACGCGATCGAGGGCCTGATCGAGGGCGGCGCCGACGCCTTGATGGTCGAGACCATCTTCGACACGCTCAACGCCAAGGCGGCGCTGTACGCGATCGAGGAGGCCTTCGACGCGCGCGGCGGGCGCCTGCCGGTGATGATCTCCGGCACGATCACCGACGCCTCGGGCCGCACGCTGTCGGGGCAGACCGCAGAGGCGTTCTACGCCTCGGTCGCGCACGGCCGGCCGCTGTCGGTGGGCCTGAACTGCGCGCTGGGCGCGAAGGACCTGCGCGCGCACGTGGACACCCTGGCGACCGTCGCCGACTGCCACGTCAGCGCCCATCCCAATGCCGGCCTGCCCAACGCCTTCGGCGGCTACGACGAGACGCCGGAGGAAATGGCGTCGGTGCTGCGCGAGTTCGCGCAGTCGGGCCTGCTGAACCTCGTCGGCGGCTGCTGCGGCACCACGCCCGAGCACATCCGCGCCATCGCCGATGCCGTCGCCGGCGTGCCGCCCCGCCGCCCGCACGCGACGCAGGCGCTCGCCGCGTGACCCGGCGCGATCCGTCGCGACGGCCGGCTGCATCCCGCCTGCGCGCCGGCGGCGCGCGCTCCCGCCGCGGTCCTACCGTCGCCTCCGCACCGCACCGTTCCGCCGGCCTGGATCCGCGCCCCGCGCCGGCCAAGGAGGCTTCCCGATGAGCCACATGCCCCGATACACCCGCCTGTCCGGCCTCGAGCCGCTGCTGATCACGCCGGACCTGCTGTTCGTCAACATCGGCGAGCGCACCAACGTCACCGGCAGCGCGCAGTTCCGCAAGCTGGTCAAGGAGGGCCGCTACGAGGAGGCCGTGGAGGTGGCGCGCCAGCAGGTGGCCAACGGCGCCCAGATCCTCGACGTCAACATGGACGAGGGCCTGATCGATTCGGAAGCGGCGATGACGCGCTTCCTCAACCTGATCATGTCCGAACCCGACATCGCCCGCATCCCGGTGATGGTCGATTCGTCGAAGTGGAGCGTGATCGAGGCCGGCCTCAAGTGCCTGCAGGGCAAGAGCGTGGTCAATTCGATCTCGCTCAAAGAAGGCGAACAGGCCTTCGTCGAGCAGGCGCGCAAGGTCCTGCGCTACGGCGCGGCCGCGGTGGTGATGGCGTTCGACGAGCAGGGCCAGGCCGACACCTGCGCGCGCAAGGTCGAGATCTGCACCCGCGCCTACCGGATCCTGGTCGACGAGGTCGGCTTCCCGCCCGAAGACATCATCTTCGACCCCAACATCTTCGCCATCGCCACCGGCATCGAGGAGCACGACAACTACGCCGTCGACTTCATCGAGGCGACGCGGATCATCCGCCAGACCCTCCCCCATTGCCACGTCTCGGGCGGCGTGTCGAACGTGTCGTTCTCGTTCCGCGGCAACGAGACCGTGCGCCAGGCGATCCATAGCGTGTTCCTCTACCACGCGATCCGCGCCGGCATGGACATGGGCATCGTCAATGCCGGGGCGATGCCGATCTACGATGACCTCGATCCCGAGCTGCGCGAGCGCGTGGAGGACGTGGTGCTCAACCGCCGCCGCGACGCCACCGAGCGCCTGCTGGAGCACGCCGAGAAGTACAAGGGCAGCAAGGGCAAGGCGCGGGCCGAAGACCTGTCCTGGCGCGAGCGTCCGGTCGCCGAGCGCCTGGCGCACGCGCTGGTGCACGGCATCGACGCCTGGGCCGAGCAGGACGCCGAGGAGGCGCGCCGGCAGAGCGCGCGGCCGCTGGACGTCATCGAAGGCCCGTTGATGGAAGGCATGAACATCGTCGGCGACCTGTTCGGGGCCGGCAAGATGTTCCTGCCGCAGGTGGTCAAGTCGGCGCGCGTGATGAAGAAGGCCGTGGCCTACCTGCTGCCGTACATCGAGGCCGAGAAACTGCGCACCGGCGATGCCGGGAAGAACAACGGCAAGGTGGTGATGGCCACGGTCAAGGGCGACGTGCACGACATCGGCAAGAACATCGTCGGCGTGGTGCTGGCCTGCAACAACTTCGAGGTGGTCGACCTCGGCGTGATGGTGCCGGCGCAGAAGATCATCGACGCCGCGATCGCCGAGAACGCCGACCTGGTGGGCGTCTCGGGCCTGATCACGCCCTCGCTGGAGGAGATGAGCCACGTCGCGCGCGAAATGCAGCGCCAAGGGCTGCAGGTGCCGCTGATGATCGGAGGCGCTACCACCTCGCGGGCGCATACCGCGCTCAAGATCGATCCCTTCTACAAGTCGCCCACGATCTGGGTCAAGGACGCCTCGCGCGCGGTGGGCGTGGCGCAGTCGCTGGTCTCGCCGGAACTGCGCGGCTCCTTCGTGGCGGCCAACGAGGCCGATTACGCCGAGATCCGCGAACGCCACCGCAACCGCGGCGACGCCAAGCGGCTGGTGTCGCTGGAGAAGGCGCGCGGCCAGAAGTTCGACGGCGGCTGGGCCGGCTACACGCCGCCTGCGCCGAGGCAGCCTGGCCTGCACGTGTTCGACGACTATCCGCTGGAGGAGCTGGCCGCCTGCATCGACTGGACGCCGTTCTTCCAGGCCTGGGAACTGGCCGGCAAGTTCCCGGCGATCCTCGAGGACGAGGTGGTCGGTCGCCAGGCCTCGGAACTCTACCGCGACGCGCGCGCGATGCTCGAGCGCATCATCGCGGAGAAGTGGCTGACCGCGCGCGGCGTGTTCGGGCTTTGGCCCGCGGCCAGCGTGGGCGACGACGTGCTGGTCCGCCACGACGGTGGCGCGGAGCGGCTGCACTTCCTGCGCCAGCAGGTCGACAAGCCCGTCGACCGCCCCGACTTCTGCCTCGCCGACTTCATTGCGCCGCAGGGCTGCGGCCAGCAGGACTGGATCGGCATGTTCGCGGTGACCGCCGGCATCGGCATCGAGGAGCACCTGGCGCGCTTCCAGGCCGACCACGACGACTACAACGCCATCCTGCTCAAGGCGCTGGCCGACCGCCTCGCCGAGGCCTTCGCCGAACGCCTGCACCAGCGCGTGCGCATCGAGTTCTGGGGCTATGCCGCCGACGAGGCGCTCGACAACGAAGCCCTGATCGCCGAGCGCTACCGCGGCATCCGCCCTGCCCCCGGCTACCCGGCCTGCCCCGAGCACAGCGAGAAGCAGACCCTGTTCCGCCTGCTCGACGCGCAGCGCAATGCCGGCATGACCCTGACCGAGAGCTACGCGATGCTGCCCACCGCGGCGGTCTCCGGCTACTACTTCAGCCATCCGCGCAGCCAGTACTTCGTGGTCGGACGGGTGTCGAAGGAGCAGGCCCAGGACTACGCGCGGCGCAAGGGCGTGGAGCTGGCGCAGGTGGAGCGCTGGCTGGCGTCCAACCTCGACTACGACCCGGAGTAGCGGGCGACGCGTTCGCCCCGGCCGGAAACCGGAGTCAGGCGGCCTCGGCCCGGCGCTGTTCCAGCGCGGCGAGCATCGCCAGTACCGCGTCCGCGGTTTCGCGCGGGCGCTCCATCGGGAACAGGTGGCCGCCCTCGATCCAGCGCAGGTGCGGGCCGACCACCTGGCGCGTGGCGCGCATTCCGGTCTGGCGCAACTCGCGCGAACGCGTGCCACCGATGAAGCCGATCGGCGCGAAGGCGCGGTACGCGGCCTCGACCACGGTGCGGGTCGGAAGGCTGCGGTAGATCGCCAACTCCACCTCGTGGTCGAAACGCAGGATACGGCTGCCGTCCTCCCGCGTCGCCGTGCCGTGCTCGACATAGCGGCGCAGGGTCGCCGGGTCCCAGCGCGCGAACGTGGGCTTGGCGGCAAAATGTGCGTGCACCGCGTCGAGGTCGGGCCAGTGGCGCCGCCGCCTCGCCGTCTCGCGCAGCGGCAGCAGGTAGCGGTCGAAGCCGACCTGGCGGCCCAGCCGCACCAGTCGCGCGGTGAGGCCGCCGATCAGCGGCGAATCGAGCAGGACCACGCCGGCGACGCGCGACCCGAGGGAGGCCGCTGCCAGGACGCTCAGGTAACCGCCCAGCGAATGCCCCACCAGCCACAGCCGCGCACGGGGGTCGACCTGCGCGTCCACGTGCTCGCACAGCTGCCGCGCCAGCGCCGTCCAGCGCGGCCCGACGGGATAGTCGCCGCCATGGCCGAAACGGTCCACGGCGGACACCTCGAGCCGGCCGCGCCAGGCCTCGAACAGTTCGCCGTACACCGGACCGGGGAAACCGTTTGCGTGCGCGAACACCAGGTGGTCGCGCGGGGCGGCTGGCATGGCGTGGGTCATGCGGCGCGGCGGATTACCAGACCAGGTCGTCGGGCACCTGGTACTTCGGATCCGCGTAGGGATCCTCGCCGGCCGGCGCGTCGGGATCGACCTTGAGCGCGACCGCCGCCGGGAAGATCGACTCCACCTCGGCCAGGTCGGCCGCGGTCACCAGCAGGTAGCGCCCATTGAGCTGGGCCACCCCGAGCTCGCCCGCGTTGAGCGCGCGCAGTTGGTCGGCATTGACGTAGATGCGCTTGATCTTCCCGCCATAGGGGAAGTGCCGCGCGATCTCCGCCTCGGGATCGTTGAGCGTGCGGTCCTTGAGGAACGCCTCGAGCTTCGCGCGCGCCTCGCGGCGCAGCCGCGCTTCCTCCTGGCGCCGGCGTTCGGCCTCGATGCGCTCGTCCTTCTCCTTCTGCGCGCGGATCGCATAGGCCTTGGCCAGGTCGATGTCCTCCTGCGAGCGCGGGCGTCCCGGCTTGCCGGGCTTGCGCGGCCTGCCGCCGGGCGTCGCGGCGGCACGCGGCCCGTGCTTCTGCGGGTCGCCCTTGCCGGCCCCACCCTTGTGCGGTCCGCGCTGCGGGGCGGGCTTGCGCTCGCTCGCGGGCGCGGGCTTGAAACCCAGGCCGAGCAGCTGGTCGCGCAGTGAATCGCTCATCGGAATACGAAGCTCAGTAATGCGGCGGCGGGGGCTCGAGGGCGGGGTCGCCCGGCCCGTCGCCACGGGTCAGTTTCAGGTCTTCCAGCACGCGCTTCAACAGCTCCGCGTTGGACACCGCTTCAAGGCGCATCTGCGTCAGCGCGTCGTTCAGTTCGGAAAGCAGCTGTTCCTGGAAGGCCAGGCGCATCTCCAGCTCGACCACGCGCTGTTCGAGTGCATCGGACATGGACTTACTCCCTGATGGACCGGCCGCGGCCGATGCCCCAGTAGGCGATGCCGGCGGCCTCGACCTCGGCCGGGTCGTAGAGGTTGCGGCCGTCGAAGATCGCCGCATCGCCCAGCGTGCGTCGGAGCGCCGCGAAATCGGGGCTGCGGAACTGCTTCCACTCGGTCACCACCGCGAGCGCGTCGGCGCCCTGCAGCGCGGCGTGGTCGCTGTCGCAAAGCACCAGGTCGTCGCGCTCGCCGAACAGGCGCCGCGCCTCCCGCACCGCCTCGGGATCGAAGGCGCGCACGCGGGCACCGGCCTCCCAGAGCTGCTGCAGCAGGCGCCGGCTCGAGGCCTCGCGCATGTCGTCGGTATCGGGCTTGAATGCCAGTCCCCACAGCGCCACGGTCTTGCCGCGCAGGGCATCGATCCCGCCGTAGTGGCGCAGCATCAGCTCGAACAGGTGTCCTTTCTGGCGCTCGTTCACCGCCTCGACCGCATGCAGCAGCAGCGGCTCGTGGCCGTGCTGCACGGCCGTGCGCGCCAGCGCCTTGACGTCCTTGGGGAAGCACGAGCCGCCGTAGCCGGCGCCGGGATAGATGAAGTGCCAGCCGATGCGCGGATCCGAGCCGATGCCCTTGCGCACCTGCTCGACGTCGGCGCCCACCTTCTCGGCGATACCGGCGATCTCGTTCATGAAACTGATCTTGGCCGCGAGCATGGCGTTGGCCGCGTACTTGGTCAGCTCGGCCGAGCGCACGTCCATGGACACGATGCGGTCGTGGTTGCGGTTGAATGGCGCGTACAGCCTGCGCAGGCTGGCGATCGACGCCTCGCTGGCGCTGCCGATCACGATGCGATCCGGCCGCATGCAGTCCTCGACCGCAGCTCCCTCCTTGAGGAACTCCGGGTTGGAGACCACGTCGAACTCGATCCCGACCCCGCGCGCCGAGAGTTCGGCGGCGATGGCCTCGCGGACCCGGTCGGCCGTACCCACCGGCACGGTCGACTTGCTGGCCACGATGGCCGGCGCCTGCAGGTGGCGGCCGATGGTCCGCGCCGCCTCCAGCACGTGGCGGACGTCGGCGCTGCCGTCGTCGTCCGGCGGCGTGCCCACGGCGATGAAGATCACCTCGGCGCCGGCGACCGCGCCCGCCGCGTCGGTCGTGAACGACAGACGGCCCGCGGCGTGGTTGGCCCGGACCATCGGCTCCAGCCCGGGCTCGTAGATCGGCACCACGCCGCGTTCCAGGCCGTCGATCTTGGCCTGGTCCACGTCCACGCACACCACGCGGTGCCCGACCTCCGCCAGGCAGGTGCCGCTCACCAGGCCGACGTAGCCGGTCCCGAAGATCGTGACTTGCATCCTTCGCGTCCGGAATCCGGCCCGGCGCGCGTCAGCGCGCGGCGTTGACGATGTCGAGCAGTTCCACCTCGAACACCAGCGTGGCGTTCGGGCCGATCGGGCCGCCGGGCGTGCCCTGCTCGCCGTAGCCGAGGTTGCCGGGGATCCACAGGCGATACTTGCTGCCCACCGGCATCAGCTGCAGGCCTTCCTGCCAGCCCGGCACGACCTGCGCCAGCGCGAACTCGACCGGCTCGCCGCGGGCGTAGGAGTCGTCGAACACCTCGCCGTTGAGCAGGCTGCCGCGGTAGTGCACGCGCACGCTGTCCTCGGCGGACGGGCGCGCGCCCTCGCCGGCGCTGAGCACCTGGTACTGGAGGCCCGACTCGGTCACCTGCACGCCTTCCTTCTTCGCGTTCTCGGCGAAGAACTTCTCGCCTTCCTCGATGTTGCGCTTGCCGGTCTCCTGCAGTTCCGCCAGCTGCTTGGCCTGCATGCGCATGCCGAAGGACTGCATGACCTGCATCGCCTCCTCCTGGCTCAGCAGCGGGTCCTTGCCGTCGAGCGTGGCGCGCACGGCCTTGAACAGGGTGTTGAGGTCGACCTCGTCCTTGGCGCCCTTCAGGCTCTCGCCGATCTGCATGCCGATGACATAGCTCACCTGCTCGCGCTCGGTCTTCATGCCGCCCAGCGGCTGCACCGTCGCCGTCGTGGCGTCGGCATCCTCGCCGCCGTCGACCGGCTTGCCGGTGTCCTTGTCCAGCGGCTTGCAGGCGAGCAGCGCCAGCGACAGGGTCGCACCCAGCACGACCAGGGAGGTGGAACGCTTCGAAACCTTCATCGGCTTACTCCAATGCGGAACATGTACGGGGAACAGGCGGCGTGGCCGCCCTTCAGAGGATGTCGAGCAGTTCGACCTCGAACACCAGGGTGGCGTTCGGGCCGATCAGGGGCGGGCTGCCGCGCTGGCCGTAGGCGAGCTCGCCCGGGATCCAGAACTTGTACTTCGCGCCCACCGGCATCAGGGTCAGGCCCTCGGTCCAGCCGGCGATCACCTGGTTGAGGCCAAACTCCGCCGGCTCGTTGCGGGCCAGGGAGCTGTCGAACTCGGTGCCGTCGAGCAGTGTGCCGCGATAGTGCACGCGGACCCGGTCGCCGGGGCGCGGGCGCGCGCCGGTACCCTGGCGCAGCACGCTGTACTGCAGGCCGGAGCCGGTGGCGAACACGCCGGGCGCGGTGCGGTTGCGGGCCAGGAACTCGGCGCCGGCCTGGCGGTTGCCCTCGGCCTGGCGGCGGGCGCTGTCGCGCGAATACTCTTCCAGTGCGCTGCGCGCCTGCGAAGCCTGGTCGGTGTCCAGCAGCGGCTCGCCGCCCTGGGCCACGGTGCGCACCGCCTGCATGAAGACCGGCAGGTCGATGGTCTCGGCCAGGGGCGCCAGCGAACGGCCCACGTTGAGGCCGGTCAGCAGCCCGACCTTGCCCGGGTCGACCGCGGGCGGCTGGGCGCCGGGCGCCATCCCGGGCACGCGGCGGCCGCTGCGCGCGGCCATGCGCTGCATCAACGCCTGCCCGACGCTGGCCGCTTCCTGCTCATTGAGCAGCGGCGGCCGGCCGGCCATGGCCTGGGCGACCGCGCGTTCGAAGCTCCCGAAATCGATGTCGGGGGCAGCGGCGACCATCGACTCGCCCACGTCCATGCCGACCACATAGCTGATCCGCCCCCGCTCGCTCGACAGCGGGCCGCCATCTGGCGCCTGCAGCGCGAAGGCCGTGCCCGATGCGAGCAGCGCAGACAGTCCCAGCGCGGCGAGGCCGCGCATCACCAGGTTCATGGGAAGCAACACTCCGAACGACTGCCGCGGTCGCGGCGCAAGCCGGCTATTGTCGCGACCGCGCAGCGCCCGGGCAATCGCCCGGGCCGATCGCGCCCCGCTGCGTTCAGCCGCTCATGCACCCGGCGCCGGCGCCTTCAGCGCGCGCTCGATCGCGGCCACGATCTCCGGATCCTCCGGCAGCGTCCGGCTCCCGAACGAGGCGATGACCTTGCCGTCGCGACCTACCAGGTATTTGTGGAAGTTCCAGGCCGGCGCCTCGCCCGTGGCCGCGAGCAGGTCGCGGTACAGCGGCGTCGCCTGCTCGCCCACCACGTGCACGGGCTCGAACATCGGGAACTTGACCCCATAGGTGAGCGTGCAAAATTCCTGGATCTTCTTCTCGTCCTCGAACTCCTGGCCACGGAAATCCCCCGAAGGGAAGCCGAGCACCGAAAATCCCCGCGCCTTGTAGCGCGCATGCAGGGCTTCGAGGCCCTCGAACTGCGGCGCCAGGCCGCATTTGCTGGCGGTATTGACGATCAGCAGGACCTGGCCGCCGTAGGCCTGGGCCAGTTCGACCGGCTGCTTGCCGGTCAGGGGACGGAAGCTGCGATCCAGCAGGTCGCCGGCCGACGCCGCCGCCGACGCCAGCAGCAGGGCCGTCGCAAGAACATATCTTATTGAATTCATTGGATTTCCGCCCGGAGAGGTGGGAATCGCACCCGACCATGACTTCAGTTGGGGGGAAACGGGTGCAAAACCGCTTGCGTCCGCCTGTTCTGGTGTTATAGTTGAATACAACACCTATCCACCAGAGCAGGACGTTCATCATGAACCGCAAGCTCCGCAACACCATACTGGCTTTCTCGGTGACCGGCACGGTGCTGGCCCTGGGCCTGATCGCCGCCCGCCCCGTGGAGCATGCCGGCGGTCTGGAGCAGCCGGCGATCGCCGCGACTCCGCACATCCCCGAGGCCCGCGACCTGGCCGACGCCCGCGAGGACGCCCGGCAGGAGGCCGAGGACCCGCTGGCCGACGAGGTGCTCGCGCGCGGGGTCGAGTCGCGTGTGGCTGCCCGCGCGCGGCAGTTCGAGGAAGAGATCGCCCGCGCGCCCTCGCTCGAGAGCGCGGCGGCCCTGGCGGCCGGTTTCATCGCCACCGCCGCCGCCGAGACCATCGCCGTCGAGCTGCTGTCCGGCGAGCCCGCCGGTTCCGACGGCGCCCGCGCCGGCGGCGCCGAGCCGGAAGCCGCGCCGCGCAAGCGCCGCGGCAACGTCCGGCGCGCGGTCGCGGTTCCCTATTTCTCGTTCGCGCGCGCGGGCCACGGCAGCCGGAGCTGAGCCATGACCAATATCCAGTGGAGCGACGGCGCTCCCATCTACCGCCAGCTGAAGGAGCGCGTCATCGCGATGATGCTGGACGGGGAACTCAAACCCGGCGACGCCCTGCCCTCGGTACGGCAGGTCGCCGCGGAATACCAACTCAATCCGATCACCGTCTCGCGCGCCTACCAGGAGCTGGCCGACGAGTCGCTGGTCGAAAAACGAAGGGGCCTGGGCATGTACGTCACGGAAGAAGCCGCCAAGAAACTGCTGGTCAACGAACGCGAACGCTTCCTGCGCGAGGAATGGCCGCTGGTGCTCGAGCGCATCCAGCGCCTGGGCCTGGCGCTGGAGGAACTGCTGCAGCCGCTGCCGGCCGGAGGCACCCGATGAACGCGATCGCCGACACCCTCCCGGTGGTGCACGCCCGCGGCCTGCGCAAGGCCTATCGCAGCAAGCTCGCCCTCGACGGCACCAGCCTCCATATCGACGCCGGCCGCATCGTCGGCCTGATCGGCCCCAACGGCGCCGGCAAGACCACCGCGCTCAAGGCCATGCTCGGCCTGATCCCCTTCCAGGGCGAGATGAGCGTGCTCGGCCGCGACCCGCGCAGCCAGCGCGACGAACTGATGAACGACGTGTGCTTCATCGCCGACGTGGCGGTGCTGCCGCGCTGGATGCGCGTGCGCGAGGCGATCGACTTCGTCGCCGGAGTGCATCCCCGCTTCGACCGCGCCCGCTGCCAGCGTTTCCTGGCCAATACCCAGCTCAAGCCCAACCAGCGCGTGCGCGAGATGTCCAAGGGCATGATCGTGCAGCTGCACCTGGCCCTGGTGATGGCCATCGACGCGCGCCTGCTGGTGCTCGACGAGCCGACACTCGGCCTGGACATCCTCTACCGCAAGCAGTTCTACCAGCGCTTGCTGGAGGACTACTTCGACGAGCAGAAGACGATCGTCATCACCACCCACCAGGTGGAGGAGATCGAGCACATCCTCACCGACGTGATGTTCATCCGCGACGGCAAGGTGGTCCTGGACGCGCCGATGGAGGATGTCGGCGAGCGCTTCGTCGAAGTGCTGGTCAACGCCGACCAGGCCGACGCCGCACGCGCGCTGCGCCCCATCGACGAGCGCGCCCTGCCCTTCGGCAAGACCGTGATGCTGTTCGACGGCGTGTCGCAATCCGCGCTGTCGCCCTTCGGCGAGACCCGCACCCCGGGACTGGCCGATCTGTTCGTCGCCACGATGAAAGGAACCTACGCATGAACGCCGCCGCTCACACCCTGACCGAGGCCACGCGTCCGGCCGGTGCAGCGCACGTCACTCCTGCCCGCCGCTTCGGCTGGCTGCTCCGGCGCGAGTACTGGGAGAACCGCGGGGGCTTCCTGTGGGCCCCGTTCGTGGCCGGCGCGGTTTCGCTGCTGCTCTCCGCGATGGGCATCGTCCTGGCCATGGTCGCCGCCAGCCGCCATGTCGATGGCGACGCGGCGATCTCGCTCGACGACGGCACCCGGATCCAGATCAATGGCATGGACCTGGGGATGCTGACCTCCAAGCTGGGCCACGAGGAGCTGGCGCACCTGGGCGCCGGCCTCGACCTGACCCTGCTGATGGCCTCGAGCTGGCCCTTCATCGTCCTGGCCTTCGTGCTGTTCTTCTACTGCCTGGGCTCGCTGTACGACGAGCGCAAGGACCGCAGCGTGCTGTTCTGGAAGTCGCTGCCGCTGTCGGACACGCAGACCGTGCTGTCGAAGCTGGCCAGCGCGACCATCGTCGCGCCGCTGCTGGCGGTGCTGGCCGCGATCGCGACCCTGTTCGGCTTCCTGGCGCTGATCAGCCTGGTGGTGCTGTTCTACGGCGGCAACCCGGCGACCCTGCTGTGGGGGCCGGCCAGCCCGCTGAAGATCGCGCTGATGTACCTGCTGGGCGTGCCGGTGTACGCGCTCTGGGCGATGCCGACCATCGGCTGGCTCATGCTGTGCTCGGCCTGGGCGAAGAGCAAGCCCTTCCTGTGGGCGATCATGATCCCCGTATTCGCCGGCATCTTCGTCGGCTGGCTCGAGTTCCTGGGCGTGTTCGACGACGTGACCTGGCCGTTCTTCCGGGACATCGTGCTGCGCGCCCTGACCAGCGTGTTCCCGCTGACCTACATGGACCTGCAGACCCTGTCGGAGATGGGCGACGGCCCGGCCGCGATGCAGAAGCTGCTCAGCCCCGTCTCGCTGTACCGCAACCTGGCCAGCGCCAACCTGTGGATCGGCGTGGCTGCCGGCGCCGCGATGATCCTCGCCTCGATCCGCCTGCGCCGCTGGCGGGACGAGGGCTGAGCCGAGCGCTCGCGGACTGGCCTACCGCCAGTTCGCCTCGGCGAACGCCCGGCCATGGATGGCCGGGCCGGACGGATCCGGAGAGACGATGTGCCGCCATGGATGGCGCGACCGCCAACCAGCCTGCACCTGCGATCGCGAACGACCGGCCACGAAAGGAGGCCGGACGATCCCGGAGAACGGACGCGCCGCCATCGATGACACGACGCACGTTGACAAGACCGCGCCCGTCTTTGCTGGCACCCGTCATGGATGACACGACCCGACAGCGCGATCGCGTCCCGACCAGCCCCGCCCGGCGCCCTCGCCCGTCACACCAGTCTTCCGCCACGCGTCGCATCCACTCCCGACAGCCCGAGGCCATCGTCATGAAGTCACTCGCCACCATCGCCCTCCTCGCCTGCCTGCCGCTGCTCGGCGCCTGCCAGCGCGACGATGCCGCCGCGTCCGCTCCGCCGGCGGCAGAGCAGGCCGACACCCGGCCCGCGCCGCAGACCGCGCTGGGCCGCACGGTGGCCGCCGCGATGGACAAGGCCCGCCAGGAGCTGCACGAAGGCAACCTCAGCCTCAACGGCTCGACCGATATCCGGATCAACGGCAAGCGCGTCCACCGCAACGCGGACGACCTGCCCAAGGCCGAAATCGCCCCCGACGGCCAGCTGATCGTGGCCGGGAACGCTGTCGCCATGGATGCGGCCACCCGGGCGCTGGCCCGCGAATACCGCGAAGGCATCCTCGCGGTGGCCGAGACCGGCATGGACCTGGGCGTGCAGGGCGCCGACCTGGGCATGCGCGCGGCCGCCGACGCCATCGGCAGCCTGCTGCGGGGCGATACCGAGGAGATGGAGAAGCGCGTCGAAGCCGAAGCCGCCGCGCTCGAGGCTTCGGCCCTGCGCCTGTGCGACCACCTGCCCGCGCTGCTGGCGGCGCAGGATGCGCTGGCGGCCGCGGTGCCCGAGTTCGCGCCCTACGCGCGCATGGAAACCAGCGACATCGAGGACTGCCGCGACGCGTCCGAACACGGCAGCGCCCCTGCGGACGCCTCCGCCGCCGCCGAGGCCGACGCCGCGGCGGCGCGCGCCGACTGACCGCGGGTTCAACCATCGCCCGTGCCGCCGCATCCCAGTGCGGACATCACACGTACAAGGACCACCGCATGACCTATTCGATCCTGCCCCCCCTGCCCCTCCTGGCCCTCGTCCTCGCCTCCGCGTTCGCGCCCGCTCTCGCGGCCGACTGCGCCCATTCCGCCCCGCGCGACCTGGCCCTCGACCTGGACGGGGTGAAGACGGTGATGTTCGAGGTCGGCCCGCACGAGTTGCGTGTCGACGCCTCCGCCTCGCCGACCGGCAGGATCAGCGGTCGCGCCTGCGCGTCGAGCGCGGAGCGCCTGGATGCGCTGACCGTCACCCAGCAGCGGGATGGCGAGCGGCTGCGCGTACGCCTGTCGCGAGAGGACCGCGGCTGGGGCCTCGGCATCGGCAACCGCTACGCCTACCTCAGCCTCGAGGCCGGCCTGCCCGAACACGTCCTGGTGCAGCTGGACGTCGGCTCGGGCGACGCCTGGCTGACGGGTGCGGCGGCCGCCAGTGCCGACGTGGGCTCGGGCGACGTGGACATCCGCCGCACCCTCGGCCAGGTCACGATCAAGGTCGGCTCGGGCGACATCGATATCGACGAGGCCGGCGCGCTCAAGGTGCTCTCGGTCGGCTCGGGCGACATCGAGGCACGCAACGTGCGCGGCGACACCGAGGTGGGCAGCATCGGTTCGGGCGATTTCACCCTGCGCCGCGCCACCGGCAACGTGGCCATCGATTCGATCGGCTCGGGCGATGCCGGGCTGGCCGACATCGGAGGCAGCGTCCGGGTGGGTTCCGTGGGTTCGGGCGACCTCGATGTCCAGGGCGTCGGCGGCAACCTCACCGTGTCCTCGGTGGGCAGCGGCGACGTCAGCCATGGCGGCGTACGCGGCACGGTCGACGTGCCACGCCGCTGATCGATTCGCGAACCGGAGACCGCCCCATGCGCCGTGCACTTTCCCGCCACGCCATCCTGCCCGTGCTGCTGGGCGCCGCGCTGGCCATGCCCGCCACGTTCGCCCACGAGCGTCCCGCTGCCGGCATCGGCGCCGAAATCCGCGCGGACATGGACGAGGCGCGGCGCGAGGTCCGGCTCGAGCTGGCCGCTGCCCGCGCCGAACTGGAAACCGGCAACCTCGAGCTGGGCCAGGACCTGCGCCTGGGCAAACGCGGGCGCGGCGACGACCGCGCCGACCCGCTGCCCAAGGCGGAGATCACGCCCGCTGGCGACCTGCTGCTCGCGGGCCGGCCCGTCGCCGTCGACGCGGCACAGCGACGGGAGCTGCTCGCCTATCGCGGCCAGGTCATCGAGGTCGCCATCGCCGGGATCGAACTCGGCGAGCGCAGCGCCAACGCAGCGCTCGACGCCGTGGACCAGGGGTTGTTCCGGCTGATGTTCAGCGCAATGACCGGCAGCCTGGAGCGGCGGATGGAAAAGACCATCCGCGAGACCGTCGAACCCGGCGTACGCCAGATCTGCCTGAGCCTGCCCGCCCTGTACGAAGCACAGCAGCGCCTCGCCGGCACCGTGCCCGAGTTCCGCCCCTACGCCACGATGCAGGCCGACGAAATCGACGACTGCCTGGACGAGGTCACCCGGGAGTTCGCGCAGCGCTAGGCGCCGCGCGCACGCGGCAGGAATGCGGCGGGCTCCCGCCGGAGTGCGACGCCTCAACCACCGCCGGCTGCATCGTGGATCCCGCCGCGGGTCAGGGCGGCGGGGTCGAGCAGGCGACGCAGCTGGTCCGCGGACAGGCCGCTGTCCTCCAGCGCCACGTCGAACACGGGGCGGTTCTCGCGGTAGGCGCGCTTGGCGATCGCCGCAGCCTTCTCGTAGCCGATCACCGGGTTGAGCGCGGTCACCAGGATCGGGTTGCGGCCGAGCGCCGCGTCGATGTTGTCGCGGCGCAGCCTGAGCCCGGCGATCGTGCTGTCGGCCAGCATCCGCGACACGCTGGCCAGCAGGCCGACCGAGTCGAGCAGGTTGCTGGCGATCAGCGGCAGCGCCACGTTGAGCTGGAAGTTGCCGGTCTGCCCGGCGACGGTGATCGCGGTGTGGTGGCCGATCACCTGCGCGCAGGCCATCACCGTGGCTTCGGGGATCACCGGGTTGACCTTGCCGGGCATGATCGAGCTGCCCGGCTGCAGCGCCGGCAGCTCCACCTCGCCCAGCCCCGCCAGCGGCCCGGAGTTCATCCAGCGCAGGTCGTTGGCGATCTTGATCAGGGCCACCGCCAGCGCGTTGAGCTGGCCCGACAGCTCCACCGCGTCGTCCTGCGCCGCGATGCCCTCGAAGCGGTCGCGCGCCGGCTCGAAACGGCTGCCCGACAGCCGCGACAGCTCGCGCGACACCCGCTCGCCGAACTTCGGGTGCGCGTTGATGCCGGTGCCGATGGCGGTGCCACCGATCGGCAGCCGCCGCAGCCGTACCAGCGCATCGACGAGCCGTCCTTCGGCCGAGGCCAGCTGCGAGGACCAGGCACCGAACTCCTGGGCGAAGGTGAGCGGCATCGCGTCCATCAGGTGGGTGCGGCCGGTCTTGACCACCTTGCCGAAGGCGCGCGCGCGGCCGTCGATGGTCTTGCGCAGGTGGCGCAGGGCCGGCAGCAGGTCCTCGACCACCGCCAGCTGCGCCGAGACGCGGATCGCGGTGGGCACCACGTCGTTCGAGCTCTGGCCGAGGTTGACGTGGTCGTTGGGATGGACGCGACGACGCGCGGTCGAAGCCAGGCGCGCGATGACCTCGTTCGCGTTCATGTTCGACGAGGTGCCGGACCCGGTCTGATAGACGTCGACCGGGAAATGCGCGTCGTGGCGCCCCTGCGCCACCTCCAGCGCAGCGCGCCGGATCGCCGTTGCCGAGGCCTCCGGCAACAGGCCCAAGGCGCCGTTCACGGTGGCCGCGGCGGCCTTGACCAGGCCCAGGGCGCGGATGAACCCGCGCGGCATCGGCCGGCCCGAGACCGGGAAGTTGAGTACCGCACGCTGCGTCTGCGCGCCCCACAGCGCATCGGCAGGCACCTGCAGTTCGCCCATGCTGTCGTGTTCGATGCGCGCGCCCGCGGTGTCCGCGGTCGTATTGGTCCTGCGCCTGGCCATGGTGCTGCCTCCTTCGAAAGACGGGCCGGCGCGCGAAGCCGCCGGCGCGGCCGAGCATACGCCAGCGGCGGTCGGGGCCCCGGCATCGCGTCGCGGCCCGCCACGGGCACCGGCCCCGCGCCCCGCCGGGCGAAGGCCTCTAGAATATGCATCCCGTTCGCGCGCCCGCCCCACATGTCCGCCACTTCCCCGCAAGACGCCGCCCTGCTCGCCCTGTCGCCGCTCGACGGCCGCTATGCCGCCAAAGTCGGCGCGCTGCGACCGATCTTCTCCGAGTTCGGACTGATCCACGCCCGCGTCCGGGTCGAGATCGAATGGCTGATCGCGCTGGCGGCCGAACCCGGCATCGCCGAGCTGCCCGGCTTCGACGACGCGCAGGTCGCGACGCTGCGCGGGCTGTGGCAGGCGTTCTCGACCGCCGACGCGGCGCGGGTCAAGGAGATCGAGCGCACCACCAACCACGACGTCAAGGCGGTGGAGTACTTCATCAAGGAGCGGCTGCAGTCCGAGCCGGCGCTGGCGCAGGCGCTGGAGTTCGTGCACTTCGCCTGCACCAGCGAGGACATCAACAACCTGTCCTACGCGCTGATGCTCGGCCAGGCGCGCCAGGAAGTGCTGCTGCCGCGCCTGGACGAGGTGATCGCGAAGCTGCGCGAACTCGCCCACGCGCACGCCGCGCTGCCGATGCTTTCGCGCACCCATGGCCAGAGCGCCTCGCCGAGCACGGTCGGCAAGGAACTCGCCAACGTGGTGGCGCGCCTGCAGCGCCAGGGCGAGCAGCTGGCCGCGGTCGCGATCTGCGGCAAGATCAACGGCGCGGTGGGCAACTACAACGCCCACCTGGCCAGCTATCCCGAGGTCGACTGGCCGGCGTTCGCCCGGCGTTTCGTCGAATCGCTGGGCCTGGAGTTCAACGCCTACACCACCCAGATCGAACCGCACGACTACATCGCCGAGCTGTGCGACGCGCACAAGCGCATCGGCACCATCGCCATCGACCTGTGCCGCGACATCTGGGGCTACATCTCGCTGGGCTACTTCAAGCAGGCGGTGGTAGCGGGCGAAGTCGGCAGCTCGACCATGCCGCACAAGGTCAACCCGATCGACTTCGAGAACGCGGAAGGCAATTTCGGCATCGCCAACGCGCTGCTCGAGCATTTCGCCGCCAAGCTGCCGGTGAGCCGTTGGCAGCGCGACCTCACCGATTCCACCGTGCTGCGCGCGCTCGGCACCGCCTTCGGCCACGCCCTGATCGGCTTCGACGCGCTGCTGCGCGGCCTGGGCAAGCTCGGCGCCAACCCCGACCGGCTGGCCGCCGACCTCGACGCCTCGTGGGAAGTGCTGGCCGAGGCCGTGCAGACGGTGATGCGCCGCCACGGGCTGCCCAATCCCTACGAGCAGCTCAAGGCGCTGACCCGCGGCCAGGGCATCACCGCCGACTCGATGCGCCAGTTCATCCAGTCGCTGGACCTGCCCGAGGCCGACCGCCGGCGCCTGCTGGACATGACCCCGGCCAGCTACACCGGCCTGGCCGCGGAGCTGGCGTCGGGCATCTGAGCATGCGCCTGCTGCTGAACATCGACGTCCCCGACCTGGCCGCGGCCGAACGGTTCTACGTCGATGCCTTCGGCCTGCGGCGCGGCCGCCGCCTCGGCGACACAGCGCTCGAACTGCTGGGGGCCGAGGCGCCCGTCTACCTGCTGCAGCAGCCGGCCGGCAGCACCGGCGCGGCCGCGCAGCCGCGCGATTACGCGCGCCACTGGACGCCGCTGCACCTGGACGTGGTGGTCGAGGACCTCGACGCTTCGCTCGCGACCGCGCTGGCCGCCGGCGCAAAAACCGACGGCGACGTGCGCGAGGCGGCCTGGGGCCACATCGTGCGGATCGCCGACCCTTTCGGCCACGGCTGGTGCCTGCTGCAGTTCCTCGGTAACGGCTACGACGAGATCGCCACATGACCCCGCGCATCACCCCGCTCCACGCCGCCGCGCTCCTTCTGGCCGCCTGCACCCACGGCAAGGCCGCGACGCCGGACACAACGGCCGCCGCCGCGGCCGCACCCGCGGCGCCGGCCGCCTGTCGCGACGACTCGGGCTGGGACGATCCGGCCACGCCGTTCAGGATCCACGGCAACACCTGGTACGTGGGCACCTGCGGCATCGCCGCCCTGCTGGTGACCTCGCCGGAAGGCCACGTGCTGGTCGACGCGGCCACGCCGGCCGCCGGCCCGCAGATCCTCGCCAACATCCGCAGCCTCGGCTTCGCGCCGCAGGACGTGCGTGCGATCGTGTTCTCGCACGAGCATTTCGACCATGTCGGCAGCCTGGCCGCCCTGCAGGCCGCCACCGGCGCGCCGGTGTACGCGCGTCCCGAGGCGATGGCCACGCTGCGGCGCGGCGCCAGCGACGAGAGCGATCCGCAGTTCGGCGAACTCGAACCCTTCGCGCCGGTCGCTGCGCCGCAGCCCGTGCCCGAAAGCCGCGTACTGGAGGTCGGACCGCTGCGCCTGCGGGCGGTCGCCACTCCCGGCCACGCGGTCGGCGGCACCAGCTGGACCTGGCGGTCCTGCGATGGCGAGGACTGCCAGCAGCTGGTCTACGGCGACAGCCTGACCGCGGTCTCCGCCGATGGCTACCGCTTCAGCGACCACCCCGACGCGCTCGCGCGCCTGCGCGAGAGCTTCGCCCGCGTGGCCTCGCTGGAGTGCGGGATCCTGGTGACGCCGCACCCGTCCGCCAGCGGGCTGTGGGCGCGGCTGGGGCCGGACGCGACGCGGCCGCTGGTCGATGCCCAGGCCTGCCGCGCCTACGCCGACGCCGGGACCGCGCGCCTGGAGCGGCGGCTCGCGCGGGAAGCCGGCGAAGGCGCCGCGCCATGAGCCGCCCGCTGCCCATCGAAGTACAGGGCCGGCCCGGCCAGTTGCTCGGCATGCCGCCGGCGCGCTTCCTGCGCGACTACTGGCAGAAGCGGCCGCTGCTGGTACGCGGCGCGATCCCAGGCTACGTCTCGCCGATCGAGCCTGAAGACCTGGCCGGCCTGGCCTGCGAGGAACTCGCGCTCTCGCGCCTGATCCAGCACGACCGCGCAGGCGACGCCTGGCAGGTGCGCTCCGGGCCGTTCGCGGAGGAACTGTTTCCCACCCTGGGCGAGCGCGACTGGACCCTGCTGGTGCAGGACGTGGACAAGTGGGACGCCGATGTCGCCGCCCTGCTCGGCCATTTCGATTTCATCCCGCGCTGGCGCATCGACGACATCATGGTCAGCTTCGCCGCGACCGGCGGCTCGGTCGGCGCCCACGTCGACCAGTACGACGTGTTCCTGCTGCAGGCCAAGGGCCACCGCCGCTGGCTGATCGACGCCGGCGAGGATCCGCCGCTGGATTTCCGCGACGACGTCGAGCTCAAGCTGCTGCGGCAGTTCGACGCCAGCCACGACTGGGTGCTGGCACCGGGCGACATGCTTTACCTGCCGCCGGGCGTGCCGCACCACGGCGTGGCCGAGGATCCCTGCCTGACGTTCTCGGTGGGCATGCGCGCGCCCTCGGCCGCCGAGCTGATGGGCGACTACATCGACACCCTCGCCGCGGCCGCGGACGAGGGCCTGCGCTATGGCGACCCGGACCTGGCGCCGGCGGAGGATCCCAACGAGATCGACGCGGAGGCGATGCGGCGCGTGGTCGACGCGCTGAACGCATTGCGCTTCCGCGATCCCGACCGGCTCGGCGACTGGTTCGGGCGCTTCATCACCCAGTACCGCAACGTCGACGTGGCCGCTGGCGACGGCCAGGCGCAGTCGCGCATCGAGGTCGAATGGTCGCTCGAGCACGCCGGCGGCGTGCTGCAGCGCCATCCCTATGCACGCATGGCCTGGCGCCGCGCCGCCGACGGCGCGCGCCTGTACGTCTCCGGCCAGGACCTGTCGATGCCGGCCGCCGACGCGTCGCGCATCGCCGCCAGCGAGCGCATCGACGGCGTGCTGTACGCGTCACTGTCGGACGCGGGCCGGGACGCGGTCCAGGCCCTGCTGCAGTCGGGCCACTTCCAGTGGCTGGACCAGGACGCGGGGTGAGCGCGCCCGGCCCGTACCAGATCGTCGAGGCCGACTACGGTTCGGACCAGGCGGCGCTGCGCGCGGTGCGCGAGGCCGTCTTCATCCGCGAACAGGGCGTGCCCGCCGAGCTGGAGCTCGACGCGCTCGACCCGCGCTGCCGCCACGTGCTGGCCCGCGATGCGGCCGGCACGGCGATCGGCACCGCGCGACTGGCGCCGGACGGCCGGATCGGACGCATGGCCGTGCTGGACGGCTGGCGCGCGCACGGCGTCGGCAGCGCCCTGCTGCAGGCACTGCTGCGCATCGCCCGCCAGGACGGGCTGCCGCGGGTCGGCCTGCACGCCCAGGAGACGGCCATCGATTTCTACCGCCGGCACGGCTTCAGCCCGGTCGGCGAGCGCTTCGAGGAGGCCGGCATCGTCCATCTGGCCATGCAGTGCCGGATCGACCGGCCGGTCGCGGTGGAGGACCGCCCGGCGGCCGTCGTCGCCACCGTCGCGGTGGTCGCGGCTGCCCGCAGGCAGCTGGCCATCCACAGCCGCGCCCTCGACCCGGGCCTGTACGACCATCCGCGCGTGCTCGAGGCCCTGCGGCGCTTCGCCGTGGCCGGCGGCGGGCCGCAGGTCCGCATCCTGCTGCAGGATGCAATGGCGGTGCAGCGCGCGCAGGCGCCGCTGATCGCCCTGTGCCAGCGCCTGCCCAGCGTGTTCGCCCTGCGCGAAGCCGGGGATCCGGTGGACCGCGAGAACCCGGTGGCCCTGGTCGCCAGCGATACCGGCAGCTACTACCTGCGCCCGCTCGGCCATCGTTTCGAGGGCGAAACGGAGCATGGCGCCCGTGCACGCACCCGCCAGCTGCTGCGGGCCTTCGACGAGGCCTGGGAGCGCGCCCGGCCCTGCACCGAGCTGCGCGCGCTCGGCCTCTGAGCCGGCGCGAATAGGCGAACTGCGTCGCAAAGGCCTGTCCGCGACCCGAACGCGCGTGTCCATCAGTCCAAAGCATGATGCAACGCCGCAACGCCAGTGGCTATAATGGCGTGCTCCATATGCCGCCGATTCCGGAAGCCAAAAATCTTTCCGGATCAGCCATTTGCCTACCCAACCGAGTCCCAGACGCCCGACGTGGACAGTCTTCTCAAGCAGTTTGCGCAGTCCTCCCAGCTTGGCGCCAATGCCGCCTACATCGAGGACCTCTACGAGCAGTACCTCGTGTCTCCCGACAGCGTCGGGCCGAAGTGGAAGGCCTGGTTCGACGGCTTCCAGGGGCGGGAGGCCGGTGATATCCCCCATTCCCCGGTCGTCGCCGCCGTGGCCGAAGCCGGCCGCCAGGCCGCGCGGGGCGTGGTCGCCGGCGGCACCAGCGACGAGCGCGAGCGCAACGTCGGTCGCCTGATCACCGCCTACCGTTCGCGCGGCCACCTGGGCGCCAGGCTCGATCCGCTGTCGCTGTCGCCGCCGATGAACCCGCCGGACCTGGGCCTGGATTTCCACAGCCTGTCCGAGCGCGACCTCGACGGCGAATTCAGCACCGGTGGCGTTGCCGGCCAGCCGCGCATGAAGCTGCGCGACCTGCTGGCCCGGCTCAAGGCCACCTACACCGGCCCGATCGGCGCCGAGTTCATGCACATCCCGGAGGTCGAGCAGCGCCAGTGGCTCTACCAGCGCCTGGAGGCCGCCGGCGGCGACTACAACCTCAGCGCAGAGACCCGCAAGCGCGTGCTCGAGCGGCTGACCGCCGCCGAGGGGCTGGAGCGCTACCTGCACACCAAGTACGTCGGCCAGAAGCGCTTCTCGCTCGAGGGCGGCGACTCGCTGATCCCGCTGCTCGACAGCGTGGTCCGCCAGGCGGGCATGGAAAAGGTCAAGGACATCGTGATCGGCATGGCCCACCGCGGCCGCCTCAACGTCCTGGTCAACACCCTGGGCAAGAATCCGCGCGCGCTGTTCGACGAGTTCGAGGGCAAGTTCGAGCACAACGAACTGGCCCATGCGGGCGACGTGAAGTACCACATGGGCTTCTCGGCCGACATCGCCACCCCCGGCGCGCCGGTGCACCTGGCGCTGGCCTTCAACCCCTCGCACCTGGAAATCGTCGACCCGGTGGTCGCCGGCTCGGTGCGTTCGCGCCAGGAGCGCCGCCAGGACGAGGAGCGCCGCCAGGTGCTGCCGATCCTGATCCACGGCGACGCCGCGTTCGCCGGCCAGGGCGTGGTGATGGAGCTGTTCCAGATGTCGCAGGCGCGCGGCTTCGCCGTCGGCGGCACCCTGCACGTGGTGGTCAACAACCAGGTCGGCTTCACCACCAGCAACAAGGAAGACGCGCGGTCCACGCTGTACTGCACCGACGTGGCCAAGATGGTCGGGGCGCCGGTGTTCCACGTGAACGGCGACAACCCTGAAGCCGTGGTGTTCGTGGCCAAGCTGGCCTACGAGTTCCGCCAGCAGTTCAAGAAGGACGTGGTCATCGACCTGGTGTGCTACCGCCGCCACGGGCACAACGAGGCCGACGAGCCGGCGGCGACCCAGCCGGTGATGTACCAGACCATCCGCAAGCATCCGACCACGCGCGAGCTCTATGCCGCGCAGCTGGAGAAGAGCGGCGTGATCGCGGCCGACGAGGCCAAGGCCCTGGTCGACGGCTTCCGCAACAAGCTCGACGCCGGCGAGGTGACCACCGAGCTGGCCGGCTCCAAGCCCGAGGACTACGAGCTGACCATCGACTGGTCGCAGTACCTGTCGGGCACGCTGGCCGACAGCGTCGACACGCGCGTGCCGGCCGAGCGCCTGGGCGAGCTGGCCAGGACCATCAACGAGATCCCGGCCGACGTCACCCTGCATCCGCGCGTGGCCAAGATCTACGAGGACCGCCGCAAGATGAGCGCGGGCGAGCTGCCGGGCGACTGGGGCTTCGCCGAGAACCTGGCCTACGCCACCCTGCTGGCCGAGGGCCACGGGCTGCGCCTGGTCGGCCAGGACGCCGGCCGCGGCACCTTCTTCCACCGCCACGCGATCCTGCACGACCAGAAGACCGACAACTACTTCATGCCGCTGCGCCAGCTGGTCGAGCGGCCGGAGCAGGCGACGGTCATCGACTCGCTGCTGAGCGAGGAAGCGGTGATGGCGTTCGAGTATGGCTTCTCCACCACCGACCCGAACACGCTCGACATCTGGGAAGGCCAGTTCGGCGACTTCGCCAACGGCGCGCAGGTGGTGATCGACCAGTTCATCGCCTCGGGCGAAGCCAAGTGGGGCCGCATCTCCGGCCTCACCCTGCTGCTGCCGCACGGCTACGAAGGCCAGGGCCCCGAACACAGCTCGGCGCGCCTGGAGCGCTTCCTGCAGCTGTGCGCGCTGGACAACATGCTGGTCTGCGTGCCGACCACGCCCGCGCAGTGCTTCCACATGCTGCGCCGGCAGTTGAAGATGGCCACGCGCAAGCCGCTGGTGGTGATGAGCCCGAAGTCGCTGCTGCGCCACAAGCTCGCGGTGTCCACGCTGGACGAACTGGCCAACGGCGGCTTCCAGCACCTGATCCCGGATGCCTCGGCCGAGGCCAGGAAGGTCAAGCGCGTGGTGCTGTGCTCGGGCAAGGTCTACTACGACCTGCTCGAGGACGCGCAGAAGCGCGGCCAGGACGATGTCGCCCTGGTCCGCATCGAGCAGCTGTATCCGTTCCCGCGCGAACTGCTGGCCGCCGAACTGAAGAAGTACGGCAAGGCCAGCGACGTGATCTGGTGCCAGGAAGAGCCGCAGAACCAGGGCGCGTGGTACCAGATCAAGCACCACCTGCAGGCCTGCCTGGCCAAGGGCCAGGCGCTGAGCTACGCCGGCCGCAGCCGCTCGCCCTCGCCCGCCGTCGGCCATTTCGCCGACCACGTCGAGGAACAGCAGCGCCTGGTCGCCGATGCCCTGGTCAATCCGCCCGGCAACCAGATCGTCGCCGAATAACACCGCCCGAATCCAACGCATCAAGGACGCCAGCCCATGGCCACCGAAGTCAAAGTTCCGGTCCTTCCCGAATCCGTGTCCGACGCCACCATCGCGGGCTGGCACAAGAAGGCCGGCGACGCCGTCCGCCGCGACGAGAACCTGGTCGACCTGGAGACCGACAAGGTCGTGCTCGAGGTGCCCTCGCCGGTCGACGGCGTGCTCAAGGAGATCAAGTTCTCCGAGGGCGACACGGTGACCAGCCAGCAGGTGCTGGCGATCATCGAGGAAGGCGCCGTCGCCGAAGCCGCCCCGGCCCCCGCCGCGGGCGCGGAGGAAGTGCAGCCCAAGGCCGACGCCGCCAAGGCCGAAGCCAAGGCCCCCGCCTCGACCAGGCCGGCCCCGGCCGGCAACACCGGTGAGCTGCCGCCAGGCGCGCGCTTCACCGCCGAGAAGGAAGGCATCGATCCCTCGCAGGTGCAGGGCACCGGCCGCCGCGGCGCGGTGACCAAGGAGGACCTGGTCAACTACGCGGCCGGCAGGACCGGCGGCGTCTCCGGCGGCGCCCGTCCGGAAGAGCGCGTGCCGATGACCCGCATCCGCAAGCGCATCGCCGAGCGCCTGATGCAGTCGAAGGAATCGATCGCCATGCTGACCTCGTTCAACGAGGTCAACCTGGGCAAGGTGATGGCGCTGCGCAAGGAGCTGGGCGAGCAGTTCCAGAAGGACCACGGCATCAAGCTCGGCTTCATGAGCTTCTTCGCCAAGGCCGCGGCGAACGCGCTGCAGAAGCACCCGGTGGTCAATGCCTCGGTCGACGGCGACGACATCATCTACCACGGCTACGCCGACATCTCGATCGCGGTGTCGACCGACAAGGGCCTGGTGACCCCGGTGCTGCGCAACGTCGAGCGCATGTCCTTCGCCGACATCGAACTGGGCATCGCCGAGTACGCCAAGAAGGCGCGCGACGGCAAGCTCGGCCTGGACGACCTGCAGGGCGGCACCTTCACCATCACCAACGGCGGCACCTTCGGCTCGCTGATGTCGACGCCGATCGTCAACCCGCCGCAGTCGGCGATCCTGGGCATGCACGCCATCAAGGATCGCGCCGTGGTCGAGAACGGCCAGGTCGTCGCCGCGCCGATGATGTACATCGCGCTGTCCTACGACCACCGCATCATCGACGGCAAGGACGCGGTGCTGTTCCTGGTCGACATCAAGAACCAGCTCGAGAACCCGCACCGGATGCTGCTGGGCCTGTAACCAACCTCCCTCCCCCGCTTGCGGGGGAGGCTCGTGATGGGGGCCGCGCCGACGCCTGGCCCCCGTCCGACATCCCCGCGCACGGGGATGGGAAACAGCAAGGAACCGACATGGCTGAACAATTCGACGTCGTCGTCATCGGTGCCGGCCCCGCCGGCTACCACGCCGCGATCCGCGCCGCGCAGCTGGGCATGAAGACCGCCTGCATCGACGCCGCGCTGGGCAAGGACGGCAAGCCGGCGCTGGGCGGCACCTGCCTGCGCGTGGGCTGCGTCCCGTCCAAGGCGCTGCTGGACTCGACGCACCAGTACGAGAACATGCTGCACAAGTTCGACCAGCACGGCATCAGCTTCAAGGATGCGGCGATGGACGTGCCGAAGATGATCGCCCGCAAGGACGGCATCGTGAAGCAGTTCACCGGCGGCATCGCCATGCTGTTCAAGGCCAACAAGGTCACGCCGTACTACGGTTTCGGCCAGCTGCAGCCGGGCAACGTGGTCAAGGTGAAGCAGCACGACGGTTCCGAGGTCGAGCTCAAGGGCACCAACGTCATCATCGCCGCCGGCTCGGATTCGATCGAACTGCCGTTCGCCAAGTTCGACGGCGAGACCATCGTCGACAACGTCGGCGCGCTCGATTTCACCGACGTTCCCAAGCGCCTGGCCGTGATCGGCGCCGGCGTGATCGGCCTCGAGCTCGGCAGCGTGTGGAAGCGCCTGGGCGCCGAGGTCACCATCCTCGAGGCGATGCCGGAGTTCCTGGCCGCCGCCGATGCCGAGGTTTCCAAGCTGGCCGCGCGCGAGTTCAAGAAGCAGGGCCTGGACATCCGGCTGGGCGCCAAGGTCTCCAAGGCCGAGGTCACCGGCAAGGGCAAGAAGAAGGAAGTGCAGGTCACCTTCGCCGACGGCAAGGGCGAGCAGACCATCGCCGTCGACAGGCTGCTGGTGGCCGTCGGTCGCCGCGCCGCGACCAAGGGCCTGCTGGCCGAGGGCACCGGCGTGCAGGTCAACGAGCGCGGCCAGATCGTGGTCGACGAGCACTGCCACACCGGGGTCGACGGCGTCTGGGCGATCGGCGACTGCGTGCGCGGCCCGATGCTGGCGCACAAGGGCTTCGAGGAAGGCATCGCCGTGGCGGAGCTGATCGCCGGCCTGCCGGGCCACGTCAACTTCGACACCATCCCCTGGGTCATCTACACCGGCCCGGAGATCGCCTGGGTCGGCAAGACCGAGCAGCAGCTCAAGGCCGAGGGCGTGCCCTACAAGGCCGGCAGCTTCCCGTTCGCCGCCGTCGGCCGCGCCGTCGCCATGGCCGAGCCCACCGGCTTCGTCAAGGTGATCGCGCATGCGGAGACGGACCGCGTGCTGGGCCTGCACATCATCGGCGCCAATGCCTCCGAGCTGGTCCACGAGGGCGTGCTGACCATGGAGTTCAAGGGCTCCGCCGACGACCTCGCCCGCATCTGCCACGCCCACCCCACCCTGTCGGAAGCGGTGCACGACGCGGCGATGGCGGTCGACAAGCGCGCGATCCACAAGGCCAACTGAGCCCGGACCGCGTCGGCCGAAGGCCCGGGCACGCCCGGGCCTTCGTCGTTCCAGAGGCCAGGGCTCCCCAACGTTCCGGATATCCGAACATGCGTTCGATCTGCGTCTACTGCGGTTCCAACAGCGGCGGCAAGCCCGTCTATACCGAGCGCGCCATGCGCCTGGGCGAGCGCATCGCCCGTGAAGGCCTGCAGCTGGTGTACGGCGGCGGCAATGTCGGCCTGATGGGCGTCGTCGCCGATGCGGTGCTGCAGGCCGGCGGCGAGGTGGTCGGCGTGATCCCCGAGCAGCTGGTCAACTGGGAGGTCGCGCACAAGGGCCTGACCCGGCTCGAGGTGGTCGGCTCGATGCATGAGCGCAAGATGCGCATGTTCGACCTGGCCGATGCTTTCGTCGCCCTGCCCGGCGGCTTCGGCACGCTCGACGAGATGTTCGAGATGCTGACCTGGCGCCAGCTCGGCATCGGCGACAAGCCCTGCGCGTTCCTCGACGTCGACGGTTTCTACCAGCCGCTGGTCGCGATGATCGACCACATGGTGCAGGAGCGCTTCCTGCACGCCGCGCAGCGCGCCGACCTGTGGCATGGCGAGGACATCGACGCGATGTTCGCGTGGATGCGGAATTACGCGCCGGCGAGCGCGTCGAAGTGGCTGGACGAGAAGCACCGCAAGTCCCTGCGGTAAGTTGGCGGCGCGTGGCGGCGCGTTTGTCATCGGGGCGCCCGCGCGCTGATCGGGCGCGGACGAGAAGCACCGCAAGTCCCTGCGGTAAGTCCGGCGCGTGGCGGCGCGTTCGTCATCGGGGCGCCCGCGCGCTGATCGGGCGCGGACGGGAAATCCGCAAGTCCCTGCGATGAGTCATGGTGCGTAGCGACGCGCTTGCCATTGGGGCGCACGCGCGCTCATCGGGCGCGAACGGGAAATCCGCAAGCCCCTGCGGTGGCTTCGCGGCGCGCAGCGACGCGTTCGTGATCCGCGGCGCACCTGTGGCAACGGGGCGCGGCTCGACGCGAAACACCGCAAGTCACTGCGTAAGGGTCCGGCGCATGGCGAGGTGTTCGTCATCGGGCGCCCGTCTTCCATCCGGGCGCGGACGAGGAGCAGCGCACAACCCTGCGCGGAGCGCGAGGGCACTGCGCGGCTGCCGTCCTTGCGCAATCTCCCGGACCCACCCTCCTGCCACGGCTGCGCGCGGGCGCCAGTGCCCGATGGGCATGGCCCACGGACGGATATCCTGTGACAATGCGGCGGTTGGATGGACCGGCCGCATCGCGCCGCCGGTGATCCCGCCCGGCCCCCCGGCACGACAGGACGCAGCATGACCCTACCCGACGGCTTCAACGCCTACCGTATCCACAGCGACGACAACGGCTATCGCAGCGGCGTCGAAGCGGTGTCGCTGGACGATCTGTCCCCCGGCGAGATCGTGGTCAAGGTCGCGTTCTCCTCGGTCAACTACAAGGATGCACTGGCGGGCACCGGCAAGGGCAAGATCCTCCGCCGCTTCCCGCTGGTGGGCGGCATCGACCTGGCCGGGCACGTGGTCGCTTCCACCGATCCGAAATTCCGCGAGGGCGACCAGGTCCTGGTCACCGGTTCGGGCCTGAGCGAGACCCGCGACGGCGGCTATTCGCAGTACGCGCGCATCGAGGCGAAGTGGGCGGTGCCGCTGCCGCTGGGCCTGTCGATGCGCGAAAGCATGGTGCTGGGCACCGCAGGCTTCACCGCCGCGCTCGCCCTGCTGCGCATGCGCGACAACCGCCAGTCGCCCGACCTCGGCCCGCTCGCGGTGACCGGCGCCACCGGCGGCGTTGGCTCGCTGGCCGTCGACATCTTCAGCCGCGCCGGCTACACCGTGCATGCGGTCAGCGGCAAGCCCGAGCAGGCCGGCTACCTGCGCGCCATCGGTGCCAGCGAGGTGCTGGGCCGCGACGCGCTGTCTACCACGCGGCCGATGGAATCGGTGCGTTTCGGCGGCGGCCTCGACAACGTCGGCGGGCCGATGCTGACCAGCCTGCTGGCGCAGACGCGTCCCTACGGCAACGTCGCCAGCGCCGGGCTGGCCGCCAGCGCCGACCTGCCGGCCTCGGTCATGCCCTTCATCATCCGCGGGGTCTCGCTGCTGGGCGTGGCCTCCGCGGGCACCGCGCGCGACATCCGCGACGAGATCTGGCAATTGCTGGCCAGCGACTGGAAACCGCGTTACCTCGACCGCATCTGCACGCGCGAAACCACGCTCGAAGGCCTGCCCCAGGTGTTTTCGGACATGCTGGCGGGCGGGTCGGTGGGCAGGACCCTGGTCACACTCCCTTAGCCCGGAGCGTTGGCGGGGCCCGTCCCGCCGCTACAATCGGCCGTCCAAAAGGGGAAAAACGCATGGCCCGCATCCTCATCGTCGACGACTCGCCCTCCCAGCTGATGGGTATCCGCCGCATCGTCGAGAAGCTGGGGCACGAGGCGGTGACCGCCGAGGACGGCGCGGCCGGCGTGCGCGCGGCGAAGGAATACCTGCCCGACCTGGTCCTGATGGACGTGGTCATGCCCAACCTCAACGGCTTCCAGGCCACGCGCACGATCAAGCGCGACCCCGCCACCAGCCACATCCCGGTGATCCTGGTGACCACCAAGGACCAGGAAACCGACCGCATCTGGGGCATCCGCCAGGGCGCGCAGGGCTATCTCACCAAACCCTTCAGCGAAGCCGAGCTGACCGAGGCGATCGTCTCCACCATCGGCCACGGCAGCGAGACGCCGCCGTCCGGCGACGCGGCCTGAGTCAGCGCCGCCACTCGTCCGCGAAGGCGTCGCGCAGGCGCTCGTAGGCTTCGCGCTGGGCCTTCTTTCCGGGCGCCGGCGCCTGGATTTCGAGTTCCACCAGCTGGTCGCCCGCCGGCGCGCCAGCGGCGCCCGGCAGCCCCCGACCGCGCAGGCGCAGCTTGCGCCCGGCTTCCGAGCCCTGCGGAATCTTCAGTTCGACGCGCCCGCCCAGGGTCGGCACGCTGACGCTCGCGCCCAGCGCCGCTTCCCAGGGCGCGAGCTGCAGGACGTGGATGATGTTGCGGCCGTCCACCTCGAAGTCCGGGTGGGCTGCGTACTCGATCTCCAGAAGCAGGTCGCCGCCGCGGCTGCCCTGCCGCGCCAGCCGGATCACCTGCCCCGGACGCACGCCCGGCGGTACGCGCACGTCGAAGGATCGGCCATCGACGGAGATGCGCACGCTGTCGCCGCGGTAGACGGTCTCCAGCGACACGGCCACGCGGGCGCGCGTGTCGCCCGCGCCCGCCGCCGCGCCGCCGCGCGCGCGCGGACCGCCGTTGCCGCCGGCCTGGCGGCGGAACAGGCTCTCGAAGAAATCGCTGAACCCGCCGCCCGCGCCGCCGCCGGCGAACACGTCCTCGAAATCGAAGCCGGCCGGGCCGCCGGGGCCGAAGCCCGCCGGCGGCACCTCGTCGCCGGGACGGTAGCCGCCGGCGCGCAGCTGGTCGTAGGCCTTGCGCCGTGCCGGATCGCGCAGCGCCTCGTAGGCCTCGTTGACGGCCTTGAACTTGTCCTCGGCGCCCGCTTCCTTGCTGACGTCGGGATGGTACTTGCGCGCCAGCCGGCGATACGCGGACTTGATCTCCGCCTCGCCCGCATTGGGCTCCACGCCCAGGACGCTGTAGTAATCCTTGAACTGCATGCTCGCTCCACGACGACGGCCCGCACGCGGGCCGTCGCAGTTTACCGGCGCAAGGACGCGATCAATGCGTCGCCGACGTGCCCACCTGGATGCGGCGCGGCGTGGTTTCGGGGCGCTTGGGGATCACGATCTCCAGCACGCCGTTGCGGCCGCTGGCGGCCACGCCATCGGGATCGGCGCTGTCGGGCAGCGCGAAGCGGCGGTGGAAGCTGCCATAGCGGCGCTCCACGCGCGAGAAGCGCTCGGTCTCGGTGGTCGACTCGCTCCTGCGCTCCCCCTTGATCGAGAGGATGCCCTTGTCCATCTGCACTTCGATGTCCTGCGGATCGATGCCCGGCAGGTCGGCGTAGATCACGAAGCGGCTGGCCTCCTCCTTGATGTCGACCCGCGGCACCCACTGCGCGGTGACGACGGCCGAGGCGTCGGTGTCCTCCTGGCCGAAGAAGCGGTCGAAGACCTGCTTGATCTCGTCTTGGAGCGCCACTTCCGAGGGACGCTGGCGGTAACGGACGATGCTCATGTCGGTTTCTCCTGGTGTCTGCGGCGGCGCCGGGGCCGCCATGGCCGCAATCTGGGAACGCCCCGACGGCTTTCAAGCCCCGGCGTGCGAGGATAGGCGCGGCATTCATCCCTCCCGGCAGGCTTTCCCATGACGATCCAGATCGGCGACCGCATCCCCGAAGTGGTGCTCAAGTACATCGACGACGGCGTGCAGGCGATCGACACGCCGACCCTGTTCGAGGGCAGCCGGGTGGTGCTGTTCGCCGTGCCCGGCGCGTTCACCCCGACCTGTTCGGAACGCCACCTGCCCGGCTTCATCGAGCAGTTCCCCCGCTTCCAGGAGCGGGGCATCCACGTGGCCTGCATGGCGGTCAACGACCCGTTCGTGATGCAGGCCTGGGGCGAGCAGCTGGCGGTGCCCAAGGGCCTGCGCATGCTCTCGGACGGCAATGCCGACCTCACCCGTGCGCTGGGCCTGGAGATGGATGCCAGCGGCTACGGCATGGGCGTGCGCAGCAAGCGCTTCGCGCTGTACGCCGAGGACGGGGTGGTCCGCCAGCTGTTCGTCGAGGCGCCGGGCGAGTTCCGCGTCTCCAGCGCCGAGCACGTGCTGGCGCAGATCCCGGGCTGAAGTCGGCTCAGGGCAGGATCCGGAACTCCAGCGAGGCCCAGGCGCCGGTCGCCGCCAGCGCGGTCAGGCGGCGCGGCCCCGCGCCTTCGAAGGCGTGCTGGAAGGCATTGCCGCCGCGCGTGGTCGCGATCCAGCGTCCGTCCAGCAGCCACTGCACCTCGGCATCCGTGCCCAGCGCACGCAGCGACAGGCGGATGCCGCCGGCCTCGCCCGGCGACCGGGCCAGCGCGGCCCCGTCGGCCAGGCCCTCGATACGCAGTTCGGCCAGGTCGCGGCCGTCCTCGGCGCAGTCGGGCGACAGCGGTGGCGGGCGCGAGGCGCGGCGCACCGCTGCCGGCAGCCAGGGCGAGGCCAGCGCCGGCCACCGCGCCACCGCGGCGGGCTGCCGCGGGTGCGGGAGTGCGCAGTCCGGCGACAGCCGCAGTCCCGTCCGCGCATCCACGTCGAACCGCGCCAGGCCCGCGCTCCACAGGCGCGCGTCGCGCTCGGCGAACGTGGGCGGGACCGCGCCGCCGAGCGTCCAGGCTTCGAAACGGCGCTGGCACAGCGCTCCGTCCTGGGCTTCGGCGGCCGTGCCCAGCGGCCAGCAGATCCACTGCCGCGCCACGCCCTCGGGCATCGGCGGCGAGACGGCGTCGGCGCGTGAGCGCGGCAGGCTGTCGACCACCTCGAACAGCAGCGGCAGCGCGGTGATCGCGCCGTACTGCCCCGGCAGCGGCGTGCCGTCGGGCCGGCCGACCCACACGCCCACCGTGTGGCGCCGCGTACCGCCGATCGCCCAGGCGTCGCGGAAGCCGTAGCTGGTGCCGGTCTTCCATGCCACGCGTGGCCGTCCGCCCGGGTCGAACATGCCCTCGCGCTCGCCCGGGCGCGGGTTGGACGCGAGGATCTCGCGCACGATCCAGGCCGCACCCGGCGACAGCAGCCGCCGGTCGACGACCGGCGCATCGGGCGTGTAGCGCACGCGTCCGGCGATGCCGGCACGATGCAGCGCGGCGTGCGCGCCCACCAGGTCCTCGAGGCGGGCGCCGGTGCCGCCCAGGATCAGCGACAGGTTGGGCGTGGCGCCGCGCGGGAAGCGAAGCCCGATCCCGGCATTGTCCAGGCGCGCGGCGAAGCGCGCCGGGCCCACCCGGTCGAGCAGGTCCACGGCCGGCACGTTGAGCGACAGCCGCAGCGCGGTGGCCGCGCCGACGGGGCCGTTGAACGCGGCGTCGAAATTGCCCGGCCGGTAGCCGCCGAACGACTGCGGCGCGTCGACCAGCAGGCTTTCCGAATGGATCAGGCCGTCGTCCAGCGCCATCCCGTAGAGGAAGGGCTTGAGCGTGGAGCCGGGCGAACGCCAGGCCTGCACCATGTCCACGTGCCCCAGGCGCCGCCGGTCGAGCAGGTCCAGCGAGCCGACGTAGGCGCGCGCTTCCATGGTCGCGTTGTCGACCACCAGCAGGGCGGCCGAAGTGCGCTCGGGCAGGTCGGAGAAGTACGCCGCCACGCGCTCCTCGAGGGTTCGCTGCAGGCCGGCATCGAGGGTCGAGACGATGCGCGCCTGACGCGGCTGCGCCGCGCGCAGGCGCTGGGCCAGCAGCGCCGCCGACATCGGCGGGCGCAGGCTGCGCGCGACCACCGCCTCGATGCGCGCGTCGTCGACCACGTCGCGCGACCAGATGCCGCGGGCGGCCATGCGCGCGAGCACCTTGTCGCGCGCCCGCTGCGCAGCCTCGGGATGGCGGTCGGGCCGCAGCCGGCTCGGCGCCTGCGGCAGCACCGCCAGCAGCGCCGCCTCGGCGTGCGACAGGCGTGCCGACGGCTTGCCGAGGTAGGCCCAGCTGGCCGCCTCCACGCCCTCGATGGTGCCGCCGAATGGCGCGCGTTCCAGGTACAGCTGCAGGATCTGGTCCTTGGACAGGCGTGCCTCGAGCTGGAGTGCGCGCAGCACTTGGCGCAGCTTGCCGCCCAGGCTGCGCGTGGACGGGCCGGCGTCGCGATCGAGGATGCGCGCCACCTGCATGCTCAGGGTGGAGCCGCCGGAAACGATGCGCCCGCCGCGCGCCCACTGCCAGGCGGCGCGCAGCATGGCCACAGGGTTGACCCCGGGGTGGCGGCGGAACCAGCGGTCCTCATACGCCAGCAGGGCCTGCAGGTAGAGCGGCGACACGGCGTCGGGCGCGGCCGGGTAGCGCCATACGCCCTGGGCGTCGGCGAAGGCCCGCAGCGGCGTGCCGTCGGCGGCGACCACCAGCACGCTGGTGTCGCCGCCGCTGGGCAGCTTCGGCGGGAAGGCCAGGTCCAGGGCCAGCAGCGACAGCAGCAGAGCGACCGTGCCCCAGCGCAGCCAGGGCAGCAGGCGGCGCCAGCGGCTGCGGCCAGCCGACGGCGCGGGAGCGGCGGCGCGGCTCAGGCGCATCCGCCCTGCCCCGCCCCTGCGTCACCGCGCCTGGCGTCGTGGCCGGGTCGTCCTGGTGGCCGCGACCGCATCATCCGCTCCGACCGTCCCCTGCACGGGAGACGATCCAAGCCTCAGCGCGTCGCGACACGGAGCGCCTGCGCGCTCACGGCTGCACCACCGTGATCGTCGCGGGCGCCGCGCGCCCCACGCCGCGGATGTCGGGACGGTACATGTCTTCCACCAGCGGGGGCGGGACGGTGTAGCTGCCGGGCGTGACTGCGCGCACGAGGTAGAACACGCGCGCGGTATCGCCGCGACGCAGGTCGAGCGCGGCCACGTAGCGGTCGTCGCGGAACTCCTCGTGGCGCACGGTGGCGGCGCTCTCGCGGTCGCTGACCGTGATGCCATCGACCACGACATCGGCCCATTGCTTCGCGTCGCCGAGGTTGAAGTTCTCGATCTCGAGACCGGCTGGCAGCAGATCGGTGACCAGGGCGTCGCGCATGTCCACGTCCGCGGTCAGCGACAGCGCCACGATCAGCGCCTCCCCCTCCTTCAGCGGCGCCGGCGACCATGGCTTGCCCTCGGTGGTGTACAGCGTGCGCTGGACGCGGACACGGCTCTCGTCCATCGCCGGCGCGTCCACCGGCACGCCGGCCACGTCGATGGTCACGAACAGCGGAGGTTCGCCCACCGGCTCGAAGCGCACGCCCTTGGCCAGGGTCGTGGCGTCGTAGGTACGGCCGACCATGCGCGCCGGTGCGACCGGCTGGCCCACGCCACCTTCCACCAGGGTGCCCGACACGTCCCTGCCCGCGGCCGACACCAGCGCCCGGCCCAGCCGCGCCAGCGCGATCTGCTCCTGCGTGCTGAGGTACAGGCGCCCGCCGCCGCGGCGCGCATCCAGGTCGCGGCCGATGTCGGTGGCCTTCGCGTCCCAGGCGGCGCGGGCGAGGTCGCGCTCGTGGGTGAGCGCGATCATCAGCGCGCGGTCGCGCAGGTCGCTGCCGTAGTCCCACAGGTAGCGCGGGCGCGACGGCGGCTTGTCGAAGGCCTGTTCCAGCGCCTTGTCCCCGCGCGCCCGGTCGCCCTGCAGCGACAGCGCCAGCCCGAGGTGGGCCAGCGACAGCGCGGTCAGCGACTTCCCGCGGTCGTTGTCGTACAGCGCGCGCAGCGTGCCCAGCGGCGCGCGGTTGACGCGCGCCAGCACGTAGCCCGCGTGCGCCTGGTAGGCGAAGCGCAGGTGTTCGCGATGGTCGTGGCCGTAGAACTGCTCGCCGCCGGCCAGCAGGTCCTCGCCCAGGCGCTCGAGCGCCTTCTGCAGCATCTGCTCGGGCACGTTGAAGCCGGCGTCGCGCGCATCGAGCAGGAACTCGGCGATGTACGGGGTCAGCGCCGGATTGACGTAGCCGTCGCTGCCCCACATCGAGAAGTGTCCCGAACGCAGCTGCATCGAGGCCAGGCGCCCGAACGCGCCTTCCACGTACTGGCGGCGCTTCGACGCATCGACGTCGCGGATGCCCAGCATCGCCGCCGTCGCCTCGTCCAGCTGCAGGGCCGCATAGCCCTTGCTGGCGGTCTGCTCGGCGCAACCGTAGGGATAGTCGAGCGCGCCGCGGATCGCGCTGGCGAACGGAATCGGCGGCAGTGCGCTCACCGTGAACTGCGCGGTCACCGAACCCGCCATCAGACCCTGCGCCAGCGACGCGTCCAGGCTCACCGGCGTCGCCGACTGCAGCACCTGGCTGCGCGAGCGCAGCACGGATGGCCAGGCCGGACGCACCGGCAGGTCGTAGCGACGGTCGACGCTGGCGCCGTTGCCGTCCACGCGCACCCGCACCTTCGCCACCTCGTAGCCGGTGCGCGCGACCAGCGGGAAGTTGAGCGTGGTCTTGCCGTCCGCCGCCAGCTCGACGCTGCGCGTGCCTTCGCCCACGTCCAGCGGGCCGATGCCCTCGACGCGCACGTCGAAGCGTCCGGCCTTGCCGGTGAAGTTGGTCAGGTCCAGCGTCACCGTGGCGCGGTCGCCCGGCGCCAGCACGCGCGGCATGCTGGCTTCGGCCACCACCGGCGCGCGCGCCACGGTCTCGACGTCGCGGCTGCCGTAGCTGTCGGCCGAGTACACCAGCGCCGACACGCGCAGGGTGCCGTTGAAGTCGGGCACCTGCAGGCGCAGCCTGGCGTTGCCGCTGGCGTCCAGGCGGACCGGCCCGGAGAACAGGTCGACCGTCTGCACCCGCGCGGTCGGGCGGCGCGCCTGCGGCATCGCCGCCAGCGGCATGTCGCCGCCGAAGCGGATGCGCGCGGTGCCGCCTTCGAAGCTCTCGATCACGCGGCCGTACACGTCCCAGGCGTCCACGCCGAGGCGGCGCTGGGCGAAGAAATGCGCGCGCGCATCGGGCACCGGGTAGCGGGTGATGTTGAGGATGCCGACGTCGACCGCCGACACCGTCGCCCAGGCCTCCTTGCCCGCCAGCTGCGGCGCGCTCAGCACCACCTGCATCGGGCCTTCCGGCTTGATCCGCCCGGGCACCTTGAGGCCGACCGCGACGCGGCGGTCGTGCCGGTCCATCGGCACGTGCGCCACGCCCACCGCGCGCGCCGGCGTGACCTTGCTGGTGGCGCTGCCGCCGCGGAACACCAGCGCGGTCACGTACACGTCGTGGCGCTCCCAGTCGGCGGTGACCGGAATCTCGAAGCGGCTGCCGGCCTTCGCGTCGATGGCCTGCACGTACAGCATGCGGTCGCTCTCGACCATCAGCAGGCCCTTGCCCGGATGCGGCGGCGTGACCGTCACCGTCATCCGGTCGCCGGCGCGGTAGGCGGTGCGGTCGAGCGCCAGCTTGACCTTGTCCGGCCGCGCGTCGAGGCCGCGGTTGCCGTCGCCCCAGCTCCAGCCCGCGCGGAAGGGATAGCGCGTGACCAGCTTCGTCTCCGGATCGAGCACGTCGATCCGGTATTCGCCCCACTCCACAGGAAAGTCGACGCGCACCGCGCTCGCGCCCGCGTCGACGGCGCGCGTCTCCACGTTCTCGAAGCGGCTGCTGTACTCGTATTCCCAGCCGCCGTCCTCGTCGTGGCGCCAGTGGTAGTCCCGGTGTTCGCGCACCAGGGTGACCTGCAGCCCCGCGAGCGGCCGCGGCTTGCCGGCGCTGTCCACGCGCAGCAGTTCGAAGCCCGCACTGGCGTTGGCGTCGGTGCCTTCCTTGTCGTCGAACAACGGACGCACCGCGACCAGCGCCTGCGCCGGCCACAGCACCCGACGCAGGCTGCGGTTGACGCTGCGGCCGCCGCTTTCGAAGAGGCTGCCAGACACCACCGCCGCCACCGGGGTCGTCGGCTTGACCTCCTCGGGCAAAGCGATGTCCTGCTGGAGCCTGCCGCGTTCGTCCAGCGCCGCGTCGATGATGTCGCGCGCATCCTTCGGCAGCTGTACGGTCGGATCGCCGAAGAACCAGCCGGGCATGCCGTCGACCGGATGCTGCTCGACCGAGACCGCCAGCCGTGCGGTGAAGCGGTTGCCCGCCGCCGGGGCGCCGTACAGGTAGGCGCCGGTGGCCTGCAGCCGCAGCGGCTGGCCCGGCCGCAGCACCGCGCTTGCCGCATCCAGATCGAGCTTCATCCGCTCGGGCAGGAACTCCTCGATGCGCAGGCGCATGCCCTGCACCGCCTCGCGGCTGGACGGGTCGGTGCGGAACTCCACCTGCCAGCGGCCGGTGGGCGCGTCGGCCGGCACCTGCTTTTCGAAGCTGTAGTAGCCCAGCGCGCCGGCCTGCAGCCGGGTTTCGAAGAACGGCTTGCCGTCGGGCTGCCTGAGCCGCACGAACAGCGCCTGCGCCTTGCCGTCCTTCGCCGCGACCGGGCGTCCGTCGTGGTCGCGCAGCAGCGCCGACACGCGCACCGTCTCGCCGGGGCGGTAGAGATCGCGGCCGGACCAGGCGAACACGTCGAACCAGGCCGACTCGCGCCCGGACACCGCGAACTCCGACAGGTCCAGCGCCGGCTGGTTGAAGGGCAGCATCGCCACGTCGTTGCCGCGGCTCGCCACCAGCACGTGTGCGGCGTCGATGGTGTAGTCGGCCAGCGCGTTGCCGTTGCCGTCGGTGGTGGCCTTGTAGATCGTCTCGCCGCGCGCGTCGAGCACCCGCAGTTCGGCGTTGCCGACCGCCGCGCCGTCGTGCAGCGAGGCGGTGTGGACGAACAGCTTGTCCTTGTAGGCGCGGGCGTGCAGGCCCAGGTCGCTGACGGTGAAATAGGCGGTCTCGAACCTGTCCTCGAACGAGCCCGTGCGCTTCATCACCGCGAAGTACAGGCCGGGCTGCTGCAGTTCGGCGATGTCCTGCAGCGGAAGGTAGGTCAGCACCCGCTCGTTGCGCTCGCCCCCCAGCACGAAGCGGTTGACGTAGACCGGCTCGGCCATCTGCGCCAGCGGCGTGCGCTCGTTCCAGCGGCTGTCGAGCTCCCAGCTGCCGCGGCGGCCACCGCGCTGGAACTCGGAGAAGAATTTCGGCAGCGAGCCCTCGCGCACGCGCAGGAACTCGACGTCCACCTCGGCGACGTTGACCGACACCACCGGCAGCCCGCGCGATTCCCTGGCAGGCAGCACGCTGCCCTGCGAGGCGAAGCCGACCACCGGTTCGAGTTCCCCGGTATAGACCTTTTCTTCCAGAGCGGCCGTTAGCCGGGTGCCGTCGGCCGCGGTCAGTCCGGCGGCGATGCGCAGGGTGTAGTGGTGGTCGGGCTTGACGTGCGGATAGCGCAGCACGGTCCCCGAATCGTCCAGGGTCCAGCTGCTGGGCTCGGCGACCGGCTCGGCGAAGGTGACCAGCCTGTCGAAGTCCTGCGTGCCCACCAGCGGTCGGGAGAACTCCAGCGCGATGGCGAGCCCGTCCCCACCCTGGTCGGGAAAGGCGCGCACCAGCCCGAAGCCCTCGACCTGCTGGCGCTGGGCCTGGATCGCCTCGCCGCTGACCGCAGGCAGCTGTCCACTCTCGTTGCGCTTGCAGGCGGCAAGCGCCAGCAGCAGCAAGCCGACCAGGACCAGCCCCCGGCCGGCACGTCCCCATGCCCGCCTGCCGACGCGCGCCATCCGTCCCATAGCCCCCTCCGTGCGTTTGCCGGGAAGTATAGTCAGGGCGGCTCGCGACGAGCCCGCCCGAGCAGGTGCGCGGTAGTCCACGACGCCATGGGCCAACCCCGAGCGAAGGCAACGGCAAGCGGGTCGCGGCGAGCCGCGTCCCGGCGGCCGTTCTGCGCGCGCGTCGGGGCAGAGTAAGCGTGGATGGCATGCGCGGCACGCCGCGCATCCACGCGAACGCCCGGCACGCTGGGCCGGCCGGACCGCGACTCGACCCTGGCCAAGCGAAAAACGATTCGCGGTCGACAGGACGCGGCGTCGACCCGGGGCCGCAAAGGGCCCATGCACGCCGGATCAAGAAAAAGCCCGCCAATCGGCGGGCTTTTTCCCTACCCCGATGCGCGACCGGGCTCAGGCCTCGGGACGCGCCTCGCCTGCCGCCTCGGTGGCAACCTCGGCTGCACCGTCGTCCTCCTCGAGCGAGGCATCCACGCGCTCGATCGCCTGCAGGCTCTCGCCTTCGCCCAGCCGGATCAGGGTCACGCCCTGGGTGTTGCGGCCGACCTGGGAGATCTCCGAGGCGCGCGTGCGCACCAGGGTGCCGCCGTCGGAGATCAGCAGGACCTCGTGCTGGTTGGACAGCTGGATGGCGCCGACCAGCTTGCCGTTGCGGGCGGTGGTCTGCAGCGCGATCACGCCCTGCGTGCCGCGGCCCTTCTTCGGGTATTCCTCCAGCGGCGTGCGCTTGCCATAGCCGCGTTCGCTGGCGGTGAGGATGTCGCCCTCGCCATCGACCACGACCAGGCTGCACACGCACTCGCCCTCGGCCAGGCGGATGCCGCGCACGCCGGTGGCGGTACGGCCCATCGCGCGCACCGAACCCTCGTCGAAGCGCACCGCCTTGCCGTTGCTGGAGAACAGCATCACGTCGCGGCTGCCGTCGGTGAGTTCGGCATTGACCAGGGCGTCGCCCTCGTCGAGGTTGATCGCGATCTTGCCGCGCGCCAGGCGGAAGGCGAACTCGGTGAGCGGCGTCTTCTTGACCGTGCCGTTGCGGGTGGCGAAGAACACGAACTTGTCCGGCTCGTACTCGCGCACAGGCACCACCGCCTGCACCTTCTCGCCTTCCTCCAGCGCGATCCAGTTGATGATCGGGCGGCCGCGCGCGTTCGGGCCGGCGTCGGGCAGCTGGTGGACCGGCAGCCAGAACACGCGGCCGGCGCTGGTGAAGGTCAGCAGGGTGTCGTGGGTGTTGACCAGCCACAGCTGGTCGATGAAATCCTCGTCCTTGGTCGCCGCGGCGTTGCGGCCGCGGCCGCCGCGCTTCTGCGCGCGGTAGGCGGTGACCGGCTGGCGCTTGGCGTAGCCCGCGTGCGAGAGCGTGACCACCACGTCCTCTGGGGCGATCAGGTCGAGGATGTCGAGGTCTTCCTCGCTGGCGCGGATCTCGCTGCGGCGTTCGTCGCCGAACTCTTCCTTGACGTTGCGCAGTTCGGTGCGGATCACCTCCAGCAGCACTTCCGGATCCTCGAGGATCTCGATCAGGCCGCGGATGGTTTCCAGCAGCTGGCGGTACTCCTCGGTGAGCTTTTCCTGCTCCAGGCCGGTCAGGCGGTGCAGGCGCATCTCCAGGATCTGCTGGGCCTGGGTGTCGGTGAGCTGGTAGCCGTCGGCCAGCAGGCCGACGCCCTTGGGCAGGTCCTCCGGGCGCGAAGCCTCGGCGCCGGCCGCCTCGAGCAGCGCGCCCACCAGGCCCGGCTGCCACAGGCGCGCCAGCATGCGCTCCTTGGCGACCGCCGGGTTCTCCGAGGTCTTGATCAGCTCGATCATCTCGTCGATGTTGGCGAGCGCGACCGTCAGCCCCTCGAGGATGTGCGCGCGGGCGCGCGCCTTGCGCAGCTCGAAGATCGTCCGGCGGGTCACCACCTCGCGGCGGTGGCGGACGAAGGCCTCGAGGATCTGGCGCAGGTTGAGCAGCTGCGGGCGGCCGTCGACCAGCGCCACCATGTTGATGCCGAACACCGACTCCAGCTGGGTCTGGGCGTAGAGGTTGTTGAGCACGACCTCGGCCGAGTCGCCGCGCTTGATCTCGATGTAGATGCGCATGCCGTCCTTGTCGGACTCGTCGCGCAGCTCGCTGATGCCCTCGAGCTTCTTTTCCTTCACCAGCTCGGCGATCTTCTCGATCAGCCGCGCCTTGTTCACCTGGTAGGGGATCTCGGTGACGATGATCGACTCGCGGCCGTTGTCGGCCACCTCGACGTCGCACTTGGCGCGGATGCGCACGCGGCCGCGGCCGGTGCGGTAGGCCAGGTGGATGCCACCCACGCCGTTGATGATGCCGCCGGTGGGGAAATCCGGGCCCGGGATGTATTCCATCAGGCCGTCGATGTCGATCTCCGGGTTGTCGATCAGCGCGATCAGCGCATCGACGACCTCGGACAGGTTGTGCGGCGGAATGTTGGTGGCCATGCCGACCGCGATGCCGGCCGAGCCGTTGACCAGCAGGTTCGGGAAGCGCGTCGGCATCACCGACGGCTCGAGCTCCTTTTCGTCGTAGTTGGGCTGGAAATCGACGGTTTCCTTGTCGATGTCCGCCATCAGCTCGTGGGTGATGCGCGCCATGCGCGCCTCGGTGTAACGCATCGCCGCGGCGGAGTCGCCGTCGACCGAACCGAAGTTGCCCTGCCCGTCCACCAGCATGTAGCGCAGCGAGAACGGCTGGGCCATGCGCACCAGGGTGTCGTACACCGACTGGTCGCCGTGCGGGTGGTACTTACCGATGACGTCACCGACGATACGCGCCGACTTGTAGTACGGCTTGTTGCTGTGCGCGCCAAGCTCGTTCATCGCGTGCAGCACGCGGCGATGCACGGGCTTGAGGCCGTCGCGGACGTCCGGCAGCGCGCGCCCCACGATCACGCTCATGGCGTAATCGAGGTAGCTGCGCCGCATTTCGTCTTCGAGGTTGACCGGGATGATTTCCTGCGCGAGATCGGTCATCGAGTTGCTTGCGTCCTGTGTATGCCGGGCTTCCCCGCGGCTGCCGGCAGCCGCCCGGAAAACGTGACGGCGGGCCTGTCGGCCGCGCCGGAATCAATCGCGGAATGCTATCACGAACGCCGTCTTTTCGCCAGCATATTCCTGCGCGAAAACAACCACTTGCGGATCCTTGCGCGGCGACAGCCGCATCGCTCCCGCCCCTTCGCCATCCGGATCTCCGACGCCGTCCGCGATACGTTTCCGGATCGGCCGCCAGCAGCAGTGCCTGACAGCTGTCAGTACAGCGGGGCGGCCCGCAGCTCCACACTGTCCGCACCCGCCCGCATCCGGTCCCGATGAGGTCGAGCGCACCGTCCCCGCTTCCGCGCCTGTTGCTGTTCGCCATCGCCCTGGTGGTGCTCTGGCGGCTGACGCTGGGAATGCCCGAGGTTGTGTCCGACCGGCGCGCGCAACGTATTGCGCAAGGCGTGCTGCTGTCGGCCGGCGTCGTCGCGCTGGTCTGGGGCCTGCTCCGGTACGACCGGCTGCCCTGGCGCGTGGCGGGATGGAGCGCGGCGGCAGGCAGCAACCTGCGCGCCTTCGCCGCGGGTATCGCACTGTGGCTGCTGCCCGCCGCCGCTGGCGTGGCCCTCTGCCTGTGGCTGGACTGGGCGACGCTGTCGCCGCGCCCGGGGGCGACGAATCCGGCCCTGCTCCTGCCGGGCATCGCCCTGGCCGTTCTCCTGTCGGAGGCCCTGCCCGAGGAACTGGGGCTGCGCGGCTACGTCCAGGGCCTGGTCGGGCGGCACGCGCCGGCGTGGGCCGCCCTGCTGGCGCAGCTGGCGGTATTCGTCGCTTTCGCCTGGGCGGTCGGCGCGCTGGATTCGCTGCAGCAGTGGATGTTCGTGCCGGGGCTCGGGTTGATCCTCGGCTATGCGCGGGCGCTGTCGGGCCGGCTGTGGACCTGCATCGGCATCCACTGGGCCTGGATGACCGCGACCCAGTGGCTGTTGGCCGCGTTCGACATCGGCGGCGCGCAGACCCTGCTGTTCGTGGCCTGCGTCCTGCTGCCCTCGACCACCATCGGCATCGTGCTGGGCCTGCAGCGGCCGGACTTCGACTGGCGCCGGCGCGAGCGCTGAGCACCGCTGCGGCCGATCCCGACCTTCGCGCCGGCCTGAAGACCCGGGTCTCCCGACAGACGGTACTTTCCCATCGCGCCCCAACTGTGCATACACTATATGCACAGTATGAACACTGACCTCCACATCTCGCAGACCGATGCGCGGCCCATGTATCTCCAGATCGTGGAGCAGGTGCGCGCGCGCATCGCGTCCGGGGAGTGGCCTGCCGGCCAGGAGCTTCCGTCGATCCGGGCGCTGGCCGCGGCGATCCGGGTCAGCGTGATCACGGTCAAGCGCGCCTACCTCGACCTGGAGTCCGAGGGCGTGATCGTCACCCGCCACGGCAAGGGCTCGTTCGTGGCCGACAGCGGCCGCGGAAGCGCGGCGAGCGAACTGCAGCAGCAGAAGCTCGACGAGCACCTGCGCGGGGCCGCCGACATCGCCCGCCAGCTGGGCATGACCGACGAAGAACTCGAAGCACGACTGCGCAGCGCGCTGCGCGCCGGGAGCACATCATGAGCACCACCGCCCACCTGCGCATGCGGGGCGTCAGCAAGGCCTACCGCTTCTTCCAGCTGCAGGGGATCTCCTTCGACCTGGAGCCCGGCGAGGTACTGGGCCTGGTCGGGCCCAACGGCGCCGGCAAGAGCACCATCCTGCGCATGGCCATGGGCATGCTGGCGCCGGATGCGGGCGAGATCCGCGTGCTGGGCCACCCCATGCCATCGGCGCAGGCCGAGGCCAAGCGCGATATCGGCTACGTCTCGGCCGACATGCGCCTGGTCCCGAACGCGACCATCGCCTGGCACATGGCCTTCGTGTCCTCGGCCTATCCGGGCTGGGACGCGGACTACGCCGCGACCCTGCTGCGCCGCTTCAACCTGCATCCGCAGCAGGCGACGCGCACGCTCTCGCATGGCGAGCAGGTCAAGGCCGCCATGCTGCTGGCGCTGGCGCGGCGGCCCCGGCTGCTGGTGCTCGACGAGCCCGGCAACGGCCTGGACCCGGTCGCGCGCCAGGAGCTGCTGACCGAATTCATGGACGTGCTGCGCGACGACAGCCGCTCGATCCTGTTCTCATCGCACAACACCGTGGACGTCGAGCGCATTTCCGACCGGATCGCCTTCATGGACCGCGGGCGGCTGCTCGAATGCAGCGACAAGGAGGCTTTCCTGGAGCGCTGGCGCCGCATCGAGGTGCAGCTCGAACCCGGCGCCACCCTGCCCCCGCTGCCGCACATCGTGGCCGAGTCCGGCGAGGGCCGCTTCCGCACCCTTACCACCAACCGCTTCGACGAGGCACAGCTCGCGCAGCTGGGCGATGCCGCGCGCGGCGTCCAGCGCATGAGCCTGGAAGAGATTTTCGTCGCCAACGTCATGCATCACCGGGAAGCGCGCAATCCATGAACGGTATCGTCTTCCGGCTCATCGCCAAGGAACTCCACGTCCACCGCTGGATGATGCTGGCGACCGCCGCCGCGGCGGCGCTCTCGGCGCTGGCCTGCGCCTTCGGCGGCGTGGCCTTCAACGTCGGCGCGATCGCCTGGATCACCGCGGTGATCGCCGGCGGGGTGATGCTCGCGATCTACGGCGTGGCCAACGAGCGCAAGGAACAGTCGCTGCAGTTCCTGCTCGCCCTGCCGGTCTCGATTCCGCAGTACGTGCTGGCCAAGACGTTCGGCCTTGTGCTGTCCTTCGCCCTCCCCTGGCTGGCCGCCACGCTCTCGGCCGTGCTCCTGGTGCAGGCCTCGCCGGCGGTCCCCGACGGGATGCTGCCCTTCGTCGTGGTGCTGTCCGGCTACCTGCTCGCCAACTTCGCCATCGTGCTCTGCGCGGCGCTGCATGCGCGCTCGGAAGGCGCGATGACCGCCGCGATCATCCTCACCAACATGTCGGTCAGCGTCTTCATGTTCGTCGTCGGCGCCCTGCCGGGTATCCGCAACCATCTCGACGCCGCCGCGCCAGTGTGGAACGGCACCGTGTTCAACGTGCTGCTGGTCGAGGCGCTGGTCCTCGTGCTCGCCATCGCCCTGCCGCAGCTCACCGTGGCGCGCCGCCGCGACTTCCTCTGAAAGGACGCCGTCATGTCCCGTATCGACCCGCAGCGCCTGCACGCGCTCGATGCCGTCCGCGGTTTCGCGCTCCTGCTCGGCGTGGCCTTCCACGCCGCCCTGTCCTTCATGCCGGGCTGGCCGCCCGGGCTGTGGGCCATGAACGACAGTTCGCCCAGTGCCTTGCTGGGCGACGCCGCCTTCGTCTCCCATGTATTCCGGATGACGCTGTTCTTCCTCATCGCCGGCTACTTCGCGCGGCTGCTGCACGGGCGCTTGGGGACCGCAGGATTCTGGAAGAACCGCGCCCTGCGCATCGGCCTGCCCCTGGTCGCAGGCTGGGTAGTGCTGTTCCCGCTGATTTCGGCGGTCTGGGTTGCCGGCCTGACCAAGGTGTTCGGCGGCACTATTCCCGAGATGCCGGCGATGCCGAAGGTCGCCGGCGCGTTTCCGCTCACCCACCTGTGGTTCCTGTACCAGCTGCTGCAGTGCTATGTGCTGGCGCTGCTGGTAGCGGGGCTGGTCGCGCGCATCGATCGCGGGCAGGCGCTGCGCAGCATGGTCGATCGCCAGGTTTCGACGGTACTGCGGCTGCCGGTCGTCGTCCTGTTCGTGCTCGCCCTGCCCGTCGCCGGCACCCTGCTGCCGCTGTCCAACTGGTTCTACTGGACCGGCATTCCCACGCCCGACCGGAGCCTGGTCCCGCAGCTCGCGCCGCTGGTGGCGTACGGCACCGCCTTCGCCGTGGGCTGGCTGCTGCATCGGTCCGCCGACGGACTGGCGACGCTGGCACGCCACTGGCTGCCGAACCTGTTGGCCGGCGCGCTGGCCGCGGCCTGGATGCTGGTGAGCATGCGCGCGACGCCGATGGCGCCGGATGGCGTGCCCGCCAATCCGCTGGTGCTGATCGAGGGGGCGGTGCTGACCAAGGCCGGCTTCGCGCTCATGCACGGCGTGGCCGCCTGGGGCCTGGCGCTGGGCCTGACCGGCGCGGCGCTGCGCTGGCTGGACGGCTACAGCCCCGTGCGCCGCTATGTCGCCGACGCCTCGTACTGGATCTACCTCGCGCACCTGCCGGTGGTCGCCGCGCTGCAGGTCTGGGTCGGGCACTGGCCGTTGCACTGGAGCCTGAAATACCCCGTCATCCTGGCCGTCAGCTTCGCCGTGCTGTTCGCCAGCTACCACTGGCTGGTGCGGCCGACCCTGATCGGGCAGTTGCTCAACGGCCGTCGCGTGCGCCGGGGCAAAGGCGACGCTCCGCAGCCGATGCCGCCTTCCCCCGCACCGCGCGGGACGCGCACGACGCAGCCGCATGGCGCAGCGCCCGTGGCCGCCCTGCAGGGCATCACCCGCAGCTTCGGCGGGGTGACCGCGCTGGACCGTTTCGACCTGCAGCTGCGCCGCGGCGAGCTGCTGGCCCTGCTCGGTCCCAATGGCGCCGGCAAGACCACGGCCATCTCGCTGTGGCTGGGCCTGCTTGAACCCGACGCCGGCGCGGTCGACCTGCTCGGCGGCCCACCGCAGGACACCATGCGCCGCCAGGGCCTGGGCGCGATGATGCAGGACGTCGAACTGCCGAAGGAGCTGACCCCGCGCGAGCTGGTGCGCCTGGCCTCGAGCTACTACGCCGATCCGCTCGACCTCGACGAATGCCTGCGCCGTGCCGGCGTGACCGGGTTCGCCGACCGCGCCTACGGCAAGCTCTCCGGCGGCCAGAAGCGGCTCGCGCAGTTCGCCGTCGCCATCTGCGGGCGGCCGCGCGTGCTGTTTCTCGACGAGCCTTCCGTGGGCCTGGACGTGCAGGCGCGCGAAGCGCTGTGGACCAGCATCCGCGGCCTGCTCGCGACGGGCTGTTCGATCGTGCTCACCACCCATTACCTGGAGGAAGCCGAGGCGCTGGCCGACCGCGTGGCCGTCGTCGCCAGGGGACGCCTGATCGCCTCGGGCAGCGTCGACGAGATGCGCGCCCTGGTCGCGCGGCGCCGGATCAGCTGCGAGACACGGCTGGGCGAAGCCGAGGTTGCCGGCTGGCCCGGCGTACAGGAGGTCCGGCGCGAGCGCGACCGCCTGCACCTGACCGCCGTCGATGCCGAGCGCGTGGTGCGCCGACTGCTGGCCGAGGACCCGGCCCTGTCGCGGCTGGAAGTGCGCGAGGCCGGGCTCGGTGAAGCCTTCAACACCCTCACGAAGGAAGCCGCATGAACACCATCGCCCCCGCGCTGCCGTTGCCGAGACCCTCCGCGGGACGCGTGCTGCGCGCCTACGCCGAGGAGGCGCGCTGCGAGGCGCTGCGCATGCTCCGCAACCCTGGACTTGCCTTTCCGGTACTGCTGATGCCGGTCGCGCTGTACGCCCTGATCGCACTGGCGGTGGCCGGCAAGGCGACCGCGGAAGATCCCGCGGCCGGCGTCTTCCTGTTCGCCGCCTTCGCGGTGATGGCGGTCAGCATGCCGGGGCTGTTCGGCATCGGCGCCTCGCTGGCGATGGAGCGCGAAATGGGCCTGCTGCGGCTCAAGCGCGCCCAGCCGGCGCCCATCGGCAGCTGGCTGGTGGCCAAGCTCGCCTGCGGCCTGGGCTTCGGCGTGCTCGCCTACCTGCCGATCCTGGCCACGGCCCTGCTCGCCGGCCGGCTGGAGTTGGACATGGGGCGCATCGTCCTGCTGAGCATGGTGCTGATCGCGTGCGCGATCCCGTTCTGCGCGATGGGCCTGATGATCGGCACCCTGTTCAAGGGCAGCGCCGCCCCGGGCTACGCAAACCTGGTCTACCTGCCGGGCTGCTACCTGTCGGGCATGTTCTTCCCGCTGCCCGAATCGCTGCACTGGCAGGTGCCGGCATGGCCGCAGTTCCACGTGATCCAGCTGGCGATGCATGCCGCGGGCGTGGAGAAATTCCAGTTCGAACCGCTGGCGATGGCGATCGTCTATTCGGTCGGCTTCACCGTGCTGTTCAGCGCGGTGGCGATCTGGCGGCTGGCGCGCAAGGGGTGAGCGCGGCCGCATGGCGTATCGCCGCCGCGCGACCGGGCGGCGACTACGCGGATCAGGCGGCGAACAGTGCCCGCATCGACGCGGTGTCGGGGTGCTGGACGATGCCCTTCTCGGTCACGATCGCATCGATCAGCGAGGCCGGGGTCACGTCGAACACCGGGTTCCAGGCCGGCACGCCCTCGGCCACGGTGCGCTGGCCGCCGACGCCGTAGAGCTCGGCGGGATCGCGTTCCTCGATCTCGATCAGATCGCCCGAGGCAGTGTCCATGTCGACCGTCGAGGACGGGGCCACCACCATGAACTTCGCGCCATGGTGGCGCGCGGCGATCGCCAGCTGGTAGGTGCCGATCTTGTTGGCGGTGTCGCCGTTGGCGCAGATGCGGTCGGCGCCGACCACCACCCACTGCACCGCGCCGGTCTTCATCAGGTGCGCGGCGGCGGAGTCGGCGATCAGGGTGGCCGGGATGCCGTCCTGCAGCAGCTCCCAGGCGGTCAGGCGCGCGCCCTGCTGCCAGGGACGCGTCTCGCCGGCGTAGACCTTGCCGATGCGACCCTCGGCGACGCCGGCGCGGATCACGCCCAGTGCGGTGCCGAAACCGGCGGTGGCGAGCGATCCGGTATTGCAGTGGGTCAGCACGCCGCTGCCCGGCGCGACCAGCGAAGCGCCCAGCGTACCCATCGCGTGGTTGGCGGCGAGGTCCTCGGTCTCGATCGCACGCGCCTCGGCTTCCAGCGCCGCGCGCCAGTCCATGCCCTCGCCCGCCCGCGCGCGCAGCAGCGCGGCGCGCATGCGTGCCAGCGCCCAGGCGAGGTTGACGGCAGTGGGGCGCGCGGCGTTGAGCCGCTGCAGCGCCGGCTCCAGCGCCTGCGCCGCGGCCTCCGCATCGGTGGCCTCGACCTCGCGCGCGGCCAGTACCGCTCCCCAGGCGGCGGAGATCCCGATGGCCGGCGCGCCGCGCACCGCGAGCGCGTGGATGGCTTGGGCCACTTCGTCGCTGCTACGGCAGGCCAGGTACTCCACCACGAAGGGCAGCTTGCGCTGGTCCAGCAGTTCCAGCGCGTCGCCGGTCCAGCGGATCGGGCGGATGCGGTCGTAGCGGGCGTAGTCGATGACCTGGTTCATGGCGCCATTCTACGCCGCGGCAGGCGACGGCTCAGGCGCGGTGGAAGTCGTAGGCCAGCACGTCGGCGATGGCGCCGGTGCCCAGCATCGCCATCAGCAGGCGGTCGATGCCGAGCGCGACGCCGGCGCAACCGGGCATGCCGGAGGCCAGCGCCTCGAGCAGGGCCTCGTCGATCGGAGGCTGGACCGCGCCGCGGGCGGCGCGGACCGCGTGGTCGCGTTCGAAGCGGGCGCGCTGTTCGGCAGCGTCGGTGAGCTCGTGGTAGCCGTTGGCCAGCTCCAATGGGCCGAGGTAGAGCTCGAACCGCTCGGCCACGTCCACCTCATCGCGACGCACCACCTTGGCCAGCGCGCACTGGCTTGCCGGATAGTCGTACATCGCCAGCAGCTGGTCCTGCGGAAACGCCGGCTGGATGCGATGGGTCATCAGCAGGTCGAGCCAGTCGTCGCGGGTGAGGCCTTCCGGGTCGATGGCACCGTCGAAGGCCGCGCGCAGTTCGTCGACCGACGCCGTCATCGGATCCAGGCCCAGCGCCTCGCGATAGACCTCGCGAAACGAGGCCTTGCGCAGCGTCGCCCTACGGCCGACCAGGCCCAGCGCCGCGCGCACCAGCGTGGCGGTCTCGTCGATCAGCGGGTCCAGCGTCCAGCCGACGCGGTACCACTCGAGCATGGTGAACTCGGGATTGTGGCGGCCGCCGGCCTCGCCGTCGCGGAACACGCGTCCCAGCTCGTAGCAGTCGCCGAGACCTTCGGCCAGCAGCCGTTTCATCGGGAACTCGGCCGAGGTCCGCAGCCAGCGCGTGCGCGGCCCGCCTTCCGTGCGGCCGGTGAATTCCAGCTGGAACGAGGCGATGTTCGGGTCGGTGTTGCCGGCGCGCGAGAGCACCGGCGTCTCGACCTCGAGCACGCCGCGCGCGTCGAAGAACTCGCGCACCAGCCGGTTGAGCCGGGCGCGCAGGCGCAGCGCCGCGTGGTTCATGCCGACTCCCCTTCCAGCACGCGGGTGAGGATGTCGCGCTGGTCGTCGCGGAAGCCGTTGCGCAGGTAGAGCGTTCTCGCGCGCGGGTTGTGGTGGTTCACTTCCAGCCGTGCGACCGCGGCGCCCTGCCCCCGCGCCCAGTCGCAGGCCGCCGCCAGCATCGCGGTGCCGAGCCCGCGCCCCCGCGCCTCCGGCGCCAGGTACAGCTCGTCGACCAGCACGTGGCGGCCGCCCTGTTCGATGCTGAAGCACCAGCCGAGGATGAGATAGCCGACGCACGCGCTGTCGACTTCGGCGAACAGCAGCGCGCCCAGCGCCGGATCGGCGAGCAGCTGGTCGAGGCCGCGGCGCACGCGGCCCTCGTCGAGCGGAATGCGCTCTTCGGCATAGAAGCTGCGCAGCATGTCGAACAGCCGCGGCAGCTCGTCGGGCTGCACGGGCCGCAAGGCCATCTGCGCGCTCACGCATGCTTCCCGAGGAAGTCCAGCAGCTGCGCCTCGTCCCAGACTTCGATACCCAGCTCCTGCGCCTTGGCGAGCTTGGAGCCCGCGGCCTCGCCGGCCACCACCAGCTGCGTCTTCTTCGAAACGCTGCCGGCCACCTTGGCACCCAGCGCCTCGAGCCTTTCGCCGGCTTCGTCGCGGGTCATCGCCGAGAGGCTGCCGGTCAGCACCACGGTCCTGCCATCGAGCGGGCCGGCCGCGCGTCCGGCTTTGGCCGGCGCGGCCTCCAGAAGGCGTCGCATGGCAGCATCGGCGGCGCGCAGTTCCGCCAGCGCGTCCTCGTCGGCAAGGTAGGCGGCGAGGTTCTCCGCGCCCGCGCTCGACGCGCCCGCGCCCGCCCAGCCGCTGGCATTGGCGCGCAGCAGCGCGTCGAGCGTGCCATAGGTCTCGGCCAGCCGTTCCGCGCTCTTGGCGCCGAGCTTGTCGACCGGCAGCGTGCCGAGCAGGTGGGCCAGGCCCAGCCGTTCGCGCAGCGCGGCCGAGGGCGCGCCCTCGTCGGTGAGAGCGACCCCGGCCGCGAGCAGCGCATCGACCACGGCAGCATTGCCCGGCTGCTCGAAGAAGGTCGCGATCGAGCGCGCGACTTCCGCGCCGATGTCCGGCAGCGCCTGCAGCAGCACGGCGGGTGTGGTCCGCACGAACTCCAGCGTGCCCAGCCACGCCGCCAGCGACTTGGCCGTGGTCTCGCCCAGGTGCGGGATGCCGAGCGCGAACAGGAAGCGCGGCAGCGTCGTGCGCTTGCTCGCCTCGATCCCGGCCACCAGATTCTCCGCCCAGCGCGTGGCCAGCTTGCCGGACACGTCGACGGCCAGGTGCCGGCGCAGGAACGCGGCGTTCTTCCACTCCATGGCCTCGTCCGCGAGCGCCCTCTGCCCTGCGATATCCAGCGCCAGCGCGCCGCGGCTGTCGGACACGGCCGCCAACAGCTCGGCCGTCGTACCCGTGTCGAGCGCGGTCTTCATCCGCACCAGGTCCTCGACCGTGAGCGCGTACAGGTCGGCCGGCGAATGCACGAAGCCGAATTCCACCAGCGCCTCGGCTTGCCGGTCGCCCAGGCCTTCGATGTCCATCGCGCGGCGCGAGGCGAAGTGGCGCACGGCCTCCTTGCGCTGCGCCGGGCAGGACAGCCCGCCGCTGCAGCGCCAGGCCGCGGCACCCTCCTCGCGCACCAGTTCCGAGCCGCAGACCGGGCAATGCGACGGCATCGTCCAGGGCACGGCACCCGCCGGACGCCGTTCCCTGATTACCCGCACGATCTCGGGAATCACGTCGCCAGCGCGGCGCACGATCACCGTGTCGCCCTCGCGCGCATCGAGCCGCGCGATCTGGTCGGCGTTGTGCAGCGTCGCGTTGGTGACGGTGACGCCCGCGACCTGCACCGGTTCGAGCCGTGCGACCGGCGTGATCGCGCCGGTGCGTCCGACCTGCACCTCGATCGCGCGCAGCACCGTCGACTGTTCCTGCGCCGGGAACTTGTGCGCCAGCGCCCAGCGCGGCGCGCGCGAGACGAAGCCCATCTCGCGCTGCTGGTCGTAGTCGTCGAGCTTGTAGACGACGCCGTCGATGTCGTAGGGAAGCGCATCGCGCAGCTTGCCGATGCGGCGGAAGTAGGCCAGCAGGCCGTCGAAGCCCTGGGCGGTGTCGACCTCGGGCGCCACCGGGAAGCCGAAGCCGCGCAGCAGGGCCAGGGTCTGCGAATGGGTCTCGGGCAGTTCCAGCCCCCGCACCTCGCCCACGCCATAGGCGAAGAAGGCCAGCGGCCGGCGCCGCGTGGCCGCGGGATCGAGCTGGCGCAGCGACCCGGCCGCGCCGTTGCGCGGATTGGCCAGGAGCTTCTCGTTGCGTTCCAGCGCCGCCGCGTTCCATGCCTCGAAGGCCTTGCGTGGCATGTAGATCTCGCCGCGCACTTCCAGCACCGCTGGCGGCGGTGCGTCGCCGGCGCGCAGGCGCAGCGGCACCGCGCGCACCTGGCGCAGGTTCGCGGTGACGTTCTCGCCGGTGCTGCCGTCGCCGCGGGTCGCGCCCTGCACGAACACGCCGTCCTCATAGCGCAGGCTGATCGCCAGCCCGTCGAGCTTGGGCTCGACCGAGAACACCGGCTCGGCGATGCCCAGCTTCTGTTCGATGCGGCGTTCGAAATCGGCGACCTCGGCGTACCGTTCGCGGTCGTCGGCGTCCTCCGGCACTCCTGCGGTCTCGAAGGCGTTGGCCAGCGAGAGCATGGGAACGGCGTGGGCGACTTCGGGGAAGCCGCCGTCGGGCCGGGCGCCGACGGTGCGGGTCGGCGAGTCGGCGCTGGCCAGTTCGGGATGCGCCTGTTCCAGCGCCTCGAGCTCGCGCATCAGCGCGTCGTACTCGGCATCCGGGATCGAGGGATCGTCGAGGACGTAGTAGCGGTGGTTGGCGTCTTCGATGCGCGCGCGCAGTTCGGCAACGCGGGCGGTGGCGGCGGGCTCTGGCATGTGCGGAATTGTAGGATGCGGCGCCGGGTTTGGCTGTCACATGCGCCTGGTGCGTGGCGGCCTGACGGGTCCCACTGCGATCGGCGGGCTTCCTTTGCGAACGCTCCCTGCATCCGCCGGGATGCTGCGCGCGCTGGATGTCACGGATGCCTGGCACAGGGCGCCCCCGACATGCCTCATCGCGACCGGCGGGCTTCCTTCGCGGATACCCCCCTGGACCCGTCCGATGCGACGCCCCGATCGGCTGTCGCTGGCGCTGGTACGCGGCGACCCGAGGGGCCTCACCGCAGCCGGCGGGTTTCCTCCGCGAATGTCCCCCGGCGTCCGCCTGGCGGCGGACGCCTCCTCCTTGATTTCGCTGCGGAAGCCCGCCGGCCGCGGCGAGGCTCGGCTTGCTCATGGTTTGGCGCGCACTCCTGCGCAGCCTGGACGGGTGCGCGGGGTGTCCGTCACGTCCGCATCTTCGGGCGCCGCGACGGATGCCGTCCCGGCTCCCTACCTCAAGGATTCCTTTCCCGCGGGACGGGACGGGACAGAGCGCCAGCGACGCGGCGCCCTTATCTGGACCCCTTCCGCAATCGCAGCGGAAACCGGGCAACGCACTGCCCTGCAGGTATCAGGAATGCCGGGCGCTTTCTCGATCCGCAGCCGAGCCCCGCCGCGGGCGTGGGCCCGCGCAGCAAATCAAGGAGGAGGAATCCGGCGAGGCGGATTCCGGGGGACATTTGCGGAGCGGGCCCGCCGTTCGCGGCGGGGCCCCACAGGTCTGGGCGCCAGCAGGCAGGATCTGGTTCGCGGCCGGTCCTCCAGCCAGCGGCGTCAACCGCGCATGCTGTGCCCGGGGACAGGACTTACCAGCGCGGACTGCGCGTGACCGGCGGAACTTCGTGCTCGCGGTCCCAGGCGCGCAGCTCGTCGCGCAGCCCTGCGATGCGCTGGCGGCCGAGCGCGTTGCGCGACTCGTCCAGCAGCACGCCGTCCAGCAGTTCGGCCATGCGCTGCGCGGCCGGCAGCATCGCGTCCCAGGCGTCGAGCGCGCTCACCGGCGCCGGCAGGGTCAGGAAGAAGGCGATCGCCGGCGTTTCCAGCGACTGGATGCTGGCCATCTCGAAGCTGCCGGGCTTGCGGATGTTGGCCACGCTGAAGATCGGCCCGCGTTCGGGATGGCTCTCGACCAGGCGGTGGAACACGTTCATGTGCCCGTAGGTCAGGCCGGCCTTCTCGGCGGCGACCACGATGTCCGGCCCGCGCAGCACCTGCCCGGCCCTGGCGGCGACGTAGAGGGTCACGATCTTGTCGAAATCCTCGCTGACGCGCTTGCCCAGTTCGCTGTTGGGCGAGGCTGTGCCGACGCTCTCGTCGAGCAGCTCCATCTCGGTCTGCACCACCTGCTCGCCGGTCGCTTCCGGGGCGCCGGCCAGCTCGCGCTCGATCTGCGCGCCCAGGGTGGGTTCGAGCCGGCCGGCCTCGTCGCGCTCCTCGCGCGGCAGGCGCCGTCCCTGTCCCCGGCCCTGCCGCGGGCGCGTGCCGAAGTACCAGATCGCGGCCAGCAGGATCAGGCCGGCGATCAGGATGCCAATGCGCAGTTCGGTCATGCAGGTCCTCCGGGACTGGTGCGGGGGCTCACGCCGCGCCCGCCAGGCGCGCGGCTTCGGCCAGGTCGACGGACACCAGCCGGCTCACGCCAGGCTCGCGCATGGTAACGCCACTGAGCTGCTGCGCGGCTTCCATGGTGGCCTTGTTGTGGGTCACGAACAGGAACTGCACCTGCTGGCTCATCTCCGAGACCATCGCGGTGAAGCGGCCGACGTTGGCCTCGTCCAGTGGCGCGTCCACCTCGTCGAGCAGGCAGAAAGGCGCGGGATTGAGCTGGAAGATCGCGAACACCAGCGCCACCGCGGTCATCGCCTTCTCGCCACCTGACAGCAGCGAGATGTTGCTCACGCGCTTGCCCGGCGGGCGCGCCATGATCGCCACGCCGGTGTCGAGCAGGTCGTCGCCGGTGAGTTCGAGATAGGCATGGCCGCCGCCGAACAGGCGCGGATAGATTTCCTGCACGCCAGAGTTGACCCGGTCGAAGGTGTCCTTGAAGCGGCCGCGGGTCTCGCGGTCGATCTTGCGGATCGCCTCCTCCAGCGTTTCCAGCGCCGTCGTCAGGTCGGCGTCCTGCGCGTCGAGGTATTCCTTGCGCTGCGCCGCCTCGGCGTGCTCCTGGATCGCGGCCAGGTTCACCGGCTCCAGCCGGCGCAGCTTCGCGTCGAAGTCGACGACCATCTTCTCCCAGGCCGGCGCGGTGGCCTCCTCGGGCAGGCCGGCGATGGTCTCGTCCATCGCGAAACCGGCCTCGACGACGGCCTCGGCCAGTTGCCCGGCCTTGATCTCCAGCGCCTGCTGGTCGAGCCGGCGCTGCGCGATCGCCTCGCGTTGCGCCAGGGCCTGCTGCTCGCGCTCCTGGCGGGTGCGCTCGAACACGCGCAGCTCGTTGTCCACGCCTTCCAGCGCCGAACGCGCCGCGGCCAGGTCCTTCTCCGCGATCACGCGCTGCTCCAGCGCCGCCTGGCGCTGCTCTTCCAGCGCGACCACCGGCGCATCGCCGTCGGCCAGCTGCGAGGCCAGCTCGCCCAGGCGCGCGTCCAGCTGGCCGCGCTGGCCGCCCATGCGCTGCAGCGCCTGGGTCAGGGCCACCACCTGGGCACGCTGCGATTCGAGGGTGAGCGCCAGTGCGTGGGCGGCGTCGCGGGTCTCGCGGGCGGCGGCGCGGGCGGCGTCGCGCGCCTCGGCCAGGCTGCGGCGCTCGGCCTCCAGTGCGCTGCGCGCGGCCTCGAGCTCGGCCATGCGCGCAACCGCGTCCTCCAGCCGGGAACGGGCTTCGCGCGCCTGCGCAGCGCTGTTGTCGATCGTCTCGACCAATTGGCCGAGTTCGGCCTCGATCTTCTCGATCCGGGCGCGGGCATTGTCCACCCGCCCCTGCTGGCCCTGCAGCTGCCCGGCCAGCTCGGACACGCTGCGGTGCGCGGCGTAGAGCTGCCGCTGCGCGTCCTCGCGCTGCTGCTCGGCGGCAAGCAGGCGTTCGCGGCCGGAGGCCAGCGCGGCTTCCAGTTCGTGCTCGCGCGCCTGCAGCCGCTCGATGTCCGCGCGCAGCTGTTTGATCTCGCGTTCGCGCAGCAGCGCGCCTTGCTTGGCCGCGCCCGAGCGCACCACGCGCACCCAGCCGCTGCCCAGGCGCTCGCCGCCGCGGGTGATCACCGACTCGCCCGGGTCGAGCCGCGCCTGCAGGGCAGCGGCTTCGGACAGGTCCTCGGCCACGTGCAGCCGCGCCAGCATCCGGCGGATGGCCAGCGGGCCCTGCACCTTCGCCGCCAGCGAGGTCGATGCGAATGCGTCCTCACCGGTTCCGGCCGCGACCAGCGCCAGCCGCCCTTCGCCAAGGTCGGCCAGGGCCTCGACCAGGGTCTCGGGCGCCTCCACCAGCACGCCTTCGATCAGCTGCCCCAGTGCGCCCTCGACCGCGTTCTCCCAGCCCGGCTCGACGCTGAGCTGCTCGCCCACGCGGCGCGCGGAATCCAGGCCGTGGCGGCGCAGCCATTCGACGGCGGCGCCCTGCTCCTGTCCCAGCGCGGCGTGCTGCAGGGTCTCGAGCGAGGACAGGCGCCCGCGCGCTTCCTGCGCCTGCTTGCGCACGTCCGACAGCTCGTTCTGGGCGCTGCGCTGCTGGTCCTGCAGGTCGAGCGCGGCCTGCTTGCGCGCTTCGAGCTGCTCGTTGAGCCCATCCAGCGCCAGCTTCTGCTCCTCGTGGCGCAGGGCGATGGCCTCGAATGCCTCCGACAGCGATTCCAGGTCCAGCGCGCCGCGCTCGGACTGGAGCTGCTCGCGGCGCCGGTCGGCGTCCATCGACTGCCGGTCGAGGTAGTCCACGCGCGTGCGCTCGACGTCGCCCGCGCGCGAGGCCTCGTTCTGTTCGCGGTTGTGCGCCTCCCAGCGCTGCTGCCAGTCGGCCAGCGCCTCCTCGGCGGCACGCAGCGCCTCCTGGCGCACCTCGTCGTCCTCGCGCAGCGCCTCGAGCCGCGGCTCCGCATCGGCGATCGCCGCCTGCAGGTCCTCGAGCCGCGACTGGTCGCCGCTGATGTGGGCGCCGATCTCTTCCAGCGCCTGGCGGGCTTCCTCGCGCGCCTTGTGCAGGCGCGCGGCCATCTCGCGCTGGTGCGCGATCTGCTGCTCGATCCGCGCCAGCGTCCCCCCGACCTCGTAGTTCGCGGCCTGCACCCGGCTGAGCGCGGCGCTGGCCTCGTCGCGGCGCACACGCCCGGTTTCCAGCTCGCGCTCGGCTTCGCGCTGCTCGGCGATCAGCTGCTCCAGGCGGGTTTCCTCCTGCGCCAGGCCCTGGCGCAGCGCCTGCAGCTGCGCGTCCAGCGCACGGAATTCCAGCGCCTTCCACTGCGCGTCGCGGATCTTCCGCTCGGCCTGGATGGCGGTGTACTGCTCGGCCTGGCGGGCCTGGCGGGCCAGGTGCTGGAGCTGCTTGCCCACCTCCTCGCGCAGGTCGTTGAGGCGGTCGAGGTTCTCGCGGGTGTGGCGGATGCGGGTCTCCGTCTCCTTGCGGCGCTCCTTGTACTTGGAGATGCCGGCGGCTTCCTCGAGATAGACGCGCAGCTCCTCGGGCTTGGCGTCGATGACCTGCGAGATCATGCCCTGCTCGATGATCGAGTAGCTGCGCGGGCCCAGGCCGGTGCCGAGGAACAGGTCGGTGATGTCGCGGCGGCGGCAGCGCGCGCCGTTGAGGTAGTAGCTGCTCTGGCCGTCGCGGCTGACCGTGCGCTTGACCGAGATCTCGTTGAAGGCCGCGTACTCGCCGCCGACGGTGTGGTCGGAGTTGTCGAAGACCAGTTCGACCATCGCCTGCGAGACCGGCTTGCGCGCGGTGGAGCCGGCGAAGATCACGTCGGTCAGCGAATCGCCGCGCAGGCGGCTGGCCGAACTCTCGCCCATCACCCAGCGCACCGCGTCGATGATGTTGGACTTGCCGCAGCCGTTCGGACCCACCACGCCGGTCATGTTGGTCGGCAGGTGCAGGGTGGTGGGGTCGACGAAGGATTTGAATCCGGCGAGCTTGATCGTGGACAGGCGCATGCGGCGTTCGGGGCCCCGGCCGCGCCCGCAGGCACGGCTCCTATGGTTCTTGCAAAAAGGTAGAAATGACGCTCAAGTCATTGATTCGAATGGAATGGGGCGAACCCCAATCCCGATCCGACCCGCGAGTATAACGAGCGCCCCGCCCGCCCGTCGCGGGGCCGCCCGCCTGCCCGGCCTCAGCCGGCGGAGCCGGTGAGCCTGCCCAGGAAGGCCCGGCACCAGGCGTGGATGTCGTAGCCGGTGATCGGGCGCATCATCGATTCCCAGCGCTCGCGGCGCTCGGCCAGGGGCATGGCCGCGGCGCGGGCGATGGCGTCCGCCACGCCATCGAGGTCGTAGGGATTGACCAGCAGCGCGGCGTCGAGCTCGGCCGCAGCGCCGGCCAGCATCGACAGCACCAGCACGCCCGGATCGTCCGGGTCCTGGGCGGCGACGTATTCCTTGGCCACCAGGTTCATGCCATCGCGCAGCGGCGTCACCAGGCCCACCGACGCCAGGCGGTAGAAGCCGGTGAGCGTGGGGTGCGGAAAGTTGCGGTTGACGTAGCGCAGCGGGGTCCAGTCCGGCGCGGCGTGGGTGCCGTTGATGTGGCCGGCGATGCCTTCCAGCTGGTCGCGCAGGTGCTGGTACTCGGCCACGTCGCCGCGCGAGACCGGCGCGATCTGCAGGAAGGTCAGCTTGCCGCGTTCGGCCGGATGCCGTTCGAGGAAACGGGCGAAGGCGCGGAAACGCTCCGGCATGCCCTTGGAGTAGTCCAGCCGGTCGACGCCGATGGCCAGCCTGCGCCCGCTCAGGCTCTCGCGCAGCGCGCGCACGGCCGACTTGTTGATGGCCGCGGCCGACTGCTGGGCAATGCGGTGCGCGTCGATGCCGATCGGGAACGCGCCCACGGCCACCGAGCCGCCGCCGGGCAGCTTGACCACGCCGTCGGCGTCCACCGACGCGCCGCCGAAGATGCGCGCGTAGGTGCGGAAGCGGTCCGCATCGCGCACCGTCTGGAAACCGACCAGGTCGTAGGCGAAGAAAGTGCCGAACAGGCGGCCGTGCTCGGGCAGCGCCGAGACCAGGTCGGCCGAGGGCATCGGCACGTGCAGGAAAAAGCCGATCCGGCAGCGCACGCCGCGGTCGCGCAGCAGCGCCGCCAGCGGGATCAGGTGGTAGTCGTGGATCCACAGCACGTCGTCGTCGCGCAGCAGCGGCGCCAGCCGGTCGGCGAACAGCATGTTGACGCGGCGGTAGCCGGCGCGGGTCTCGCGGGCGTAGTCGACCAGGTCCAGGCGCGAATGCAGCAGCGGCCACAGCGTGCGGTTGGCGAAGCCGTTGTAGTAGGCGTCGTGGTCGGCGCGGTTGAGGTCCATGGTGACGTACTTGACGTCGCCGGCCTCCTGCTCGTGCAGGCGTCCGCTGTCCTCGCGCACCACCTTGCCGCTCCAGCCGAACCACAGTCCGCCGCGTGCGCCGAGCGCGGCTTCCAGGCCCACGGCCAGGCCGCCGGCCCGGTTCTCGCCGGGCACCGCCACGCGATTCGATACCACGACCAGACGACTCATGAGGCCTCCTGCCAGCTGCGCGACAACCGCATCGCGGCGATGATCAGGCCGACATGCGAATAGGTCTGCGGGAAGTTGCCCCAGGCTTCGCCGTCGTCGAAGGCCAGGTCCTCCGACAGCAGCCCGAGGTGGTTGCGCCGCGCCAGCAGCCGCTCGAACATCGCCCGCGCCTCGTCGGCGCGGCCGGTGGCCGCCAGCGCGTCGATGTACCAGAAGGTACAGATGGTGAAGCTGGTTTCCGGCTCGCCGAAATCGTCCGGTGCCACGTAGCGGAACAGCGCATCGCCGCGACGCAGGTCGCGCCCGATGGCGTCGACCGTGGCCACGTAACGCGGGTCGTCGGGGGCGAGGAAGCCGATGTCGGCCAGCAGCAGCAGCGAGGCATCGAGGTAGTCGCTGTCGAACGAGGCGCTGAAATGGTTGGCCTCGGGTCGCCATGCGCGTTCGATCACGCGCGCATGGATCGCATCGGCGCGCTCGCGCCAGTACAGGACGCGGTCTTCCCTGCCCAGCAGTCCGGCGATCTTGGCCAGCCGGTCGCAGGCCGCCCAGCACATCGCCGCGGTGTAGGTATGCACCTCGGCGCGTCCCCGGAACTCCCACAGGCCGGCGTCCGGCTGGTCGTGCAGCGCCCAGGCGCGCTCACCCAGCGGCTCCAGGCGCGCGAACGCGGCGGCGTCGCCCGGATGCACCAGGCGCTGGTCGAAGAACAGCTGGGTCGAGGCCAGCACCACGCTGCCGTAAACGTCGTGCTGCTTCTGTACCCAGGCCAGGTTGCCGCGGCGCACCGGGCCCATGCCGCGATAGCCGGCCAGGCTCTCGACCTCGGCCTCCTCCAGCTGCTCGGCGAAGTCGATGCCGTACAGCGGCTGCAGGCTGCCGTCGTGGGTGGCGATGTTGTAGATGTAGCGCAGGAACTCCTCCATGCTGCGCGTCGCGCCGAGCCGGTTGAGCGCGCGCACCACGAAGGCCGCGTCGCGCAGCCAGCAGTAGCGGTAGTCCCAGTTGCGCGTGGTATGCGGCGCCTCGGGGATGGAGGTGGTCATCGCCGCGATGATGGCGCCGCTGTCCTCGTACTGGCACAGCTTGAGGGTGATGGCGCTGCGGATCACGGCCTGCTGCCAGTCCAGCGGAATGGAAAGGTAGCGCACCCATTCGCGCCAATAGGCGTCGGTGCGGCCAATGGCCTCCTCGACATAGCCCGACAGCGAGCGCTGCAGGGGTTCGTCCGGGCCGAACACCAGGTGGACCGCCTGGTTGAGCACGAACGAGGTCTGCTCGCGCACGAACCGGATCGGCACGTCGGTGGTCAGGCGCAGGGTGAAGCCCGGCAGCAGCCAGCGCATGTGGTTGCTGCCCCAGGTGCAGTCGGGCACGCGCGCGCCCCAGTCGGCCAGCGGCCGGGCCCGCACGCGCACGCGCGGGCTGCCGGCCAGCGGCGTGATCCGGCGGATGATCGACACCGGCCGGTAGATGCGCCCGTTCTGCTTCCAGCGGGGCGCGAAATCCAGCACTTCCAGCGCCCCGCCATTGCGGTCGTGGAGCACCGTGCGCAGCAGGGCCGTATTGGTGACGTACTGCTGCTCGCTGCGCTCGAAATCTTCCAGTTCGATGGCGAGGTCGCCGCCCTCGTGCTCGCGCGGCGACAGCAGCGCGCAGAACGCGGGATCGCCGTCGAAGGCCGGCAGGCAGGACCACACCACCCTCGCCTCGCGATCGACCAGCGCGCCGAAGCTGCCATTGCCGATCACGCCGAGGTCGAGCGTCTGTCGCATGCGTTGTTCTCCGTTCAAGCGCCCGCCCCCAGCCACGCGTGCACCGCGGCGATGTCGGGCAGGCGGTACCGCGCGGCGCTGCCGCCGCGATCGCCGACCAGCACGCCCATGCCCTGCTGCGCATTGACCGCGCGGAAGCCGTATTCGTCGGTCAGGTCGTCGCCCACGAACACCGGCTGGCGCCCGCGGAAGGGCGCCTCCGCCAGGAACGCCGCGATGGCCGTTCCCTTGTCGGCCCGGTGCGGGCGCAGCTCCACCACCATGTCGCCAGGCTGCAGCTGGTAGCCCGGCAGGCGCTCCACCGCCCGCGCCGCATAGGCGCGCAGCGCGTCCCCGGCCTCGGGTCGGGCGCGCCAGTGCAGGGCCATGGCCTCGCCCTTGTCCTCGACCAGGGCGCCGGGCCAGGCCGATACCAGGTCCAGCGCTTCCAGCCGCACCTGTTCCAGGGCCGCGGGCGCATCCGGCGGGACGCCGAGCGCTTCTCCCGCGCGGCGCCGCTGCAGGCCATGCAGGCCCGCGGACGCCAGCCTCAGCGGAGAGAACAAGCGGTCGAGCATCTCCACGCGACGGCCGCTCACCAGGGCCAGGGCGCCATCCATCGCGGCGGACAACGCGCCCAGCCGTTCGACCAGGCGTTGCGACACGTAGACCTGCTCGGGATCGTCTGCGAACGGCACCAGCGTGCCGTCGACGTCGAGGAACAACGCCCAGCGTTCGGACAGCGGAGGTGGCGGCGGCAGGAAGGGGGGGCCGTCGGACATCATTCCACCATGATGGCGCGAATGGTGCAGCCGTGCCATGAAGATGCCGTCACCTCGGCGTCAAGGCGACGCCGCTCGCCGGATCGAACAGGTGCAGCTGCGCAGGTGCGATCCGCAGCCGGACGGTGGCCCCGGGTTCGGGCAGGGACTCGGGGGCGAGACGCGCGACCAGCGCCGTGCCGCCGGCGCGCACGTGCACGTGCACGTCGCTGCCCATGGGCTCCACCACCTCGACGACCGCATCGAAGCCGCGGGCGGCGGCCCCCTGCAGCAGGTGCTCGGGGCGCACGCCAAGCTGGACTTCGCGGCCCTCCAGACCGGCATCGATGGCGACGTCCTCCGGCAGCGGCAGCGCACTGCCTTCGCCGGTCGCGAGCCGCCAGCCGTCCTCGCGCAGCAGCCGCCCGCCGACCAGGTTCATGGCCGGCGTCCCGAGGAAGGTGGCGACGAAGCGGTTGGCGGGGTTGCGGTACAGCGCGAGGGGCGTGTCGACCTGCTGCACCTGCCCTTCGTGCATCACCACGATGCGCTGGCCCAGGGTCATCGCCTCGACCTGGTCGTGGGTGACGTAGAGCATGGTCGCGCCGAGCTGGCGGTGCAGCCGCGCGATCTCGACCCGCATGCTGGCGCGCAGGCGCGCGTCGAGGTTGGACAGTGGCTCGTCGAGCAGGAACACCTGCGGCTGGCGCACCAGCGCCCGGCCCAGCGCCACGCGCTGGCGCTGCCCGCCCGACAGCTGCGCCGGTCGTCTTCCGAGGACGCCATCGAGTTCGAGCGTCCTCGCCGCATCCGCCACCCGACGCGCGATCTCCGCAGCTGGCATGCGCCGCATTTTCAGGGCGAAGCCGAGGTTTTCGGCGACCGTCATGTGCGGATACAGCGCATAGTTCTGGAACACCATGGCGATGTCGCGATCGCCGGGCGCCACGTCGTTCACCAGCCGCCCGCCAATGCGCAGGTGGCCGGACGTGATCGCCTCCAGCCCGGCCACCATCCGCAGCAGGGTGCTCTTGCCGCAGCCCGATGGCCCGACCAGCACCAGCAGCTCGCCGTCCGCCACCTCGAAGCTGGCCCCGGCCACGGCCACGTGCCCGTCCGGATAGACTTTGCGCAGCTGCTCCAGTTGCACGTGCGCCACTCGTTCCTCCCGGCTCGTAGGGTCCCGTCGTCCGTGCAGCCGCCGCGCGCCAGGCCCGCCACGCGCGCACTGTGCGACCGCCTCCACGCGGCGCTTCCGACGCTTGCGCTATCCTCGCAATGTAATCGTTTTCAGGCCGCGCAGGCCACTTGACAGGACGCCGAAACCCGATGAGCTCCCTTGCCTCCAAGGACTTCCGCTTCCCCGAGGGCTTCCTCTGGGGCGCCGCCACCGCCGCGCACCAGATCGAGGGTGCGCCGCTGGCCGACGGTGCCGGCCCCAGCATCTGGACCCGCTTCGCCCACACGCCCGGCATGACCCTCAACGGCGATACCGGCGATGTGGCCTGCGATCATTACCATCGCTGGAAGGAAGACGTGGGGCTGATGCGCGAACTCGGCCTGCAGGCCTACCGCTTCAGCGTGTCGTGGTCCCGGATCCTGCCCGAGGGCACCGGACGGGTGAACCAGAAGGGCCTGGACTTCTATTCGCGCCTGGTCGACGAGCTGCTCGCCAACGGCATCGAGCCCCTGCTCACGCTCTACCACTGGGACATGCCGGCGGCGCTCGACGACCGCGGGGGCTGGCTCAACCGCGACTGCGCCGACTGGTTCGCCGAGTACGGCCGCGTGCTCTACCGCGCGCTCGACGGACGGGTCAGGAAATGGGTGACGCTCAACGAGCCCTGGGTGGTCACCGACGGCGGCTACCTGCACGGCGCGCTCGCCCCGGGCCACCGCAGCCGTTTCGAGGCGCCGATCGCCGCGCACAACCTGATGCGCGCGCATGGCGCGGCGGTGCAGGCCTACCGCGCCGAGGGCGCGCACGAGATCGGCCTCGTGGTCAACATCGAGCCCAAGTACCCGGCGGGCGATTCGGAGGCCGATGCGGCCGCGGTGCGCCGCGCGCACGCCTACATGAACGAGCAGTTCCTGCATCCCGCCCTGCTCGGCCGCTATCCGGACGAACTCAGGGACATTTTCGGCGAGGCCTGGCCGGACTTTCCCGAGGCGGACTTCGGACTGATCCGCCAGCCGCTGGATTTCGTCGGCATCAACTACTACACGCGCAGCGTCACCGGCGACGGCGACAGCTACCCGCAGCGCACGACGGTGGTGCGCCAGCCGCTGGGCACCTACACCGAGACCGGCTGGGAGGTGTTCCCGCAGGGCCTGACCGACCTGCTGCTCTGGTTCAAGCGGACCTACGGCGACCTGCCGGTCTACATCACAGAGAACGGCGCCGCCTTCTTCGATCCGCCGGTGGCCGAGGAAGGGCGCGTGCGCGACCCCTTGCGAATTGATTACCTACGAAAGCATCTGGCCGCGATCCACGACGCGATCGCCGCCGGCGTGGACGTGCGCGGCTACATGGCCTGGTCGCTGCTGGACAACCTGGAGTGGTCGCTGGGCTATTCCAAGCGGTTCGGTATCATCCACGTCAACTACGGGACGCTCGAGCGGACCCCGAAGGACAGCGCACGCTGGTACTCTGGCATCATTCGGAGCCACGGGCGAAGCCTGTCCGATCCCCTTCCCTACTGATGGCAACGCGGGCGTCAATGCACGACTCACTCCTGCTGTTCGGCGCCACTGGCGACCTGGCTCAACGCTACCTGTTCCCCTCCCTCCTGCATCTGCTGCGCGACCGGCTGCTGCCCGAGTCGTTCCGCGTGGTGGCCATCGGCCGCACCGAGCACGACGACGAGGGCTTCCGCGCCTGGCTGCGCGAGCGCATCGGCGGCGAGGCGCGCAACAACGGTGCGCTGGACAACTTGCTGGGGCGGATCAGCTACCACCCGCTCAACCTCAACGACGTCGACGGCATGGCGGCAACGCTCTCGCGCTACGCCGACCGGCCCGCGGTGAGCTACCTGTCGACACCGCCGAACCTGTTCGAATCCGCCTGCCTGGGCCTCAAGGCCGCCGGCCTGCTGGACGCGCCCTCTCGCCTGGTACTGGAGAAGCCGATCGGGCACGACCTGGCCTCGGCGCGCGAGATCGACGCGACGCTCAAGTCGGCGCTGGATGAGTCGAGGATCTTCCGCATCGACCATTACCTGGGCAAGGCACCGGTGCAGAACCTGCTGGCGCTGCGCTTCGGCAATACCCTGCTCGAGGCGGTGTGGGACAACCGCTGCATCGAGTCGGTCGACATCCTGGTGGCCGAAACCGCCGGCGTCGATGGTCGCGAAGGCTACTACGCCGGATACGGCGCGCTGCGCGACATGGTGCAGAACCACATGCTGCAGCTGCTGGCGCTGGTGGCGATGGAGCCGCCCGCCGCGCTCGATGCCGACAGCATCCGCGACGAGAAGCGCAAGGTGCTGCGCGCGCTGCGTCCGATGACCGCCGCCGAGGTCGCCAACGACAGCATCCGCGGCCGCTATACGGCCGGCGTCGTCGAAGGCTCGGCCGCGAAAGGTTTTTTGGCTGACAGCGCTGTCGAAACCTTCGTCGGCCTGCGCGCATGGATCGACAACTGGCGCTGGGCCGGCGTGCCCTTCCGCCTGGTGACGGGCAAGCGCATGCCCTCGCGCACCACCGAGGTGCTGGTCAACTTCAAGCCGGTCACCCACTGGGTGTTCGACCGCCCCGACCGCGACAACGCGCGCCCCAACAGCCTGCGCATGCGCCTGCAGCCGGAAGAGACCATCGAACTGGGCCTGATGGGTTCGCTGGCGGCCCCCGAGTGGGGCGCAACCGAACTGCTGCCGATGTCGCTGGACCTGGCGATGCTGCCGCCCAAGCGCCGCATCGCCTACGAGCGGCTGATGATCGACGCGCTCAAGGGCGACCAGACCCTGTTCGTGCGCGACGACGAGGTCGAGGCGCAGTGGCGCTGGATCGACAGTATCAGCAGCGCCTGGGCCCAGGCCGGCACGCCGGTGCACGACTACCCTGCCGGATCCTGGGGTCCCGCGGGCGCGGCCGGCTTCCTGCCGCGCACCGTCGGCAAGGCGGGCAGCCGCGGATGAGCGCGACGCGGATCCTGCTGGCGGACATCGGCGGCACCAATGCCCGCTTCGCCCTGGCCGACCCGGACGCGGACTCGCCGCTGCTGGTCGACAGCGTGCAGCGCTTCGCCGTCGCCGACTTCCCCTCGCTGGCCGATACCGCCCGCCACTACCTGGTCGAGACCGGCCAGGCCGAAGCGGGCATCCGCCATGGCGTGTTCGCGGTGGCCGGGCGCGTGGACGGCGACGAGGCGCGCATCACCAATCATCCCTGGGTGATCTGCCGGCGGCGCACGCAGGCCCAGCTTGGGTTCGAGCGCGTCAGCCTGGTCAACGATTTCGCCGCCCAGGCGATGGCCATTCCGCTGTTCCAGCCCGGCGACGTGGTGCCCATCGGCGGCGCCACCTGGACGCCGGAGCGCGAACCGCAGCACCGCACCTACGCCATCCTCGGGCCGGGCACCGGCCTGGGCGTGGGCGCGCTGGTGATCCGCGACGGCCGGCAGTTCCCGCTCGAGACCGAGGGCGGCCACGCCAGTTTCGCACCCGGGACGCCCGAGGAACTCGAGGTCCTGGCCCAGCTGTCCGCACAGTTCGGCCGCGTGTCCAATGAACGCCTGATCTGCGGGCCGGGCCTGGTCAACATCCACCGCGCGCTGAGCGAGATCGCCGGCGAGGATCCGGGCCCGCTGCAGCCGGCCGACGTGACCGCGCGCGCGCAGGCCGGCGATCCCCGCTGCATGCGCGCGGTCGACGTGTTCTGCGCGGTGTTCGGCGCGGTCTCGGGCGACCTGGTCCTGACCCTCGGCGCCTGGGATGGCGTATTCCTCACCGGCGGCCTGGTCCCCAAGGTGCTCGACGCCCTGCAGCACTCGGGATTCCGCCAGCGCTTCGAGCACAAGGGCCGGTTCTCGCCGGCCATGGCCCGGGTGCCGTCGATGGCCGTGTTGCATCCGCACGCGGGCCTGCTCGGCGCCGCCGCCATCGCCCGCAGCGAAACGCGCGGGGTCGCGCCGCAATGAGCGCGCAGCAGCCAGACGCGGCAGGCGGCCGAGCGCAGCGCGTGCCAGTGCAGATGCATGCCTACGAGTCCCTGACCCAGTGGACCTGGGGCGCGGCGGTGGCGATCTCCTCGGTGCTCGGCCGCGACCTGCAGGACAAGCCGCGCGCGCGCCTGCTGCTGTCCGGCGGCAGCACCCCCGCCCCGGTCTACGAAGCGCTGGCCAAGGCGCCGCTGGACTGGGAGCGCGTCGACGTGGCCCTGGTCGACGAACGCTGGCTGCTGCCCGACGACCCGGACAGCAACTCGCGCCTGATCCGCGAATCGCTGCTGCGCGACCGCGCCGCCGCCGCGCGCTTCGAGAGCATCACCCGCCCCGGCCGCAGCATTGAGGAAGCGGTGAGCGCGGCCAACCTGCACGCGCAGACGCCGCCGGGCGTGGTCGTGCTGGGCATGGGCGAGGATGGCCACACCGCCTCGCTGTTCCCGCGCATGCAGAACCTCGAGGGCGCGCTGCAGTCGCGCGCGCCCTACGTCGCGGTCGACGCCACCGGCTGCCCGGGCGCGGGCAAGTTCCTGCGCCGCATCAGCCTCACTCCCGCGGGCCTGGAGCCGGCGCATACGCGCCTGCTGCTGATCCGGGGCGAGAGCAAGCGCAAGCTGCTCGAGCGCGTGCTCGCCGGCGACGACCCGCTCGAATACCCGGCGCGGACCGCGTTCCTCACCCCGGGCGCGCCGCTGCACATCCACTGGTGCCCGTGATCGGCCGATCCGCGCGCCACAGCCAGGGACAGCCCCCAAGCCCATGACACTGCATCCCGTACTGCATGCCGTCACCGAACGCATCCGCCAGCGCAGCCGCGCCTCGCGCGCGGCCTACCTGGCCGGCATCGAGGCGATGCGCCAGGCTGGTCCCAGCCGCACCCGCCTGAGCTGCGGCAACCTGGCCCACGGCTTCGCCGCCTGCGGACCGTCCGACAAGTCGCGCCTGCGCGGCGGCGCGACGCCCAACCTCGGCATCGTCACCGCCTACAACGACATGCTGTCGGCCCACCAGCCGTACGAGACCTATCCCGGGCTGATCCGCGCGCACGCCAGCCTGCTCGGCGCCACCGCCCAGGTCGCCGGCGGCGTGCCGGCGATGTGCGACGGCGTCACCCAAGGCCGTGCCGGCATGGAGCTGTCGCTGTTCTCGCGCGACGTGATCGCCCAGGGCACCGCGATCGCGCTCTCGCACGACATGTTCGATACCACCGTGCACCTGGGCATCTGCGACAAGATCGTGCCGGGCCTGCTGATCGGCGCGCTGGCCTTCGGTCACCTGCCGGCGGTGTTCATCCCGGCCGGGCCGATGACGCCGGGCATCCCGAACAAGAAGAAGGCCGAGGTGCGCGAGCGCTACGCCGCCGGCGAGGCCACGCGCGAGGAGCTGCTGGAGGCCGAGGCCGCGTCCTACCACTCGCCCGGCACCTGCACCTTCTACGGCACCGCGAACTCCAACCAGGTGCTGCTGGAGGCGATGGGCGTGCAGCTGCCGGGTTCGTTCGCCAATCCCGGCACCGGGCTGCGCGACGCGCTGACCCTGGCCGCGACCGAGCGGGCGCTCGAGATCTCCGCGCTGGGCGACGACTACCGCCCCTTCGGCCGCCTGATCGACGAGCGCGCGATCGTCAACGCCGTGGTGGCGCTGATGGCCACCGGCGGCTCGACCAACCACACCATCCACTGGCCGGCGGTGGCGCGCGCGGCCGGCATCATGCTGACCTGGGACGACATGGACGCGCTGTCGCAGGTGGTGCCGCTGCTGGCCCGCGTCTATCCCAACGGCGAGGCCGACGTGAACCGGTTCCAGGCCTCGGGCGGCATCGGCTTCGTGTTCCGCGAACTGATGGACGCAGGGCTGATGCACGACGACGTCGAGACCATCCTGCCCGGCGGCATGCGCGCCTGGTGCGACGAGCCCACCCTCGCCGGCGGCGCGCTGGGCTTCCTGCCCGCTCCCGCCACCAGCGCCGACGAGGACGTGGTGCGGCCGGCATCCGCGCCGTTCGAGGCCCAGGGCGGCCTGCGCCTGCTGCGCGGCAACCTCGGCCGGTCGCTGATCAAGCTCTCGGCGGTCAAGCCCGAGTACCGCACGATCGAAGCGCCCGCCGTGGTCGTCGACGATCCGCGCACGCTCAACAAGCTGCACGCGCAGGGACTGCTGCCGCACGACTTCGTGGCCGTGGTGCGCTACCAGGGGCCCAAGGCCAACGGCATGCCGGAACTGCATTCGCTGGCGCCGCTGCTGGGCATGCTGCAGAACCAGGGGCGCCGGGTGGCGCTGGTGACCGACGGCCGCCTGTCGGGCGCATCGGGCAAGATTCCGGCCGCCATCCACCTCACCCCGGAAGCCGCGCGCGGCGGCCCGATCGCGCGCCTGCGCGAGGGCGACATCGTGCGCCTGGACGGAGAGGCCGGCACCCTGGAAGCCCTGGTCGACCCGGCCGAATGGGCCGCGCGCGAACTCGCGCCCAATACCTCGCACTGCGCCTGGGACATCGGCCGCAACCTGTTCGCCTTCAACCGGGCGATGGTGGCGCCGGCCGACCAGGGCGCACTTTCGATTTCCTGCGGTCCGCCCGCCCGCGACGGCGGTCCCTGGGAATACGACCAGGAATACCAGCTCGGCGACGACCCGCAGGCCGCGGCGCTCGCCCCGCACGAGTTCCGCGACGCCTGAGCGCGTCGTCCACCGGACGCAACACCCGAACGCCGCCCCTTCTTCGACCGTGCCCATGACCATCGAATCGCTCCAGACCCGTGCCGAACAGCTGCTGCGCCAGGCCGGCATCCTGCCCGTGATCACCGCCGACAGCGTCGACCAGGGCCGCCGCATCGCCGAGGCCCTGCTCGAGGGCGGCCTGACCTCGCTGGAGCTCACCCTGCGCACGCCCGCCGCGCTGGAGACCCTGGCCGCGCTCAAGAAGGAACTGCCCGGCATCGTGATCGGCGCCGGGACGGTGCTGACCGCCGAACACATCGCACGCTCGGTCGATGCCGGCGCCGACTTCCTGGTCACGCCCGGCACCCCGGCCCCGCTGGCCGAAGCGCTGGCGCGCGCGTCGATCCCGGCCGTGCCCGGCGGCGCCACGCCCACCGAGTTCCTGCAGCTGATGGCCCACGGATTCCGCTGCTGCAAGCTGTTTCCCGCCAACGCGGTGGGCGGACTGGCGATGCTCAAGGGCCTGGCCGGCCCGCTGGCCGGACTGAAGCTGTGCCCGACCGGCGGCATCAGCGAAGCCAACGCCGCCGAGTTCCTCGGCCAGCCGAACGTGCTGTGCGTCGGTGGGTCGTGGATGGTGCCGAAGGACTGGCTGGCCGCGGGCGACTGGACCAAGGTCCGCGAGAGCGCCGCGAAGGCGGCCGCGATCATCGCCGCCGCGCGTTCCTGATCGCACGACCGGCAATCGCCGCGCGACTGCCACGACCCGCCTGCTTCAAGCGGGCGCCAGCCGCACCCGCTGCCGGCGCCAGAGCGCCGCGTGCAGTCCGTACCACGCGGCCAGCAGCCAGCCCAGCTGCCATTCCAGCGCGTTCTCGATCCGGTCCCTCCAGTGGTCGTCCGCGATCTGCGCGGTGGCGGCAACGCTGGCGACGCCGAGCAGCAGCATCAGGACGCTGACCGCGACCATCGCGCGCACGATGCCGTCGCCCGGCTGCTTTCCGCCCGCCACGCCGTGCAGGAAGCGCAGCTGCGCCAGGTAACCGAAGCCGAAGAAGCAGACCACCCCATAGCGGCGCAGGAAGCGGTAGGCCTCGCCATCGGTGCCGAGGAAGGTGGCGTACACCGCCAGCGCCAGCGCCGCGACGCCGCCCAGCCAGGCCACGTCGCGCCAGCGGCTCCCGAGCCGGCGCGCCGCCAGCCACCAGTGCAGCCCCACCAGCAGCGCGCAGGGCAGCACCAGCAGGCGGAACACATGATTGGCCAGGCCGTGGCGCGCGGCGCGGCTGATCGAGGTGCAGCCCTCGATGACCGGAAGACAGGCCTCCACATGCCCGTGGCGGATCGACAGCCACAGGCCGAGGTGCGCGGCGCCGGTGAACAGCAGCGCGATCGCCGCCGGCAGTGGCCAGAGCGGGAACGGGTGGCCGGGCGGGTCGTGCATGCGCGTCTACCGCTTTGCGTGCCTGCGCCCGGCCGGGGCGGATCGCACGTCGATCCTTCCAGGCAGGAGCGCCGTCGTTCGCTGCGGAGCCGCCGTGCAGCGCATGCCCTGCAACCCGGTTGCGATGATGCCTGTCACCGTCCTAGTCCTGTCGCCCGACCCGCACGCGCGCCGGCAGCGCGGTGATCCGGAGCTCGCCGTCGTCGAGTTCCGCCTCGCCCGCTTCGACGACGGACCCGCCCGGCGCGCCGTCCAGCGGCCACGGCAGCACCAGGCCACCGGCGGGCATTCGCAGGCCGGTGTCGTCGACCTCCAGCAGCAGGCCGTCGGCGTCGCGCCGCAGGCGGTAGGCCAGTGGCCCCTGCGCGGTGCGCAGGCCCGAGATGCCGACGCCCTCGCCGTCCAGCCAGTCGGCCGGCACGCCCGCCGCCAGCACCAGGGCATCGTCGCGTTCCCGCGCGTAGGCGAACATGTCCAGCGCCGCGCGCACGAAGTCCGAGGCCACCCAGGCGTGCGGCAGGTCTCCCAGGAAGAACGGTTTGCGCGGCGTGCGCGAAACCACCTCGCCCCACTGGTTCCAGGCCTGCGGCGCGCGGTCGGCGAAGAACCAGTCCAGCGCTTCCTTCGCGCGCCCCCGCCAGCCCAGCCGCACGAACGCACCGACGTTGCGCCACTCGTAGGGCGTGTAGTCCTTCCAGTCCAGCCTGCCGTCGCGGCGCGCGGTGAAATGGCCCCAGTAGCGCTCGAAGGTGTTGTGGAGCAGGTCCTGCGGCAATCGCGCCTGCTCGCCTCCGGGCGCAAGCGCGATGGTCGTCGAGGTCGGGTCGAAGTCGCCGAGTTCGGCCGCGCCCGGCAGGAAGTCGATGCCGTGCGCGCGGGTGGCGGCGCGCAGCGAGTCCATCAGGTCGGCGTGGAACTGGTCGCGCGCGGCGGCCATGCGCCGGGCATCGTCCTCGCGGCCCAGCGCCTGCGCGACCTGCACCGCATCCTTGTAGCCCCGCAGCGCCCAGAAGTTGTCCCAGTACGAGTGCATCGGCTTGGCCGAATAACCCTCGTGGCTGATCGAGGCCGGCATCATCCCGTAGAAGGCGCGATTGACGCGCCGGTTGGCCGTCGTGCGCTCGGACAGGCGCAGCTGCTCCATGTAGCCGAACGCGGCCTCCACGTGCGGCCACATCCGCGCCAGGAACGCGTCGTCGCCGGTGTAGCGCCAGTATTCGGCGATGTTGAAGATCAGCTGGCCATGGCTGTCGTTCTCCGGCACCGGGTCGCTGCCGCGATCGTCGACGCAGCACGGCACCTTGCCGCTGTCGAACTGGTACGGCGCGTACCACTCCAGGTATTCGCGGACCACCTCCGGCCGCCCCATGCGCAGCAGCCCTTCCGAGATCATGGCCCCGTCGCGGATCCAGCTGCGCGAATACGAGCGCGTGCCGGGCTGCAGGCGCGGTCCCACCCGCGAGACCAGCATGTGCGCCAGCGACGTGCGCAGCGTGTCGGCCAGCGGCTGGACCCTGGCCGGGACGCGCAGCGACACCTGGTCGAGCCGCCCACGCCAGCCGGTCGCGACCTCGTCCTGCAGCGTCGCTGCATCCCACCAGCGCCTGGCGAGCGCGGCGCTGCCGGTCAGCGGCACCATGATCTCGACGGTGCGCGTCTCCCAGGGCGCCAGGCGCATGCGGTACAGCAGCGCGCCCGAGGCCAGCCCGGTCGGGTCGACCACGCTGCGCGAGGCCGGTGGCCCGCGCGCCTCCAGGTGCGAGACCGCCATGCCCGCATCGAACGTGGTGGCGAACGCCGCGTCGGGCAGCTGCTTGGCGAACACCCGCTCGCGTCCGTCCACCGACACCGTGCCGCCGTCGATGGACAGCGTCCGGATCGGGCTGACGCCGCCCCGGGTATTGAGGAACTGGCTCGGCGGATTGACCTGGAACGGCCGCACCGCCAGCGCGAGGGTGTAGTCGCGTGCCCTGCCGCCCGGGTTCGAGAGCCGGTAGCGCGCGACCAGGCGCGAGCCGGCGGGCTCGCCGTGGGCGAAGGCGGTGACGTCCAGGGCAAGATCCTCGCGCGCCCAGTGCACGGTCGGGATCGGCAGGTAGGCGTCGAGCAGCGACTGCCTGGCGCGCACGTCGTGCCAGGTGGCGAGCGCGCCATCGACGAGCACGAAGGGTTCGATGCTGAAACCGCCGCGCGCGACCTCGATCGCGCCATCCTCGCCGATCAGGCCCTGCGCGGTGCCGCCATCGATCCCGAGGATGGTCCAGTACGGCTGCTCGCCGCTGAATCCGCGCGGATACAGGCCCTTGCGCGACTGCGCCGCGATCGCCCCGATGAAGTCGTTGCCGGTGGCGCCGAAGGCCAGCGGCCGCACATCGACCTCGCCCAGGGTGAAGCGTCGTCCCGGGCCGTCGATGAAATCCAGCGCGATGTAGCGCGCTTCCGATTCGGGCAGGGCCAGCCAGTCGTCGCCGCCATCGCCCTGCTCCACCTGGCGCACGTCGCGCCACGCCTCGCCATCCTCCGACAGCGAAACGCGGTAGCGCGAGGCGTGCAACCCGCGCTCCCAGCGCAGGCGCAGCCCGCCGAACTCGCGCACGCTTCCCAGGTCGAGCACCAGCCGTTGCGGCACGACGGGCGACACGTCCGCGCTCCAGGCGGTGGCGGTCAGGCCGTCCACCGCAAGCGCCGCATCGCCCGCGGTGGCGATGGCGCTGGCCCGCAGCGGGCTGCGATCCTCCGGCGGCAGCGGCTCGAACGCGAGGCTGTCGAAACACACGCTGCCGCGGCCGCCGGCATTGTTGTAGACGGTGAACTCGAGCCGCGCGCTTTCGCGCAAAGCCGGATCGGGATCCGGCCCCCAGGCCTTGTCGATATGGCGCTTGCGGTAGCGTACTTCCGTCCACTGGCGAGGAAACCGGTAGCGCGGCCGGTTCACCCACCAGACGTTGTCGCCGCTGGCATCGACCAGCTTGAACTGCAGGTCGTTGTCCGGCGATTCGCCGCGCAGTCGGAACGAGAAACGGTAGTTGTCGGGATAGACCATCGGCAGGTCGCGCTGCAGTCCGACATGTCCCGACACGCCGTTGAAATCGTAATCCAGGCACAGCGCCTGCCCGTCGGCGCCTGGCACCGGCCGGATGCTGCCGCTGACCTGGTCCGAGGCCACCACGCGCCATGGTGCCGGGTCTTCGAAACCGTCGAGCAGGCGCGTGGGGCCGACAGGAAACAGGTCGGGCAGCGCCTGGGCGGCGAGCGGGCCCGCGGCGCACAGCAAGGCGGCCGCCAGCCACCGGACGACACCGGACGCCGCCATCCGTCGCCCACCGCTCATGCCCGTCCCCCCGCCACGCCCACGTCTCTCGCGTCCATCCCGCTCATCCCTTGACGCTCCCCAGCAGCAGCCCCTGCATGTAATAGCGCTGCAGCGCCAGGAACAACACCAGCACCGGCAGCACCGTCACCACCGCGCCCGCCATCATCAGCTCGACGTCCATGATGTGTTCGCGCGAGAGTGCGGCCAGGGCCACCGGCAAGGTGTAATGCTCCTGGTCGGTGAGCACGATCAGCGGCCACATGAAATCGTTCCAGGCGCCCATGAAAGTGAAGGTCGCCAGCGTCACCAGTACCGGCTTGAGCAGCGGCAGCACCACCTGGAAGAAGATGCGCAGCTCGCCCGCGCCGTCGATGCGCGCGGCTTCGATCAGCTCGTCGGGAATGCTGCGCGCGTACTGGCGCACCAGGAAGATGCCGAACACCGAGGCCATGGCCGGGACGATCACGCCCCAGAAGCTGTTGACCAGTCCCAGCTGCTTCATCAGCAGGAACAGCGGCAGCATCGCCACCTGCGCAGGCACGACCAGGGCGGCGAGCAGCAGCTGGAACAGGCGCTCGCGGCCGGCGAAGCGCAGCTTGGCGAAGGCGTATCCGGCCATGGTGTTGAGCAGCAGCGACAGGACCGTGATCGCGAGCGAGACCAGCAGGCTGTTGCCGAAGTTGCGACCGATGCCGGTGCTGCCGAACAGTTCGCGATAGCTGTCCAGCGTGGCCCGCGCCGGCAGGAACGGCGGCGGGAAGTGGCTGGCCTCGCCGCGGGCCATCAGCGAGACCGACAGCATCCACAGCAGCGGCGCCAGGCTGAGCGCGGCCAGCACCAGCAGCGCGCCGTTCACCTGCAGCGCCTCGCGGCGCGTACGACCGACCAGGCTCATACCATCTCCCTGCGACGCCCGGCGCGCAGCAGCAGCGCGGTCGTGCCGAGGATGATCAGGAACAACAGGAATGCCACCGCCGAGGCACGGCCCAGCGTCCACCATTTGAAGCCTTCCTCGAACATGTAGTACAGCACGCTGACCGTGCTCTGCAGCGGGTCGCCGCGGGTCATGACATAGGGCTCGGCGAACAGCTGGAAGTAGCCCGACACCGTGATCACGCCGACCACCAGCAGCACCGGCCCCAGCTGCGGCAGGGTGATGTGCAGCAGTTGCCGCCAGCGCGAGGCGCCGTCGATGCGCGCCGCCTCGTACAGGTCTTGCGGGATCGCCTGCAGCCCGGCCAGGAAGATCACCATGTTGTAGCCGAAGTTCTTCCACACCGCGAACATGATGATCGTCGGCATCGCCCAGCGCGGATCGCCGAACCAGTCCACCGGTCCGAGGCCCACGTGGCCCAGCGCCCAGTTCACCAGGCCGTAGCCGGTGTGGAACAGATAGCGCCAGATCACCGCCACGGCGACCAGGGTGGTCACCACGGGCGCGAACAGCGCGGTCCGGAACAGCGCGCGCATCCGCGCCAGCGGCGAGTTGAGCAGCAGCGCCGCGCCCAGCGACACCGCGATCGACAGCGGCACGCCGACCGCGACGAAGTAGACGGTATTGCCCAGCGCCTTCCAGAACAGCGGCGTGCGCAGCAGGTCGACGTAGTTGCCCAGCGCCACGAAGCGCAGGTGCGCCGGATCGGCCAGCGCATAGAGATCGAAATCGGTCAGGCTCAGCAGCAGCGCGGACGCCACCGGCAGGCCGAAGAACAGGCCGAGCACCAGCAACGCCGGCGCGACGAAGGTCCATGCGGCCAGATCACGTCGCATCGTCCGCCTCCGGCGACGACCGGACGACGGCCGCATCCTCCGCCTCCGCGTGCGGCCTACCCTGCTCCCGCTCGCGCACCCAGCGGCGCTTTTCCAGGATCGCATCCACGCGCGAATCCAGTTCGCGCACCGCTGCGTCTTGCGACTGTCCGCCGCGCACGACGCGCTCGGTCGCCAGGCGCATCTCCTGGGCGATACGTTCCCATTCCAGCACCTGCGGCGTGGGCCGCACACGCTCGAGCTGGTCGCGGAACGCCGCCGCCAGCGCGTCCCGGGCCAGCGCGGGGTCGTCCCAGGCGCTGCGCCGGGGCGGCAGGTCGCCGATCAGGGCATGGAAGCGCTGCTGCACCCGGGGGCGGGACAGGTACTCGACCAGCTGCCAGGCAGCGTCCTTGTCCGACCCCGACCGGAACAGCACCAGGCTGGTACCGCCTGCGATGCCCGCGCCTGGACCCTCCGGACCGGGCAACGGCATCGTGCCCCAGGCATCGGCCAGCGCCGGCGGCTGCCGCCGCCGGAACTCGCGGATGTTCCAGGGACCCGAGAGGTAGAACGCGTACGAGCCGCGGAAGAACTCGTCCCAGACGTTGGAGATCTGCGTGTCCGACACGCGCGGCGCCCAGCCGTTCTCGAAGATGCGCGCATAGAACGCGAGCGCCTTGCGGAAGCCCGGACCGCTGAAGTTGCCGCGTCCGTCGTCCTCGCGCAACAGCGGATCGCCCGTCTGCAGGGCGAACGACAGCGGCGGCTCGAATTCGTTGACCGGCAGCAGCACCGCGTGGCGCCCCGGGGGGGCCGCGCGCACGATCGCCTCCATCGCCCGTTCCCACTCCGCCCAGGTCCGCGGCGGCGTGTCGATCCCGGCCTCGGCCAGCAGGTCCTTGCGGTAGAACAGCAGGCGCGTGTCGACGTACCAGGGCACACCGCGCAGCTGCCCGTCGACCACGTTGGTCGCCCAGATGCCGGGGAAATAGTCGTCCTGGTCGATCACCGGCGAAGCGTCCACCCTTCCCTGCACCGGCTCCAGCGCATCGAGCGTGGCGAACTCGGCGATCCAGGTATTGCCCAGCTGGCAGACGTCGGGCAGGCCGTCCGCCGCAAAAGCGGTCAACAGCTTCTCATGCGCCGCCGTCCACGGAATCTGCTGCAGTTCGACGCGGATGCCGGGATGCTCGCGCTCGAAGTCGCGCAGCAGTTCGCCCACCACCTCGGCCTCCCGTCCCATGGCCCAGAAGCGCACGACGGTGGTGCCCGTGTCGCGCGTGCAGGCGCCGAGCAGCAGCGCCAGCAGCGGCGCAAGCAGGATTGGCCATCGCGATCCCATCGAACACCAGGCTCCGTATCCAGGGCACGCGGCCGGCGCCGGCCGGCCGACTGCACTGCCGGTCATTCTGGCAGACCGCCTACTGCGGCGGCGGATCGGAGGCACGCGGCTCGGCCGGCGCCTTCTCCTCTTCCTCGCGCGCGCGCGACTGGGCCATGCCGATGTCGCTGGCCGCGGCGGCCTCCGGATCGGGCTCGCCGGAGGTCACGGGCTCGCCCGGCGGCGCCAGCCAGCCGCCGGTGAAACCTGCACGCTCCAGGCCCTTGCGGATGTAGGGGTTGCCGCGCATCACCTTCCACACGAAGTCGTTGCGGTAGTTGGCGATCATGGTCAGGATCGGGCCCTGGTCGATGCCGATGTAATCGCTGGCGACCCAGCCGCGGCCCGGGATCAGGCGCCCGGTCTTGAGCGGCACGTCGTACTTGAAGCTCGGGTTCACCGCGTCGAGGAAGCCGTAGCTCGAGTACAGGTACTCGCCGTAGCGCTCGTAGAGCTCCTCGGTGGCGGGGATCACGATCTCGGGCGCGAACGCGATCGACGCGATCGCCGCCGTGGGCGCGATGGTGCCGTCGTCGAAGCGGTCCGACAGGCCGGCGCCGCGGGCGCTGTAGTGGCGGAACTCGCGCTGCTCGCCCTTGTAGTCCTGCGTCGTGCGCTGCGGGCCGTCGCTGGCGGTCAGCCCCCAGACATTGGGGCCGTAGTCTTCCCAGCCCATCGGGTTCTCGATTGCATAGGCGCGCTGGGCGTAGGTCGCGCGCCGGCTGTTCTCGAAATAGTCGATGCCGCGATTCTTCATGTACTCGTCGCGGATGCCGCGGAAGTCGATCCACACGTGCGAATACTGGTGGCCGAAGTGCGGGCCGAAGCTCAGGTACTCCTGGCCCTGGAACACGCCCCAGTCGCCTTCGTAGGTGCGCGTCCACTCGTCCCAGGCCTCGGGCTCCACCGGATGCGTGGGCGAGCCCAGCGCCAGGATGTAGACCAGCATGGCCTCGTTGTAGCCGCGCCAGTCGTGGCTGATGAAGCCACGCTCGGGATACCAGCCCATCGAGATCAGCGGCGGACGCTGCTGCAGGTAGGGCCACTCCACGCGGCGATAGATGCGGTCGGCGAGGTCGCGGATCTCGGCTTCGCGTTCGTCGTCGCCGGTGTAGTAGGACTGCGCGAACAGCACGCCCATCAGCAGCAGCGCGGTGTCCACGCTCGACAGCTCCACCCAGGAGTCGTAGCGCGCCCCGGTCTGCATGTCGAGGAAGTGGTAGAAGAAGCCCTTGTGTCCGCTGCGCCCGGTCGCCTGCGGCCCCATTCGCGCGCCGTCGAGGAACTGCAGGGTGACCAGGGTGCGGTCCACCGCCTGGGTGCGGCTGACCCACCCGTTCTCGATGCCGATCGGGTACGCGGTGAGCGAAAACCCGACCGACGCGATGCTCGCGAACGGCCGCGACGGAAAGCGGTCCGGCGTGAGCCCGTTGACCTCGTTGGTGGTGTCCCAGAAGAACTGGAAGGTGCGCCGCTCGATGTCGCGGAACAGCGCGGGAAGTTCCGGCGGCCCCTGCGGCTCCTGCGCCTGCGGATCGGGCTCGGGCAGCACGATCTGCGGGATGGGACCGGGCTTGGGCGGCGCCACCGCGGGTTCTTCCGGCTGCGGCGCCTCGCGCTGGCAGGCGGCGAGCAGGAGCAGCAGCGGGAGGATGCGCAGGATTGCGGTCTTGGAGATCTTCAAGGCGAGGCCTGTGTAAGCGATTTCTCTGAAGCTCGAAAAGAAGGGCCGGCCGCGGCGCGGCCGGCCCGTGACCGTCCTACCAGCTGAAGCCCATGGTCAGCTTGAAGGTCCGCATCGGCCCCGCGATCCCGAGGCCGGTGCGCTGCCCGAAGTTCGCATCGGGCTGCAGGCCCACGCCGCGCCAGTTTCCGAAGTCGCTGTAGTTGCGCTCGTTGGTGACGTTGAGGATGTCGCCACGGATACGGAAGCGGATGCCGCCGCCGGTGTCCCACTCTTTCTGCGCCGCCAGGTCGAGCTGGAAGAAGTCCTGGTCGTCGAAGTAATAGGTCTCGAACCGGCCGACGACGTTGCAGGCGCCCGGATCGAATCCTTCGAAGCAGTTCAGGCCTGTGTTGCCGGGCGGACTGGTCCAGGTGAGCTTGCCCGAGAGGGTCAGCCCCAGGAAGTCGCCGATGCTGGTCAGCACCACCTTGTGCCGTGGAATCCCGTTCGAGCGGATGAACGCCACGTCCTCCAGATCCGGGTAGTCGAAGGTGAAGTTGCCCGAGTTCTGGATGTTCTCCTTGGCGTCGCTGTAGGTGTACGCCAGGCCCACCGCCCACGGCGAATCCTGGGTATAGGCCTTGTCCAGCGACACCAGCACCGAGTTCAGCCGGGTCTCGACCCCGTTGTCGCCGAGAAAGAAGCGGTTGTAGCCCGGCAGGTCCGCGCCGGGCGCGTTGCCGAACACGACGCCCGGCGGGTAGAAGCTGCCGTCCTCTCGCCGGTTGCCCACGCGGTAGAGGATGCCGTCGTGGCTGAGGATGTGCTGCAGCGTCACCGACGAGTTCCACTCGTGGCCCAGCAGTTCGAACGCGTTGCGGATGCCGAGGCTGAACTGGTCCGAATACGGGGTCTTGAGCTCGTTGTTGATCAGGAACACCTCGGCACCGAAATTGGTGCCCGGCACGATCAGGTCCTCCAGCGCCCCCGGCGTCAGGTAGGCAGGATCCCAGGCGATGCAGGGACTGTTCGGCCGTTCCGGGTCGGTGCAGTCGTGGCCCGGCGTGTTGAAGTAGTACTGGTAGCGCTGGAAGGCCAGGCGGTACTGCTCATAGGACAGGTAATCGAACTGGTTGCGGTTGTAGGACCTGCCCGCTCCGCCGAAGATCACGTGTCGCTGCTCGCCGGTCAGGTCGTAGGAGAAGCCGAGCCTGGGCGCGAACGCATCCTTGAACGAATCGCGGTTGCGGCCGTTGCTGATGTAGTTCTCGATGTCGTAGTCGATGTTGGGCCGCGTCGCGACGTAGTCGCGCAGCCGGCTCGACAGCGTGTCCGGCGTGACGTGTTCCTCATAGGCGGGGTTTTCCTCGTAATCCCAGCGGATGCCGAGGTTGAGCGTCAGCCTGTCGGTCACCTCCCAGTCGTCCTGGATGTAGAGGCCGAGCTGGGAGACGTCGGATTCGACCGTGGTCGGGTTGCCGTTGCCGGGTGCGGTGAACTCCACGAAGTACGGCACGCTCGCGCCCTGCGCGATGTCGTAGCGGAACTGGGGACTGTAGGGCGACTGCTCGAAGGCGGTGATGTCGATCTGCTTGTACTTCACGCCCATCTTGAGGGTGTGGCCCTCCCAACCGAAGAAGGTCAGGTCGTTCTGGAAGGAATAGCCCTTCTGCCCCTTGTTCTGGTAATCGCCACCGCCGCCCGCGCGCAGCACTTCCTCCATCTCGGGGTTGTTCTGGCTTTCCTGCCCCTGGCGCGGCACGTACAACAGGATGCCGTTCGCGAGCAGCGCGGGGCGCGGCGCGAAGTTGGCGTCTTCGAAGGTCAGGTGGGCGTCGTTGAGCCAGTTCTCGGTGTTGAACTGGTAACGCAGGTCCACGCGGGTCTCTTCGCCCGTCTTGAGCGTCGCGCGCTCGGGCAGGTTGGGTCCGTTGCCGACGTTGGTGACTTCCTCCTCGTCCCGCCGCTTGAAGCTGAGTTCCACCAGGTGCGCCTCGCCCGGCGTCCAGCTGAGCTTGCCGAAGTACAGGTCTTCCTGGAACGGCACGGCGGCAGGCTGCCGGGCCGCGTCCTGGAACGCCGGCGGCAGGTCCTCGATCGCGAACTGGCGGCCGGGGGTGATGGTGCGCGGCGAGTTGTACTCCTTGGCCTCGTAGGTCACGAAGAAGTGCAGCATGTCGCGCACGATGGGACCGCCGAACGCGATGCCGTACTGCTCTTCCTTCGACCGGACTTTGCCGCCGGCGGCGTCCTCGGCGGGCGTGGCCTTGCGCCAGTCGTCGCCGGTCCGGTCCCAGAAGAAGTCGCCGGTGAAATCGTTGGTGCCCGATCGCGTCACCGCGGTAATGCCGGCGCTGCTGAGCTGGTCGTACTCGGCCTTGTAGTTCGAGGTGATGACCTTGTACTCGGAGATGCCGAGCTGCGGGAACGGGTTGCCGCGGCTCGAATCCTGGCCGGTGATGCCGCCCTTGAGCACGTAGTCCTTCTGGCCGACGCCATCGATGAAGACGTTGATGCCGTTCGACAGCTGGGGCCCGCTGCGCAGCGACGTGGACCCTTCCGCCCCGGTGTTGAACGTCACGCCGGGGACCACATCGGCGAAGGCAAGGAAGTTGCGCGAGGCCTGGGGCAACGACTCGATCTGGCGCTGCGACACATAGGTCGCGATCTCGGAGGTTTTGGTTTCCACCAGCGACGTCCCCGTCACCACTACCGCGTCGAGGTCGACTGCATCGCCGGCCGGCGCGGCCTCGGCCACGCCGCCGACCCCCAGGTTGAGCGTCGCGGTCTGCCCGACCGCCAGCGTCACGTTCTGCGAACTGGCCTGGCCGTCCGCCTCGACCTGGATGCGGTAGGTGCCCGGCGGCAGGCCGGCAAGGTTGTAGCTGCCGTTGGCGTTGGTCTGCACGCTGCGGGTCAGGCCGGTGGCGAGGTTGACGGCGGTCACCTGCGCCTGGGCGGCGGGTGCCGAGTCGGCCATCACCTGGCCTCGGATGGTGCCTGCGGTGGACTGGGCCATCGCCGGCGCGGCGAGCAGCATGCAGCCGGCAAGGGCGCAGCTGAGCAGGCTGCGCTCGAGCCTGCGCGATGCGTGACGGGACTTGCGGTTCATCGTGTTGCCCTCCCAGGGCTTGCATTCGTCGTCGAAACGGGGGATCGAGGCCGCGACAAGACGAGGCCTCACTTCAACTCCGGCAGCGGAACCGGCGCCGCGAGCATGACCTCATCCGCTGCCTCCCGCCTGGCTCGACGCACGCACGACCAGCTTCGGCTGCAGCAGTTCGCAGGAGCGGGACGGATGGGGGCCGTCCTGCTCGTCCGCCAGCAGGCGCTGGATGGCACGGGCGCCGAGTTCGGCGATCTCGACCCGCATCGTCGTTAAGGGCGGGTGTACGTAGCGCGAAAGCGGTATGTCGTCGAAGCCCGCCAGCGCGATGTCGCCGGGGACCCGCAGACCGCCCTGGCTGAAGGCGAACAGGCAGCCCAGCGCCATCATGTCGTTGGCGGCGAAAACGGCGTCCGGGCGCTGCGGGCCTTCCAGCAGCGCCTGTCCCGCCCGATGCCCCGAGGCCTCGCCGAAGTCGCCCGGCAGCACCTGCGGCTCCACGCCGGGCAACAGCTGCGACAGCGCATCGCGATAGCCGCGCAGGCGTTCCCCGGCGTCGAAGTTGTCCTCCGGTCCGGCGATGAAGGCGATGCTGCGATGCCCGGCCTCGACCAGATGGCGCACCATCGCCATCGCGCCGCCATGGTTGTCCACGCCCACCGACGCCTGGCCTTCCACCACCAGCGCGGGATTCATCAGCACCACCGGCATCGGCGGCAGGTCGGCGGCCAGCGCTTCGGCGCCGGCGACGAAGGGCGACATCAGCAGCAGCCCGTCGACGCGGCCGCGCATGGTGCGCAGTGCGGCGCCCTGCTCGCGCGGGTTGCCGTGGTAGCTGGACACCAGCAGGTGCAGGCCGCGTTCGCGCGCCACCTGGTCGATGCCGCGCATCAGCTCGGAGAAGAACTCGCCGTACAGGTCCGGCAGCACCACGCCGATGGTCTGGGTGCGCCGGCTGCTGAGGCTGCGCGCGGCATGGTGCGGGCTGTAGCGCAACCGGTCGGCGATGCCCAGCACCCGCTGGCGCACGTCCTCGGCGACGTTGGGATGCCCGTTGAGGGCCCGCGAGACGGTGGCCACCGAGACGTTCGCCTCCCGTGCCACATCCTTGATGGTGACGCTCATCCTGCCCTCCCCGCTGCCCGTCCGCGCCGCTACTGCGCGACCACCTCGAACGTGGCCGACTGCGTCGCCAGCGAGCTGCCGCCCGTGAACACGGTGAACGTGCCCGGCTCGACCACCCGCCGCATCCGCGCGTCGTACAGCGCCATGTCCTCGAAGCCCAGCTCGAATTCGACCTCGCGCGATTCGCCCGGCTGCAGCTCGACGCGCCGGAATCCACGCAGTTCGCGCACCGGCCGGGTGACGCTGGCGACGTCGTCGCGCAGGTACAGCTGCACCACCTCGGTGCCGGCGCGCTTGCCGGTGTTCGTCACCCGTACGCGCACACGCTGGCGCGGTTCGGCCGCCGAAACGCTGGCGCTGGCCAGCTGCGGCTTGCCGTGGTCGAACGTGGTGTACGACAGGCCGTGGCCGAACGGATACAGCGGCGTCCAGTCCACATCAAGGTACTTGCTGGTGTACTTGTCGTCCTTCGACGGCGGGCGGCCGGTATTGCGCCGCGCGTGGTAGATCGGCACCTGGCCGACGTTGCGCGGCACGGTCACCGGCAGCTTGCCGGAGGGCGCGACGTCGCCGAACAGCACGTCGACGATGGCATTGCCGCCCTCGACGCCAGGGAACCAGGCTTCCAGGATCGCCGGCACCTTGCCCTGCAGCGCGCCGGTCGACAGCGGCCGTCCGTTGAGCAGCACCGCCACCACCGGCTTGCCGGTCGCGGCCACCGCCAGCGCCAGCTGCTCCTGCACGCCCGGCAGGTCGAGCGAGGTCCGGTTGTTGGCCTCGGCGCTCATTTCCGGGTGCTCGCCGAGGAACATGACCACCGCATCGGCCTGGCGTGCGGCGCGTACCGCCTCGTCGAATCCGGCAGTGTCATCGCCGTCGATGTCGCTGCCCTTGGCCACGAGCAGGCGCATACCGTCGCCCAGCGACGCGCGCAGGGCTTTCAGCGGCGTGACCGCGTCCGCGGGGCGGCCGATGCCCACCCAGTTGCCGAGCATCGCCCAGGGTTCGTCGGCCAACGGTCCGATCACGGCCAGGGTGCCGACCGACTTCGACAGCGGCAGCACCGCGCCCTCGTTCTCCAGCAGCACCATCGATTTCTGCGCAATGCGCCGCGCCGCCGCGCGGTGCTCCGCAGTGAGCGTCATCGCCTCCTGCCGTCCGGCGTCCTTGCAGTAGCGGTAGGGGTCGTCGAACAGGCCGAGCCGGAACTTGGCGTTGAGCACGCGCCGTACGGAAGCGTCGACCTCGGCCAGCGGCACGCGCCCGGCCTCGACCGCGGCCGGCAGGTCCTTGAGGTAGATCGCGCTGACCATGTCCACGTCCACGCCGGCCCGCAGGCCGGCAGCACCCGCAGCCTCGCGGTCGGCGGCGATGCCGTGCGGCATCAGCTCCATCACGCCGGTGTAGTCGCTCACGAGCAGGCCGTCCCAGCGCCACTGGCCGCGCAGCAGGCCCTGGATCAGCGGGCCATGGGCGTGCATCGGGATCCCGCCGACTTCGTTGAACGAGGCCATGATCGACTGCACGCCCGCATCGACCGCCGCCTTGAACGGCGGCAGGTAGACCTCGTGCAGGCTGCGTTCCGAGATGTCGGCCACGTCGTAGTCGCGTCCACCCTGGGCCGCGCCATAGGCGACGAAATGCTTGGCGGTGGCGAGCATGGTGTCGGGCGCGGCCAGGTCATCGCCCTGGAAACCACGCACCTTGGCCGCCGCGAACGCCGCGTTGAGATAGGGGTCCTCGCCGGCGCCCTCGACGATGCGGCCCCAGCGCGGGTCGCGCGCCACGTCGACCATCGGCGCATAGGTCCAGTGCACGCCATGGGCGGTGGCCTCCACCGCGGCGATCCGCGCGGCCTCGCGTGCCGCGTCAGGATCGAAGCTCGAGGCTTCGCCCAGCGGCACCGGGAAGACCGTCCGCATGCCGTGGATCACGTCGTAGGCGAACAGCAGCGGGATGCCCAGCCGCGATTCCTCGACCGCGATCTTCTGCAGCCGGCAGGTCAGCGCCGCGCCCTGCGTGCCGAGCCAGGAGCCGATCTGGCCCTGGCGCACCTGGTCCTCGCTGCCCGCCATCGCCGCCGGGCCGGTGTTGTTGCCCACGCCAGGGGGCTGGTTGAGCTGGCCGAGCTTCTCGGCCAGGGTCATCTTCGCCATCAGCGCATCGACCAACGCGCGCTCGGCATCCAGGTCGCCCGCCGAGGTGCGCGGCGGGGGCGGCTCCGCCCAGGCCAGCGGCGCCGCAAGGGCGGCGGCCAGCAGCCCCGCCAGGAAGGTTGCGGGGGGCGTCTGGGGGGGGCGCGGACGGGTCATGGCATGCGGGGGCAGCGGGGACCGGGCGGAATGTAAACGTTTCCAGCACGGCCTGCATGGCACGCCGCAACATCGCCTGGATCAGGTCGCCGGCTGCGGCAGGACCGGCCGGAACGGGCGCACGTCCACGCGCCGGTAGACGCCCGCCTCGACGTAGGGGTCGGCATCGGCCCAGGCACGCGCGGCCTCGAGCGACTCGAACTCCGCGATCACGATGCTGCCGCTGAATCCGGCTGGCCCCGGATCCTCGGCGTCGATCGCCGGACAGGGCCCGGCCAGCAGCAGGCGGCCCGCGTCGCGCAGCGCCAGCAGCCGGGCGAGGTGTCGTTCGCGCGCCGCCAGCCGCCGCTCCAGCACCGAATCGCCGTCGTATCCCTCGATCGCGTACCACATGCATGGATATCCCATTCTGACCGGCGCCGATTCTAGCGGCGCCCCGCGCTGGACAGCCCGCACGCCCTGCGCTTACCCTAGCCGACAGGTTTCACAGCCGGACGCCGCTCACGTCGCTCAAGGACGCACAGCCGCGGCCCTTCGGCCAGATCCGACGCCCCCTTCGCGGTTTCCTGCCGGCTCCCGGCATGGCCCGTGCGTGGCGGCCCGATCGCAAGATGCTTTGACCAGGTGCTGGTGTTCCGGACCGGCGCATGCCGGCGGTGCGCGCCCGCATGCGCAGCCATCGGCCGTTCGCGGCCCGGGCGCCAGACGACACGCAAGACGGCCCGGAGGGGGCCGCACCCCGCATGAGCCAACCCGCACAGGACAACGCCGCCCAGGCGCATGCCCACCCCCAGCAGCAGGAAATGCCGCTGGCGGTCGTGCACGGCCAGCCGGTGCTGCAGATCCCGCAGGACCTGTACATCCCGCCCGATGCCCTGGAGGTAATCCTCGAGGCGTTCGAGGGGCCGCTCGACCTGCTGCTGTACCTGATCCGGCGGCAGAACCTGGACATCCTCGACATCCCGGTGGCGGAAATCACCCGCCAGTACGTGGACTACATCGGGGTGATGCAGGAGCTGCGCTTCGAACTGGCGGCCGAGTACCTGGTGATGGCCGCGATCCTGGCCGAGATCAAGTCGCGGATGCTGCTGCCGCGGCCGGTCAGCGAGGACGGCGAGGAGGACGACCCGCGCGCGGACCTGGTGCGGCGCCTGCAGGAGTACGAGCGCTTCAAGCAGGCCGCCGAGGACATCGACGCCCTGCCCCGCATGGAGCGCGATACCGCGCCGGTGGCGGCCTTCGTGCCCGACCGCGCGGCGGTCCGCACGCCGCCGCCGGTGGAGCTGCGCGAGATGCTGCTGGCGCTGCACGACGTGCTCAAGCGCGCCGAGCTGCTGACCAGCCACGCGATCCGCCGCGACGCGCTGAGCGTGCGCCAGCGCATGGGCGAGCTGCTGGGCAAGCTCGAGGACGGTGCCTTCCACCGCTTCGAGGCGCTGTTCGATCCGGAGGAGGGCCGCCTCGGCGTGGTGGTCACCTTCCTGTCGATCCTCGAGCTGGCCAAGGAGCGGCTGCTCGATGTGGTGCAGGAAGCGCCGCTGGCGCCGATCTACGTGAAGTCGCTGGCCCTGGACCGCGCGCCCGACCAGCCGCTGGAGTTTTCCAGCGAGTTCGACGAACCCGCCGGGGGTCCGGAGGACTGAGCGCCGTCACGGCGCCTGCGACCGCCGCCTGGCGGCCTTCGAACACGCGGCACGCACCACCTCCACCTACCGCCACCTGCAACCTACTGCCGATGGATCAATCGCTCATCAACCGCATCGTCGAAGCCGCGCTGCTGGCCTCCAGCCAGCCGCTGACGGCCGTCCAGCTGTCCGGGCTGTTCCCGCTCGACGAGCCGGCGCCGGAAGGCAGCATCCAGGCCGCACTCGAGTTCCTGCAGGCCGGCTGCGCCGACCGCGGCATCGAACTGGTGGAAGTGGCCTCCGGGTGGCGCTACCAGGTGCGCGCCGACGTGCATGCCTGGGTGGCGCGCCTGTGGGCCGAGCGCCAGACCCGCTACACCCGCGCCACGCTCGAGACCCTGGCGCTGATCGCCTACCGCCAGCCGATCACCCGCGGCGAGATCGAGCAGGTGCGCGGCGTGGCCACCAACAGCAACATCATCAAGGCGCTGGAAGAGCGCGAGTGGATCCGCGTGGTCGGCCACCGCGACATGCCGGGCCGTCCGGAACTGCTGGGCACCACCAAGGCCTTCCTCGACTACTTCGGACTCAAGCGCCTGGACGAGCTGCCGCCGCTGTCCGAACTCAAGGATTTCGGCGAACTGGAACCGCAGCTGGAGTTCGAGGGCGAACGCGCCGTGGGCGGCATCGCGGCCAATGCGGACGCGGATGCCGATACGGATGCCGCCGCGGAAGCCGATGGCGGCGATGCGCCGGCGATTGCAGCCAACGACGCCGACGACGGCGGCGATACGCAGGACACCGGCGACGGCGCCGAAGCATCCTCCCCGGCCGGATACGATGCGGACCAGCACGACGCCGACGCCAGCGAGGCGCCCCCGGCCGGCGATGCCGCCGCCAACGAACCCTCCGACGCCGCCGCCGGCGGCGCGGACCCGCAGCACGACACCCCCCACCCCGACGGCGACGACGCCGCGGCCGACCAGAACCACGCCCTCGCCGACGACGGCGACAGCACCCGGAGCACCCATGAGTAAGCAGACCCCCACCGGCAGCCGCAAGCTGTCCCTCAAGCGCAGCGAAGACAAGGCTGCCGACGCCCCACGCCTGGAGGAGCGCCTGCACAAGGTGCTGGCCCAGGCGGGCCTCGGCTCGCGCCGCGCGCTCGAGCAGCGCATCGCCGACGGCCTGGTCAAGGTCAACGGCGAAGTCGCGCAGACCGGCATGTCGGTCAAGGGCGGCGACCGCATCGAGATCGACGGCCGCCAGTTCGTCGCGAGCGCACTGACCGAACCGGCGCGCGTGCTGATGTACAACAAGCCCGAAGGCGAAGTGACCACGCGCGAGGATCCCGAAGGCCGCCCGACGATCTTCGAATCCCTGCCGGCGCTCAAGGGCGCGCGCTGGATCGCCATCGGCCGCCTCGACATCAACACCACCGGCCTGCTGCTGCTCACCACCGACGGGGAGCTGGCCAACGCGATGATGCATCCCTCGTACGAGATCGAGCGCGAGTACGTCTGCCGCGTGCGCGCCCCCGAGGGCGAGGAAACCGTGTCCGACAAGATCGTCGACCGGCTGGCGCGCGGCGTCGCGCTCGACGACGGGCCGGCGAAGTTCGACCAGATCAAGCGCATCGGCGGCACCGACTCCAACGAATGGTTCCAGGTGCTGCTCAAGGAAGGCCGCAACCGCGAAGTGCGCCGCCTGTGGGAGTCGCAGGGCTGCCAGGTGAGTCGCCTCAAGCGCGTCCGCTACGGCCAGGTCTCGCTGCCGCAGACCCTGCTGCGCGGCCAGTCGCTGGAGCTGCCGGATGCCCAGGTCGACGCGCTGCGCAAGGAGCTCAAGCTCGAGGAAGGTCCGCCGCCGGCGCTGACGCTGCTGCCGGTGATCGGCCAGCGCAAGGCCGCCAAGTCGACCGTGCACGTGAGCGGCGACCGGCGTCCGCAGGGCTACGTCAACGGCCACAATACCGCCGACGAAGGCCGCGAGCTGCGCCGCTTCGACCACGTGCGCGAGGACCGTCGCGGCCGCGGCGGCAAGAAGCCGCACGGTGGCCTGACCGTCAGCGGCGAGCAGGCCGCCAAGCAGTCGCAGAAGCCGTTCAAGCAGCGCGCGCCCAAGGGGCCCAAGCCGCTGCCGGACGGCAACCCCGCGGCGTTCCGCACCTGGTATGTGCCCGATGGCGTGGACACCGGTCCGGCCGGCCACCGCAACGCCGACGGGCGCGGCCCGCGCAAGCCCGGTCCGGGCAAGAAGCGCGGTCCCGGCGGCGGCGCGGGCGCGGGGCGCCAGGGCGCCCGTGGCCAGGCTGCGCATCCCTACGGCCATCCGGGCGGCGCGATGAGCTTCCCGTCCGACCATGCCTCGCCGGGCTACAACCCGAACGCGGCGCGTCCGCGCGGCCCGCGTCCGGGCGGCGACAACCGGCCGAAGGGACCGCGTCCGGGCGGTGGCGGCCGCGGCCCTGGCGGCAGCGCCCGCGGACCGGGCGGCGGCGGTCGCGGACCTGGCGGTGGCAATCGCGGCCCGCGCGGCGGCAACCGCTGATCCCATGGACGCAGGTGTCTCGCCACCTGCGTCGATCCACGCGGCCGGGTCTCCTGCTGGTTGGTGACAGCAGGTCCGCCGACGCTTCGCGTCGGCCCTTGCACTCCAGGTTCTACCGGCCGCCGGTCGCGGCCGGTCGCCTAGACCTGGTCTGGTGCGACTTCGCGCAGCCGCGCCTCGTGCAGTTCGACCACGCGGTCGAGCTTGCGGGCCAGCCTGCGGTCGTGGGTCACCAGCACCAGGCTGGTGCGCTGGGCGCGGTTGAGTTCCAGCATCAGCTCGAACACGGTCCCGGCAGTACGTTCGTCCAGGTTGCCGGTCGGCTCGTCGCCCAGCACGCAGGCCGGACGGTTCACCAGTGCCCGCGCGACCGCGGCGCGCTGGCGCTCGCCGCCCGAGAGTTCGCCCGGCTTGTGTTCGATGCGATGGCCCAGGCCCACGGCCTCCAGCAGCTCGCGCGCACGCGCCGCCGCGGCGTCGGTTGCCGCACCGCCGAGCAGCAGCGGCAGCATGGCGTTCTCCAGCGCGGTGAATTCCGGCAGCAGGTGGTGGAACTGGTAGACGAAGCCCAGCGCGCGGTTGCGCAGCTGGCCGCGCGCGGCGTCCGAGAGCGCGCTCATCTTCTGCCCGGCCACGTAGACCTCGCCGGAAGTGGGCGTATCCAGCCCCCCCAGCAGGTGCAGCAGCGTGCTCTTGCCCGCCCCCGACGCGCCGAGGATGGCCACGGTCTCCCCGGCCTCCACGCGGAAGTCGAGGCCGTCGAACACCGGCGTGCGCATCCTGCCTTCGGCATAGGTCTTGCCGAGCGCTTCGGCCCGGATCACGGTGGAATCCGCTTGCGCCACGGCCGTTTCCTCACTCATAGCGCAGCGCCTCCGCCGGCGCGGTGCGCGCCGCGCGCCAGGCAGGGTAGATCGTGGCCAGGAAGGCCATCAGCATGGCCACGCCGGCGATCACCACCACGTCGCCGGCCTGCAGGTCGATCGGCAGCCCGGTGACGTAGTACACGTCCGAAGGCATCAGCACCATGTCGAAGGCGCGCTCGATCGCGCGCAGGATGTGCTCGAGGTTGAAGGTCAGCACCAGGCCGCCGATCACGCCGGCGATGGTGCCGATCAGCCCGATCAGCGTGCCCTGCACCACGAACACCTGCATCACCCCGCCGGGCGTGAGCCCGAGCGTGCGCAGGATGGCGATGTCGGCCAGCTTGTCGGTCACCAGCATCACCTGCGAGCTGAGCAGCGAGAACGCGCCCATCAGGATGATCAGCGACAGCAGGATGCCGATCATGGTCTTCTCCAGCTTGAGCGCGCGGAACATGTTGGCGTTCTCCATGCTCCAGTCGCTGACCCGGTAATAGCTGCGGCTTTCGGCGGCGAGCGCCTGCGCCAGGTCGGCGGCGACGTCCCAGGCGCGATCCATGTCGTGCAGCTTCAGGCGCACGCCGGTCACGCCATCGCCCAGCCGCATCAGCCGCTGCGCGTCCTGGATGTTGACCACCGCCAGGCGCCGGTCGAAGTCCTGGTAGCCGGCTTCGAAAATGCCGCTGACGGTGAACCGCTTGAGCTGCGGCACCGCTCCCATGGGCGTGACCTGGAAGTCGGTGGTGACCACCACCTTGTCGCCCACGCGGGCACCCAGCCACTGCGCCAGTTCCTTGCCCAGCACGATGTTGAATGCGCCCGGCGCCAGGTCGTCCAGCGAGCCCTGCACCATCCATGCGGCCAGGTCGGAGACCTGCGATTCGGCTTCGGGTGAAACGCCGCGGATCGCGGCCGGCTCCTGGCGCGCCCCGCGCAACAGCGCCTGGGTGTCGATGTACGGCGCCGCGCCCGAGATGCGCGTGTCGCGCTTCGCCACGTCGATGGCGTGCTGCCATCCCTCCATCGTCTGGCCGTCGGCGCTGACCGTGGCGTGCGCGACCATGCCGAGCATGCGGTCCTTGATCTCGCGCTGGAAGCCGCTCATGACCGCCAGCGTGGTGATCAGCACCATCACCCCGATCGCGATGCCGAGGATCGAGGCCAGGGAGATGAAGGAGATGAAGCCGTTGCGGCGCTTGGCGCGCAGGTAGCGCAGGCCGATGGCGACGGGAACCGGTTTGAACATGTGGCGCTCAGCCTGCCTGCGCGCCGGAGGCGCGGCGCCGGAAGGCGGCATGTCGGAGCGGTCTCGGCATCGGCGGCATCGGTCCGGCGTCTTGTCGCGTGAAGGGCCGCCTATGGTGCCATCGAACCCGTGCGCCCGGCATCACGACCGCCGGGCGCGGCCAGTCGGAGTTCACGTCGCCGCGGCGCCGGAAGGGTGTCCGGCCACCAGGCGCAATGCACCCACCGCCCGCGCGCATCGCGCCAGCGGGCGAAGGCGAGCGGCCCACGCCACTGCAGGACGAAACCGTCGGCAGCCACGCCGTCGACCAGCGGAACTGCCTCGCCCCGGAATACGAAGCTGCGCGCAGGCGAACGCCGCACGCGGCGGGCGGCCCACCAGCCGTATCCGGGCGCCAGCAGTGCGCCGGGCCACGCGACGCCTTCGGGCAGGTCCGACAGCAGCAGGGAGACGCCGGCCAGCAGGCCGAGCAGGAACAACGCGGAGGAGAGCCAGCGCGAGGGCCACCAGTCGATGCTGGCGTTGCCGCCCTCAGCCGGGCGGAAGTTCGCGCATCTGGCGGACGAGCGCATCGAGTTCGGCATCAGCGGCGGTGTCGTACCCCATGAACCAGCGCCAGAGCCTATCGTCCTCGCAGTCCAGCAGGCGTAGGAAAACACCGCGCTGGGCGTCGGAGGCTACCGCCCATTCGCGGTCGAGCCAGCGTTCGAACAGCTGGTCGAGCTCGCGCATGCCGCGGCGGCAGCGCCAGCGGATGCGGCGCAGCCCGGGATCGTCGGACGTGTCGCTCATGCGGGTCGTCGCGCCCTGCCCTTCCCGGCCGCCGCGAACGACGCGGCGGGGCGGGGCCACGGCATCAGCCGTGGCGTTCCAGCATCAGCCGCTTGATCGAACCGATCGCCTTGGCCGGGTTCAGGCCCTTGGGACAGGTGCGCGCGCAGTTCATGATGGTGTGGCAGCGGTAGAGCTTGAACGGATCCTCGAGGTCGTCCAGGCGCGCGCCGGTGTCCTCGTCGCGGCTGTCGACGATCCAGCGGTAGGCCTGCAGCAGGATCGCCGGGCCCAGGTAGCGCTCGCCGTTCCACCAGTAGCTCGGGCAGGCCGTGCTGCAGCAGGCGCAGAGGATGCACTCGTAGAGCCCGTCCAGCTTGTCGCGGTCGGCCGGCGACTGCAGGCGTTCGCGATCCGGCGGCGGCGTGCTCTGGGTACGCAGCCAGGGCTTGATCGAGGCGTACTGCGCGTAGAAGTGGGTCAGGTCCGGCACCAGGTCCTTGACCACGCTCATGTGCGGCAGCGGGTAGATCGGCACCTCGGCCTTCTTGCAGTCGTCGATGGCGCGGGTGCAGGCCAGCGTGTTCGTGCCGTCGATGTTCATCGCGCACGAACCGCAGATGCCCTCGCGGCAGGAACGGCGGAAGGTCAGGGTCGGGTCGATCTCGTTCTTGATCTTGATCAGCGCGTCCAGGACCATCGGCCCGCACTTGTCGAGGTCGACCTCGTAGGTGTCGGTGCTCGGGTTCTGGCCATCGTCCGGGTTCCAGCGGTACACCTTGAAGGTGCGCACGCGCTTGGCGTCCGCCGGCGCCTTGAAGTGGCGACCCTTGCGGACCGTCGAGTTCTTCGGGAGGGTGAATTCAGCCATGGTGTTCGGTCCCGATCAGTAGACGCGCGCTTTCGGCGGCACGACCTCGACTTCGTCGTCGAGCGTGTACATGTGCACCGGACGGTAGTCGATGCTGGTGTTGCCAGCCTCGTCCGCCCAGCACAGCGTGTGCTTGTGCCAGGTCTCGTCGTCGCGATCGGGGAAGTCCTCGCGGGCATGGGCGCCTCGCGATTCCTTGCGGTTCTCGGCCGAGGTGATGGTCACCAGCGCCTGGCCCAGCAGGTTCTGCAGCTCCAGCGTCTCGATCAGGTCCGAATTCCACACCAGCGACCGGTCGCTGACCTTGACGTCGGCGAACGAGGCGTGGATGTCGCGGATCTGCTTCACGCCCTCCTCCAGCGTCTCCTGGGTGCGGAACACCGCGGCATGCGCCTGCATCGAGCGCTGCATGTTGTCGCGGATGACGGCGGTCGGTGTATCGCCCTTGGCGTTGCGCAGCCTGTCGAGGTTGGCGATCGCCTTGTCGGCGGCGTCGCCGGCCAGGCGCTTGTGCGGCTGGCCGGGACGGATGGTCTCGGCGCAGCGGTTGGCCACTGCGCGGCCGAACACCACCAGGTCGAGCAGCGAGTTCGAGCCGAGACGGTTGGCGCCGTGCACCGACACGCAGGCGGCTTCGCCGATCGCGTACAGGCCGGGAACCACCGCGTCCGGGTTGCCGTCCTTCAGCTGCACCACTTCGCCGTGGTAATTGGTCGGGATGCCGCCCATGTTGTAGTGGACGGTCGGGATCACCGGGATCGGCTGCTTCTCCACGTCGACGCCGGCGAAGATCTTCGCGCTCTCGGCGATGCCCGGCAGCTTCTTGTGGATGTCGGCCGGGTCGAGGTGGGTCAGGTCGAGGTGGATGTGGTCCTTGTGCTCGCCGACGCCGCGGCCCTCGCGGATCTCGATCGTCATCGAACGGCTGACGACGTCGCGCGAGGCGAGGTCCTTGGCGTTGGGCGCATAGCGCTCCATGAAGCGCTCGCCGTTGCTGTTGCGCAGGATGCCGCCCTCGCCACGCACGCCCTCGGTAATCAGGCAGCCCGCGCCGTAGATGCCGGTCGGGTGGAACTGCACGAACTCCATGTCCTGCAGGCCCAGGCCGGCGCGCAGCGCCATGCCGCCGCCGTCGCCGGTGCAGGTATGGGCCGAGGTCGCGGAGAAGTAGGCGCGGCCGTAGCCGCCGGTCGCCAGCACCACGCCGTGGGCGCGGAACAGGTGCAGGGTGCCCTCGGCCATGTCGAGCGCCAGCACGCCGCGGCACACGCCCTCCTCGTCCATGATCAGGTCGAGCGCGAAGTACTCGATGTAGAACTCGGCCTGGTGCGCCAGCGACTGCTGGTAGAGCGTGTGCAGGATCGCGTGTCCGGTGCGGTCGGCCGCGGCGCAGGTGCGCTGCGCGGTGCCCTTGCCGTAGTGCGTGGTCATGCCGCCGAACGGACGCTGGTAGATCTTGCCCTCGGCGGTGCGCGAGAACGGCACGCCCTGGTGCTCGAGTTCGATGATCGCGGGAATGGCCTCGCGGCACATGTACTGGATGGCGTCCTGGTCGCCCAGCCAGTCCGAACCCTTGATGGTGTCGTAGAAGTGGAAGCGCCAGTCGTCCTCGCCCATGTTGCCCAGCGCGGCGGAGATGCCGCCCTGCGCCGCCACGGTATGCGAACGGGTCGGGAAGACCTTGGTGATGCAGGCGGTCTTGAGGCCCTTGTGGGCCAGGCCGAAGGTCGCGCGCAGGCCGGCGCCGCCGGCCCCGACGACGATCATGTCGTAGTTGTGTTCGGTGATCTTGTAGGCGGAGGTCATCGCAGGCTCACGCGGAGAAGGCGATGCGGGCGATCGCATACAGCGAGGCGACGGCGCCCAGCCCGCACAGGAAATTGTTGAGGAGGTGCGCGGCGATCTCGAGCGAGCGCGTGTGCACGTAGTCCTCGATCACGATCTGCAGGCCGAGCTTGGCGTGCCAGAACATGCTTACCAGGAACACCGCGAAGATGATGGTGTTCCAGGGCCGGGCGATGATGGCGCGCGCCGTGTCCAGGTCCACGCCCACCAGGGTGACCAGCGTCCAGACGAACCAGATCGCCAGCGGCGCGAGCACCATCGCGGTGACCCGCTGCGTCCAGAAATGGTGGGTGCCCGACTTGCCCGAACCCAGGCCGCGGGCGCGCTTGAGCGGCGTGCGGTACGGCGCCGCGCGCGAGGTCTCGCCGCCGCCGCTCATGCCGCACCCCGCAGGCCGAAGTACCAGATCAGCGCGGTCAGCACGAAGCCGACCGCGAACACCGCGATGCCCGAGGCGTACACCTTGGGGATCTCGTAACCCCAGCCCGCGTCCCACAGCAGGTGCCGGATGCCGTTGAGCAGGTGGTAGACCAGGGCCAGCGTGAAGCCGAACAGGAACAGCATTCCGAGCGGCGAGGACCACTGGCGCGACGCGAACTCGTAGGCGTCGCCGCCGATGGCGATCGACATCAGCCACCACACCAGGGAAATGCCGCCGAGCGCCAGCGAGATGCCGGTGATGCGATGCAGGAGCGACATCACCGAGGTGAGCTGGAAACGGTATGTCTGCCCCAGCATGAAGGGCGACAGGGGACGATTGGGGTTTGCCATCGCTGGCGGTTCTCCTGGCTGGCGGCGGGGCCGCGTGGCTGGATCGGGCTGGCCGATCAGGCCCGGCCCCGCATGGAATCAGAAATCGATGCAGCGGCCGTTCTTTTCCCAGTCTCCGTACCGGGTGGGGTCGGGGCCATCGCGGCCACCGAACTCCGGCACCTCGGGCGACTGCGGCTCCGTGGCCGCAGCGGGTCCGGCAACGGCAGGCGGATCCTCCGGAGGGCCGCCGCTGCCTTGTTCGCCTAAGATGTCCTGGCTTTTCACCAGCGAAAGTTTAAATCCCGCGCCCATGTCCGACAAGCCAACGCCCGCTTCCGGCGCTTTTTTCGCCATTGACGGCTGGTCCGTGATCCGCCTGGACGGTGCGGACGCCTCCCGTTTCGCGCAGGCCCAGTTCATGGGCGACGTCGAGGCGCTCGCGCCCGGCCACTGGCAATGGAACGGCTGGCTCACGCCGAAGGGCCGGCTGGTCGCCCTGTTCGCCCTGCTGCGCGCGCAGCCGGACCAGTTGCTCCTGCTGCTCGCCGACGCCGATCCGGAGGGGTTCGTGGCGGAACTGTCGCGCTACGTGTTCCGCAGCAAGGTGCGCATCGCCCATGAAACTGGCCTGGCGGTCCACGGGCGGTTCGAGGCGCCGGCGACCGCGGCGGCCGCGGCGTTCGCCGGCGCGGTCTCGCCCGCCGGGCTGGAGCTCGATTTCGGCGGCGACGGCGGACCGCGCACCCTGGCCGTCTCCGCGGCGCCGGCACCGGAGCGTCCCGAGGCCGCGGCCCGCTGGCGCGCCTTCGACCTGGCCCACGGCCTGCCGCGCCTGGACCCCACCCAGGCCTCGCAGTGGACGCCGCAACAGCTCTCGCTCGACCGGCTGCGCGCGTACAGCGTGAAGAAGGGCTGCTATCCCGGCCAGGAGATCGTCGCGCGCACCCATTTCCTCGGCCAGGCCAAACGGGGACTGGTGCGCTTGCGCGCCGAAGCCGCGATCCCCGTCGGCCCGGTGTGCGCACCGGCCGATCCCGGGCGCGCGGTCGGCAGCATCGTCAGCGCGGCGGGCAACGAAGCGCTGGCGGCGATGCCGCTGGACGCCACCGGCCCGTGGCTGGCCGCCGGCGTGGAATGCACGGCCCTGCCCCTGCTCGGCGGACTGGCACGCTGAGGCGTGCCGCCGGACAGAGGCCTCAGCCCGCCAGCGCGTTGGCCGCCGCCACGATCTCGTCGTCCGACGGAATCACCAGGAACGCGGCCCCGGCCAGCGGGGTGAAGGTGTCCGCGCCGACCACGCGCCGCAGCGGCTTGTCGCCAAACCCGGCCTCGACGATCGCGGTGATGATCCCCTCGCCCACGCCGGCACTGCGGCGACCTTCGTCGACCACGAGGATCCGCCTGCATTCGCCGGCGTGGCGCGCGATCGCAGCCTCGTTGAGCGGCACCAGCCAGCGCAGGTCGACCACGCGCACCTTCCAGCCGTGCGCCTGTCCGATGCGCCGCGCGGCCCGCAGGCTCATCGGCACGCCATTGCCGAAGGTGAAGACCACCAGGTCGGTCGCGTCGGCCTCGTAGACGCGCTCTTCGCCCAGCACCATCGCCTGCTCCGGCGGCGGGTAAGAGGTGAGCCAGCCGCCGTCGCCGGGCTCGTGCAGGTCCTTGGCCATGTACAGCGCGATCGGCTCGAGGAACGCGCAGACGCGCCCGTCCACCTTCGCCAGCGCAACCAGGGTGCGCAGCATGGTCGCGGCGTCGTCGCCGCGACTGGGACAGCCGACGACGAGGCCGGGGATGTCGCGCAGCGCGGTGATCGAGTTGTCGTTGTGGAAGTGCCCGCCGAAACCGCGCTGGTAGCCCAGCGAGGCGATGCGCATCACCATCGGGTTGCGGTACTGGCCGTTGCTGAAGAACTGCAGGCTGGCCGCCTCGCCGCGAATCTGGTCGCCGGCATTGTGGAAGTAGGCCAGGTACTGGATCTCCGGAATCGCCAGCATGCCCATGTTGGCGTAGCCCTGGGCCAGGCCGAGGATGATCGTCTCGTCCAGGAGCGTGTTGAACACCCGGCGCGGGCCGAAGGCCCTCTGCAGGCCCTTGGTGACGGTGTACACGCCGCCCTTCTGCGCCACGTCCTCGCCGAACAGCAAGGCGTCGGGATACTTGGCGAACAGGTCGTGCAGCGCGGCGTTGATCTGCAGGGCCAGGTGGCGCGGCGGCAGCCGCTCGGGCAGCTTCGCCTCGCCGCCGAACACCTGCGGCCTGCGTTCGGCATGGTCGACACGCTCCGCCTCCGCGCGCACCGCGTCGGGTGTATACGGCGCCAGCGGCGCCATCACCTCTTCCAGCGTGGACAGGCGAGGACGGCGGTCCGCGTCCTCGGCCGCGACGAAACACTTGCGGCGGGTGTCCTCGTACAGCGCCAGCACCTCGTCCCGGGACATCAGCCCGGACTCGAGCGCGATCGCGGCCGAACGCAGCAGCGGATCGGCCGCCTCCACCGCGCACAGCTCGTCGATGCTGCGCCACTCGACCTCGAAGTCGGTGCCGGCATGCCCCATGATCCGGGTGGTGCGCAGGTGCAGGAAGGTCGGGCGGCGCGTACGGCGGCAGTGCTCGACGGCACGCTGCACGTCGGCGTAGCCGCTGGCGAGGTCGAGGCCGTCGGCGTAGAAGTAGTCGAGGTCGGGACGCTGCGCGAAGTTGCGCGCCACCCAGCCGTCGGGCGTCTTGACCGAAATGCCGATGCCGTTGTCCTCGCACACGAACAGCACCGGCGCCGGCAGCTTCTGGTAGGCCGTCCAGGCGGCGGCATTGAACGCGGTCTGCGCGGTGGCGTGGTTGCTCGAAGCGTCGCCGAACGAGCAGATGGCGATGCTGTCGTCCGGGATCGGCAGCGCATGGCCGATGCGGCGCGCCTGCTCGATCGCCACCGCGGTGCCGAAGGCCTTGGGCAGGTGCGAGGCGATGGTGGAGGTCTGCGGCAGCACCCACAGCGGCTTGCTGCCCCACACCTTGTGCCGGCCGCCGCTGGCCGGGTCTTCCTTCGAAGCCGCGAACGACAGCGCCGAATCCATGATCGGATCCATGCCCGGCAGCTTGCGGAAGCGCTCGGCCATGAAGCCGCCGCTGCGGTAGTGCAGGAAGGCCGGATCCGTATGCCGCGTCAGCCGCGCGACCATCGCGTTGCCTTCGTGCCCGCTGGAGCCGATGGTGTAGAAGACCTTGTTCTGCACCCTCAGCACGCGCGCCATCAGGTCGAGGTGGCGGCTGATCAGCTGCGATTCGAACAGTTCGCGGAAACCGCGCGCGTCCAGTGCGCTCCCGTCGAGGATCGCCTCGCCGTCGGCGGGCTTCGCATCGGGACGCCCGTTCCAGCCGCGCACGAACTCCTGGAAGTTGACGTCGCAGATCTCGGCGCGGTTGAGACCCTTCATGCGGGCCGGGATCGGATTGGGGACTGTGTTGAACATGCAGTGTCTTCGCAGTACGGGCGGCGCGGCGCCGGCGTGTCGGAGTGGGTCAGCGCGATGCCGCGATCAGCGCGGCGTTCTCGGGCGCGGGAGGCGGCATCGGCAGGAAACCGGGCGTGGCGCGCACCCGTCCCAGCCAGGCGCGCAGCGCGGGATAGGGAGCGAGGTCGAACCCGCCGTCTTCGGCCACGCCGGTGTAGGCGTACAGCGCGATGTCGGCGACGCCGTACCGGGGGCCGCTGAACCACTCGTGCGCGGCGAGGTGGCGCTCCATCACCGCCAGCGCCTGGTGGCCGCGCTCGCGCAGCCACGGCAGTTCGACCCGGCGGGGCGAGTCGAGCGGCGTCCAGCCGCAGATGAAGCGCCCTACCGCGATGAAAGGTTCATGGCTGTACTGCTCGAAGAACATCCACGACAGCGCCTGCGCGCGCATCCAGGGATCGTCCGACAGGAAAGCACTGCCTTCGGCCAGGTAGTACAGAATGGCATTGGATTCGACCAGCACGCCGCCGTCCTCGCGCACCAGCATCGGCACCTTGCCGTTGGGGTTGAGCGCCAGGTACTGCGGCGTCCGCGTCTCGCCGCGACTGCTGTCGGTCTCGATCCAGCGGTAGGGCCGGCCCAGCTGCTCCAGCAGCAGGCGCAGCTTGTGGCAGTTGCCGGAGGGCGAATAGCCGTGGATGGTGGTCATGCGACGCGGTCCCGGTGCGCGCGCCACTCGCCGCGCGACTGCCCCCACATCTCGACCTCCACCTCTTCGGCTGGCGCCGGCAGGATCCGGCCCTGGCGCAGCAGGCGCGAGCCGAGGCGCTGCGCCACCTTCTTCGAGGCCAGGTTGGCGGGCGAGATGCAGTGGACGATGTCGTCCCAGCCCAGCGTGTCGAAGGCCCAGTCGATGGCCGCCACCGCCGATTCGAGCGCATAGCCGCGACCCCAGGCCTGCGGATGGAAGGCATAACCGATCTCGTTGCCCGGCCAGCCATCGGGCCGCCACGGCCCCATCTGTCCCAGCCACAGTCCGGTCGACTTCTCCACGACCGAAAACATCGCGAAGCCCTGCAGCGCCCAGGCACCGGGCATCTGCAGGAAACGCCGCCAGGCCGCCCCGCGCACCAGCTGGCCGCCGATATGGCGGCTCGCCTCCTCGTCCGCGAACAGTTCGGCGTAGCGCTCGAAGTCATCCAGCCGCGGCAGGCGCAGCAGGAGACGCTCGGTTTCGATCACTGGACCGGAATCGGCCACGGCGTGCCACCCCTTCGCCTGGGAACCGCCCCGCGGGCGCGGGGCGCTGGATGGATCAGAACGCGTTGATGCCGGTGAGTTCGCGGCCGACCACCAGCTGGTGCACGGTCTCGGTACCCTCGTAGGTGATCACCGACTCGAGGTTGAGCGCATGGCGGATCGGGCAGTGCTCGGTGGTGATGCCGGCGCCGCCGAGCAGGTCGCGCGCCTCGCGCGCGATGTCGATCGCCATGCGGCAGTTGTTCCACTTGGCCAGCGAGACCTGGGTGGGCTGCATCCTGCCGGCATCCTTGAGGCGGCCGAGCTGCAGGCTCAGCAGCTGCGCGGAGGTGATGCGCCGGGCCCAGTCGGCCATCTTGATCTGCGCGCTCTGGGTGGCGGCCACCGGACGGCCGAACAGGATCCGCTCCTTCGAATAGGCCAGGGTCTCGTCCAAGCAGGCGATGGCCGCTCCGATCGGACCCCAGGTGATGCCGTAGCGCGCCTGGGTCAGGCAGCCCAGCGGCCCCTTGAGGCCCTTGACGTTGGGCAGCCGGTTGGCCTCGGGCACGCGCACGTTGTCGAAGAACAGCGCGCTGGTCACCGAGGCGCGCAGGCTCATCTTGTGCTTGACCACCTGCGCCTTGAAACCGGCGAAATCCTTCTCGACCACGAAGCCCTGGATGCCCTCGTCGGTCTGCGCCCAGACGATGGCGATGTCGGCGAGGTTGCCGTTGGTGATCCACATCTTGGAACCGTTGATCACCCAGTCGTCGCCGTCGCGGCGCGCATGGGTCTTCATGTTGGCCGGATCGGAACCACCGTGCGGTTCGGTCAGGCCGAAGCAGCCGATGACCTTGCCCGCGGCCATGTCCGGCAGCCAGCGCATGCGCTGCTCCTCGGTGCCGTAGGCGTAGATCGGATACATGCACAGCGAGGACTGCACGCTGGCGAAGCTGCGCAGGCCCGAATCGCCGCGCTCGAGCTCCTGGCAGATCAAGCCGTAGCTGACGTAGTTGAGCTCGGCGCCGCCGTACTGCGCCGGCAGGGTCGCGCCGAGCAGGCCGAGGCCGGCGATCTCGGGAATCAGTTCGGTCGGGAAACGGCCCTCGTCGAAGCAGGCGCCGATGATCGGCAGCACGCGTTCGTCGGTGAAGCGGGCAACGCTGTCCTGGACGGCGCGCTCTTCGTCGCTGAGCAGGGAGCGCACGTCGTACAGGTCGTGGGATTGCAGGGCCATCGAAGTCCTCCGTCGGATCGCGACATGATAACCGAGGGCCCGGATGCGCCCGCCGGAGACCAGCGGTGGCGGCGCTGCCGCCGGTCCCGGTTTCCCGGCCCGGCAGGCACTACGATGACACCGCCCTGCAGGGCGGACGGGCCAACCAGGGCCGGTCCATTGCAGCCCCGATCCACCGGCCACGGAGAGACCATGTTCCGCAAGCTGCTCCTCGCCTCCACCATCGCCGCGCTCTGCGCCTGCAGCAGCGACAGCCCCGCTCCGCCCACGGCGGACGCCGCCGAAGCCCCGGCCGCCGCGCCAGCCGCCGACAACACCGTGACCTCGCTGTCCGGGCAGCAGCTGACGGCGCCTGCCTCCCTGCCGCGCCAGGCGCAACTGGAAGCCGACCTGGCCGAAGCCCGCGCCAACCAGGCCGCCAACCCGGACGATCCGGACGCGCTGATCTGGGTCGCGCGCCGCCTCGGCTACCTGTGGCGCTTCAACGAGGCGATCGCCGTCCTCGACGAGGGCGTCGCGCGCTGGCCGGACGATGCGCGGATCTACCGCCATCGCGGCCACCGCTACATCACGGTGCGCGACTTCCCGCGTGCGCAGGCCGACTTTGAGAAGGCCGCGCAGCTGATCGCCGGCAAGCCGGACGAGATCGAACCCGACGGCGCGCCCAATCCGGCCGGGATCCCGCGCACCACCCTGGCCTACAACATCTGGTACCACCTGGGACTCGCGCATTACCTGCAGGGCAACTACGCGCAGGCGCTCGATGCCTACCAGGAACTGCTCAAGACCTCGGCCGCCGACAACGACGACTCGATCGTCGCCGTCACCGACTGGATGTGGATGTCGCTGATGCGGCTGGGCCGCAAGGACGAAGCGGCGGCCCTGCTGGAGAAGGTCACGCCGCAGATGGACATCCTGGAGAACGACAGCTACCACCGCCGGCTGCTGATGTACAAGGGCCTGGAGAGCGCGGACACGCTGCTCAGCCCCGAGTCTAACGACACCACCGACATCGCCACCCAGGGCTACGGCGTCGCCAACTACTACCTGGTGAACGGCGAAACGGAGAAGGCGAAGGCCGTGCTGGCCAGGATTCTCGAAGGCCAGGGCTGGCCCGCGTTCGGCTACATCGCCGCCGAGGCCGACATGCAGCGGCTGCAGGCGGCCGAATAGGCCGTTTCGCCCACCGCAGAAAGCGGAACGCCGCGACCCTCGGGTCGCGGCGTTCGTGTCAGGGGCCCGGCAGTGGCGGGCCGATTACTGGAGGTTGTCCCCCGCCAGGCTGCGGTCGGCGCCGCCGGCGCGGGCTACGCGCGCCATCACCTCGCCGTCGATCACCGGCAGACGATCGCCCGGGTCCTCAAGGAGGCGGATGGTGTCGTTGCGACCGTCGTAACGATAGGTCACGTCGTAGGCGACGGTCCGGTCCTCGGTGCCCAGCGAGATGCGGTCGCCCGGCTTGTCGCCGGTGCGCATCGTGCCGGTGGTGCCGTCCGGATTGCGATAGGTGACGTTGTAGGCCACGACCCTGGAACTCTGCGAGCTGTCCTGGACCGTGCGGCACTGGCGGTCGACGCGCTCCACGACCCGGCCACCCACGTGGCGGCGGTCGATCTCGCGGCCGGCGAAACCGCCGCCCACCGCACCCGCTACCGTGGCCAGCTTGCGGCCGTTGCCGCTGCCGACCTGATTGCCCACCAGGCCACCGATCACGGCGCCGGCGATCGCGCCGCCCTTGTTGCCGTCGCGCTCGGGCAGGCGCTCCTGCACCACGACGTCCTGGCAGACTTCGCGCGGCGAGGTCGAGGTGGTCGTCTCGCGCACCGGTTCGGAACCGATCACGGTGGCGAACAGCTCTTCCTTTTCGGTGACCGGCACCACGTCGATCACGTCGGCGTATTCCAGCTTGTCCGCCGCGGCCTCCGCGCCGGGCGCCGACGGGTCGGCATCGCGGCTGTTGTGGTAGGCGCCGATGGCGACGCCGCCCACCAGCAGGGCGGCCAGGGCGATGGCGAGAGTATTGCTCTTCATTCGGGGTCTCCTTCGGGGTCCACGCCCGCTGCATGTGCGGGACAGATTGCAGCACCTCGAAGCTGAACAGGGCCCGGAAACGTCCCGCGAATCTGACGGCGCCATGAACTCCGTCACATCCGGCCCCGTGCTAGCGTTTAAGCGTCGCCGGTTCCGAACCACGGGTGCCACCATGGCCAATCCCCTCCTGCTGCCGCTGCTCAACTGGGCGCGCGGCCTGCGTTATCCCGCCCTGTTCAAGCTCACCGCGACGGCGTTCGCGATCAGCGTGCTGTGGCCGTTCGATCCGATCCCTTTCATCGACGAGATCGTGCTGGGCCTCGGCACCCTGCTGCTGGCCAACTGGAAGAGTCGCAAGCACGGCGTCGAGTCGCCGGTCCAAGGCCGGGCGCGGCGCCGCTGACGGGCCGGGCCATGCAGCTCGTCGACAGCCATTGCCATCTGGACGCCGGCGAGTTCGATGCCGACCGCGCCGCCGTCGTCGAGGCCGCGCGCGCAGCCGGCGTGCGCCAGCAGGTCGTGCCGGCCACCCACGCGCAGGCCTGGCCCGGCCTGCGCGAGACCTGCCGGTCCGCGCCGGGTCTGTACCCGGCCTATGGCCTGCACCCGGTGTTCCTCGACCAGCATCGCGACGGCGATCTCGCCAGCCTGCGCGAGTGGCTGGAGCGCGAACGCCCGGTCGCCGTCGGCGAGTGCGGCCTCGACTACTTCGTCGAGGACCTGGATCGCGATGCGCAGCAGGCCTGGTTCGAGGGCCAGCTGTGCCTGGCCCGGGACTTCGGGCTGCCGGTGATCGTGCATGCGAGGCGGGCGGTGGATGCCGTCATCGCCACCCTGCGCCGCATCGGCGGCGGCGCGCTGCGCGGGGTGGTGCACAGCTTTTCGGGCAGCGAGGAGCAGGCGCGCCAGCTGTGGAAGCTGGGTTTCCTCGTCGGTCTCGGCGGTCCGCTCACCTATGAGCGCGCCCGGCGCCTGCGCCGGCTGGCCACGTCGATGCCGCTGGAGTTCCTGCTGCTGGAAACCGACGCGCCGGACCAGCCCGACGCGGACCATCGCGGCCAGCGCAACGAGCCGGCGCGGCTGGTCAACGTGCTGGACACGGTCGCGCGCCTGCGCGACGCCGACCCGGCGGAGATCGCCGCTGCGACCACCGCGAACGCGCGCCGGCTGTTCGCCCTGCCCGCGGCCTGACCACGGCCGCCGAAGCGGCTCAGGCCGTGCCCGGCTTGAGCAGGATCTCCAATGCCTTGCCCACCGCGGCGAAGGCGAAAGCGCCGGTGATATGGGTGGCCGCGCCAAGGCCGACCCCGCAGTCGAGCTTGAGCGCGGCATCCGGACCGGCCGCAGGCCGCAGGCCGCAGACGCTGCCGTCCGGCTGCGGATACTTGACGTTCTCCAGCGAGTAGATCGCCGGCACGCCAAAATAACGGTCGCGGTTCTTGGGGAAGTTGAACTCGCTGCGCAGCTTCTTGCGGATCAGCGCCAGCATCGCGTCGTGCTCGGTGCGCGAGAGGTCGCGCACGCGTACCTGGGTCGGGTCGGTGCGCCCGCCTGCAGCGCCGACGGTGACCACCGGCAGCTTGCGTCGCCGGCACCAGGCGATCAGCTCGACCTTGCTGCGGAAGCTGTCGCAGGCATCCACCACCAGGTCGAAGCCCTGGTCGAGCAGTTCGCCCAGGTTGGCGGGGGTGAGGAACATCGGCACCACGTCGAGCGAAATCGCGGGACTGATCGCGCGGCATCGCTCGGCCATCGCCTCGGCCTTGTTGCGGCCGTAGGCGCCCGCCAGCGCGGGCAGCTGGCGGTTGGTGTTGGACAGGCACAGGTCGTCGGCATCGACCAGGCTCAGGTGCCCGATCGCACTGCGCGCCAGCGCCTCGGCGACCCAGGACCCCACGCCGCCCAGCCCGACGACGGCCACGCGCCGGCCGCGCAGGCGCTCGACCGCGCCGCGCCCGTACAGCCGGTCGATGCCCGCGAACCGCTCGTTCCACACCGTGTCGTCCATGGCGCCAAGTTTAAACGCGCGGGCCGCGTGGTATCGTCGCCGCCCGGTCCACACCTCTCCAGACGCCATGTCCGCAACGCCTCCAGGAACCCGCCCCGAGCGCAAGCCGCCGTCCGCCGCTGCGCGCTATTTCTTCATGTTCCTGCTCGGGCTGGTCATCGGCGTGGTGGCGCTGGTCATGCTGTTGCGCACCCTGGAGGCGCGCAAGACCTGGCGCGACCACTATCCCGAGGCGTTGATGCACGTGCTCGCGGCGCAGACCGCGCAGATGCGCGACAACGCCGGCGCCAACCGCTGCAGCCCCACCGACACGCTGCCGCACCTGCAGTCCTTGCGCAGCCTGGGCAACGATTTCGAACGCGCTTTCCCGGACCTGCGCGACGACCAGCGCTTCGTCCAGCATGCGGCGCAGTTCCGCGGCACCCTGGACGCGGCGCTCGGCGCGCCGGCGGTCGGCTGCGAGGGCGTGCAGCAGACCTCCGCCAGGATCGGCGAGGCCTGCAAGGCCTGCCATCAGGACTTCCGCTGACGTCCACGCCGCGCGATCCGCGCGGCTGAACCGCGACTGCACCGGCGCGCCCACCGGTGCCTCGGCGACGTCGATGTTGCCGCGATGTTCACCGCTGCGCTTCCAGTATCCGACCGTGCCGCCACGCGCGGCCCGGCCCCCCGGAAACCAGGAGTCACCGATGAACATCCGCATGACCTGTGTCGCCGCCGTCGCCACGCTGGCCCTGGCCGGCTGCGCCAGCACCTCGCCCGGCTACGGTTCGGGCTATGGCACGACCTCCCCCGCCCCGCCGTCGGGCCGCTGCTACGACTGCGGCACCGTCGTCTCGATCCAGGCTGCCTCGCGCGATACCGGCACCAACATCGCCGGACCGGTGCTGGGCGGCATCGTCGGTGCCGTCGCCGCCAAGGAACTGGCCCGCAAGAACACCGACAGCCAGGGCCGCCGCAATGTCGCCACCGCCGCGGGCGCCGCTGGCGGCGCCATCGCCGGCAACGCCATCCAGAACCGCGTCGAAGGCAACCGCAGCGGCTATACGGTCCACGTCCGCATGGACGACGGCCGCACCGTCGCGCTGCACCAGGCCGACCTCGACGGCATCCGCGAAGGTTCGTACGTACGCGTGCAGAACGGACGCGCCTGGGCCTATTGATCCAGGTATCCGGGCCGACGTCGCATGGCGCGGCGTCGCGTCCGGTCCGCATCGAGGGCCACCCCGAGGGGTGGCCCTCTTTTTTTGCCAGAATGCCGGGGCGGCTTGCGCCGCCACGGGAGCTTCCATGGATACCCAATCGCTCTATTACGCGCTGGCGGTGCTGCTGGTCCTGGTCGGGATCGCCGGAACGGTCCTGCCCGCGATTCCCGGCCTGCCCCTGGTGTTTGCCGGCATGCTGCTGGCGGCATGGGCCGGCGACTTCCAGCAGATCGGCGGCTGGACCCTGCTGGTGCTGGCCGTCCTCACCATGGTCTCGATCGGCGTCGATTTCCTCGCGTCCGCCGCGGGCGCCCGACGGGTGGGCGCCAGCCGACTGGCGATGATCGGGGCGTTGGTCGGGACCGTGGTCGGGCTGCTGTTCGGCCTGGTCGGCGTGTTCGCCGGGCCGTTCTTGGGCGCGGTGGCCGGCGAACTGATCGACCGGCGCGGCATCGCGCACCGCCACCTCGGCCACGCCACGCGCGTCGGCATCGGCACCTGGTTCGGGATCTTCGTCGGCATCGTGCTCAAGCTGACCCTGGCCTTCGCCATGGTCGGCGTCTTCGCCCTGGCCTGGTGGGCCGATTGACGCCGCCTTCCCATCGCATGGCTAGACTGCCGCTTTTCCGACGCCCCTCCCCCATGCCCGCACCGTCGTGGCGCCCCGTGCGCGCGTTCGCCCTCCTGCTGTCGATTCTGCTGCTGGCGGCCGCGCCCGCGCTGGCCATGCAGGAGGCGCCGCCCGCAGCGCCGACCGCGAACGAGCCCGCTGCCGGGGGCGCGACCGCGACGGACCTCGCCCAGCCCCTGCCGCCGCCCGAGACCGACCTGCGCGGCCGCTTCGACTTCGCCTTCGACAAGCTCTCGGCCGGCCTGACCGCCTTCATCGCATGGCTGCCGCTGCTGGCCGTGGCGGTGTTGATCGTCGCCTTCGCGGCCTGGCTCGCCGGCTTCGTCTCGCGCCGCCTGCACCTGCTCCGGCTGCGCACCGACAACCCGTACATGAACGGGCTGATCCGCAACGTGGTGCGCGCGGTGATCGTGCTGTTCGGCGTGGTGGTCGCGCTCAACCTGCTCAACGCCACCGCGCTGGTCACCGCGGTGCTGGGCTCGGCCGGCGTGGTCGGCCTGGTGCTGGGCTTCGCGTTCAAGGACATCGCCGAGAACTACGTGGCCGGTATCCTGCTGAGCCTGCGCCAGCCCTTCGCCCCCGGCCACCACGTGGTAATCGACGGCAACGAGGGCAAGGTGGTGGCCCTGCATTCGCGCACCACGGTGCTGATGACCATGGAAGGCAACGAGCTGCGCCTGCCCAACGCGCTGGTGTTCAAGGCGATCATCCTCAACTACTCGCGCAATCCGAACCGTCGTTTCGACTTCACCATCCCGATCGACCTGGCCCAGTCGATCCGCAGCGCGCAGTCGCTGGCGCTGGAACAGATCTGCGGCATCGACGGCCTGCTGCAGGATCCGGGCCCGTCCTGGACGGTGCACGAGTACGGACCGGGCGGCATCGTGCTGCGCTTTTTCGGCTGGGTGGACCAGCGCAGCAGCGACCTGGGCAAGGTGCGCAGCGAGGCCATCCGCCGGGTCAAGGCCGCCTTCGCCGAGGCCGGCATCGAAGCGCCGCGCACCACCTACCACATCCTCAACGTGCGCACGGCGGTCGACGATGCGCCTTCCGCGCAGGTCGAACCGGTCAACGGTGCGATCGCCGACACCTCGGTCAACCGCGACATCGACCGCCAGCTGGCGCAGGCCCAGCAGGAGGCCGCTGCCGACACCAACCTCCTCGAACCTCCCACCGGCAATCCATGACCCCTCGCGCATCCCGTAACGCCGCCCTGGCCCTTCTGGCCGCGGCCACAGCCCCCTGCCTGGCGCAGACGCCGACCACCCTGGAGGCCTGCGCGGCGCTCGAGGTCGACGCGGCCCGCCTCGCCTGCTACGACGCGCTGGCCGGCCGCGCCGCGCCCGACCCGCTGCAGGCCGACGGCGCTGCGGAGCGCGCACGGGCGGCGCTGGACGCCGCCAAGGCGCGCGACGAGCGCGGGGCCCGAAACCTGTTCGCGCACGAGGAGCCGGACGAATCGGCACTGGCCAACGTCGGCCGCGGTTCCCTGCTCGACAGCCGCTGGGAGCTGGCGCGCGACTCCAAGCTGGGCCTGTTCAACTTCCGCGTCTACAAGCCGGTCTACCTGATGCCGGTGTTCTGGACTTCTGACGTCAACGACACGCCCGCCTCGCCCAATCCGGACAACACGGTCACCACGCCGCAGGGACTCGACGCGCTGGAAACGAAGTTCCAGCTCAGCTTCAAGACCAAGGCGGTGGAGAACCTGTTCGGCGACAACGGCGACATCTGGCTGGGCTATACCCAGAGCTCGCGCTGGCAGGTGTACAACGCGGAGCAGTCGCGTCCGTTCCGCGAGACCAACTACGAGCCGGAGGTGCTGCTGGTGTTCCGCAACGGCTACAGCCTCGGCGGCTGGAACGGGCGCATGGCCGCGGTCGGGATCAACCACCAGTCCAACGGCCGCGGCGACCCGCTCTCGCGCAGCTGGAACCGGATCATGTTCAACATCGGTCTGGACCGGGACAACTGGGCGCTGATGCTGCGTCCCTGGATCCGCATCAGCGACGGAGACGACGACGACAACCCGGGCATCGAGGACTACGTCGGCCGCGGCGACCTCACCCTCACGCACGTGCGCGGGCGCAACGAATTCTCGCTCATGGCGCGCCACTCCCTGCGCGGCGGCGACCGTTCGCACGGTGCGGTGCAATTCGACTGGGGCTTTCCGATCCACGAGTCGCTGCCGATGCGCGGTCGCCTGCAGGTCTTCCACGGCTATGGCGAGAGCCTGATCGACTACAACCACAAGGCGACCTACGTGGGCCTCGGCATCTCGCTGCAGGAATGGTTCGCGCCGCGGGTCGCCGACTGACTCCCACTCGCGGCATACACGGGAACCCGACATGGGCTGGACCATCGCACTGACGATCGTGGCGACCATCGTGGCGGCAGCGCTGGCGATGAACTTCTCCACGCCCGAGAAGAAGATCGAGCGCAAGGTCGAACACCGCCACGGCGTGTGCGACCCGCAGTTCCGGCGCGAGATGTCGGTACTGCTCGGACCCGGGATCCTGCACGGCAACCGCGTCGAGCCCTTGCACAACGGCGACGAGATCTTTCCGGCGATGCTGGAGGCCATCCGCGCCGCCCGCCAGAACATCACCATGGAGACCTACATCTACTGGTCGGGCGACATCGGCCGCAAGCTCGCCGACGCGCTGTGCGAGCGCGCCCGGGCGGGCGTGCGCGTGCACCTGGTGGTGGACTGGGCCGGTAGCCTGAAGATGGACGACGAGCTGCTGGAGACGATGCAGGACGGTGGGGTGCGGGTCGAACGCTACCGTCCGCTGCGCTGGTACAACATCAGCCGCCTGAACAACCGCACCCACCGCAAGTTGCTGGTGGTGGATGGACGCATCGGCTTCACTGGCGGCGTCGGCATCGCCGACCAGTGGACCGGCCATGCGCAGGATCCCGAGCACTGGCGCGAGACCCACTTCCGCGTCGAAGGCCCGGTGGTGGCGCAGATGCAGGCGGCATTCAACGACAACTGGATCAAGACCACCGGCGAGCTGCTCAACGGCGAGGACTACTTTCCCGCGCTCGAGCCGGCCGGCGACATGGATGCGCACCTGTTCATCGCCTCGCCCGCCGGCGGCAGCGAGAGCATGCACCTGATGTACCTGACCGCGATCGCCGCGGCCTGCACCAGCATCGACCTGTGCGCGGCCTACTTCGTGCCCGATCCGCTGATCGCCCAGGCCCTGCTGGCCGCGCGCAAGCGCGGCGTGCGCGTGCGCGTCCTGCTTCCTGGCGAGCACATCGATTCGGAGACGGTGCGCCACGCGTCCAAGGCCTCGTGGGGCGAACTGCTGGCCGGCGGCGTCGAGATCCACGAGTACCGGCCGACGATGATCCACGTCAAGCTGCTGGTGGTGGATGGCGAACTGGTGTCGGTGGGCTCGACCAACTTCGACATCCGCTCGTACCGGCTCAACGACGAGGCCAGCCTCAACGTCTACGACCGCGACTTCGCCGCGCGCATGACCGGGGCCTTCGAGCGCGACCTCGAGCAGGCCCGCCAGTACGACCTGGACACCTGGAAGCGCCGGCCGCTGCGGCAGAAGATAGCCGAGAAACTGGTCCGCCCGCTGCGTTCGCAGGTGTAGCGGCCGGCGGCGCAGCCGCGGGCGACGCGACGAGGGACCGCGTCGACCGAGCCGCTACCTGCGCGACGCGGCCGTGGCGGTCAGGTCCAGTCGGTGAGCCCCTCGCGGCGATAGACCTCGGCGAACGACGGCAGCGCCTTCATCCGCCGCGCGTGTTCGGCCAGTGCCGGCCAGCTGTCGCTGGGCCGCGGCATGTTGCGCGACCAGCGCATCAGCATGGTCAGCACGAAGTCCGCGGCGCTGCGGCGGTCGCCGAGCAGGTAGGGGCCGTTGTGCGCCAGGTGCGCGTCCACCTGCTCCCAGGCGGCCTCGATCTCGGCCAGCGCGCGCGCCTGCACCTGCGCGATCTGGTCCTCGCCCGCCGGTTCGTGCGGGTAGAACCAGCGCCGGTAGGCCGGCATCAGGGTATAGGCGCAGAACAGCATCCAGCGGTACCAGGCCGCGCGTTCGGGCGTGCCCACCGCCGGCGCGAGTCCGGCTTCGGGATGCAGGTCGGCCAGGTGCATGGCGATCGCAGCCGACTCGGTCAGCACCTGGCCGTCGATCACCAGGGTCGGCACCCGGCCCTGCGGGTTGAGTCCCAGATAGTCGGGCGCTTTCTGCTCGCGCCGGTCGAAATCGAGCATGCGCAGGTCGTGTGCAATCCCGAGCTCGATCAGCAGCCAGTGCACCACCAGCGATGCCGTGCTCGGGGAACCGTAAAGGATGACGCTCATGCGGGACTGCCCTGCGGACGGGAAGCCCGAGTATGGCCTGCCGCAGGACTCGCCGCACGCTGGAGCCGCCCGCGGGGGCGGCGCGAAGCCGGCGCCTGGCCGGCTCCGCTCGAGCGCGTCAGGCGATCTCGACCACCGGGATCTTGCCGATCCGCGCCTGCCACTGCTTCGGCCCGGTCTGGTGCACCGACTCGCCGGTGGAATCGACCGCGACGGTCACCGGCATGTCCTTGACCTCGAACTCGTAGATCGCCTCCATGCCCAGGTCGGCGAAGCCGACGACCTTCGACGCACGGATCGCCTTCGACACCAGATAGGCCGAGCCGCCGACCGCCATCAGGTAGACCGACTTGTGCTTGGCGATCGCCTCGCGCGCCGCCGGGCCGCGCTCGGCCTTGCCGATCATGCCCAGCAGTCCGGTCTGCGCCAGCACCTGCTCGGTGAACTTGTCCATGCGCGTGGCCGTGGTCGGGCCCGCCGGGCCGACCACCTCGTCGCGCACAGGGTCGACCGGGCCGACGTAGTAGATGAAGCGGCCGTTGAGGTCGACCGGCAGTGGCTCGCCCCTGTTGAGCATGTCGACCATGCGCTTGTGCGCGGCGTCGCGGCCGGTGAGCATCCTGCCGTTGAGCAGCAGCACCTCGCCCGGTTTGAAGGTGGCGACTTCCTCGCGGGTGATCGTGTCGAGATCGACGCGGCGCGCGTTCTGCGGGTTGTAGGTCAGCGTCGGCCAGTCCTCGAGCGAGGGCGGGTCCAGCGCAACCGGGCCGCTGCCGTCGAGGGTGAAGTGCGCATGGCGGGTGGCGGCGCAGTTGGGGATCATCGCCACCGGCAGGTTGGCCGCGTGGGTCGGATAGTCCTTGACCTTGATGTCGAGCACCGTGGTCAGGCCGCCCAGCCCTTGGGCACCGATGCCGAGCGCGTTGACCTTCTCGTACAGCTCCAGGCGCAGTTCCTCGGCGCGGTTGGACGGGCCGCGGGCGATCAGGTCCTGGATGTCGATCGGCTCCATCAGCGATTCCTTCGCCAGCAGCATCGCCTTCTCGGCGGTGCCGCCGATGCCGATGCCGAGCATGCCCGGCGGGCACCAGCCCGCGCCCATGGTCGGCACGGTCTTGAGCACCCAGTCGACGATCGAATCGGATGGGTTGAGCATGGCGAACTTGCTCTTGGCCTCCGAGCCGCCGCCCTTGGCCGCGACGATCACGTCCACCTTGTCGCCGGCGACGATCTTCATGTTGACCACGGCCGGGGTGTTGTCCTTCGTGTTCTGGCGCTTGCCGGCCGGATCGGCCAGCACCGAGGCGCGCAGCTTGTTGTCCGGGTGGTTGTAGGCGCGGCGCACGCCCTCGTTGACGGCGTCCTCGAGCGAGCCGGTGAAGCCCTCCCAGCGCACGTCCATGCCCACTTCCAGGAACACGGTGACGATGCCGGTGTCCTGGCAGATCGGGCGGTGGCCTTCGGCGCACATGCGCGAGTTGATCAGGATCTGCGCCATCGCGTCCTTGGCCGCCGGGGACTCCTCGCGCTCGTAGGCGGCGGCGAGATTGCGGATGTAGTCGACCGGGTGGTAGTAGCTGATGTACTGGAGGGCGTCGGCGATCGACTGGACCAGGTCGTCCTGCTTGATGGTGGTGGGGGCGTGGCTCACGGCTGGCTCGGCGCTTGCGGGGAATCCCCCATTTTAGCCGGGGAGCCGCGCCCGTTCCGGTTCCGTGGGGCCCATGGCCGCACCGCTGCTTCCCAGCGGCGGCCGGTGTCGCCGACCCTCGGCCCGCCACCGGCCGTCCCGCGGCCGTCGCCCTTGGGCGAGCGCGACCCCTCCCGGGCCGTCAGGCGCGCCCTGGCGGCGGTGCGGTCGATCCCCGGAGCATCAGGCTGAAGTCCAGGGTCTGCTGGCGGGGGACGTCCTCGGCGCGCAGGATCGCGAGCAACAGCCTGGCCGCGCGGACGCCGATCTCGTGCATGGGCTGGCTGATCGTCGTCAGCGGCGGGCTCAGGTAGCGCGAGGAGGCCAGGTCGTCGAAGCCGACCACCGAGAAGTCCTCCGGCACGCGGATGCCCAGGTCCCTGCAGGCGGCGAGCACCCCCAGCGCCATCTGGTCGCTGAAGCAGAATGCGGCGGTCGGCGCGGCGTGTTCGCCCAGCACGCGCCTCGCGGCCTGGTAGCCCGATTCCACCGAGAAATCCCCCGGCACCGGAACCAGCGAGTCCAGCCGGCCGTACGCCAGCGCCGCCGCCCGGGCGCCTTCCAAGCGCTGGCGATGCAGCGGGTTGTCGGGCGGACCGCCGACCACCGCGATCCTGGCATGCCCCAGCGCGTACAGATGCGCCATCGCCGCACGCGCCGCGGCCGCGTTGTCGATGTGGACGCTGGGAATGCCCAGGGTCGGATCGAACTCGCAGCCATTGACCACGGGTGCCTTGGCGCCGAGCTGGCGGACGATCTCCCGCGCCGTCGGCGGCAGGCGGTGGCCGAGCACGATCATGCCGTCGGCCTGGTTGCGCGGCAGCATCTGCGCGTAGCGCTCCTCCCGCTCGGCCTGGTGCTCGGTATCGCCGAGCAGGACCGCGTAGCCCGCCGCCTGCGCGGCTTCCTCCGCGCCCTTGAGGATCCGTGCGAAGAACGGGTTGCCGATATCCGGCACCGTGATCAGGATCTTGCCGCAGCGCTGGGTCTTGAGCGTCCGCGCCGACGCGTTGGGCACATAGCCCAGCGCGGCGGCGGCCTGCTCGATGCGCCTGCGCGTGTCCGGCAGGACCTTCTCCGGGCGCGAGAGCGCGCGCGACACGGTGCCTGCCGAGACGCCGACGTGCCTGGCGATGTCGTAGATGGTGGCCATGTCCCGGTCCCCGAAGCGTCCGATGCAGTGCACAACGCGTGCCCCGATCATCGCATGCTAGGATCGGATGCAATCGATTGCATCAGGGTGGTTCGGCATGCGGACACTGCAGGGCCCGGCGCTGTTCCTGGCCCAGTTCATTGGCGACCGGGCCCCGTTCGACCGGCTGGACACCCTCGCGGGCTGGGCCGCGGGACTCGGGTATCGCGGCGTCCAGTTACCGACCAGTACCCCGCACATCTTCGACCTCGCCCAGGCGGCGCAGAGCCAAGCCTATTGCGACGACCTGGCCGCCATGCTGGCCGGACACGGGATCCGGATTACCGAACTGTCGACCCACCTGCAGGGCCAGCTGGTGGCCGTGCACCCGGCCTACGACGCCCTGTTCGACGGCTTCGCCCCGGAACGCCTGCGCGGGAATCCGGCCGCCCGGCAGGCCTGGGCGGTGGACCAGCTCAAGCTGGCCGCCAAGGCCAGCCAGCGCCTGGGGCTCACGGCCCACGCCACCTTCTCCGGCGCCCTGGCCTGGCCCTACCTCTATCCCTGGCCGCAGCGCCCGCCCGGCCTGGTGGACGAGGCCTTTGCCGAACTCGGCCGCCGCTGGCGCCCGATCCTCGATGCCTTCGACGACTGCGGCGTCGACCTGTGCTACGAGATCCACCCTGGCGAGGACCTGCACGACGGCGCGACCTTCGAGCGCTTCCTCGACGCGGTCGACCACCACCCGCGCGCGAAGATCCTCTACGACCCCAGCCACCTGCTGCTGCAGCAGATGGACTACCTGGGCTTCATCGACCGCTACCACGCGCGCATCGGCATGTTCCACGCCAAGGACGCCGAGTACCGCGCCGACGCGCGCAGCGGCGTGTATGGCGGCTACCAGGGCTGGATCGACCGCCCGGGCCGGTTCCGCTCGCTCGGAGACGGGCAGGTCGACTTCAAGGCGATCTTCTCGAAGCTGGCCCAGTACGATTTTCCCGGATGGGCGGTCGTGGAGTGGGAGTGCTGCCTGAAGCACCCGGAGGACGGCGCGCGCGAGGGCGCGGCCTTCATCCGCGAGCACCTGATCCGCGTGACCGAACGCGCGTTCGACGACTTTGCCGATGGCGGCGCCGACCCGAAGGCGCTGCGCGGCATGCTGGGGCTTTGAATCCATACCGCTTGATGCGGGCACCACCCTGGGAGGGGATGCAATGACGGCCACGATGTCGCGCCTTGGCGTGATGATGTTCCTGCAGTTCTTCATCTGGGGCGCCTGGTTCGTGACCCTGGGCACGTACCTGGTCAATGGCCCCCTGCAGGCCAGCGCCAGCCAGGTGGCGACGGCGTTCCTCAGCCAGTCGGTCGGCGCGATCGTCGCGCCGTTCCTGGTCGGGCTGATCGCCGACCGCTACTTCGCCGCGCAGCGCATCCTCGCCCTGCTGCACCTGGGCGGCGCGGCGCTGATGTGGGGCGCATCGACGGCCACCAGCTTCAATACGTTCTCCGGGTTCGTGTTCGGCTACATGCTGCTGTTCATGCCGACCCTGGCGCTGGCCACCAGCATCGCGATGCGGCACATGCAGTCGCCGGAGAAGCAGTTCCCCCCGGTGCGCGTGGCCGGCAGCATCGGCTGGATCGTCGCCGGCGTGCTGATCGGCTGGCTGGGCTGGGAGCAGACCCAGCGCCTGGACTTCACCTTCAAGATGGCCGCGATCGCTTCGGCGGTGCTGGGCCTGTACGCGCTGACCCTGCCGCACACGCCGCCGCTGGCGCGCGAGCGGGGTGCGAAGCTGGGCGAGATCCTCGGGCTGGATGCGGCGCTGCACCTGCTCAAGTCGCGCGCCTACCTGGTGTTCTTCCTGGCCTCGATCGCGATCTGCATCCCGCTGTCGTTCTACTACAACTTCACCAACCCCTTCCTCAACGACGTGGGCGTGCGCGGCGCGGCCGGGCTGCAGTCGCTGGGCCAGGTGTCGGAAGTGCTGCTGATGCTGGCCATGCCGTTCCTGTTCGTGCGGCTGGGGGTGAAGGTGATGCTGGCGGTGGGCATGGCGGCGTGGGTGCTGCGCTACGTGATGTTCGCCTTCGGCGACGCGGAAGCGGGCTTCGCCCTGCTGGTGATCGGCATCGTGCTGCACGGCATCTGCTACGACTTCTTCTTCGTCACCGGCCAGATCTACACCGACGCGCACGCCGGGCAGAAATTCCGCAGCAGCGCGCAGGGCTTCATCACCCTGGCCACCTACGGCGTGGGCATGCTGATCGGCACCTTCCTGTCCGGCGCGGTGGTCGAGTACTACACCACCGAGGCCGGTCCGGACTGGGAGCGGATCTGGCTGTTCCCGGCCGGGGTCGCCTTCGTGGTGCTGGTGGCCTTCCTGCTGCTGTTCCGCGAGGGGCGCGCCGGGGCACCCGCCGCGGCCTCCGCGCACTGAGGCCGGCGCGATGGGAACGCTTGGAGTCGCCATCGTCGGCACCGGGATGATCGGTGCGGTGCACCGCCGCGCGGCGGTGCTGGCGGGCGCGGTGGTGCGCGGCGTCGCCGCGTCCTCGCCCGCCCGTGCGCAGGAAGTGGCGCAGTCCTGGGGCGTGGCGCGCGCCTACGGGGGGATCGAGGATGCGATCGCCGATCCGCAGGTACAGGTCGTGCACGTGTGCACGCCCAACCATCTGCACCGGCCGATGGCGCAGGCCGCGCTGGATGCCGGCAAGCACGTGGTCTGCGAAAAGCCGCTGGCGACCACGCTGGACGACGCGCGTGCCCTTGCGGCGCTGGCCGCGTCGACCGGGCTGGTCGCAACGGTCCCGTTCGTCTATCGCTACCACCCGGTGGTGCGCGAGGCGCGTGCGCGCGTGGCCGCCGGTGAGATCGGCCCGCTGCGGCTGATCCACGGCAGCTACCTGCAGGACTGGCTGCTGGATCCGGCCAGCAACAACTGGCGCGTGGATCCCGCCCTGGGCGGCGCCTCGCGCGTGTTCGCCGACATCGGCTCGCACTGGTGCGACCTGGTGGAATGGGTGGGCGGCGAGCGCTTCGCCGAAGTCAGCGCGGTGTTCGAGACCGTGATCGCCGAGCGCGCCGCGGCCACCGGCAAGAGCTTCACCACGCCCGCGGCCGGCGGCGGCACCCAGGCGGTGTCCAGCGAGGACGTGGCCGCCGCCATGTTCAGGACCAGCCACGGCACGCTGGCGACGGTCACGGTCAGCCAGGTCTCGGCGGGGCGCCGCAACCGCCTGTGGTTCGAGATCGACGGCGCGAAGGCCAGCGTGGCCTTCGACCAGGAGGACTGCGAGCGGCTGTGGATGGGCTATCCGGACCAGCGCGAGGAAGTGTTCGTGCGCGGGCCGGGCGCCGGCAGCGCCGAGCAGCGGCGGCTGTCGGTGCTGCCCGCCGGCCATGCGCAGGGCTATGCCAACTGTTTCGAGGCCTTCGTCGCCGACACCTACCAGGCGATCGCGCGCGAACGCCCGGAAGGACTGCCGACCTTCGAGGACGGCCTGCGCTCGGCGCTGATCGTCGATCGCGTCATCGCTTCGGCCCGGTCGCGCGCGTGGACGCCGATCGCCTGATCTTCCGCCGCGCGCCGGGATCCCTCGCCGGCCGCGCCGGTTCCGCCCGCCTGCAGCGCGACACGCGCGGGGTGGATTCCCATCCGCCGTCACCCGACTTCCGGAGGACACCATGACGATCCCCACCCTGCGCAGGCTTGCGGCCGCTGCGCTCGCGCTCTTCGCCACCCTGCCGGCCCTCGCGCAACAGGGCGATGCCGGCGCCCGCCCCCTCGCCGTGCAGATGTACACGCTGCGCAATGCCGGCTCGCTCGAGGACCAGCTGAAGATCGTCCACGACGCGGGCATCCGCGCGGTGGAGACGGTCGGGACGCAGGACGCCACGGCGGACGATCTCAAGCGGCTGCTGGACCGGTACGGGATCGAGGCGATCGCGGCCCATGTGTCGCTGCCCGAACTCCGCGACAACCTGGACGAGGTAGTGGCATTCCACCGCGCCATCGGCAACCGCGTGCTCGTCGTGCCCTGGCTGCAGCAGGACGAGCGGCCGGCCGACGCGGACGGCTGGCGCGCGCTGGGCCGCGAGCTGGGCACGCTGGCCGCGCGCCTGCAGTCGATGGGCATGCGGCTGGCCTACCACAACCACGACTTCGAGCTGGTCGACTTCGAGGGCACGACGGGCCTGGAGCTGCTGTTCGAGGCGGCCGGCCCGGCGCTTGCCGTCGAACTGGACCTGGCCTGGGTGGCGCGCGCCGGTCGCGATCCGGCGGCGTTCCTCGGCAAGTTCCCCGGCCGCGTCTACTCGGTCCACGCCAAGGACAACGCGCCGGAGGGCCAGGCCGAAAACGAACAGGGCTTCACCGCCGTGGGCCAGGGCGTGCTCGACTGGGATGCCATCCTGCCCGCCGCCGCGGACGCGGGCGTGACCTGGTACATCGTCGAGCACGACCTTCCGCGCGATGCCGCCGCCGTCGTCAAGGCGGGCGCTGCCTTCCTCGGCGAACGCATCGCCGGCGACAACCAGCTGAGCAGCCAGGAACGGGCCGACGGCTGGCGGTTGCTGTTCGACGGCAAGGACCTGTCGCAGTGGCGCAACTTCAAGGGCGACGGACTGAGCGACAAGTGGGTCGTCGAGGACGGCGCCATCAAGCTGGCCGGCGCGGGCGGCGGCGACATCCTGACCAGGGCCAAGTACCGGGATTTCGACCTCCGCCTGGACTGGAAGATCGCCGAAGGCGGCAACAGCGGGATCTTCGTCCTGGCCGACGAAACCGGCGAGCACATCTACTCGCACGCGCCTGAAATCCAGATCCTGGACAACGAGCGCCATCCCGACAACAAGCTCGACACCCATCTGTCCGGTTCGCTCTACGACATGATCGCCTCGCCCGCGGCCTCGCACAGGATCGCGGGCGAGTGGAACCGGGTGCGCATCCTGCTCGACCAGGGCCGGCTGACGATCTGGCAGAACGGCGTGCAGACGGCATCGGTGGAGATCCACGGCGCCGAGTGGAAGCGGCTGGTGGCCGCCAGCAAGTTCGCCGGCTGGGCCGGCTTCGCCGCCAACGAGAGCGGCCATATCGGCCTGCAGGACCACGGCGACGTGGTGTGGTTCAAGAACCTCAAGATCAAAGAACTGAAGCGATGAACGATTTCGCCCACGACGTGCTGGTCGTCGGCTCCGGCGCCGGTGGCGCCATGGCCGCGTACGAATTGACCCGCCAGGGCCACAAGGTGCTGATGCTGGAAGCCGGCCGCCACTACGATCCGCGGACGGAAACGCCGATGTTCCGGCCCAATGCCGACGCGCCCTTGATGGGCGCGTCCACGCCGGACAAGGACTTCGGTTTCTACGACTCCACCGTCCATGGTGGCTGGGAGGTGCCGGACGAGCCCTACACCACCGCCGAAGGCACCGAATTCCTGTGGTGGCGGGCCCGCATGCTGGGCGGTCGCACCAACCACTGGGGCCGCTATTCGCTGCGCTTCAGCGAGCACGACTTCAAGGGCAAGAGCCGCGATGGCCTTGGCGCCGACTGGCCCTTCGAGTACGGCGACATCGCGCCCTGGTACGACAGGACCGAGGCACTGATCGGCGTCTGCGGCACCAACACCGGCCTGGACGACATGCCGCCATCCGCGGAAGGCGTGCTGCAACCGCCCCCGATGCCGCGAATCCCCGAACTGCTGATCGCCGCCGCGGCGAAGAAGCACGGCATCGCCGCGGTGCCGATGCACCGGGCCGTGCTGACCCGGCCGCTGGACGAGCGCGCGCCCTGCTTCTGGGCCACGCCCTGCGGCTACGGCTGCTCGATCGGCGCCGCGTTCCAGACCACCACCTCGCTGCTGCCGATGGCGCAGGCGACCGGCCGCCTGCGGATCGTCACCGACGCCATGGTCAGGACCGTGGCCACGGATGCCGGCGGCCAGGTCACGGGCGTGACCTATATCGACAAGAAGACGGGCACCGAACGGCGGCTGGACGCGAAGGTGGTGGTGCTGGCCGCGAGCGCCTGCGAGTCGGCGCGCATCCTGCTCAACTCCAAGACCGCCCGCCACCCCGATGGCCTGGCCAACTCCAGCGGCCAGGTCGGCCGCAACCTGATGGACTCCACCGGCGCCGGCCTGTCGGCGCTCGTCCCGGCGCTGATGGACCGGCCGCGCTACAACGAGGACGGCCACACCGCCAACCACCTGTTCATTCCGTGGTGGGGGCACGAGGCCCAGGCCAGGGGCGAACTGGATTTCCCGCGCGGCTACCATTTCGAACTCGGCGGGCGCTTCGGCGAACCCGGGGCGTACGTGAGCGGCGACCTGCAGGGCTACGGCCCCGCGCTGAAGCAGCAGGTGCGCGCGCATTACGGCGCCTACGTGCATTTCGCACTGCGCGGCGAGATGCTGCCGAACGAGCATTGCTACATGGATATCGACCCGCAGGTCACGGACAAGTGGGGCATTCCCGTCCCGCGTTTCCACTGGCGCTGGTCGGAGCATGAACTCAAGCAGGTCGCGCACGGCCTGAAGACCGCCAAGGCCATCCTGGAGACGATGGGCGCGACCGTGGGCGAGCTGCCTGCGCCCGAAGACGCGATCAAGAAGGGCGGCGAGATCATCCACGAGGTGGGCACCACCCGGATGGGCGATTCGCCCGAGGACTCGGTGACCAACCAGTGGGGCCAGACCTGGGACTGTCCCAACCTGTTCGTGATGGACGGCGGCGTGTTCGCCTCCAACCCGCACAAGAACTGCACCCTGACCATCATGACGCTGGCGATGCGCAACAGCGCCTGGCTGGGCGACCAGCTCAAGGCGGGAGCGCTGTGATGTGGGCACCACGCGAGGACCAGACCATGCCTGCCGGAACCGACGGCGTCGAGCCCGCCTATGCGAACAGGCTGACCCGGCGCGAGTCGCTGAAGCTGCTGGCCGCACTGGCGGCCAGCGCCATGCTGCCTGCCTTGCCCGCCGCCGCATCGACGCCGCCGGCTGGGCCAGATGGCGATGCCGGCCATTGGCCGGAGCTGGATCTCCAGCCGATCACGGCCGAGGGCTACGGCAAGGATCCGGACCTGATGACTCCGCCGGACACGCCCTGGCCGCTGACGCTGACGCCGGCCCAGCTGTCGCTGCTGGCCCTGCTGTCGGACATCATCGTGCCGGCGGAAGGCAAGTCGCCCTCGGCGTCGGCCGTGCAGGTGCCGTCGGTGGTCGACGAATGGGTGAGCGCGCCCTATCCCGACCAGCAGCGCGACCGGCTGACGATCCTGTCCGCGCTCGCCTGGCTCGACGACGAAGCTGCGCTGCGCTTCTCCAGGCCGTTCACCGCGCTGGAGACGGCGCAGCAGCTGGCGATCATCGACGACATCGCCTACTACGGCGAACAGACCCCAAGGCGGTTCCAGCGCATCGCCGGCGCCTTCTCGCGGCTGCGCAACCTGGTCCTGGCCGCCTACTTCTGCACGCCCGCAGGCATGGAGGACATCGGCTACCTGGGCAACGTGGCGATCGCCGGGGATTACCCCGGCCCTACGCCGGAGGCCTACCAGCACCTGGACAAGGTGCTGGCGGAACTCGGCTTGAGCGGATTCGCCTACCCGGTGGGCTGAGCGCTGCCGCACGCAGGGGCGGCGCCTGCACCGGCAGATGCCGCCAGCCTGGGGACCCGACCTCGCGCGTTCCTACAGCTCCCGCACCCAGATATTGCGGAAGCTGACCTCGGAGTCGTGATCCTGCAGGGCGATCGGCGCGCAGCCGTGCGGCTCGTAACTCGGCGCCCCGCGGTACTCGGTGCGGCCGGCGATCACGGTGTCGTCCTGAACCAGGACGCCGTTGTGCAGCACCGTGATGCGAGCCGGGGCAAGCAGCCCGCCACCTTCGGAGAAGCGCGGCGCCTTCCAGATCACGTCGTAGCTCTGCCACTCGCCCGGCGGGCGCGAGGCGTTCACCAGCGGAATCGCCTGCTTGTAGATCGAGGCGGCCTGGCCGTTGGCGTAGGTGGGATTGTCGTGGCTGTCGAGCACCTGCAGTTCGTAGCGTTCCTGCAGGAAGACGCCGCTGTTGCCGCGGTCCTGCCCGTCGTGGCCGCGACTGTCCGCCGGCGAGCGCCACTCGATATGCAGCTGGATGTCGCAGAAGGACTGGCGGGTGCGGATGCCCCTGCTGCCGGGCACCACGGTCGCCACGCCGTCGGCGACCTTCCAGGGGGCCTCGCCGCCCTGCTCCGACTCCCAGGCCGCCAGGCTGCTGCCGTCGAACAGCACCACCGCGTCCGACGGCGCCGCGCCCACGGGCGTGGCCACGACCGGTGGCACCGGCGTCCAGGCTTCGGTCTTTTCCGGGTCAGCGGTCGGATCGTGGGCCAGCGCGAGCGCGCCGGCCAGCACGCCGGTCGCCAGCAGGGTCGCGCGCATGGCCGAAACCCGCCGCCGCGTGCGGGACGAGGGCCCGCGCATCACCGGGTCGCCCAGGCCGGCGTACCCGGCTCGTAGGGCAGGTCGCCGTCGTAGTGGCCGGGCACCGGCTCGTAGCGCAGCACCTGGGTCGCGCCGACTTCCGAGGTGAAGAAGCTGAAGATGACCAGCTGCTTGACCATCGTGAACCAGTGCACGCCGCTGCCGCTGCCCGAACCATCCGCGGCCACCCATGCATTGCGGGCCTGCTCGCCCGCCTGGCGGTCCAGGCCGGTCAGCAGCTGCAGGCGCCCGGCCTGCGGCAACGACAGGAAACTGCCGCCGGCGCGCCGGTCGAGATCCACCAGCCCGGCGCGGAACGCGTCCTGGTCCTCGCTGGCGTAGCAGTCGGCGACGAATCGCGCCATGAACGCACCCACGCCGGCGTCCTTCGCCCCGGGAGTGTCGGTGCGCGGAATGATCGCCTCGGCGATCTCGTCCAGCAGCGCCACGTCCTGCGCGGTGAAGCCGGCGGCGGCCTGCGCGGCGGGCGCCTGCCCGAGGACGAAGGCCGGCATCCCGACCATCGCCACGCCGGTGGCGGATGCGATCAGTTTCAGCAGTTCACGACGTTCCATCACAGGTTCCCCGCCTTGAGTTCGCGCACCGCGTGGTCGGCGGCGCGCGCGGTCAGCGCCATGTAGGTCAGCGACGGATTGACGCAGCTGGCCGAGGTCATGCAGGCGCCGTCGGTGACGTACACGTTGGGCGCGTCCCACACCTGGTTGTGCGCGTTGAGCACCGAGGTCTTCGGATCGCGTCCCATGCGCGCGGTGCCCATTTCGTGGATGCCCCGGCCCGGCGCGTAGTTGCCGTCGTAGGTCCGCACGTCGCGCACGCCCGCCGCCTCCAGCATCTCGGCCGCATCGGCCGCCATGTCCTTGCGCATCGCCCGCTCGTTGTCGCGGATCGAGACGTCCATGGCCAGCACCGGCAGGCCCCACTTGTCGCGCACGCTGTGGTCGAGGCGGATGGTGTTGTCGTGGTAGGGCAGGATCTCCCCGAAGGCGGTCATGCCGATGGTCCAGGCGCCCGGCGTGCTCAGCGCCTCCTTCAGCCCGGCGCCGATGCCCAGCTCGGCCACGGCCCGCGACCAGCCCTCCCGGCCTGCCCCGCCCTGGTAGCCGAACCCGCGCAGGTAGTCGCGCCGGTCGTTGCCGACGTTGCGGAAACGCGGGATGTAGAAGCCGCAGGGGCGGCGCCCGGAGTAGTACTTGTCGTCGTAGCCGTCGACGACGCCCTGGGCGCCGACCTCGAAGTGGTGGTCCATCACGTTGTGGCCCAGCTCGCCGGACGAGGAGCCCAGCCCGCCTTCCCACACGTCGGTGGCCGAGTTCATCAGCACCCAGGTGGAATTGAAGGTCGAGGCATTGAGGAAGATGACGTTGGCCGTGTACTCGTAGGTCTGTCCGTTCTCGGCATCGATGATCTCCACGCCGCGCGCACGCTTGCGGTCCTTGTCGTAGAGCACTTCCTTGACGATCGAGAACGGTCGCAGGGTCAGGTTGCCGGTCTGCATCGCCGCCGGCAGGGTCGCCGACTGGGTCGAGAAGTAGGCGCCGAACGGACAGCCCAGGATGCACTTGTTGCGGTACTGGCAGTTGGTCCTGCCCTGCTCGGGGCGCGGCTCGGTGATGTTGGCGGTGCGCGAATGGATCATGTGGCGGCTGCCGCCGAAGGCCTTGCGGATGCGGGCGGCGACGTCCTTCTCGACCACGTTGAGCGGGATCGGCGGCAGGAACTTGCCGTCCGGCAGCACGTCCAGGCCTTCGACGGTACCGGCGATGCCGGCGAACGTCTCGACGTGGTCGTACCAGGGCGCGAGGTCCTCGTACCGGATCGGCCAGTCGACGGCGATGCCCTCGCGCGCATTGGCCTCGAAGTCCATCTGCGAGAAGCGGTAGCTCTGCCGGCCCCACATCAGCGAGCGCCCGCCGACGTGGTAGCCGCGGAACCAGTCGAAGCGCTTGGTTTCGGTGTAGGGACACTCCTTCTCGTCCGCCCACATCCCGTAGGTGCTCTCGGACAGCGGGTAGTCGCGGCGCAGCACCGGGTGCGCTTCCTTCATCGCCTGGGTGGGCACGTTGCGATGCGGGTAGTCCCAGGTTTCCTTGTGGGCGTTGACGTAATCCTTGACGTGCTCGATGTTGCGGCCGCGCTCGAGCATGAGCACCTTGAGCCCCTTCTCGGCCAGCTCCTTGGCGGCCCAGCCACCACTGATGCCCGAGCCGACGACGATCGCGTCGTAATGATTTTTCGCCATGGATGACTGGTTCCTGGGGTTGCGTTGTCTTACACGTCGCAGAGGCGGATGGCCTCGCGCAGGGAGGCGACCGGATCGGGTGCCGAGGGCATGAATTCCTGGGCGATGAACCCGTCGAAGCCGGTGTCGCGGATGGCGCGGCAGATCGCCGGATAGTTGAGTTCCTGCTCCGGTCCGATCTCGTGCCGGCCCGGCACGCCCGCGGTGTGGTAATGCACGAACCAGCGATGGTCGCGGCGGATGGTGGCGATGATGTCGCCCTCCATGATCTGCATGTGGTAGATGTCGTAGAGCAGGCCGAAATGCTCCGAATCCAGCATCTCGCACAGCGCCACGCCCCAGGTGGAGCGGTCGCAGAGATAGTCGGGGTGGTCGACCCGGGAGTTCAGCAGTTCCATCACCAGCCGGACGCCGCGCTTCCCGGCATGGCCGAGGATCCGCTTGAGGCCGGCGGCCGCGTTGGCCATCCCCTCGTCCGGGTCCATGCCGTTGCGGTTGCCGGAAAAGCAGATCAGGTTGCGATAGCCGGCATCGGCCACGAGGTCGATGTGGCGGGTATAGCGCGCCACCAGTTCGTCGTGGAAACGGCGATCGGCGAAGCCCTTCTCCAGCCCGAGTTCGGCGCCGTTGCACATCGAGCTGTGCACGCCATGGGCCTTCAGCGTGGGCCAGTCATCGGGGCCGACCAGGTCGATGGCGGAAAAGCCGATCTGCTTCACCGTCCGGCACAGGTCGGCGATGGGCATCCTTCCGAACGTCCAGCGCGCCACGGAATGCTTCAGGTTGCCCGTGAGCGGCCGCGCGGCGACATCGGCGGCGGACACAAGCCCTGCCGTCGCCAGTCCCAGCCCGCCCACCATCGTGGCGCGAAGCGCGTCGCGCCGGGTGATCGTGTGCTTCAAGTCAGGCCTCCCGGGCGAGCCCATGCAGCGGTTCGGGTCGTGCGGACGGGCCGGCCGGCCCGTCCACCGGTCCGGCGACCGGGTCGACGAGGCCCGGACGATACGCCGCGCGGCCGCCAGGGCAACCCACGGCAGACGGGTTCATGAATCATGGTGACCGGTGCGCGCGCGCGAGGTGCGCCGGCCGCACAGGGCCTGGTCGACGAAATGCCCATGCTCCACCGGCCTCCCAACCGGCACAGACACGCGAATCCGCTCGGATGCAATCGATTGCACGATAGCAACCGCCGTCGCGATTGCAAGGCCCTTCGTCGCGACTTGGGCACTGCCCACCGCGCGGACATGGCCCCGTGCAAGGCGGCGCCTCGCGTTCACGGTTCCGCTTCCGCCGCCCGCCGCGTACCGGACCCCGAGCGCTATGCGGCCAGCCGCGGACGCCGAAGCCGCCGCGGCGCGTTTAAACCCTGCGCCGCGTCCCGGCATCGGACTCGATATGCTGATGGCGACGATGAATGCATCCCTCGACGAGGCCGCGACGGCGGCCGACGTGGACCACGCCCTGGCGCGCGCGTCCGCCGGCGGCGACGCGACCGCGTTCGAGGCGCTGTACCGGCGCCACGTCGGCCGGGTCCACGGCGTGATCCTGCGGCTGGTGGGACACCAGCACAGTCGCGCCGAGGACCTGACCCAGGAGGCCTTCGTCCGTGCCTGGCAGGCCCTGCCCGGATTCCGGTTCGAAAGCACGGTCGGCACCTGGCTGCACCGGCTGGCGGCGAACACCGCGCTGATGGAGCTGCGCACCCGCCGCGCCGGTCCGGCGATCGATGCCGACGACGAGGCCCTGGACATGGTGGGCACCGGCGACACCGCCGGCCATCGCACCGCCCTGTCGATGGACCTGCAGCAGGCGGTGGACAGCCTGCCGCCGCGGGCCCGCGCCGTGCTGGTGCTGTACGACATCGAGGGCTGGACCCACGAAGAGATCGCCACCGCGCTGGACATGGCGGTCGGCAGTTCCAAGGCGCAGCTGCATCGCGCCCGCAGGCTGTTGCGCACCAGGCTTGGAGATTCGGAATGAACACCCCCCGCAACGAACACGACCTGCCCGCGGCGCTGCGCATGCAGCTGCGGGCGCTGCACGCGGCGCAGGAGCCCGGCCGCGACCTGTGGCCCGGCATCGCGGCACGCCTGGCCGAGCAACCGCCGGCGCAGGCGCAGGGACCCGCACCGTCCTCCAGCGGACGCTGGCGTGGCCTGCCGCGGATGCTGTGCCTGGCCGCGGTGCTTGCGCTGGCGCTGGGCCTCGGCTGGCAGCTGCGTCCCGGTGACCAGCCCCCGGCTCCGGCCGCGGTGTCCCCGGCACCTGCGTCCGACATGATCGGTCCCGCCACCGGTGCCCCGCTGGTGGTCGTGGCCGAAGCCATGACCCGCGAATACCGGGGCGCACTGCGCGAACTGCCGGCGCCGCGGCCCGCTACCCCGGGTTATTCCAGCCTGCTCGAACTCGACGCCAACGCCGCCGCCGTGCGCGAGGCGCTGGCGCAGGATCCCGACGCCGTCTTCCTGCTGCAGCGGCTGCAGCACATCCATGCCCGCCGCCTGGCGCTCACCCGGCAACTCGCCAGCGCCTGACGCACGCCACCTTCCAGGAGAACCCCGATGAAAGTCCTGTCCCTCAGCCTGCTGGCCGCACTGGCGGCGGCGCCCGCCATCGCCGCCACGCCCATCAACGAAACCCGCCCGCTGGATCCACGCGGCAGCATCGACGTGTCCAACGTGAAGGGGCGCATCGAGGTGCGCGCCTGGGACCGCGACGAAGTGCGCATCACCGGCAGCCTCGGCGACGGCGTGGAGCGCCTGCAGATCGAAGGCGACCGCAGGAGCCTGGAGGTCAAGGTGCGCTATCCGCGCAACAGCAGCCGCGCCGAAGCCACCACGCTGGTCCTGCAGGTGCCGCAACTGGCGGAACTCGAGGTCGAGGGCGTCGCCGTCGAGATCGACGTACAGGGCGTGGCCGGCCGTTCGCTGGAGATCGAAAGCGTCAGCGGCGACATCGTGGCGGTCGGCGCGCCGCGGCAGGCCGACATCAGCAGCGTCAGCGGCAACCTGCAGCTCAACCTCAACAGCCAGAAGGTGGATGTCGAGACCGTCAGCGGCAACATCGCGCTGCGCGGCCGGATCAGCGGCGAGATCTCGGCCGAGACCGTGTCCGGCGACATCCGTATCGACAGCCGCGGCGAACCCGCGCGCAAGCTCGACACGTCCAGCGTCTCGGGCAACGCCAGCTACGTCGGCGGCCTCGCCGCCGGAGGCAGGATCAACGCCGAATCGGTCAGCGGCGACATCCGCCTGAGCCTGCCGCGCGCACTCTCGGCGCGCGTCCACGGCGAGAGCTTCAGCGGCGACCTGCGCGCGCCCCAGGCCAGCATCCAGCGTCCCGGCTTCGGCCCGGGCTCGAGCTTCGAGCACACCTATGGCAGCGGCGACGGCGAAATCCGGATGGAAACCTTCTCCGGCAGTGCGGAGCTGGTGCTGGAGTAAGGTCCCGCGGGTCCGCGGCACGATGCCGCGATCCGCCATCGGCCGCCCGGCAACCTCGCGAGAGGCGCCGGGCGGTCTCGTGTCCGGCCGACGCATTCGGGGCGGCGTGCCGAGCGCGCTGCCGCCCGGCGCCCCCGGCCACTTCGGCGCCGATGCTAGTATCCGGCCACCCGCCGCGCGCCCGTCGCCGGCGATCTCCGGGGAGGGAGCATGGTCCGTTCGACGCTCGCGGTGCTGCTCGGCCTGCTGGTGGCGCTGGCGACGATGCTGCTGCTCGAATACATCGGCATGTCGCTGTTCCCGCTGCCGCCGGGCGTCACGCTCGAGACCGAAGAAGACCTCGCGCGCATCGTCGCCTCCGCCAGTCCCGCCAAGCAGGCCTGGGTGCTGATGGGCTGGACGCTCGCGGCCCTGGCCGGGGGCTGGACCGCGACGCGTGCCGGGCGTCGCCGCACCGGGGAGGCGCTCGCCGTCGGCGCCCTGATCGTGGCCGGCGTGCTGGCCAATGTGGCCATGCTGCCGCACCCGGCATGGATGACGGCACTGGGCGTGCTGTTGCCGCTGCCCGCGGCCTGGTCGGGCGCGCGCCTTGCCCGGCCGCGCGCCGCTCCGCCCACGCCCTGACCCGCCACCGAGGAGCGCCCCACGATGCAGGCATCCCTGCTGACGACCCTGCTGCTGCCGCTTGCCCTGGGCGTGATCATGTTCGGCCTGGGGCTGGGCCTGACCATCGACGATTTCCGGCGCGTGGCGCGCTACCCGCGCGCGGTGCTGGTGGGCCTGCTCCTGCAGACCGGCGTGCTGCCGTGGGTCGCGCTGGGCCTGGCGCTGGCGTTCCGGCTGCCTCCGGAGCTGGCGGTCGGCCTGATGCTGCTGGCCGCATCGCCGGGCGGCGCCACCGCCAACATCTACAGCCATCTCGCCCACGGCGACGTGGCGCTCAACATCACCCTGACCGCGATCAACAGCCTGCTGTGCCTGGCCACCCTGCCGGTGATCCTCAACCTGTCGCTCGAATACTTCCTCAGCGCCGGGCAGTACGTGCCGCCGCCGGTGCGGAAGATCATCGAGGTGGCCGTAATCATCGTGATGCCGGTGGCGATCGGCATGGCCGTGCGCCGTTTCGCGCCGGGTTTCGCGGCCCGGATGGAGAAGCCGGTGCGGCTGTTGTCGGTGCTGGTGCTGGCGCTGCTGATCGTGGCAGCGGTGGTCCAGGCCTGGAGCACCCTGCTGGCCTGGTTCGCGGTGGTCGGCCTGGCCTGCCTGCTGTTCAACCTCGCCAGCATGGGCGCGGGCTACGCGGCGCCGCTGGCGCTGCGGCTGCCGAAGAAACAGGCGCTGGCGATCGCGATGGAAATCGGCATCCACAACGGCACCCTGGCGATCTTCATCGCGCTCAACGTGCTCGGCAATGCGGCGATGTCGGTGCCGGCCGCGGTGTACAGCCTGCTGATGTTCTTCACCGCGGCCGGTTTCGCCTGGTGGGCGGCAAGGCGCGACGCTGGCTGATGCCGGGGTCCGCGCGACGGCGGCGCCCGCGCACCGCGATCGCATGCGGGGCGGTCCACCCGGAAACGGAACGGGGAGCCATGGCCGGCTCCCCGCAGTGACATCGGCGCTGCGCGACGCGATCAGCGCTGGACGTCGAACTCGCCGTAGGGCTCGAGCTGTCCGGCGATGGTGGCGGCGTCGCCGACCACGATGATCGACTGGTCCTTCGGATCGAAGTACTCCTTCGCGATCGCCTGCACCTGCTCCGCGCTGACCTCGCGGATGCGGGGGACGTAGTTGGCCAGGTAATCCGAGGGCAGGCCCACCAGCCAGTTGCTGGCCAGTGTTGCGGCCACCGAGCCCTGCATCTGGTTGCCGATCAGGTAGCCGCCGGCCACGTAGCGCTTGGTGTCGGTCAGTTCCTCTTCGGGCACCGGCTCTGCGGCGAGGCGGGTGAACTCCTTGAAGAACTCTTCCAGCCCCGCGCCGGTGACCTCGTTGCGCACGTCGGCACCGGCCTGGATGCGGCCGCCCACGCGCGACGGTGCGAAGCCGGCGCTGGCGCCGTAGGTGTAACCCTTGTCCTCGCGCAGGTTCTGGTTGACGCGGCTGGAGAAGCCGCCGCCCAGCACGGTGCCGGTCAGCACCGCCGGCACGTAGTCCGGATCGGTCGCCGCAATCGCCGGACGGCCGATGCGCAGGGTCGACTGCACGCTGCCGTCGCGCTGGATCAGCACCCGGCTTGGCTGCGCGGTGCGCCGGGCGGCAGGCGTTTCCGGGGGTTCCGCGCCGGCCACCGTCCAGTCGCCGAAGGCGGCCTCGGCCAGGCGGAAGGCTTCCTGCGCATCGATGCGTCCGGTGACCACCAGCAGCGCGCGGTCGGGATGGAAGCGCAGGCCGTGGGCCTGGCGCAGCAGGTCGGGAGTGACCGCGCCGATCGAGGCCTCGGTCGGCTGGGTGCGCGCGTAGGGATGGTCGCCATAGGTGGCGGCCAGCAGCGCGCGGTTGGCCTTGAACGAAGGCTGCGCCTCATTGGCCTTGAGCGCCTGCAGTGCGTTGGCCTGCGCCAGCCGCACCTCGTTTTCGGGGAACGAAGGGCTGCGCACGATCTCGGCCAGCAGTTCGAGCATCGGCGCGGCATGGCTGGCCAGGGCGTCGGCATAGACCGTGACGCCGTCGTTGCTGGCGCCTGCGCCGACGCTGCCGCCGTAGCCCTGCGCGGTCTCGGCGATGGCGCGCGAATCGCGCTTGGCGGTGCCCTCGGTGAGCAGGCCGGCGAACAGGCTGGCGAAACCGTTGGCGCCAGCCGGGTCGGCGGCGAATCCGGCGTTGCGCACCGCCAGCACGTAGTCCACGTGCGGCATGCCGTCGCGCGGCACCACCCACACTTCCAGGCCGTTGCCCAGCACCCGCTTCTCGATCTGGGCGACCGGCAGCGGCTTGTCCTCGCCGAACGGCGGCAGATCCTTCGGCAGCGGCGCGGCGGGACCCGCGAAGGTGGCGCCGGACACGGCCAACGACACGGACAGGGCGAGGAGGCTGATTGCGTTCTTCATGGTCGTCTCCTTATTCCTGCGCCGGCGCGGCCGCGGTGCGCGCGGCGAGGATCGCTTCGGGCACGCGGTCGATCACGGTGCGGTTGGGAGCGGTGAGGTAGGTGCGCGCGGCGCGCTGCACGTCGGCCGAGGTCACCGCCCCGATCCAGCCGGGGATGCGGTTGGCGACATCGGCATCGCCCCAGAGCAGCTGCAGCTTGGCCAGGGTGTCGGCGCGCGAGAGGAACGACTCCAGGCCGTTGTACCAGTTCGCCAGCAGCTGGGTCTTGACCCGCGCCAGGGTGGCGTCGTCGACGCCCTCGGCGACGATCTTCGCGATCTCCTCGTCCACCGCCCCGGCGATCGCATCGGCATCGGTGTCGGGCTTGTACAGCGCGAACACGGTGAACAGGGTCGGGCCGTTGTACTCCCACTCGCTGGTCAGGCCGTAGAGCGAATCGACGTTGAGCGCCAGCTCGCGACCCTTCACCAGCCCCTGGTAGAGGCGCGAGGCGTCGCCACCGGCGAGCAGCGCGCCGAGCACCGACATCGCCGGCTGGTCCGGGCTGCCGCGGTCGGGCATCTTCCACGACAGCGCCACCGCCGGCACCTGCGCCAGCTTGTCGGGCTGCACCAGGCGCTTTTCCTGCGTGTTCAGGCCTTCGCTGAAGTCCGGGCCTTCGGGTACCGGGCGCGCCGGGATGCTGCCGAAATACTTCTGCGCCAGGGCGAAGCCTTCTTCCGGCGAGATATCGCCGGCCAGGCCGAGCACGGCGTTGTTGGGGCCGTAGTAGTCGCGATGGAAGGCCTTGACGTCGTCGAGCGTGGCCGATTCCAGGTCTTCGAAACTGCCGTAACCGTCGTGGTTGTTCTCCCACTTCTGGAAGGCGTTGAAGCCCACGTCCAGCCACATGAAGCCGCCGTAGGGCTGGTTCTGCACGTTGACGCGGATCTCCTCCTTCACCACGTCCTGCTGGTTCTTCAGCGTGGCCGGGTTGAAGTCGAGCATGCGCATGCGGTCGGCCTCGAGCCACAGGATCGGCTCGATCGCCGAAGACGGCGCGATCTCGATGTAGTTGGTGAAGTCCGGGCGGGTGGAGCCGTTGTTGCGGCCGCCGCCACCGGTGATCACGCGGTCGAAGATGCCCTCGGGCGCGTTCTCCGAGCCTTCGAACATCAGGTGCTCGAACAGGTGCGCGAAGCCTGTGCGGTTGCGCGGCTCCAGCCGCATGCCGATGCCGTAGACCACGCTCACGCCTACCACCGGCGAGCTGCGGTCCTCGGACACCACCACGGTCAGGCCGTTGTCCAGTTTCCTGACCGCCACCGGGATCTCCCAGCCGTCGTCATCAGCCGCCATGGCAGGCATCGCCGCCAGCAGCAGGCCCAGCACCATTCCCGCACGCATCGACTTCATGGGCACCTCCGGCCCGACCAGGACGCCACACCCTACCCCAGCCGCCCTGCCGGCACCGTGGCCGGAAGTCATGGCCGCGGCGGCCGGTCCGGGTCCTGCGCCGGTCTCAGCCGCGCTCGCCGCTCTCCCCGGCCTCCACGCCGACGTTGCTCGAGGCGCGTTCGAAGACCTCGCGGTCGAGCAGCCCGGTCTGCCGCGCCACCAGCACCGGCACCAGCACCTGGCCGGTGACGTTGGTCATCGTGCGCATCATGTCGAGGATGCGGTCGATGGCGTAGAGGATGCCGATCGCCTCCAGCGGCAGCCCCGCGGCGCTGATCACCACCGTGGCCATGATCACCGCCGTGCCCGGCACGCCCGCGGTGCCGAAGCTGCCCAGCACCGAGGCCAGGGCGATCAGCAGGTACTGGCCCACCGACAGTTCGATGCCCATGAACTGGGCGATGAACACCGCGCCCAGCGCCGGGTAGATCGCGCCGCAGCCGTCCATCTTGATGCTGGCGCCCAGCGGCACGGCGAAGCTGGCGTAGTCCTTGTCGACGCCGAGGTTGTGGGTGGCCGAGCTCAGCGACAGCGGCAGCGCGGCGAAGCTGCTGGAGGCCACGAAGCCGATCTGCATCGCCGGCGCCGCGCCGCGGAAGAACTTCAGCGGGTTGAGCCCGTGCGCCAGCAGCAGGCCGCTGTAGACCACGAGGATCTGGAAGGCGCAGGCGGCATACAGCGCGATCACGAACTTGCCCAGCGGCAGCAGCTGGCCGAAGCCGTAGCTGCCCACCAGCGCCGCGATCAGGCCGAAGGTGCCCAGTGGCGTGGCTTCGAGCACGAAGCGCGTCACCTGGATCATCAGTTCGCGGCCCTGGTCGACCAGCGAGCGCAGGCCGGCGGTCTTCTCGCCCAGCTTCACCAGGGCGAACCCGGCGAGGCCGGCGAAGAAGATCACCTGCAGGATGGTGAAGTTGCTCGGCACGATGATGTTCTGGCCGTCGGCGCTCTTGCCCGCCCCCAGCGCGGCCAGCGCGCGGAACGGGTTTTCCGGGACGATGTTGAACAGCACGTCCAGCGGACCCGGCACCTCGCGCGGACGGTAGTTCTCGGCCACGTGCAGGCTGGCCGCGTCCACCCCGAGTCCGGGCCTGAACACCGCTCCGAACGCCAGGCCCACCGCCACCGCGAGCACAGCGGTGATGGCGAACCAGAGGAAGGTGCGCCCGGCCAGGGCCGCGATCGAGCGCTGCCCCGCCAGCGAGCCGACCGCGCTGACCACCGCGAAGAACACCAGCGGGATCGCGATCATCTTGATCAGGTTGACGTAGACCGTGCCCAGCGGCCCGAACCAGGTCTGCGCCGCCGGCCCCATCAGCCAGCCGGCCAGGGCGCCCAGCACGAAGCCGGCGGCCACGCGCTGCCAGAAGGGGATCTTGAACCAGGCGCGGACGGGGGGCATCGGTGAAGGTGGGGGCGCCGGAGGCGAAGCCGCCACCTTAGCGGACCGGTCCACGCGACGCGATGCGACCGCTGGAACAGCGCGCCCCGCAAGCGGGACGCCCGCCGGGGCGCGGGCAGGCGCAGGCGCCATGTGCCGCGGCATCGGCGGCATAATGGGCGGTTTCCGGTCGCGTCTCCCGATCGCCTTCCCCGACCCCGGGGCCGGCACGGGCAGGTCGCGTCCGGCGCCCCCGCCACACCGGATCCGCCATGCCCCGTCTGACGTCACTCCTTGCCACCGCGCTGCCGGTCCTGCTGGCCGCCGGCTGCGCCACCCCCGCACGCGATTCCGCGCCCGCCCTGTGGCACGTGGAAGTGCCGCCGATCAGCCGCCCGGAGGGCGAGACCGCGGATTGGTGGTACCGCAGCGGCGCCGCGCATGCCGCGGCCAACGGCGCCATGGCCGGGAAGGCGAAGAACGTCATCGTGTTCCTCGGCGACGGCATGAGCCTGACCACGGTTGCGGCCGCGCGCGTGCTCGAGGGCCAGCGCGCCGGCGGCCCGGGCGAGGAGAACCTGCTGTCCTGGGAGCGCTTCCCGCACACCGCCTTCTCCAAGACCTACAACACCGATTCGCAGACGCCCGATTCGGCCGGCACCATGACCGCGATCGCCACCGGGGTGAAGTCGCACATGGGCGCGATCGGCGTGTCCGCGGGCGGGCGCAGCGACTGCGCCGGCAGCCTGGAGCGCCAGCTGGTGTCCTGGCTGCAGCTTGCCGACGACGCCGGCCTGGCCACGGGCATCGTCAGCACCGCCCGCCTCACCCACGCCACCCCGGCCGCCACCTACGCGCACGTGCCGGACCGCAACTGGGAGGCCGACTACGAGCTTCCCGCCGCGGCCGCGGAGGCCGGCTGCCGCGACATCGCCGCGCAGCTGCTCGACTTCCCCGCCGGACGCGGGCCCAGCGTGGTGCTGGGCGGCGGCCGCGCGAAATTCCTGCCCGCGTCCCAGCCCGACCCCGAGCACGCGGACTGGACCGGCAAGCGCCGCGACGGCCGCAACCTCGCCGAGGAATGGGTGCAGCGCCGCCCCGGCGCCACCTGGGTATGGAACAGCGCCCAGCTGCGCGCGACCGGCGAGGCCAGTGCGGTGCTCGGCCTGTTCGGCTACGACCACATGCAGTACGAGCACGACCGCGACCGCGGCGCGGAGGGCGAGCCCGACCTGGAAGAGATGACCCGCTTCGCCATCGAGCACCTGTCGCGCGATGGCCGGGGCTTCGTGCTGCTGGTCGAAGGCGGCCGCATCGACCACGCCAACCACGAGGGCAACGCCTACCGCGCCCTGGACGAGACCGTCGCGATGTCGCGCGCGGTCCGCGCCGCCGCCGGGCTGACCTCGCCCGAGGAGACCCTGATCGTGGTCACGGCCGACCATTCGCACACGCTCAACTTCGTCGGCTATCCGCGCCGCGGCAACGACATCCTGGGCAAGGTTCGTGGCCGGGTCAGCGAGGACGACGACCCCGACCACTACGCCCGCGACGCCCTCGGCCTGCCCTACACCACCCTGGTCTATGCCAACGGTCCCGGCTACACCGGCGCCAGCGCGCGCCAGCCGGCCGGCCCCAAGCGCCACCTGCACCGGCCCGGAACCTTCGAGCCGGCGCAGGGGCGTCCGGACCTCTCGCAGGTCGACACCGCCGATCCGGACTTCATGCAGGAGGCCCTGGTGCCGTTAACCTCGGAGACCCACGGGGGCGACGACGTCGGGATCTGGGCCCGTGGTCCAGGCAGCGAGGCGTTCCGCGGCACGCTGGAGCAGCACGTCATCCACCACGTCATCGTCCAGGCGACCCCGGCCCTGCGGGGCCGGCTGTGCGCCCTGGGCTACTGCAATCCCGACGGCGTCCCGGTCGAACTTCCCGACCGGTCGGCGTTCGCCCCACGCTGAGCGCCGCAGCCATCGGATAGGGCTGCGGGTTTTCCATCCTCCGGTCGCGCCGCCAGGCAGGCGGCAGCGACCCTCGCGCGCGAGCACCGATGTCCCCGTCCCCAACGCAAGGCAAGTCCCGCTGGCGCATCGCGCTGGGCCTGCTGCTGGCCGGGCTGGGCGCCGCATCCGGCGCGGCCGCGGTGCCGGCCGTGCCCGGCGAATTCCTGCTGGCCGGCGCCCCGGCGGCCGAGCCGGCGCCGATGCGCGCCTGCACGCCACGGATGCGCGAGGGCCTGCGCGAACACCGGATCGAGCCGCCCCCCGGCGGATGGCCGGGCGTACCGCAGGCGATCAACGTGTTCAACGTGTTCGCCGGCGAGGTGATGGTGGCGCTCGGCGAACGCGAGGTCTGCGGCCGCATGCACGATGCGCGCACGCGCGATTCGCGCTTCCGCACCAGCGTGGGACTGGTCGCGGTGCCGGCGGCCGGTAGCCGCGAGCCGATCCGGGTGGCCTGGGCCGAGCCGCTGCAGGCGGACTGGCGGCCCACCGTGGTACTGGGCGCGCCCAGCCCGGTGCAGCAGATGGACACGATGCGCCTGCTGGTGCGCGTGTCCTGCATGGCGATCGGGATGGCGTTGGCGATGTCCGCGCTGATGGGCTTCATCGGCACGCGCGACCGCAGTTTCGTGCTGCAGGCCGCCGCCTGCCTGGTCCTGGTGCTGGGCCAGGCCGTGCTCAGCGGATTGAGCGGCTACCCGCGGCCGTGGCTGCCGGTGGGCGACCACGAATCCTGGTGGCTGGCCGCGTTCACCGCTTTCGGCATCGCGGCCCTGCTTTACGGCATCTGGCGACAGTCGGGCGTGGCCGGCACGCTTGCACCGGTGCGGCGGGCGGTCGCCTGGGCCATGGCCGCGGCAGCGTTGGCCGGCCTGCTGGTGCCGCTGCTGCCGCCGGCCGGCCTGCGCGCGTTGATGGCGGGGCTTGAGACCGGCTTCGGCATGGCCTGCCTGGCGCTGCTGGCGGTCACCGGCCTGTCGCTGCGCCGCGGCGACCGTGGCGCTGTCCTGGGCGTGGTCTCGATCGTGCCGTTCCTGGCCATCATTGCGGCGGAACTGGCCGACAGCCGCCTGCTGGCGTCCTACCGCATCGAGATCCTGCAGCTGGCGGTGACCTGGTTCCTGATCGCGATGGGCTACGCCCTGACCCGCCGCTTCAGCCACCTGCGCCGCCAGCACGATGCGATGCGGGTGCTGGCCGCGACCGACGAGCTGACCGGCCTGCCCAACCGCCGCAGCGGCCTGGCGCGGCTGGAGCAACTGTTCCAGTCCGCCCGCGACAGCGGCGAACCGCTCACGGTGGGCTTCGTCGACATCGACCTGTTCAAGCGCATCAACGACGTGCACGGCCACCACGTGGGCGACCAGGTGCTGGTGGCGGTGGCCGAGGCCCTGGCCGCGTCGATGCGCGACCGCGGCGACGTGGTGCGGATGGGCGGCGAGGAGTTCCTGGTGGTGCTGCCCGGCGTCGACCTGCCGATGGCGACGCCACGACTCGAACTCATGCGCCAGCGCGTGCGCGAGGCCGGCGAGGCGCTGGGCATCGAGGGCCTGCAGGTCACCGCCAGCATCGGTCTGGCCAGCCTGTGCGCAGCTGACGAGGACCCCGCCTCGCTGCTGCGCCGCGCCGACGGTGCGATGTACCGCGCCAAGCAGGACGGGCGCGACCGGGTCTCCGGAGCGACTGCCTGACCGGCGGTCCGGAGCCGGCGGTCAGAACGGCTTCGCCAGCACCAGCCAGATCACCGCCAGCAGCAGGAAGACCGGCACCTCGTTGTACAGCCGCAGCGCGCGCGTCGTCGGCAGCGCACCCGGCTCTCCGGCCCGGCGCAGCCAGCGCGCGCCGACGATGAAATGCGCCAGCAGCAGCGCCACCAGCGCCAGCTTGGCGTGCAGCCAGCCGCTGCCGGCGCCGACCATGGTCGGGAAGTCCGGGATCACCCGGTAGCCCAGCCACAGGACCAGGCCCGCGACCACCGCCAGGCCCAGCATCACGTGGCCGAAGCGGTACAGGCGCCGGCCCATCAGCATCAGCCGGTCGCGCACCAGCGGCTGGTCGCCCGCTTCGACCAGGTTGATCAGGATGCGCGGCAGGTAGAACACCGCCGCCACCCAGGCCATCACGAACAGCAGGTGCGCGGACTTGATCCAGAGATAGGCTTGCATGCGGATTCCATGGGCGCGCGCGGCGACGGCGGCGGTGACACGGGCTATTGTAGCGGCCGCTTCCTCACCGCCCGCGCCATGAGCAAACGTTACGACCAGCGCTATTTCGACACCTGGTACCGCCGCCGCGGCATCGGCGGCGCGCAGCGCCTGGCGCGCAAGGTGGCGCTGGCGGTGGCCACGGCCGAGTACCACCTCGAACGTCCGCTGCGCACGGTGCTCGATATCGGCTGCGGCGAAGGCGCCTGGCGCGCACCGCTGCTGCGGCTGCGGCCGAAGGCGCGGTACCTGGGCTTCGACAGCAGCGAGTACGCCATCGCCCGCCATGGCGCGAAGCGCAACCTGCACATGGCGCGCTTTTCCGATTTCGCCAGCCTGCGTCCCTGCCCGCCGGTGGACCTGCTGGTATGCAGCGACGTGATGCACTACCTGCCGTTGAAGGAGCTCGACCGCGGCCTGCCCGGCCTGGCGGAACTGTGCGGCGGCGTGGCCTTCCTCGAATGCTTCGCCCGCGAGGACGAGACCGAGGGCGACGAGGACGAGTTCCAGGCCCGCCCGGCCGCCTTCTACCGGCGCCGGTTCCAGGCGCTGGGGCTGCGCCAGGTGGGGTCGCACTGCTGGCTCGCGCCGGGGCTGGCCGACAGTACGGCCGCCCTGGAGCTGGCCCCGGCGGGCGCCTGACCTCCGGGCGTCCTTCCCCTTCGGCCCCTTGACGGCGCCGCCCGGCCCATCGGTTATGCTGCGACGCAGCAGCCGCCGACCGTGACGCCGATGTTCCTCTACCAGCTCCATGAACTCACCCGCTCCTGGATGGCCCCGCTGACCTATTGGGCGGAAGCCAACGCACGCGCGTTCTCCACGCCGGGCAGCTGGCTGTCGGGCATGCCCGGCGCCGAGCGCATCGCCGCGGCCAACGAACTGGTCCATCGCATCGGCAAGGATTACGAGAAGCCGGCCTTCGACATCCACTCCATCGAGTGGGAAGGCGAGGTCTATCCGGTGGTCGAGAAGACGGTGCTGTCCACGCCGTTCTGCAACCTGCTGCGCTTCAAGCGCTACACCGACGACGCCGGCACCATCGGCGAGATGCGCGGCCAGCCGCCGGTGCTGATCGTGGCGCCGCTGTCGGGCCACCACGCGACCCTGCTGCGCGACACCGTGCGCACCATGTTGCGCGATCACAAGGTCTACATCACCGACTGGGTCGATGCGCGCATGGTCCCGCGCGAGGCCGGGCCGTTCACGCTGGACGACTACGTGCGCACCATCGAAGGGTTCATCCGCCATATCGGCGCGAAGGACCTGCACGTGATGAGCGTCTGCCAGCCGACCGTCCCGGTACTGGCCGCGATTTCGCTGATGGCCGCGCGCGGCGAGCCGGTGCCGCGTTCGATGGTGATGATGGGTGGCCCGATCGATACCCGCCAGTCGCCGACCTCGGTGAACAACCTGGCGACGAAGCGGCCGCTGTCGTGGTTCCAGAACAACGTCATCCACCCGGTGCCGCAGAACTACCCGGGCGCGGGTCGCCGCGTCTATCCCGGCTTCCTGCAGCACACCGGTTTCATGGCGATGAATCCCGAGCGCCACTTCATGTCGCACTGGGACTTCTACCAGAACCTGGTCAAGGGCGACCTCGACGACGCCGAGTCGCACCGCCGCTTCTACGACGAGTACAACGCGGTGCTCGACATGCCCGCCGAGTACTACCTCGACACGATCCGCGTGGTGTTCCAGGAACACCTGCTGCCGCGCGGACTGTGGGACGTGGGCGGCGAGCGCGTGGATCCGGGCAGGATCTCCGGCACCGCGCTGATGACCATCGAGGGCGAGCTCGACGACATCTCCGGCCTGGGCCAGACCCGCGCCGCACACGACCTGTGCACCGGCATCGGCCAGGCCGACCGCCAGCACTTGACCGTGCAGGGCGCCGGCCACTACGGCATCTTCAGCGGCCGGCGCTGGCGCGAGCAGGTCTATCCGAAGGTGCGCGATTTCATCGCCGCAAATGCGGCGGAGGAACGCGGGCGCTCGCCGGCCGGGCGCGAACGCCGCGCCGGCAGGCCCCCATCGCGCAGGAAGGCTGCCGCCCCGCGCTGAGCGGCCCGGCACCGCCTCCACTCAGTCCCGCAGCGGCACGCGGATCACGCTGTCCGTGTGCCAGTCCACCACCAGTGGTTCACCGGCGTCCGCCGCGGACTCGTCGCTCACGTCCTTGCCCGTGCCCATGTTGACCTGGTGCCGGGCGTCCTTGAGAACGTCCACCACCACCAGCAGCCGGCTGCCTGCCGGCATAAGGCGCCCCGTCATCCGCGTGCGTTCGAACGGCAGCGTGGTCCACTGGCCCGGCACCAGCAGTTCCCTCCGCGTCATGTCGCGGGCATGGCTGGCGCGACCGACGTAATACGACAGCTGCATCGCGCTGCCGTCAGGCCGCAGCTCATGGAGCACCACGCTGAAGTCGAAATCGCGCTTGCTGCTGCGCACCTTCAGCTCACCGGAGAAACTGCCGACCACCGCGGTGGGGCGGTCGAAGGGCGCGCTGGCAAACGCGTAGCTTCCGTCGACGTCGATCCGCTCGATCACGATCGGGTCCGGATAGTAACCGCCATGCTCGCCCGTCCGATCGGCCAGATCGACGCGCCTGCTCATCCAGGCCGCCCGCTGGACCGGCGCCTCCGACAGCAACCGGTAGCTGCCAGCGCGCGCATCCGACAGGTGGAAGGTGACGGCAGCCGCCGCGTCCGCGAGCGAGGGCGCATGCCCCCAGGCGTCGGCGCCCATCAGCTGGTAGTTGACCCGGTCGCGCAGAAGCGGCGGGCGTTCGCCGCCGCGCAACACGTGGTCGAGCCACTGGAACGTCAGCTCCCGGGTGTCGAACTGCGCGGACGGATCCAGATCGTAGCCCCGCAGCGATCCCGGCTTCATCGTTGCCTGTGCGCCGAAGTGATCGTAGGGACCGATGACCAGGTAGTGGCGCGCGTCCGGCCGGTGACGCAGATGCTCCCTGAAGTACTGCAGCGCCGAAATCTGTGCGTCGTCGTAGTACCCGGTGATGCTGAGGACCGGAATATCGATCCTCCTGAAATCATCGCCGTAGGGAACCATCGCTTGCCAGTACGCATCGTAGGCCGGATGCATCAGCCAGCGCTGCAGCCATGGATTGGGCGTACCGTCGACGCGGTCGATCTGGCGGTACGGCCGCTTGCTGGCATACCAGGCTTCCGGTAGCCGCTGCCAGCGCTCGCGGTCGAAGTAGGTTGCGGTATCGAGCAGGCGATCGTTGGCAACGTAGAACGGCCAGGCGTAGTTGGCGCTGAGGAATACGTTGTTCTCCATCGGCAGGCCGAGGCCCGGAATGGCCGCCGCGTAGGGCACGATCGTCTTCAGCGCCGGGGGCATGCGCTTGGTCGCCGCCCACGCCGCGAACCCGGAGTAGCTGCCACCATACATGCCGACGCGGCCGTCGCTCCAGGGCTGGCGGGCGATCCACTCCACCGCGGCGGCGGCATCATCGGCCTCGGCCTCGTAGGGCCGGATCGCATCGGTGCCGAGACGCTTGCCACGCGCATCGACGACCACCCCGGCATAGCCACGCGCGGCGGCTTCCACCGCGATGGCGCGATTGGCATCGGGATCGGTGTAGATGGTGAACAGCATTGCCGCCGGTTGCGGCATCTGCAGCCCGCGGCCCCGCGCGACCACTGCCGACAGCGTCGCGCCGTGCGGCGTCCGGACCAGCACGCCTTCGTCGATCAGATAGCGCTCGTCCTCGTCGGCTGCAACCAGGGCCGGTGCAAGCGTCGTCGCGGCACCAAAGGTGGCGACAAACGCCTGCCTGCGCGCCAGCCCCACCGCCTCTTCCAGTCCGATGCGGGTTCTCCCGTGGAGCGATGCCAGTGCAGCGCGCAGGCCCGCCCTCGCGCCCTCCACATCCGCCGCGAACCAGTAGGCGGTGCGCTGCGCCTCGAGATCTTCCAGCCCGCCGAAGTACGCGCGGAACGCATCCGCATAGGCATCGTCGAACTGCCCGCGCATGGTGCCCGCCTGTGCGTACAGGAGGTACGGCGTCCAGCGCCGCGCCCGCTCGGCATCGCCGCCAGCCGCCAGCTGCCGCATGACTGCGGCGACCGCCTGCGCCGTGTCCGCCGTCCGGCCGGACGCGATCTGCAGATGCGCAAGGCCGGCCGGAGGCACATCGACCGCGCCACGCCGGACGGCATCGAGCACGTCGCGCGACAGCATGGCAACGCGCTCGGCGTTCGCCTCGTCGCCGCCCGGAGCCGCGACGGCGAACGGGAACTCCGGAGCCGAGGCCCACGCCAGCCACGGAGCGAGCAGCAGCCACAACATCAAACCCTGCCCGTGCGCGGCCAGCCCAAACGGTCCTGCCATCATCGTGCTCCTCGTCTCGAGTGCCACGACCGCCTCGCGCTCTGCCCTGCGGCAAGCGCCGCGGCAGGCCAGGCCGCCCGGCCAGGGGTCACGTGAACTGCGCCGTCTTCACCAGCAGATGCTTGGCGAACAGGCCGTGCATGCGGCCGATCCCGCGTGCGATGTGCAGGGTCACCGCCAGCACGAGCGCGCCGATCACGGCCAGGAACGGCAGCAGCCACGGCGCCTGCTCCGGGATGTCCAGGCCGAACAGCCAGACGTTCAGGTGCACTCCCGGCAACAGGGCGAGCGGGCTCAGGATCAGCGACAGCGCGATCGACAACAGGCCGATCGTGACGCTGAAGTAGGCCACGCCCAGCGGCAGCATCAGCACGAAGTACAGCATCGTGCTCCAGGTGCGCGGGTCGGTGAACATGTCGCCGATGCGCTGCCAGACGCTGCGTCCGCGCGCGGTGTACAGCGGCCGCCGCGGCATGCGCTCGCCCAGCATCACCTCGACGATGCGGCCTTCCACCAGCGAGAGCACCCGCACCGAGCCGAAGAACAGGATCAGCAGGGGCACGCCGATGATGGTGATCGACAGACCAAGCGATACGGAAAAGCCCGCCACAACCCAGGTGAAGAAGAAGACGCCGGTCGCCAGCGACAGCAGCATGTAGAACAACGAGGCGTAGGCGCGTGGGTCGGCGAAGACGCCGAAGAAGCGCCCGAGCGCGGAGCCGCGCGGACGCGGCGGCGGGGCGCGCAGCGCGGTCTGCACCTTGACCTCGGTGTCGCGGTAAATGTCAGCGACCTCGTCCGGCGCGCCGTAGCTCGAGGCCACCGCGGCGATCACCTCCGCCTCGCTCCTGCCGGGGTTCTCGGCCAGCTCCGAGCGCAGGTATTCCTCGGCGTCGTAGAGCGCGTCCTGGACCAGGGCCGGATCGGCGCCCGCCAGCGAACGCCGCAGGTGCGCCAGGTATTCCGGGATGGTGGTCGGCAGGCGTTCGCTGTTCATTCGCTGTGTCCCTCCAGGACGGCGTCGACGGAGTCCCGGGTCGCGCGCCACGCGGCGGCCCAGTCGCGCAGGGCCGTCCGCCCCGCGCTCGTAATGCGGTAGTAGCGCCGGGGCGGTCCGGCATCGGACGGCTCGACGAAGCTGTCGAGCAGGCCGGCGGCCTGCAGGTTGCGCAGCACCGGATAGAGCGCGCTCTGCTTGCCGCTCAGCACGCCCTCGCCCGAGCGTTCCAGGGTCTTGGCGATCTGGTAGCCGTACATCGGCTCGCCCGAGGCGCCCAGCACGGCCAGCAGCGCCAGCGACACCGTGCCCGCGCTCAGTTCCTTCTGGAACTTGCGCAGCTGCGCTTCGTCGTTCGGTTCGCCCCCGCCCATGCGTCTCTCCCGCTACTGCAGGCAGACTATTGCGAACTTCGCTATAGCGAATGTGCCATTAGTCCATGGCCTCTCCGGCGACCACAATCGGTCGATCCACCGACCGGACCCCCGCATGCGCCGACTCCTTTCCCGCGCCATCCTCCTCGCCGTCGCCGCCGGCGGCGTGCCGCCGCTGGCCGCCGCAGGGCCGCAAGGACCCGCCCGGCCGCCGACCACGCAGCAGGTGCTCGATGCTTCGCAGCCGTCCGACTGGCGCACGCCGGCGCCCGACAACACGCTGTACATGGACCTGGAGGGCGGACGGGTAGTGATCGAGCTGGCGCCGGCGTTCGCCCCCGCGCACGTGGCCAACATCCGCACCCTGGCGGCCGAGGGATTCTGGAACGGCACCAGCATCTACCGCTCGCACGACAACTTCGTGGTCCAGTTCGGCGATGCCGACGCCGACGACCCGGCGAAGGCGAAACCCCTGGGCTCGGCGAAGACGGCGCTACCCGCCGAGTTCGAACGGGCCGCGGCCGGCCTGCCCTTCCACGCCCTGCCGGATCCCGACGGCTGGGCCGCGCAGGTGGGCTTCGCCGACGGCTTCCCCGCCGCGCGCGAGGGCGCCGACGGCCGCGCCTGGATGGCGCACTGCTACGGCGCGGTCGGCGCCGGCCGCGACATCGCGCCCGACAGCAGCCTGGGCGCCGAACTCTACGTGGTGACCGGGCAGTCGCCGCGCCAGCTCGACCGCAACATCACCGTGGTCGGCCGCGTGCTGCGCGGCATGGAACTGCTCAGCGCGATCCGCCGCGGGCCGCCGCCGCTGGGCATCTACGAGGATCCTGCCCAGCGCACGCCGATCGTGTCGATCACGCTGGCCTCCCAACTTCCCGAGGCGCAGCGCGAGCGCATCGAAGTGCTGCGCACCGACACGCCGACCTTCGACGCCCTGGTCGAATCGCGCCGCAACCGCAGCGACGACTTCTACCACCGCCCGGCCGGCCACATCGACCTGTGCAATATCGCAATCCCGGTACGCACGCCGGGCGAGGACGCAGGCTGACGACGCGGCGGGCTTCCTCACGCGGCGTTGGCCGGGCGCTGCCTAGTCTGCCCACGCCCCCAACGCCCGAGAAGCCACGATGGCCCAGCTCCGCCTCCGCATCGTCAGTTCCGAAGACAACGTCCGCGCGATCATGAACCTGCTGCAGAGCCTGGAGGGAATCGAGCACGTCGAGGAAGTGGCCGACCTGATGCCGCACATGGACGACCCCGATTCGAGTTCGGCCGGCCTGCACGACGCGCGCGGCGCGGAAACCCACGAGATCGAGGTGGAGATTCCCAACCCGTCCACCGCCCGCAAGGTCCGCGACGCGGTCGAGGCGCTGGCCTTCGAACTCGATGCCTTCGTCGAGATCGAGGACGACGAACAGGAGTGACGCGTCCCGCCGCCGGATCAGCCGGCGGCCGGCAGCGCGTCGATGTACGCGGCCATGCGCGCGCGCTGTTCCGCGTCGGGCAAGCGTCCGCGCGCCGCCCCCAGGTTGTCGGTCATGTTGCGCGCCTTGCTGGTGGCGGGCGTGATGCAGGTGACCGCCGGATGCGCGGCCACGTACTTGAGCATGAACTGCGCCCACGAGTGGGCGTCGAATTCCGCGGCCCATTCCGGCAGCGAACGCTCGCCGATGCGGCTCCACAGCCGTGTGCGGCCGAACGGCAGGTAGACCAGCACGCCGATCTTCCGCTCCTGCGCCAGCGGCAGGATGGTCTCCTCCACGTCGCGGTTGTCGACCGCGTAGTCCACGCCGATGAAGTCGATCTCCTCGTTGCGCATCGTGTCGATGAGGCGGGAGTAGGCGGGCTTGCTGGTGGAGGTGACGCCGACATAGCGCACCCGCCCCTGCGCCTTGAGTTCGCGCAACACGCCCAGGTGGGTCGGCACGTCGGCGAGGTTGTGCACCTGCACCAGGTCCAGCCGCTCCTTGCCGAGGTGCTTTAACGAGGCCTCGATCTGCTCGCGCGCCTTCGCCGGGTCGGCCTTCGCGTCCTCGCCGCGGCCGGCGACGTTGACCTTGGTCGCCCAGAACAGGCGGTCGGTGATGCCCAGCTCGCGCGCCAGCGCGCCGGCCACCTCCTCCGATGCGCCGTAGGCCGGTGCGGTATCGAACACGCTGCCGCCGCCCGCCACCAGCGCCTGCAGCACGTCGCGCAGCGCGGAGGCGTCCTCGCCGCGCGCGACCTGCGAGAACGTGGCCGAACTGCCCAGCCCGATCAGCGGCAGCTGCTCGCCCGACGACGGGATCGGTCGCGTCAGCAGCGGGGCGTCGTCGGCGGCCAGCAGACGGCCCTGCGGCAGCAGGGTCGCCAGGGCGGCGGCCATCGAGAACTTCAGGCAATCGCGGCGCGTGGTCATGGCGGGATCCTCGGCGTTGCGGACGGTGTCCCGAGTCTGGCCCCTCGGGGCCACGGGAGCAACGTGCGCGCCTTCCACCTTGGCCGCATACCGCGGGGCGTGGCCAGCCACTAGCATGGGCGGCGGGAGGATCCCCCATCCATGCGCATCGCCCTGCTCGCCGACCTGCACGCCAACCGCGAGGCGACCGAGGCCTGCCTGGGCGCGCTGGCCCGCGAAGGCTGCGGCCGCCATGTGTTCCTCGGCGATCTCGTCGGCTATGGCGCGGATCCGGCCTGGGTGCTGGACACGGTGCGCGCGCATGTCGCGGACGGCGCGGTGGCCGTGCTCGGCAACCACGACCAGGCCGTCGCGCACGCCGCCTCGCCGCACATGGTGGCCGAGGCGCGCGACGCCATCGCCTGGACGCGTCGGCAGCTCGATGCGGACCAGCTCGCCTTCCTCGGCAGCCTGCCGCTGCAGGTGCAGGAGGACGATCGGCTCTACGTGCACGCCAATGCCTGGTCGCCGGGCGAATGGGGCTATGTCTCCAGCCGCGCGACGGCCAGCCGCAGCCTGGAGGCGACGCCGCAGCGGCTGACCTTCTGCGGCCACGAGCATCGCCCGGCGCTGTACTACGCCCAGCCCGGCCCCGCCGGCCATTTCCAGCCCATCGCAGGGCGCCCGGTGCCGCTGCCCGGCGCCCGGCGCTGGCTGGCGATTCCCGGCAGCTGCGGCCAGCCGCGCGACGGCGACCCGGCCGCGGCCTGCGCGGTGTACGACACCGACGCCGCCACCCTTACCTTCCTGCGCGTGCCCTACGACCACGAGCGCGCGGCGGCGAAGATCGTCGCGGCGGGCCTGCCGCGGATCTTCGCCACTCGCCTGCTGTCGGGAGCCTGAGATGAAGCTGCAGCCGGGACAGTCGATCGGTGGCTACACCCTGCTCGCGCCGCTGCACGAGGGCGGCATGGCCACGCTGTGGCGGGTCTCGCATCCGCGGCAGTCGTTCCCGCTGCTGATGAAGCTGCCGCACCTGGGCTATGGCGAGGACGTGGCCAAGCTGGTGGGCTTCGAGGTCGAGCGCATGCTGATGCCGGCGCTCTCCGGACCGCACGTGCCGCGCTTCGTCGCCAGCGGCGACGACGGCGACCAGCCCTGGCTGGTGATGGAGCAGGTGCCCGGCGATACCCTGCGCGGCCTGCTCGACGAAGCGCCGCTGCCGGTGGACCGCGTCGCGGCGCTGGGCGCGCTGGCCGCGACCGCGCTGGAGGACCTGCACCGCCAGCACGTGGTGCACCTGGACATCAAGCCCAGCAACCTGATGCGGCACGTGGACCCCGCCACGGGCGTCGAGCGGATCGTGCTGATCGACTTCGGCCTGTCGCACCACGCCCAGTTGCCCGACCTGCTGAGCGAGCAGTTCCGGATCCCGCTCGGCACCGCGCCCTACATCTCGCCCGAACAGGTACTCGGCGTGCGCGACGATCCGCGCAGCGACCTGTTCGCGCTGGGCGTCAGCCTCTACCACCTCGCCACCGGTCAACGGCCGTTCGGCAACCCGACCAGCCAGCGCGGCCTGCGCCGGCGGCTTTACCAGGACCCGGCACCGCCGCGCGCGCTGCTGCCGGACCTGCCGCGCTGGTTCCAGGAGATCGTGCTGCGCTGCCTGGAGGTCGATCCCGACGCGCGCCATCCCAGCGCGGCCCAGCTCGCCTTCGACCTCGCCCATCCCGAGCAGGTGCCGCTGACCGAGCGCGCGGAGCGCGCGCGCCGCGACGGGCGACTGCAGGTGGCGCGGCGCTGGCTGCGCGCGCTCGGCCGCGAGCCGGCCACGGCGGAGTCGGGGCCGGCGCACGCCGCGCGCGACGCGCCGCTGGTGATGGTGGCCCTGGACACGCGCCAGGGCGATGCCGGACTCGATGCCGCGCTCAACGACGTGGTGCAGCGCATCGTGCATACCTCGCCCGGGGCGCGCCTGGCCTGCGTGACGGTGATGCGCACCGCGCGCGTGGGCATGGACAGCAACCTCGACGAGGCCGGCCGCAACCGCCACGTCAAGCGCCTCGTCGCGATGCGCCACTGGGCACGCGCGCTGCGCCTGCCCGACCACCGCATCACCTTCCACGTGCTCGAATCGAGCGACGTCGCCGAGGCGCTCGTGGCGTTCGCACGCGGCAACGGCATCGACCACCTGCTCATGGGCGCGCGCGGCGTCACCGGCATGCGCCGCATCCTGGGAAGCGTGTCGGCACGCGTGGTCGCCGAAGCCGACTGCACCGTGACCGTGGTGCGCGGCACGCGCAGCGCGATCGCGCCGGCCTGACGCGCCGCTTCAGTAGCTGGCGCCGTCCACCGGCACCACGTCCAGCCCCGCGAGGTCGACGTCCGCCAGGCAGCGCACGTTGACCATCGTCATCGCCGCGCCGTCGGAGCCCTTGCCCTCGCTGAAGGGCGCGACGCCGCAGTTCGCACAGAAATGGTGCGCGACCGCCTCGCGGTTGAACCGGTAGGTCGACAGCTGCGCCTCGGGCGTCTTCAGCGTGAGCGCATCGCGCGGGAACGCCGCGAGCAATCCGCCGCGCCGCCTGCACATCGAGCAGTTGCAGTCGTAGACCTGTCCGATCTCGCCTTCGACCTCGAACGCGATCCTGCCGCAGTGGCAGCTGCCCTGGTAACGCGCCATGGCATCGACTCCTTCCGGGGAAGTGGCGAGGGTACTACCCGGGCGCCGGCATCGCATGCGCGCCATGCGCCAGCGGGCGCGTCGGCAGCCCGCGCAGGCGCGTGTCGCCGCCCTGCCCTGCCGTACCGTCGCCTGGCGACTCGCGCCTTGGACGCTGCGATGGCATGCCGCGCGTTGGGGCATCGACCTCAGTCGCCGGCGTCCGCCGCGGCCCGTCCGGCGTCGTTCTTCCTCGCTGCTCCCGCCAGGCCCAGGCGTGAGCGCTCCAGCCACCAGGCCAGGCCGGCCAGCAGCAGCCACCCCAGCAGCCAGGGCCAGGCCGGACCGCGCACCGCGGCACGCGCCCCGCCCTGTCCCGCGGGCGCCCGCGGAGCGGCCGCGGCCAGCGCCAGCGTCGCCTCGCGCAGCGTCGCCAGGCGCAGCGCTGGCGCCTCGTCCGCGTCCGCCACATGGAACCCGCGTTCGGCCGAATCCAGCCGCAGCCGGTACCAGCCCGCGCGCCTGGGCCACAGGCCCACGCAGCGACGCTCGCCGCTGTGCGGATCGACGATCGGCTGGACCACAGCGCCGTCGGGGCCTTCGACCGTCGCGCCCTGCTGCCAGCCGCAGATGCGCAGGCGTTCGCCGGCGCGCGCCCAGGCGTCGACCACCGGCAGCGCATCGGGCCGCGCACGTGCGAGCGTTGCCAGCGTGGGACTCCACAATGCGTCGAACAGGTCGCCCCGCCCGTGCAGCGGCAGCACATAGGTATCGAGCAGGGTCCACAACCCGATGCGGCCGCGGCCCTCGCCACGCCACCAGCCGGCAGGGCTGTCGGCCGCGGACGCGAAGGCCACCGCCTGCGCACCGCCCACGCGCCAGCTGCGCCGGGTGAGCGCGGGCGGCCGCGCCTGCGCCTGCGCGAGGTCGAAGGGCGCATCGCGGCTGCCGCTGCCCAGGCGCGCCCGCAGCGCCTGCTCGTCGTCCACGCGCGCCGGCGGCAACGACCAGGGCGCGCTGCCGTTGCCGCCTTCGATCGGGAAGCCCGGCGCACGCAGTCCGCGCAGGCTCGCCTGCGCCAGCGGCGTGTCCGCGCGCAGCAGCAGCCCGAGGCCCTCGCGCACCGCCGCAAGCACGCGCGCGCGGCCGGAATCGCCGAGTCCCGACCAGGCGCGCGCATCGACCACCAGCAGGTCGGCCCCGGCCAGGTCCTTCGCATCCAGTGACGCGCTGCCGAGCTGCAGGCCACCACCCAGCGCAACGCGCGCCTGCGCCTGTGCGCCGGCGTCGGCCAGCCAGCGCCGCAGCGCACGCGTTTCCGGGCCCGGCGCGCCCGCCAGCAGCAGGACCTTCGGCGAGGCGGGCGCATCGATCCACAGCGGCACCGCGGACTGCGCCACCGGCGCCCCGTCGCCGCCGGACACGCGCAGCTCGAAGTGCGCCGGCCCCGCTTCCAGCGCGATGCCGTGCAGCACGAACCCGCCATCCTCGTCCAGCGCCGTGGCGTCGACCCGGCGACCGGCCGGATCGTGCAGCGCGACGCTGGCATCGGCGACGCCCTCGATGCGGCCGGCGATGTCGAAACCGGCGCCGCGCACGATCCGCTCCGGCAGCGACAGCTGCACCAGGCCGGCCGGCAGCGGCGGCGGATCGAACGCGATCGGGATACCTGCCGCGGCATCGCGGTCGCGCGCCACCAGGCCCGCGCCCAGGACCCGGATGCGGGCGGTGGCCGGGTGCCTGCGCAACGCGCTGGCCAGGTCTGGCGCGCGTTCGAGCCCGCCCACCTCCGCGACTTCCGGGAGAGCCACCGCCACGCCCCCGCTGCGCATCGCCGCGGCCGCGTCCGCGCCCTCGGTCAGCACCACCAGCTCGGCCGGATCGAGCGCACGCTCCAGCGGGAAGAGGCCGAAGTACAGCGCGGCCGCCAGCAGCGGCTGCAGGGCGAGCAGGGTCGCCAGGCGCCAGGCGCGCGGGCGCCGGGGATCGGCGCGATGCGCGCGCCATAGCCGCAGCGCAGCGACGGCGGCGGCGATCGCAAGCAGGAGCGCGACGTAGTGCGGCAGGGTCATGGCGTGTCCTGCGCGTCGTGCAGCGCATCGAGGTAGCGTCGGCCCAGGGCGTCGCCATCGGACCGGCCGAATGCGCCGGCCGGGCGCGGCAGCGCGCCCCAGACCAGGCCACGCAGCGCGTCGCGGCAGTCCGCGCAGCCGGGTTGCTGGCGCAGCGCATCGATCGCCGCGATCCAGGCCAGCGGATCTTCCAGCCGGTCGCGATTGGCCTGCGTCCACGCCTGCAGCGCGTCGAGCGTGGCCGGCAGCGCCTCCGCGCCGGGGCCGTCGAGCGAACGCCAGGCCGCGACCAACGCCTCCTCGCCGGCGATCCCCGGCAGCGGCGGCAGCGGACGGTTGCCCAGGCCGGTGCGATCGCCCCCCAGGCGTCGCGTCTCGTCGATCGGCGGCAGCTGCGTGCCGACGCGCTGCAGGTAGATGCGTTCGGCCTGCTGCACCTGCTTGATCAGTTCCAGCGCGCGGTTGGCATAGGGCAAGGCCTGGTCGGGCGCGGCCTGGCGCAGGTGCAGTTCGGACTGCCACATCTCGCGCAGCGCCTTGCGCAGGATTTCCCTGGTTTCCGGATCGAGCAGGGTCGCGGCCTCTGCGATGTCGTGGGTGTGGCCGAATTCCTCGAGCACGTCGCCGACGTTGCCGAAGCCGCCGGTCGCAGGCGCGGTGGGGGCATCATGGTCGTGTTCGTGGTCATGCCCGTCGTCTTCGCCATGCCCACCGGACGCGGTGCTCGCCGCGTCGCTGGTCGGCAGGTCGCTGGTGGGTGGTGCGCGACCGCCCTCGCTCTCTTCGCCCAGGAACTGTCCGTAGCGCAGGCGCAACAGGCGCTGGTCGACCCCGAGCATGTCCGAGCGGCGCTCGAACTCGCTGGAGGCCAGCCTTGGGCGTTCGCGCAGCAGCGCCTCGGCATCGATGATGATCTGGCGCTGGCTGCGGAAGTACGCCGGCAGGATCTGCTTCGCGAGGCCGTCCAGGCCTTCGGCGCCCAGTACCGGTTCGGGCGGCCAGCGCAGGATCACGCTGGCGCTGCGCGCCAGCTGCGGCTGCGGCGCGCGGTTGTCCAGCACCTCCAGCCGGGCGACCAGGTCTTCGCCGCGCTGCAGGCCGAATTCGGAGGGCCGCAGCCGCAGTTCGAAGCGCCGGCTGCGCGCGTCGCCCCTGCCCTGCAGCATGCGCACGTGTTCGTGGAAACGGATGTTCTCGCCGCTGCCCTCGGTGCGCGTCAGCAGCAGGCGCGCGTTCGGCGCGACGCCATGATCGTCCTGTGCCTCGAACGCCAGCATCCAGGCATCCCCGCCCGGCGCGCGCAGGGTGACGCCGCGCTCGGGCGCCAGCACGCGCACGCGCGGCGGCAGGTCGGGGACCGCATCGAGCCGGTACAGCGGCGAGGACTCGGCGCCTGCCACGCCTGCCGGCACCACGCGATACAGGGTGGAGTCCTCCAGCACGAGTTCGGCGGTCCACTCCCCGTCCTCGCGCTGCAGGGGCAGGCGCCTGCCATCGTGGAACACCAGTTCGACACCGTCGGGCTGCGGCCCGTAGCGCAGCCGCCAGCGCAGGCGGCTGCCGGCGGCGGCCTCCGCGTCGAGCGTCTGCAGCATCGCCTCCGGCAGGCCGGTATAGGCCGGCGGGCGCACCTGCAGCGCCTGCGCCTGCAGCTGCGGCACGCCCGGTGCGGCCACGGTTGCCCGCGCGGCTGGCCCCGGCGTCGACGAGGGCGGGGCTTCGGGCCACAGCACCGCGAGCGCGCAGGCCGCGATGGCCAGCGACCAGGCGATCGCAATCGGGCGCGCCGGCCACGATGGCCGGAGGTCCGGCGCGGGCCGCGCGTCCAGGCGCTGCTCCAGCCGCGCACGCTGCAGGCGCTGCAGCGGCGACAGCGCGGCGTCGTGCTGCCACAGCAGACCGCTGCTGTCCTCGAGATCGCGGCGCGTACTATCCAGGCGCGCCACCAGCCAGGCCTGGTCGAAGCGGCGCTGCCGCCACAGCGCCAGCGCAGCGACCGCAACCAGCCCGATCGCCCCCGCGGCTGCAGCGACCGCTGCGCCCGCGAAGCGCCAGCACAGCGTCGCCAGCGCCAAGGCCAGCGGCGACCACTGCGCCAGCGCCGCCAGCAGTGCACGGCGGCGCACGCGCGACAGCAGCGTATCGAGCGCGGCGCGCGCGCTCACGCCATCGCTCCGCGCCGGCGACCGCTGGCCAGCCAGCGTTCCAGCAGGAACAGCAGCGCGATGGCGAGCGCGAACCAGGGGCGCAGGTCCCGGGGCTCGGGCGCGGGCGCCGGCGCGCCCGCCTCCGGCGCGTAGTCGGCCGCCGCGACCGCCGTTGGCGCCGGCAGCGGCTGCAGCACGTCGCGCAGCACCTGCGGCAAGGTCGGATCGAGCAACTGCGGCATCGCGGCCGGCGCAAGCGGCCGCGTGAACCGCAGCACCCTGCCCTCGCCATGCGCGGCCGCCCGCAGCAGCGGCGCGCCGGCCGCGTCGCGCCAGACCGCGACGCCATCGGTCTCCACGGGCCACGACGCACCGGCGGGCAGCAGCAGCTGTCCTCCCTGCTCCACCCACGCCAGCAGGTCGGGCGGCGGCGGATCCTCGCGCAGCCAGGCCACCAGATCGACCTCGCCCGAGGGTGGGCTCGCCGCGTCTGCGACATCGACCGGCGCATTAGGCTCGTCCTGCCAGGCGCGCGCGAGCGCGCGCATGTAAGCGGCGTCCTCGCGATGCGCGGCGTCGTGCCGGATCGCCATCGATGGCGCGGGAATCGTCATCGCTTCGGGCCACGCGCCGCCGGCCGCGATGCGCCAGTCGACCTCGCGCGTCAGCCGCAGGCGGCCGCCGTCGGCGCCCACCAGCCGCTGCGGCACCAGCACCGCGAGCGGCGCGCCGGGGGCCAGGTCGGCGTCGAACTCCCGCAGCAGGCTGGCGACTGGAACGCGACCCTCCGGCTGCGGCTGGTCGAGCGCTGGGAATCCCGGTGCCAGCCAGCGCGCGTCGACCGCGGCGTCCGCGCGGGCCTCGGCAATCGCCGCCGCGTCCACGCCCGGCACGACCAGCAGCCGCGGTCGGAGGTCGCTCACGCCAAGCAGCGCCGGCCGTGCCAGGAACAGCGCCAGCAAGGCCAGCAGCAGCAGGCGCAGCGCCAGCAGCCAGGGCTCGTCGAAGCGCAGGCGGCGGCGCGGCTTCGGTTGCGCGCGCAGCCAGCGCAGCGCGGCGAACACGGTCGGGCGCTGCTGCTGGCGCCGCGCCAGGTGGATCAGCAGCGGCAGCGCCAGAGCGGCCAGCGCGGCCAGCGCCGCGGGCGCGAGCAGGATGGGGTTCATGCTTCGCCCCCGCCAGGACCGCTGGCGAACAGTGCACGCAGCGGGCGCAGCGGCGATTCGTCGAGCACATGCACCACGCTGCGGATGCCGGCCTCGGCAAAGCGCGCCTGCAGCGCGCGTTGGGCCTCGCCGAAGCGCGCCAGGAAGCCGGCGCGCAGCGCGCGCGCATCCCCCGGCAGCGCCTCTCCGGTCTCGGGGTCGATGAAGCGGCGTCCGTCGTCGAACGGGAAATCGCGCTCGGCCACGGCCAGGATCTGGATCGCCAGTACTTCGCGGCGCGCGGCGGCCAGGCGCGCCGCCAGCGTCGGCACGGCCGGATCGAGGAAATCGCCGATCACGACCACGAGGTCGTCGGCGGCGACGCGCTCCCACAGCGGACGCAGCCGCGCCTCGCCGGGAACGCCGCCGGCCGGCCGCAGCCGGTCGAGCTCGAACAGCAGGCGCTCGCGCTGCCGGCTGCCGGCCGCCACGGGCACCAGCGACAGCGCGTCTTCGCGCAGCGCGACCAGCCCGGCGCGATCGCCCTGGCGCAGCGCCACCTCGGCGATGCACGCCGCCAGAACGCGCGCGGCGTCCAGCCGGGTGTAGTCCGGACGCGTCTCGTCGGCCTGGCCCATCGACGCGCTGGCATCGAGCACGACCCACACCGCAAGCGGGCTGTCGCGTTCGGCCTCGCGCACGAAGAAGCGGTCGCTGCGTGCGTACAGTTTCCAGTCGATGCGGCGCGGTTCGTCGCCCGGCTCATAGCCACGGTACTGGGAGAACTCCAGCCCGGTGCCCTTGTCGCGACTGCGGTGCTGGCCGCCGCCGCGCAGCGCGCTGGCGCGGCGCGAGGCGATGCGCAGCCCGCGCAGCTGCGCGCGCAGCCCCGGATCGACGGGATCGAACGACATGCGTGCGCGCCTGCTCAGGCGCCCGGGTGCGGAACGTCGCGCAGCAGCGCGGCGATCACCTCGTCCGGGCGCTTGCCTTCGGCCTCGGCGGCGAACGAAAGCAGCAGGCGGTGGCGCAGCACCGGCGCGGCCAGGGCCTGCACGTCCTCGCGGGTCGCGGCCAGGCGGCCGTGCAGCAGCGCGCGCGCCTTGGCCGCCAGCACCAGCGACTGTCCGGCGCGCGGCCCGGCGCCCCACTTCACGTAGTCGCGCACCACCTGCGGCGCGCCCTCGCCGGGGCGCGTGGCGCGCACGATGCGGGTGATCCAGGCCAGCAGGTCGTCGCCCACGTGCACCTGACGCACCAGGGCCTGCAGCGCCAGCACGTCCTCGCCGCCCATCACGCGCGGCACCTGCGCGGTCGCGGCGCCGGTGGTCTGGGCGATGATCGCGCGCTCCTCGTCCTCGCCCGGATAGTCGAGCGCGATATGCAGCAGGAAGCGGTCGAGCTGCGCTTCTGGCAACGGGTACGTGCCCGCCTGTTCGATCGGGTTCTGCGTGGCCAGGACGAAGAACGGCGCCGGCAATGCATGGGTCACGCCGGCGAAGCTCACCGTGTGCTCCTGCATCGCCTCCAGCAGGGCGGCCTGGGTCTTGGGCGGGGTACGGTTAAGTTCGTCGGCCAGCAGCAGGTTGGTGAACACCGGGCCCTGCTGGAAGCGGAACGCGCGCCGGCCGGTGCCGTGGTCTTCCTCCAGCAGCTCGGTGCCGAGCAGGTCGCTGGGCATCAGGTCGGGGGTGAACTGTACGCGCCGGAACTGCAGCTCCAGCGCCTGGCCCAGCGTGCGCACCAGCAGGGTCTTGCCCAGGCCGGGCACGCCCTCGAGCAGGCAGTGGCCGCCGGCGAGCAGGCCGGTGAGCAGCTGCTCCACGACGTCGTGCTGTCCGACGATCGCGGTGGCGATGGCGGCGCGCAGGTCGCCCAGGCGTGCGACGCGGGACTGGATGTCGGATTCGGTGAGGGAGGTCATGGGCAAATCGTGGTCAAGAGCGATGGCTGACGGGAAGGTGGGGAGCAACGCCTGTTCTACCGCGAGGCGGAAGCTCGTGCTGTGGATCCACGGCCGAAAAGCCGTCTGTCCAACTGGCTCGCACGGTCATCGTGTCGGAGAAAAATGCCGTCTTCGACGGAGCGCCAGCCGCGCTTGAAGCGAGCTGGCGGGAACGCAGGTCGGACCCGGGCTTGCGGAACGAAGCCGTCCCGAGCCGGGGGTCGCTCCTCGGCTCGGTCAGCCATCCATGGCTGACTCGCCGCCGCAGCGCATCCATGCGCTGCTCTCCGCAACCCCCGGCCCGGGACGGCCGCGGGCTTCTTGCCATGCTCGCTTCGATCATCAGCACCAGGCATCCACTCCACGCCGAAGCGCCGAGCCGACAGGCCCGGCGAGCCGCGTCCTGACGGTCGGGGGTCGCGACAAGCAAAACATGGATGTCTTGCGCGCGAGTCGGGGCAGGGTGAGCGTGGATCGCTTGCGCGGCATGCCGCGCATCCACCCGAGCGCCCAGCGCGCTGCGCTGGGCCGGACCGCGAAGCGGCCCTGACCGAGCGGAGAGCGATCCTCGGCCCGCAGGGCGCGGCGTCGGTCCGAAGTCCAGATGCAAAAGCCCTCAGCGGGAGAACGATCGGAGCCCCATGACGGCAGGAGCCAACGAGAGTCGACAACGCCATGCTCATGCCGTCAACGCATAGACCACGATGTTGACCGCGAACTTGGTGTTGTCCTCGGCCAGGAAGCGCTTGTTGCGCCAGTCGTAGTCCCACTCGCAGCCGTAGTCCTTGTTGCTGTAGAGCACGCCAAGCCGGCCGTCGATGCTGATGCCCTTCAGATAGTCGTGCACCAGGTCGTCGCCCCAGCCGTTGAGTTCGAAGCTGGTGGCCGGCGGCCCGTCGGGGAAGCGGAAGAAGCTGCTGTAGATCGGATGCCGGTTGGGCAGCTTCGCCAGCGCCCGTGGCCCGAAGATCGACGCCATCTGCGATTCGAACGATTTGGCGAACAGGCCGTCGATGTCGTGGTTGCAGTCGTCGACGAAGACGAAGCCGCCGTTGCGCACATAGCGCTCGAAGTTGCGCCGCTCGGCCGGGTTGAACTCGACCAGCTTGTGCCCGGCGAGATAGCAGAACGGCGCCGAGAGCATCTTCGGGTCGGCCAGTTCGACCACGTGCTCCTTCGGATCCACCCGCAGGCCGGTGTAGTCGATCAGCGAGGTGATCAGGTTGGACGGCATCCGCTCGTCCACGTCCCAGTCGCCAGAGTCGTATTTCAGGCGGGTGAACCAGAAGTCGTAGCTGGCCGCATTCGCAGCCGCGGGCGTGCCGGATCGCGAAGCGAGCCAGGCGCCCGCCAGCAGGCCCAGGCCCCGGCGCAGGAACTGGGCCCGGTTCATCGGCCGTGGGCCCGCACCAACCCCGGCCCTCCCCCGCGCGCGGGGGAGGGAGCAAAGCGGGTACGGCGACTGGTCACACCGCGTCGGACAGCGACGTGAAGGTGAAATCGCGCAGCCGCATCGGCGGGATCATCATCGCGAAGCGCGACTCGTCGCCGCTCACCCGCACCGGCTTGCCCAGCTCGTCGATGTTGTTGAGCATGATCACCGGCGATTCGTTGAAGCGGAAGTTCTTGATCGGATGGCGGATCTGTCCGTTCTCGATGTAGAACGTGCCGTCGCGGGTCAGGCCGGTGAGCAGCACGGTCTGCGGATCGACCATGCGGATGTACCAGGTGCGCGTGACCAGGATGCCGCGCTCGGTCTCGCGGACCAGGTCGGCGGTGGACTTGGTGCCGCCGGACATGATCAGGTTGCCCGGCGTGGCCACCGCTTCCTTGCCCTGCTGCTGCGCCCAGTAGCGCGAATACAGCATGTTGGCGACCTTGCCGTCCTGGATGACAGGCATGCGCTTGCGCGCCATGCCCTCGTCGTCCCAGGGCATCACCGGCACGTCCGGGTCGTTCGGATCGGCCCAGATGTTGACGCGCGGGTCGTAGACCTGCTCGCCGAGCTTGTTGCCGCCGCCCTTCTTCGACAGGAAGCTGCGGCCCTCGTCGGCCTGGCGCGCATCGAAGAAGAACATCATGAAGGAGATCAGGCCGGCCGCCGCGTGCGGCTCCAGGATCACGGTGTACTTGCCCGGCTCCAGCGCCTTGGCGTCGGCCGAGTCGCGCGCCTTGCGGATGGCGATGGCGATGTCGCGCTCGGCGCTGAACTGCGAGATGTCGGTGACGTTGCGCCCCACCCAGCCCGAGCCGCGGCCGTCCTCGGTGCGGACGGTGCAGGTGTAGTCGGCGCTGGTCGCAGTCTGGTAGCCGAAATTGCCGTTGCTGTTGGCGATCGCGGTGAAGCTGCGGCTGTCCTCCAGGAAGCCCGCTGCCACCAGCCCGCTCGAACGGCACGGGGCGATGGAGTCGGCCGCGACCTGGGCGCGGTATTCCGGCGTGATCGCCGCGGTCGCCTCGCTGTAGGTGCTGGTGGCGGTGTAGGACTGCTTGCCGATCGCCGGCATGAATTCCGGGTTCTCCGGCGCCAGCCTGGCGAGGTCCTCGGCGCGGCGCACCACCCGTTCCAGCGAGGCGTCGTCGAACTCGTTGATCGTGGCGGTGCCCACGCGCTTGCCGAACGCGACCGACACGCCCAGTTCGACGTTGTCCACGATGCCGCTGGTGGATACGTTGTTCAGGGCGAAGCGGATGTTGCCGTTGTTGCTGCCCGAGAGCACCGCGGTGCACTCGTCGGCCTTCGACAGGGCGATGACCTTGTCGAGGATGGCCTTGGCTTCGGCTTCGGTGAAGATGCTCATGTACTAGGGTCTCCTGTGCCGTCAGCCGAGCGAACGCGCGGTGTTGATGACGTTGATGCCGTTGAAACGCGCCGTGCTCGATCCGTGCGAGACCGCCGAGACCTGGCCCGGCTGGCCCTTGCCGTCGAAGAACGAGCCGCCCAGGCGGTAGTCGCTCTCGTCGCAGATCGCCGAGCAGGCCGCCCAGAACTCCGGCGTACGCAGCTGGTAGGCCACGTCCTCGAGCATCCGCGTGATCTGCCCGTTCTTGATCTCGTAGAACAGCTGGCCGCCGAACTGGGCGTTGTAGCGCTGCTGGTCGATCGAGAACGAGCCGTCGCCGATGATGTAGATGCCGTTCTCGACGTCCTTGATCATCTCCGCCGGCGAGAGCTTCTGCTTGCCCGGCGCCAGCGAGACGTTGGCCATGCGCTGGAACTGCACGCTCGACCAGGAATCGGCGTAGCAGCAGCCGTCGGACTCGGTCTTGCCGAGGATATGGGCCTGGTCGCGGATGGTCTGGTAGTCGACCAGCACGCCGTCCCTGATCAGGTCCCAGCGCTTGGTCTTCACGCCCTCGTCGTCGTAGCCCACGGCGCCGAGGCTGCCCGGCTGGGTCTTGTCGGCGAACAGGTTGACGATCTCGCTGCCGTAGCGGAAGCCGGATTCGCGCTTGTCGAGCGTGGCGAAGCTGGTGCCGGCGTAGTTGGCCTCGTAGCCGAGCACGCGGTCGAGCTCCAGCGGATGGCCGACGTTCTCGTGGATGGTCAGCCAGGTGTGCGAGGGGTCTAGCACCAGGTCGTAGCGGCCGGGCTTGACCGACGGCGCCTTGAGCTTCTCCTGCGCCTGCTTCGCCGCGGCAACGGCGTCCTCGAGCATGTCGTAGGACTGGCCATAGTTGACCACGCCGTTGGGGGTGACGAACTTCTGCGAGGCATCGCCGTCGAGGTACTCGTAGCCCAGGCCCATCGGCGCGGACAGGCCCTCGCGGGTGCGGAACTTGCCGGTGGCCTTGTCGATGGCGGTAACCGTCATCGGCGCCCAGATCCGGTGCACGTCCTGGTCGATGTAGGAACCGTCGGTGGAGGCGAAGTACTTCTGCTCGTTGACCAGGAACAGGGTGGAGTTGACGAAGCTGGCGCCGGCGTTGGTGGCCGCTGCGTTGACCGACAGCAGCAGGTCCACCTTGTCCTTGACCGGCACTTCCATCGCGTTGCGCCGGATCGGCGTCTTCCAGGACACCTCGCCATGGGCGGGCGCGGGCGCCAGCTGGACCGGCGCGGTCTGCACCCTGGCGTTGGCCTTGGCGATGGCGGTGGCGCGACGCGCGGCCTCGGCCACCGAGTCGCTGGTCAGGCCGTTGGTGGCGGCGAAGCCCCAGGCGCCGTCGGCGATCACCCGGACGCCGACGCCGGTGGATTCGGTGTTGACCACGTTCTGGACCTTGTCCTCGCGGGTCATCACGAACTGGCGCAGGTAGCGGCCGATGCGCACGTCGCAGTAGCTGGCGCCGGACGAGCGCGCCGCCTGCAGCGCCGCGTCGGCGAGCTGCTTCTTGATCGACACGTCGAGCGTGCTGACCAGCTGCTCGGCGGCGATCGCCTTGCCGAGCCAGGACGGCAGCGCCAGGCTGCCCATGCCGAGGCCACCAAGGGCCAGGAAATCACGTCGTTGCAAGGCCGTCTCTCCGTTGTGTGTCCGCAGCGCTGCCGCTCCGGCTTCCGGCAGCGCGCGGCGCCGGTGGAACCCCGATTCTCGACGCCGCGGCGTCGAAGGTGCAAATGACTTTCGGCACGGGTCGGCGCGCCGCCCGCCGTGCAGCGACCATCCTCCGCCGGGCCTAGCCCAGCGAACGTGCGGTATTGATCACGTTCTGGCCGTCGAAGCGCGCCGTGCTCGCGCCGTGCGACACCGCCGAGACCTGCGAAGGCTGCCCCTTGCCGTCGAAGAACGAGCCGCCCAGGCGGAAATCGCGCTCGTCGCAGATGCCCGAACAGGCGTTCCAGAACTCGGGCGTGCGGATCTGGTAGGCCCCATCCTCCACCAGTTCCTGCACCTCGCCGTTGCGGATGGCGAAGAACAGCTGGCCGCCGAACTGCGCGTTGTAGCGCTGCTGGTCGATCGAGTAGGAACCGCGGCCGTGGATGTACAGGCCGTTCTCCACGCCGGAGATCATCTCCGGCACCGTCAGCGGCGTTTTCCCGGGCGAGAGCGAGACATTGGGCATGCGCTGGAACTGCACGCTCGACCAGGAGTCGGCATAGCAGCAGCCGTCCGACTCGGTCTTGCCCAGGATATGGGCCTGGTCGCGGATCGACTGGTAGTCGACCAGGATGCCGTCGCGCACCAGGTCCCAGCGCTTGCACTTCACGCCTTCGTCGTCGTAGCCCACCGCGCCCAGGCTGCCCGGGCGGGTGCGGTCGGCGACGAAGCTCACGATGTCGCTGCCCCAGCGGAACTCGCCGCGCTTGTCGAGCGTGGCGAAACTGGTGCCGGCGTAGTTGGCCTCGTAGCCGAGCACGCGGTCGAGCTCCAACGGGTGACCGACGTTCTCGTGGATGGTCAGGAACAGGTTGCTCGGGTCGATGACCAGGTCGTAGCGGCCGGGCTTGACCGAGGGCGCCTTGAGCTTCTCGCGCGCATGGCGGGCGGCGGCGACGGCGTCGGCACGCATGTCGTAGGCGCTGCCGTAGGCCACTACCCCACCCGGCAGCTCGAAGCGCTGCGACGGATCGGGGTCGAGGTATTCGTAGCCCATGCCCATCGGCGCGGACAGGCCGTCGCGGGTGCGGAACTTGCCGCTGGCCTGGTCGATCGCGGTCACGGTGAACGGCACCCAGATCCGGTGCACGTCCTGGTCGATGTAGGAGCCGTCGGTAGACGCGAAGTACTTCTGCTCGTTGACCAGGAACATGCGCGAGTTGACGAAGCTCGCGCCGGCTTCCAGCGCGGCGGCGTTGACCGAAAGTAGCAGGTCGAGCTTGTCGCGGATCGGCACCTCCATGCCGTTGCGCGCGATCGGCGCGCGCCAGGCCACCTCGCCCACACCCGGCGCGGGCGCCAGCCGCACCGGCTCGGACTGGATGCGGGCGTTGGCTCGCGCGATCGCCACGGCCTGGCGCGCGGCGGCCGCCACTGCATCCGGCTCCAGCCGGCTGGTGGCGGCAAAGCCCCAGGCGTCGCCCGCGATCACGCGCACGCCCACGCCGACGGATTCCTCGTTGGCCACGTTCTCCACGCGGTGCTCGCGGGTCAGCAGCGACTGGCGCAGGTAGCGGCCGATGCGCACGTCGCAGTAGCTGGCGCCGGCGTCGGTCGCGGCCTGCAGGGCGGCATCGGCCAGCCGCTTCTTCCTTGCCGGGTCGATGGCCTCCAGCAGCTGCTCGGCCGCGATGGCGCGTCCCATCAGCAGCGGCGGCAGCATCGCGCTACCGGCCACGAGGCCGCCGAGGGCCAGGAATCCACGTCGCTGCATCACCACCGCTCCACTGTCCGGACAACCGTTGCAGCATAGTCGGCATCGCCGGCCGGGCGGACATGACTTCCGGCACGGGTCGCCGGACCGAACCTGCCCACGCGCCGCCCGCCAACCCGCGGCGCTATGCTGCACGCCTCCCTTCGATGCCTCCGACGCCATGCGCCCTTCCCTGCTCGCCGCCGCCCTGTCCGCCGCCATGCTGGTCATGTACGGAGGCGAGGCCCCGGCCGCCAGCGACACCGGACGGGCCGGCGCGCAGGTGCAGTCGCAGGCCGACGCCGCGTTCGCCGGCCTGTCGCGCCGCTATCTCGACGAGGCCATGGCGCTGTCGCCGGTGGCGGCCACCGGCATCGGCGACCACCGCTTCGACGCCGAACTGGACGACCTTTCGGAAGCCGGTCGCGCCCGTGCCGACGCGTTCAACCAGCGTTACCTCGCCGAACTGGAGTCCATCGACCTGGCGGCGCTGTCGCGCGAGCACCAGGTCGACGCGCGGATCCTGCGCAACCAGCTCGAATCCGCGCTCTGGAACAGCCGCGAGTTCCAGGCCTGGGCCTGGGACCCGCTGGTCTACAGCAGCCTGGCCGGAGGCGCCATCTACAGCCTGATGGCGCGCGAGTTCGCACCGCTGCCCGCGCGCCTCGAGGCGGCGACCGCGCGCATGGAGAAGCTGCCGGGGCTGCTGGCGCAGGCGCGCGCTAACCTCGACCCGGCGCGCGTGCCGCGCACCCATGCCGAAACGGTGGCGCGCCAGAACCGCGGCGTGCTGGCGCTGGTGGACACCTTCATCACGCCCAATGCGGGCCAGCTGCAGGGCGCTGCACGCGGCCGCCTGGAAGCCGCCGTCGCCGGCCTGCGCGAAGCGGTGGACGCACACCAGCGCTGGCTGGACGAGACCCTGGCACCGAACGCCCGGGGCGAATTCCGCATCGGCGCCGAGCGCTACGACCAGCAGCTGCGGTACTCGCTCAATTCTTCGCTGTCGCGCCAGGAGATCCGCACGCGCGCCGAGGCCGAGCTGGCGCGGGTACGCGACGAGATGTACGCGGTGGCGCGGCAGGTGCTCGCGGGCCGCGACGGCGCCCCGCCGACGCCCGAGGCGCCCAGCGAGGCGCAGAAGCAGGCCGCGATCGAGGCGGCGATGGAATACGCCTACGCGCAGCGTCCCGCGCGCGACGAGGTGGTCGACTTCGCGCGGCAGACGCTCGAGCACGCGACCGCGTTCGTGCGCGGGAAGGACATCGTCACCGTGCCCGACGATCCGGTGAAGATCATCCTGATGCCCGAGTTCCAGCGTGGCGTGGCCGTGGCCTACTGCGACTCGCCGGGCCCGCTCGACAAGGGACTGGACACCTACTACGCGATCTCGCCGATCCCGGACGAGTGGACCGACCAGCAGGTGGACTCGTTCCTGCGCGAGTACAACGACTACATGATCCACGTGCTGTCGATCCACGAGGCGATGCCCGGCCACTACCTGGAAGGCGCGCACTCGGCCAACCACCCCTCCACGCTGCGCGCCGTGTTCCGCTCCGGTCCGTTCGCCGAGGGCTGGGCGGTGTACACCGAGCGCGTCCTCGCCGATGCCGGCTACCTCGACGGCGATCCGCTGTTCCGGCTGATGCAGCTCAAGTTCTATGCGCGCTCGGTGGGCAACGCCATCCTCGACCAGGGCGTGCATGTCGATGGCTGGAGCAAGGAGCAGGCGATGGACCTGATGGTGCGCCAGACCTTCCAGCAGGCCAGCGAGGCCGAAGGCAAGTGGGTGCGCGCGCAGCTGTCGTCCACCCAGCTGGCAACCTACTTCGTCGGCGCGCAGGAACACTTCGATGCGCGGCGCGCGGCCGAAGCCAAGGCCGGCGCCGCGTTCGACATGAAGGCCTACCACGACGGCATCCTCGCCCAGGGAGCGCCGCCGGTACGCTTCGCGCGGCAGCTGCTGCTGGACGAACCGATCCAGTAGCGCCTTCACGCACGCGCCCGCCGTCGCACCCTCGGCGGTGCCGCGCCGGATTTGCGGGCCAGGCCGACGGCGTCTCGACGCCATGCCCATGGCAGGCGCCTGGCCCGCGCATGCGCGCGATGCGTACGCGGGCCCGGCTCACCGGCAAGCCGCCGGCTGGCTTGGCAATCCCGGCCGGACCAGCATGCGCGAGGGCACGGCGCACGCTGGGGCAGGCGACACCGCGGTGAAGACGCGAACGGGCAGTACGGCCGGCGAGAACGCCATGATGGCCCTGCGCCGCCCGGTGGTAGGCTGGCCCCCACTCCCCCCGTGGCCTGGACATGGGACTGCTGGTCGTCACGCCCGCCGCACCGCTGTCAGGCCTGGTCGCCTCGCTCTGGGACTGCGACCTGCCGCGCCAGGCGCATGCCTACGACCGCATCCTGCCCTCGGCGGCCGCGCAGCTGGTGATCAACCTCGACGAGGACGAGACCCGCGTCTACGACGAACACCTGCGCTGCACGCGCAACGCCGGTGCCGCGTTCGACGCGCCCGCCTCGCGCAGCGTCCTGATCGACACCGCGGAGCAGGTGCGCGTGGTCGGCATCGTCTTCCATCCCGGCGGCGCAGCGCCGCTGTTCCGCGAGCGGATGGATGCTATCGCCGAGACGCATCTCGACCTGGACGCGCTTGCGCCGGGCCAGGGGCGGAGCCTGCGCGAGGGCCTGCTCGCGGCGCCCAACGCCCATGCGCGACTGCGGCTGCTCGAGCAGTGGGCAAGTGAGCGCATGCAGGCCGCGTGCGCTGCCCGGCATCCGGCCGTCACCCACGCACTGCGGCTGCTCGACGCCGCGCCCGGGGTGCAGCGCATCGACGCCGTCGCGGCCTGCTGCGGCCTGTCGCCGCGCCGGTTCGGCGCCCTGTTCCGCGAGCAGGTCGGCCTGTCGCCCAAGCGCTACGCGCGCCTGCAGCGCTTCCATGCGGCGCTGGCAGCGGCCCGTACCGATGGCCGGGTAGACTGGGCCGGCATCGCCGCCGATGGCGGCTTCCACGACCAGGCCCATCTGGTGCACGAATTCCGCGCCTTCTCCGGCATGACGCCGACCGCCTGGCTGGCGCGGCGCGGCGAATGGACGCGGCACGTGGCGCTGGCATGAGTGCCGGAATCTACAAGACGCCGGTCTGCTGCCGCGGCAGCTTTCGCACTGCGCACCCGGCGCCATCGCAATCGAGGGAGACCGCATGAACCAGAGTTCCACCACCGGCAGCACCATCATCCCCTGCCTGCGCTACCGCGACGCGCTGGCGGCGATCGACTGGCTGTGCGAGGCCTTCGGCTTCGAGAAGCATGCGGTGTATGCCGAGAACGACACTGTGCTCCATGCCCAGCTGACCTTCGGCAGCGGCATGGTCATGCTCGGCTCCGCCGACAACCGGAGCGAATGGGGGCGGCAGATCGCGCAACCGGACGAGACCGGGCTGCGCGAGACCCAGAGCCCCTGCGTGATCGTGCGCGACGTCGACGCCCACTACGCGCGGGCGACCGCCGCGGGCGCGCGGGTGGTCCAGGACATCGCCGACCAGGGCTACGGCGGGCGCGGCTACTCCTGTCGCGATCCGGAAGGCCATCTGTGGTGGTTCGGCAGCTACGATCCCTGGGCAGCCGAGGCATGAGCACGCGCGAGGCGGTCGCCGGCCCCGGCCTCGACCTGCCCGACGCGGGCGTTCCGGCGGTCGACGGCATCCGCGTCGGCATCGGCGGCTGGACGTATGCGCCCTGGCGCGCCAACTTCTATCCGGCCGGCCTGGTGCAGCGGCGCGAGCTGGAATACGCCAGCCGGCAGCTGTCGGCGATCGAGATCAACGGCACCTACTACGGCGCACAGAAACCGGCCACCTATGCGAAGTGGCGCGACGAGACGCCGCCTGGCTTCGTGTTCACCGCCAAGGCACCCAAGCGCATCACCCAGTCGCGCGCCCTGCAGGCCACCGGCGCCCAGGTCGAGGATTTCGTCGGCGGCATCGCCGAACTCGACGACCGGCTGGCCGCCCTGGTCTGGCAGTTCGACGCCGGCGTCCGCATCGACCGCGACGCCTTCGCCGCGTTCCTCGACCTGCTGCCGCGCCAGGCGCGCGGGCGGCCGCTGCGCCATGTGCTGGACGTGCGCGATCGCGGTTTCGTCGATGCCGGCTACGTCGCCCTCGCCCGGGCCCACGGCATGGCCACAGTGTTCACCGACTCGCCCGAGCATCCCAGCTTCGCCGACGCCACCGCCGACTTCGTCTATGCCCGGCTGATGCGCGCGCGGGCGGATGTCGCCACTGGATATCCCGTGCCGGAACTGCGCGCCTGGGCGGCGCGCGCCCGCGCCTGGGCCGGCGGCGACGCACCGGATGACCCGCCGCTGCTGGACGCTCCTGCGCAGCCTGGGCCAGCCCGCGACGTCTTCGTCTTTTTCATCTCCGCGGCGAAAGAGCGTAATCCGGCTGCTGCGATGGAGCTGCTGCGGCTGCTGGGCGCGCGCGACGACTGACGCAGTCGGAGCTGCGTCGACGTCCCGGTACAGGTTCGCGTCGCGCCTGTACCACCGCCGTCCCACAGCCTTGCGCATCGCAACATCGCGGTGCGCCGACTGGCGCGGCGCATCGGCCAACCGCCGTCACTGGATTCGTGCCGGAACTTGTGCCTACCCTCTCGGGCACCCGCGCCCTGCCCCCGCACAGGAGATCCGCCATGACCAGCCGCCGCGACTTTATCGCCAGCTCCGGCCTCGCCGCCGCCGCCTTCGCGCTCGCGCCGCTCAGCGCCTGCAGCCAGGACCGCCCCGACCCGACCACGCCGCGGCCCAAGCCCACCGGCGCGATCGCCGACATCGTGCCGCTGGGCGGCGCCCTGCTGTCGCGCGCCATTCCCGCGAGCGGCGAGCGCATCCCGGTGATCGGGGTCGGCACCTCCGGCAGCTACGAGGTGCCGCTGGAGTCCGCCGAATTCGCGGCGCTCGAGGACGTGGTGAAGGTGTTCTTCGACGGCGGCGGCAGCGTGATCGACACCTCGCCCAACTATTCCAACGCCGAGGACGTGGTTGGCGCCCTGCTCGCCGAAGGCGGCTGGCGCGATCGCTGCTTCCTGGCCACCAAGCTGGCCGCCGACAGCCGCGCGGCGCTCGAGGCGCAGTGGGCCGATTCGCTGCGCCGCCTGCGTACCGACCGTGTCGAGCTGCTGCAGGTGCACAACCTGCGCAACATGGCCGAGGCGATGCCGTATGCGCGCGAACTCAAGGCGCAGGGCAAGGCCAGGTACATCGGCATCACCCACTACCTGGAGAGCGGGCACGCCGACACCGTGCGCCTGATGCGGGCGGAAAAGCCCGACTTCGTCCAGATCAACTACTCGGTCAACGCGCCGCAGGCGGCGGGCACGGTGTTCGCCGCGGCGCAGGACCTGGGCATCGCTGTGATGGTCAACCGCGCCTTCGACGACGGCAAGCTGTTCGCCGCCACGCGCGGCAAGCCCCTGCCGGGCTGGGCGTCCGAGGTGGGCGTCGACTCCTGGGCGCAGATGTTCCTGAAGTTCGTCGTCAGCCATCCGGCGGTGACCGTGGTGATCCCGGCGACCGGCAAGCCCGAGCGCCAGGCCGACAACCTCAAGGGCGGGGTCGGACCGCTGCTGAGCGAAGCGCAGCAGGCCGAACTCGTGGCGATGTTCGGCTGAGCCGCCGGCCGTGCGCGAATCGCTGCGGAACCTGTTCAACCTGCGCCGCGGCGAGCAGGCGCCGGTGCTGGTCGCCGGCCTGTTCTTCTTCTGCATCCTCACCGCGCTGATGATGCTGCGCCCGGCGCGCGACGCGCTGGGCATGGAGCGCGGCATCGACAGCGTGCGCTGGCTGTTCATCGGCACCGCAGTGGTCACCCTGCTGGTGAATCCGCTGTTCGGCTGGCTGGTGAGCCGTCTGCGGCGGCTGCACTTCATTACCGCGACCTATGCCTTCTTCGCGCTGAGCCTGGTGGGGTTCTGGTCGCTGCTGGTGTTCGCGCCCGGCGCGGTGGGCGCGCGCAGCGGGCAGGTGTTCTACGTCTGGTTCAGCGTGTTCAACCTGTTCGTGACCATGGTGTTCTGGGCGCTGCTGGCCGACCGTTTCAGCAGCGACCAGGGCAAGCGGCTGTTCGCGCTGATCGCAGTGGGCGGCACGCTCGGTGCGATCTTCGGACCCTGGCTGGCCTCGCGCCTGGCCGAACCGCTGGGCACGCCGGCGCTGCTGCTGGTGGCCGCGGCCTTCCTGCTGCTGGCCGTGGCCCTGGCCTGGCTTCTGGTGCGGATCCGCAGCGACGCGGCCTACGCCCGGGAAACGCCGGCCGACGCGCGGGACAGCGAGGTCCGCATCGGCGGCAGCGCCTGGGGCGGCTTCCGCGCCTTGTTTTCCTCGCCCTACCTGATGGGCATCGCCGGCTACGTGCTGGCGATGACCATCGTCGCGACCTTCATCTATTTCACCCGGCTGCAGATGGTGGCGGCGGCCGAAAGCGACCTGGACGCGCGCACCGGACTGCTCGGCAACATCGACATGTGGACCCAGGTGGCGGTGCTGGTACTGCAGCTCACGCTCACCGGCCACATCATCCGCCGCTTCGGCCTGGCCGTCGCGCTGGCCGCGCTGCCGCTGGCGACCGCGCTGGGATTCATCGGTTTGGCGGTCTACGGCTCGTTCGCGGTGCTGATCCTGCTCGAGGCCACGAACCGGGCGGTGCAGCGCGGCCTCACCCGGCCCGCGCGCGAAGCGCTGTTCACCGTGATCAGCCGCGAGGACAAGTACAAGGCCAAGGCCTTCATCGACACCTTCGTCTATCGCGCCGGCGACGTGGTCGGCGCGCAGACCGAAGGTCTACTGGGGCGGCTGGGCCTCGCACTGGGCGGGCTGGTGGCGGTGGTGGTGCCGCTGGCCCTGGTCTGGGCCGCGCTGGGCATCTGGCTGGGACGCGCGCAGCAGCGGCGCGTCGCGATGCCCGGACCCGGCGGCTGACGCGCGGCCGGTCAGTCCGCGCCTGCGGGCGGATACACGCGGCGGCCGTCGCGATAGACGGCGCGGACCGCGGCGAAGCCGGCGACGTCTTCGCGCGGATCGGCATCGAGCAGGACCACGTCGGCCGCCTGCCCGGGCGCCAGCCGGCCTTGCCGGTCACCGCTGCCGAAGCGCCGCGCCGGCGCCGTCGTGAGGCTGGCCAGGATCTGCCGCCAGTCCAGCCCGGCCTCGCCCATCATCCGCAGCTCGTCGCGGGTGTCGTACCAGTCGATGTAACCCGAGTCGGTGCCGAACAGCAGCTCGCCGCCTGCGGCCGCGTAATCGGCGACCTGGCGCTGCGCGATTCCGATCACCTCCGCCTTCACCGCAGGCGGCGCGCCGTCCTTGTCCAGCTCGATCTCGAACAGCCTGAGCGTGGGGACCAGCGCGATCTTGCGCGACAGCATGTCGCGCAGCAGGTCCTGCGGCCAGGTTCCGACGTGCGGCGCCGGATGGGTCAGCACGTCCGCGCCGCCGTCCAGCGCCGCGCGCAGCCCTTCGAGGTTGGTGGGATGGGCGAACACCGGCTTGCCGGCGGCATGGGTGGCGTCGGACACGGCGCGCGCGACCGGAACGGGCATGGGCAGTACGCCGGTGTCGCCGCCGACGATGGCACCGGCGAAGATCTTCGCCCCGTCCGCGCCCTGCGCCAGCTGCCGCCGCGCGCGCTCGCCCGCCTGCACCGGCGTGGCGACCTCGTCGGCGCGCGCGGCCTCGCCCATGCCCTCGAATTCCAGCACGTAGATCGGCGTACCGCCTTCGGGATAGAACGGCGCGTCGACGGTGAGGATGGCTGGCCCGGCCAGCTCGCCCGCCTCGATCCGCCGACGCAGCGCGATGGCGTTGCCTGACATGGAGGCGAGGTCGAAGACCGTGGTGAACCCCCAGCGCAGGTACTGCGCCGACAGCGCCTCGCCCAGTTCTCCGGCCGGGCGGCTCGCGGCCTCCGACAGCGGCGGCGCGATGAAGTGCACGTGGCTGTTCCAGTAGCCGGCGACCGCGGTCGCGCCTTGCGCATCGATGCGCGCCACGCCCTCCGGCAGCTCGATCGAGGCGCCCAGCGCGTGGATCCGCCCGTCGCGGATGAGCAGGGTGCCGCGCTCGATGGGCGCGACGTCGGGTGCGGGCAGGATGCGCGCGTTGACGATCGCGAGTGCACCCGCATGGGCCAGCGGCGGCGTCGCCGCCAGCAGCGCGGCCACCATCCATTTCCTTGCACGGATCCAGCGCATCGCGTCCTCCCGGGTTATGGCCTGCAGCGCAGGCTAAGCCCGCCCCGCCCCCCGCTCAAGGCAGCGGGGTCGGGGCGCAGGGAGTCAGCGGCGGCCGCCCTGGCTGAAAGCCACGCTGCCCAGGATCAGCGCGCCGGCCAGCGCCATTGTCCAGGTCAGCGGCTCGTCGAGCAGCCACCAGGCCCAGGCCACGCCGAACAGCGGCACCAGGTAGGTCACGGTCGAGGCGCGGCTGGCGCCGACGCGGGCGATCAGGCGGTAGTACATGACGAACGCGATCCCGGTGCACAGCACGCCCAGCATCGCCGCCGAGATCCAGCCGGCCATGGGCAGCGGCTGCGCCGGCCAGGTCGCGATCGCCAGCGGCAGGGTGAGCAGCGCCGCGCAGCCCAGCGTGGCCGAGGCCACCGCCGCCGGCGGCAGGCCACCGAGGTGGCGCCGCACCAGGTTGATGCCGAGGCCGTACAGCAGCGACGCGGCTGCGCCGGCGAGCGCGGCGGCGCCCACGCTCATGCCCGCGACCTTGCCGCTGGCCAGCACCACCACGCCGACGAAGCCGGCGACCAGCGCCACCGCGCGACGGGTACCGATACGCTCGCCGAAGAACAGGAAGCCGACCAGCGCGGTGAACAGCACGGTCATCGCGTTGGCGATCGCGCCGATGCCGGCGGGCGCACGCTGCGCGGCCCAGGCGAACAGCAGGAACGGCAGCGCCGAGTTGATCGCGCCGATCAGCGCAAGCTTCGGCCACAGCCGCGCCGGGAACCGCTCGCGCGCACGCCACAGGAACGGCAGCAGCACCAGCGAACCTAGCGCGAGCCGCACCTCGACCAGCGGTGCGGCGCCGAAGTCGGGCGCCGCCACCCGCATGAACAGGAACGAGGCGCCCCAGATGGCGCCGAGCACGCACAGCTCCAGCGGCGTCAGCCAGGCGGCCTCGCCGCGCATCGGCACCGGTGCCGCAGCGACATTGGGGGAGGACATGGTGCGGATCTCCGTGGGGGAAACCGGAATTCTCCTTGTCCGCCCCGTCGCCACAAGCGCATACTTTTTGGCCAAGGCACAAACCGGATTTGTGGCTCGCATGACCCTGCGTTCCGACCTGTTGCCCGCCCTGGTGGCCTTCGCGTCCGCGGCCCGCCACCAGAACTTCGCCCACGCCGCGGACGAGCTGCACCTGACCGCGAGCGCGGTCAGCCACCACGTGCGCAAGCTGGAGGCGCGCATGGGCGTGGCGCTGTTCCAGCGGCATGCGCGCGGCGTGTCGCTGACCGCGGAAGGCCGGCACCTGGCCGACGTGGCCAACAACGCGATCCACGATCTCGACGGCGCCATGCAGGACCTGCGCAGCCGCGACGACGCGCGCACCGTGCGCATCACCACCCTGCACTCGTTCGCCTATACCTGGCTGATCCCCAAGCTGCCCGAGTTCGCCCGCGCGCATCCGGACCTGCGCCTGCGCGTGGACACGGAGATCGCGCTGACCCGCCTGGACGAGGCCGGCCCGGATCTCGCCATCCGCCATGGTCCGGGGCGCTGGCCCGGCCTGGCGGCGGTGCACCTGATGGACGAGACCCTGTTTCCGGTGGCCGCGCCGACGATGCGGGGACTCGATGCGGTCGCAAAGCCCGAGGACATCCTGCGCCTGCCGCTGGTCGCCGACCTCAGCCACCAGGGCTGGCACGACTGGTTCCGCAGCAACGGCGTGCGCAGCGGCCGCCTGGACGAACAGTTCGTCTTCAGCGACAGCACCGACATGCTTCGGGCCGCTTCCCTCGGCCTGGGCGCGGCGCTCGCGCGCGAGCGCATCGTCGCACCCTGGCTGGCGAGCGGGCAGCTGCGGAGGCTGCCCGGAGATCCGATGCCCGGTCGCTACGCCTACTACATCGCCTATCCGGCGCACCACCGCCCGCGCGCGGTGGTGCGCCGGGTGATCGACTGGCTGGTGGCGCAGCCGGTCGACTGATCCGGCCCGTGACGATCGCCGCGCCGGCAGGCATGCTGACCGCCCTCCCCCGCCCCTCCGTCCCATGCGCCCCACCGCGAAGGCCCACTGGCAGATCCACCTGTGCGTGCTGCTGTGGGGCTTCACCGCCATCCTCGGCAAGCTGATCACGCTGCCTGCGCTGCCGCTGGTGTGGTGGCGGATGGGCCTGGTGACCCTGGCCCTGGCGCTGGTGCCCCGCGTGTGGCGCGGCCTGCGCGCGATGCACGGGCGACTGCTGCTGGCCTATGCCGGCATCGGCGTGCTGGTCGCGCTGCACTGGCTGACCTTCTACGGCGCGATCAAGCTGGCCAATGCCTCGGTCGCCGCCACCTGCATGGCGCTCGCGCCGGTCTTCGTCGCCGTGATCGAGCCGCGGGTCGCGGGACGGGCGTTCTCGCCGCGCGAGCTGGCGCTCGGCATCCTGGTGCTGCCCGGCGTGGCGCTGGTGGCGGGCGGTGTTTCGGCGGACATGCGCGCGGGGATCGTGGCCGGCGCGCTGTCGGCCCTGTTCGTGGCGATGTTCGGCTCGCTCAACAAGCGCCTGGTCGAACGCGGCGATCCGCTGACCGTCACCGCGCTCGAACTCGGCGCGGGCACGCTGGCGCTGACCCTGCTCGCACCGCTGATGCCGCTGCTGTTCCCGGTGTTCGCCGGCCCGCTGCTGGCGCTGCCAACGGTCAGCGACCTGGTCTGGCTGTTGCTGCTGGCCGGTGCCTGCACCCTGTTCCCGTTCGCGCTGTCGCTGGTGGCGCTGCGCCACATCAGCGCGTTCTCGGCGCAGATGGCGGTCAACCTCGAGCCGGTCTACGCGATCGTGCTGGCGATGCTCCTGCTCGGCGAGCAGCACGAGCTGACGCCGATGTTCTACGCCGGCGTGGCGGTGCTGCTGGCAGCGGTGTTCGCGCATCCGTTGCTGCACCCGCCGAGGCGGATCGCACACCCGGAAGTGCTCGGCACCTCCGAGGCGAAAGGCATCGCCGACTAGGGCCGCGCATCGCCGCGCGCCATGCGGACGCACCTCGCGAAGCCGCGACACGCCGCCACCTTCGAAACGGGCGCAGGCGCGGCGTATCATCGCGGCTGGCTCGATCCCCCACGCACGCATGCCTGGAGTCTTCCGCGCCGGAGCGCGCCCTGCCGCCGCCACCTGCCTGCTCGCCTGCCTGCTGGCCGCCTGCAGCGGGCCGGCGACCGATGCGGCCGCGCCCGCGCAGACCGGCGAAGCGAAGCCCCTGCGTTCGCTGGGCTGCCTGCCCACCAGCCTGGTCTCGCTCGAACTCCCGCTTCGCGAAGGCTTCGCCTACGCGCACGACGCGCCGCGCAGCGACGCGCACGTGGGCCGTTGCGTGCTGTCGATGTTCGGTCCACGCACGCTGAAGTCGCCGCTGGCCTTCGACCGCGCTTACCGCAGAGTTTTCGCCTACCACGAGGAAGACGGCACCACCGACCTGCGCGGCCTCGCACCGGAGGGGTTGCAGCTGTTCCGGATCGGATCGACCTCCGCCGCCGACGTCTGGCTGCTGCGCGCGGACACCGGCACCGAACTCGAGCCGGCGCACCACGACGTGCTGTTCAGCACCCGCCGCGACGACGGCGTGCTGGTCGACCACCTGCTGGTGGGCGCGATGGGGCTGCTGTACCGGCGCGACTACGACATCGAGAACACCCAGGCCTTCGCGATCCGCGAAGACACCGGGCGCGGCGCGGAGGCCGGACCCGGCTACCGGGCGCGATACCGCGTCGGCGACGACGGGGGGTTCGCACTGGTGGACGGCCAGGTGCTGCCGCCCGATGCGCCACCACCCGGCGTCTGAAAGTGGTCGGGAGGCCGGCAGGCGCCGCGTCCCGCAGGGACGCGGCGCACGCGGTATCAGCGCAGGCTGTAGCCCGACACGCGCCAGACGCGGTCCTCGTCCAGGCGGAACGACACCAGCTCGCGCACCGGCTCGGCGCTGTTGGCGAAACGCGTCGCCGAACGGACGTTGATGTAGAGCCCTTCGGGCACCTGCTGGCCGGCGCGGAACAGCGAGCGGCTCACCTCGGGCGCGGCGCGCGAGGCCACGGCGCCGAGGCGATTGCGGTCGATGGTGACCTGCTTGATGAACTCGTCGCGGTTGACCATCTGCTTCATCGCGGCCGACGCGCCGTCCCACACCTCGCCGATGCGGTTGCCGTCCACCAGCTGCATCACCTGCAGGGCGGCCTGGCCCATGTCGGCATCCTGCTTGGCCAATGCCGCCCGCTGCTCCGGCGTCAGCTGCTCCATCGCCGGCTGGGCGGCGGGCGCCGGCTGCGGCGCAGGCTGCTGGGCCAGGGCGCTTCCGCACAGGGCGAGGGCGGCGATGCTCGACAACAGGCGCAGTCTGTTCATGTTCGATCGGGCCTTGCGATTGGGTCGGGCGGCCGAGTGTACGACACCCGCCGACCGCCCCGGTGAGCGCCGCCGCCGCATGGCCCGCCGGTCCGCTACCCTTGTCACGTCCGGGCGGGCGGCCGCGTCCATGGTCCTGCCCGACCACCTGCGGGGAACCGACCGGATGCACCCCCTGTTCCTGTTGTTGCTGTGCCTGCTGCTGGCCCTGTCCGCCTGGGCGGTGCTGGTGTTCAACCGGCTGGTGCGCCTGCGCAACCAGGTCCGTACGGCGTGGGCCGACATCGACGTGCAGCTGCTGCGGCGGCACGACCTGGTGCCGCAGCTGGTGGCGGCGGTGCAGGCCTATGCGGGCCACGAGCAGGCGCTGCTGGAGGCCGCGACCGCACTTCGCGCGCAGGCGCTCGCCGGACCGGGCAGGCCGCGGCTGGCGGAGGTGGAGGCCGCGCTGGAACAGGCCATCGGCCGACTGTTCGCGCTGCGTGAGGCCTATCCGGAACTGAAGGCCAGCGGCAATTTCGCGCAGCTGCAGCGCGACCTCGTCGACGTCGAGGAGCACCTGCAGTACGCGCGCCGCTTCTACAACGGCGCGGTGCGCGACTACAACGACGCCACCCAGCGCGTGCCGGACCTGCTGGTCGCGCGCGCCGCCGGGTTCGCGCCGGAAGACTTCTTCGAGGCCGGCGACGCGCAGCGCGCGCCGGTCCGGGTGCGGCTGCCGTGAGGGCCCTGCTCCGACTGGCCGCGGCCTGCGCGCTGCTGGCGGCCTGCGCGCTGCCGCTGCATGCGGTCGAGCGCATCGAGTCCTACGACATCGACGTGGCGGTCAACACCGATGGCAGCCTCGAGGTCACCGAGCAGATCCGCGTGCGCGCCGAGGGCGAACAGGTCCGGCGCGGCATCTACCGCGACTTCCCGACCCGCTACCGCGATCGGCACGGCAACCGCGTCGTGGTCGGGTTCGAGGTGCTCGAGGTATTGCGCGACGGCCGCCCCGAACCGTGGTTCACCGAGCGCCGCCAGAACGGCGTGCGCGTCAACACCGGCAATGACGACCTGCTGCCGGTGCCGGCGACCTACCGCTACATCCTGCGCTATCGCACGACCCGCCAGCTCGGTTTCTTCGACCGCCATGACGAGCTGTACTGGAACGCGATCGGCACCGGCTGGGCGTTCGCGATCGACGCGGGCAGCGTCGACGTCCGCCTGCCGCAGCCGGTGCCCGTCGCCGTGCTCCAGGTCGACGGCTGGACCGGTGAGCAGGGCGCGCGCGGCGCCGGCTTCGCGGCATCCACGCCCTCGCCGGGCCGGGCCCGCTGGCAGCTGGCGACGCCGCTGCAGCCGGGCGAAGGCCTGACCATCCTGCTCACCTTCCCCAAGGGGGTGGTCACGGCACCCTCGCGCGCGCAGGCGCTGCGCTGGCTGCTTGCCGACAACGCCGCGCTGCTGGTGGCGCTGCTCGGCCTGCTGGTGGTGTCGGGCTACTGCCTGGTGCGCTGGCACCAGGTCGGTCGCGACCCGCCGCCGGGCACCGTGATCGTGCGCTACCAGCCGCCAGACGGCATCAGTCCGGCTGGGCTGCGCTTCATCCGCCGCATGGGCTACGACTCGCGCTGCTTCTCGGCCGACGTGCTGTCGCTGGCGGTGGCGGGCGCGCTGCGGATCGAGCGCGACAAGGGCCTGCTGCGCGACCACTGGCGGCTGGAACGGGCCGGCCCGGCACCTGCCGGCGACCAGGCGGTACTGGCGCGGACGCTGTTTGCCCGCCACCAGGCGGTGGACCTGGACAAGGACAACGCGCAGCTGCTGCAGGCCGCCACCAGTGCCCACAGCAAGGCGCTCGAGCGCCGTTTCAGCGGCAGCATGTTCCACAACAATACGGGCAGCAGCGCGATTGCGTGCCTGCTGCTGGTGCTGTTCTGCGCCGCCGCCATCGTGCTCGGGGTCAAGACCGGCGGTGGGCTGCCGTTCGCGTTCCTGCCGATGCTGGCGATGCTGGCGGTGGTGGTGGTGTTCGCGTTCCTCGTGCGCGCCCCCACGCAGGAAGGACGGCGCGTGCTGGACCACATCGAAGGCCTGCACCGCTACCTGGGCGTGGCGGAGAAGCAGGATCTGCAGCGCCTGCAGGGGCCGGGCGAGCGTCCGGACGGCGCGGAACCCGTGCTCGACGCCGCCCGCTTCGAAGCGCTGCTGCCCTATGCGGTCGCGCTGGACGTCGAAGACGCCTGGACAAGCAAGTTCACGCTCGCGGTCGGCGCGGCGGCGGCCGCCGCCGCGACATCGGCGATGGCCTGGTACCACGGCACCGGTGGCTCGATCGGCGACGTCGGCAGCTTCACCAGGGCGGTCGGCGGCAGCCTGGCCTCGCAGATCGCGTCCTCGTCGACGCCGCCCGGCAGTTCCTCCGGCGGGGGCGGTGGCGGCTTCTCGGGGGGCGGTGGTGGCGGAGGCGGAGGCGGAGGACGCTGAGCCACGGCACTTCGCTTGCGGTCCAAGCTCGGACCGGTCCACGGCCATGCGGCAGCCCGCATTGTCCGGGCGGAGGCGCAGCGACACGCGGCCATCGGGAGTCCGCGCAGGCGCTCGACGCCGTCACCGCGCCTTCCGGCCGCGTCTTGCTGTCGCCTGCACGGGCCGGAGCAAGGATGCCTGCGGCACCGCCACGTGTGATCGGCGACAATCGGCGGCTCCCCCGCCCTGCAGCACGCCATGTATCGCTGGTTCGAATCCCGGCTCGATCCGTTTCCGCCCGACGCGCCGACGCAGCCGCCGCGCTCGCTCTACGCGTTCTGCCGCCACTACACGCGCGGCGCCGAGTCCTGGCTGTTGCTGATGGCGCTGACCACGGCCGGCATCGCCGTGGCCGAGCTGGCGCTGTACGCCTATGTCGGCTCGCTGGTCGACCGCCTCGGCAGCACCACCCCGGCCACGTTCCTCGACGCCGAGGGCGCACGCCTGCTGTGGATGGGCGCGCTGGTGCTGCTGGCGCTGCCGGCGATGGTGCTGCTGAACTCGCTGGTCCAGCACCAGACCCTGCTCGGCAACTTCCCGATGCGGATCCGCTGGAACGTGCACCGCTACCTGCTGCGCCAGTCGATGGGCTACTTCCAGGACGAGTTTGCCGGGCGCATCGCCACCAAGCTGATGCAGACCTCGCTGGCGGTGCGCGAGACGGTGGTCAAGCTGCTCGACATCGGCAACTACGTGCTGGTGTTCTTCGTCGGCACCCTGGCCGTCGCCGGCGCCGCCGACTGGCGCCTGATGCTGCCGTTCGCGGCCTGGATCGCGGCCTACGCGCTGCTGATGAAGCACTTCGTGCCGCGCATGGAGAAGATCTCGCGCGCGCAGGCCGATGCGCGCTCGGCGATGACCGGGCGCATCGTCGACAGCTACACCAACATCGCCACGGTCAAGCTGTTCTCCCACTCCCGGCGCGAGCAGGCCTACGCACGCGAGGCGATGGACGGCTTCCTGGCCACCGTCTATCCGCAGATGCGCCTGGCCACCCACGTCTACAGCCTGCTGTACGCCATGAACATGGCGCTGCTGTTCGCCACGGTGGCGCTCGGCCTGTGGCTGTGGCACCAGGGCGCGGTGGGCGCCGGCGCCATCGCGGTCACGGTGGCCCTGGTGCTGCGCATCCTCGGCATGTCGCAGTGGATCATGTGGGAACTGTCGGCGCTGTTCGAGAACATCGGCACGGTGCACGACGGCATCGGCTCGATCTCGCTGCCGCCGACGGTGGACGACGCCCCGGGCGCCCCGGCACTGCCGCGCGCGCGCGGCGACATCCGCTTCGAGGGCGTGGGCTTCCACTACGGCAAGGCCGGCGGCGTGATCGACCATCTCGACCTGCACGTGCGTCCCGGCGAGAAGATCGGCGTGGTCGGCCGCTCGGGCGCGGGCAAGTCTACCCTGGTCAACCTGCTGCTGCGCTTCCACGACTGCGAGAGCGGGCGCATCCTGATCGACGGCACCAACATCGCCACCGTGCAGCAGGACACGCTGCGCGCGCAGATCGGCGTGGTCACCCAGGACACGTCGCTGCTGCACCGCTCGGTGCGCGAGAACATCCTCTACGGCCGCCCCGATGCGAGCGAGGCCGAGATGCTCGAGGCGGCGCGCCAGGCCCGCGCCCACGAGTTCATCCTCGAGTTGACCGACAGCGAAGGCCGCCGCGGCTACGACGCGCACGTGGGCGAGCGCGGGGTCAAGCTCTCCGGCGGCCAACGCCAGCGCATCGCCATTGCGCGGGTGCTGCTCAAGAACGCGCCGATCCTGGTGCTGGACGAAGCGACCTCGGCGCTGGATTCCGAGGTCGAGGCCGTCATCCAGGAAAACCTGTACCGGCTGATGGAAGGCAAGACGGTGATCGCCATCGCCCACCGCCTGTCCACCATCGCCGCGATGGACCGGCTGGTGGTGATGGACCAGGGCGCGATCGTCGAACAGGGGGTCCATGCCCGGCTGATCGCCGGTGGCGGGCTGTACGCGCAGCTGTGGGCCCGCCAGTCGGGCGGGTTCATCGACAGCGGGGACACGGCGGCGCCCGCCACGGCCGACGCCTGACGCGGCGGCCGGGCGACCGGTCAGTGCGCGCCGGCTTCGCCGCCGGCGCCCTCGCCCGCGCCGTCCTCGCGCCGGGCCTGCCCCCCCTGCGCGCCGTCCTGCACCGGCGTCAGGGCGCGCCGGCCCATGTGTTCGGGCTTGTCCGCCACCAGCAGGGCGTCGAACTCGGACAGCGGACTCTCTGCGGGGCAGGACTCGTCGGGGAATCCGTAGTCCGTGCGCAGCTCCAGCCCGCAGCTGTTGAGCATCTCCAGGTCGGCGTTGCGCGTCTTGCAGCGCGCGTCGAAGGCGCGCACGAAGGCGTCGCGGCGCGAGACGAAATCCTCGCCGCACTTGCGCATCAGCCGCAGCCGGTCCAAGTCGTCCTGGGCCGGATTGATGCCGTCCAGCCCGTACAGGCCCAGCTCCTCGCCGGTCAGCAGGCGCAGGTTGCGGTTGGGCACGGCCATCATCAGGTCGGCCACCGCGGTGGCGGCGCCGTTGCGCTCGAGGTAGTCGCGCACGCGGTCGTAGACCACGCGCAGCTCGCGGTTGAGCTCCATGCGCGTGGACGCGGTGGAACTCATGCGGATGATCCGGTGGATACCGATGCGGCCGCTGACCATGCGCATGTCGCCGGCCGCCAGGATGAACACGCAGGCGCTGTGGCAGACCGCGTCCTCGCGCACCCACACGGTCCAGCGCGACTCGGCGATGCGGTCGCCGGCACGGATCGCGTCCTCGACCATGCCGCCGCTGGAATCGATGTCGAGCACGCGCTTGTCGATCTCCAGCGCCTCGGCCACGTGGGTCACGCGCTGCATCATCGCGGCGAACGCGGCGTTGACCTTGCCCTCATAGCGCAGGCGCATCACGCCGCGTTCCGCGCAGGCCTCGAGCGCCGAGGTCAACGACTCCTCGTCGAAGGCCGCCAGCGGGGTGCCGTCGCCCTCGCGCGCATAGTCCAGCTCGCAGCTCAGCGAGGCCTGGCCGGGGGAGAGGTCGAGCCCGGACCAGTCGATGCCTTCCGGCTCGTCGGGCACGGGCTCGGACGCATCGACCTCGGGCGGCCCGACTTCTTCCACCTGCACCGGCGCGGTGCTCACCGCACCGCCCTCCTCCGGACTGGCGACCTCCATGGTGGCCGCCTCCTGGCCCTCCTGCGCACGGCAGCCGAGCAGGAGCAGGCACGCCAGGAATACGAGGGACCAACGCTTGGGCATGGAGGGACGTCCGCGGGTGGCGCGGCGCGGCATCGCGACGCGACGGAAGGGCATGCCAGTGTAGGGCGAGGGCCGGCGGGCAACCCAACGCGCGATGAATCCCGCGGCCCAGGCTTCGCTGTACGGCTCCTGTCGATCTACGCCCTGTCGCTTCGTCGTCCTGGAACAGGCGGGCGACGTGCCGCCTTCACGCGGCGACAGCGCGTCGCCGCTCCAGCCAGGAGCCTCCCATGCCCTACATCGACGGATTCGTGATCGCGGTCGCCACCGCCAACCGGCAGGCCTTCATCGAGCACGCCCGCAGCTTCGATCCGCTGTTCCTCGAGTGCGGCGCCACGCGCGTGATCGAAGGCTGGGGCGACGACGTGCCCGCCGGCAAGCTCACCGATTTCGCCCGCGCCGTGCAGGCAGGACCGGACGAAGCCGTGGTGTTTTCCTGGATCGAATGGCCGGACAAGGCCACGCGCGACGCCGGCACCAGGAAGATGATGGAGGACCCGCGCATGGCCTCTGGGGCGGCCGACATGCCCTTCGACGGCAAGCGGATGATCTTCGGCGGGTTCGAATGCGTGGTCGAGCTCGGCCGCTAGATCGCGCGCCCGTCCCGGCGCGGGCAATGCCGTCCTGCGCGCCGGCCACGTGAGACCGACGGCACGCGGCCGCCAGGACGACGCTTCCCGGCCCCGCCATGGCCCCGCGCGGCGACACGCCGCGCGATGCCCGGAACAAGCGCGACGGTCGCCATCGGGTCATCCGACGCCCGCTTGTGGGTCCAGCGGGCCAGCGCCATCATGCCCGCAGCCCCGGACAGGAGATCGAGGTGAGGTATCCGTGGTCCACGGCGGGCACGCAAGCGGGGATCCGACGGGCTGTTGCGGCCAGGCGCTTCGCGGCTGCAGGGGCACGGCTGGCGCGGACGCGCGATCAACGCGCACCCGGCGAACTGCACCTTCCCCCGCTCGCGGGGAAAGGCCGGGATGGGCGCGCGCGCGGGGCGCGTGGACTGGCGTGCATCGCCCGGCAATCCGCCTCCGCCGCCGGCGCTGGAGGCTGGTGGAAGCAACGCTGGACCTGCGCCCTGGCCGTCCTGCTTGCGCTCTCCGGCTGCGCCACGCGTGCACCCACCACCCCCGCGCCCGACCCCCAGGCACTGCGCGCCGACATCCAGCGGCGGATTCCGGCGACAGTGCCGGACCGGTCCGGCTGGGCCGGCGATATCCAGGTCGCCTTCAGCGCCCAGCGCATCGCGCCCGGCGTCGAGAACATCTGCGCCGTGCTGGCGGTGATCGAGCAGGAGTCGGGCTACAAGGCCGACCCGCCGGTGGCCGGGCTGCCGCGCATCGCCCGCGGCGAGATCGACCGTCGCGCCGCCGCGCTGCACCTCCCCCGGGTGCTGGTCGACGGCGCGCTCAGGCTGCCGTCCACCGACGGCCGCAGCTATGGCGAACGCCTGTCGCGCGTGCGCACCGAGCGCGAACTCAGCGAGCTCTACGAAGACCTGATCGGCCGCGTGCCGATGGGCGATCGCCTGTTCGGCGGGCGGAATCCGGTGCAGACCGGCGGCGCGATGCAGGTGTCGATCCCGTTCGCCGAGGCCAATGCGGCCGGCTATCCCTGGCCGGTCGAGGGATCGATCCGCAACGAGGTTTTCAGCCGCCGCGGCGGACTGTACTTCGGAATCCTGCACCTGCTCGGCTACGAGACCCCCTACACGCGCAAGATCCACCGGTTCGCCGACTACAACGCCGGACGCTACGCCAGCCGCAACGCGGCGTTCCAGGCGGCGGTCAGCCGCGCCAGCGGGTTGCCGCTGGAACTCGACGGCGACCTGCTGCTGCCCGGCGCACCACTGGATCGTCCGGGGCGCACCGAAGCCGCGGTGCGCAGCCTCGGCCCCCAGCTCGGGATGGACGAGCGCGGGATCCGGCGCGCGCTCGAACTCGGCGACCGCCTCGGGTTCAACGACAGTGAACTGTTCCGGCGCGTGTTCGCCATCGCCGAGGCGCACGAGGGTGCGCCGCTGCCGCGGGCGCTGGTCCCGGGCATCCGCCTGGACAGCCCCAAGATCACCCGCGAACTCACCACGGCCTGGTTCGCCGAGCGCGTCGACGCGCGCTACCGGGAGTGCCTGCAGCGCTAGCCGCGGCGATCAGGTGCGACCGATATCGCGTCCGGGTCCGCCTGCCGCGTCGCCGTGGCGCCCGTGTCCAAGCCGCGGCAGCACGCCGACCACCAGCAGGGCCACCACGGTGGTGATCAGCGCCACCATCTCCTGGCCCATGCCCGCCGCCATGCCGATGGCGGCGGTCATCCACACCCCGGCCGCGGTGGTCAGGCCGGAGATCCGTTCCTCGCGGTCGAGCTTGAGGATCGCGCCCGCGCCGAGGAAACCGATCCCGGAGACGATGCCCTGCATCACCCGGGTCACCTCGTCGGCCCCGATCCCGGCCAGCAGCGGGGCGAGGACGAACAGCGCCGATCCGATCGAGACCAGGATGTGGGTCTTCAGCCCGGCCGCCCGGCCCTTGGCCTCGCGCTCCCAACCCACCAGGCCGCCGAGGACGGCGGCCACGAGGACCCGCACCACCAGCGTGGTCAGCGTGTCCACGTCCGGCAGCGCCAGCTCCCGCGCGATCGCGGCGCCGACGTCGTCTAGCAGGGCCATGCCGGGAACCTCCTGAAATGCGATCGGGCCAGCGCGCACGCCCGCGAGGGCGCCGCAGGGCGCACGCTAGAGGGTGCGCCGTCGGGCCGGGGTGAACGACACGCGTCGCCCGGCACCGGAGCTCACTGCATCGGCAAACGCAGTCCCTGCTCGCGTGCGCACTCCTTCGCGATCGCGTAGCCGGCATCGGCATGGCGCATGACCCCGGTCGCGGGGTCGTTCCACAGCACCCGCTCGATCCGGCGGTCGGCTTCGGGCGTGCCATCGCACACGATCACCACGCCGCTGTGCTGGCTGTAGCCCATGCCCACGCCGCCGCCGTGGTGCAGGCTCACCCAGGTGGCGCCGCCGGCGACGTTGAGCATGGCGTTGAGCAGCGGCCAGTCGCTGACCGCGTCGCTGCCGTCGCGCATCGCTTCGGTCTCGCGGTTGGGCGAGGCCACGCTGCCCGAGTCGAGGTGGTCGCGGCCGATCACCACCGGCGCCTTCAGTTCGCCGTTGCGCACCATCTCGTTGAAGGCAAGGCCCAGCTTGTGTCGCAGCCCAAGTCCCACCCAGCAGATGCGCGCCGGCAGGCCCTGGAAGCTGATGCGCTCGCGCGCCATGTCCAGCCAGCGATGCAGGTGCGCATCGTCGGGGATCAGTTCCTTGACTTTGGCGTCGGTGCGGTAGATGTCCTCCGGATCGCCGCTCAGCGCCACCCAGCGGAACGGGCCGACGCCGCGGCAGAACAGTGGCCGCACGTAGGCCGGCACGAAGCCGGGGAAGTCGAAGGCGTTGGCGCAGCCTTCGTCCTTGGCCATCTGGCGGATGTTGTTGCCGTAATCGACGGTCGGGATGCCCTGCGCGTGGAAGGCGAGCATGGCCTCGACGTGCACGCGCATGGACTTCTTGGCGGCGTCGCGCACGCGCTCGGGGTCCGACTGCTGCGCCTCCAGCCACTGCTCGACGGTCCAGCCGACAGGAAGGTAGCCGTGCACCGGATCGTGCGCGCTGGTCTGGTCGGTCACGCAGTCCGGGCGCACGCCGCGGCGCACCAGCTCCGGCAGCACTTCCGCCGCATTGCCCAGCAGCGCGATCGACCTGGCCTCGCCCGCCGCGGTGTACTTCGCGATCCGCGCCAGCGCGTCGTCGAGGTCGGCCGCCTGCTCGTCCACGTAGCGGGTGCGCAGGCGGAAGTCGATGCTGCCCTGGCGGCACTCGATGGTCAGGCTGCTGGCCCCGGCCAGCGACGCGGCCAGCGGCTGCGCCCCGCCCATGCCGCCGAGGCCGGCGGTGAGGACCCAGCGCCCCTTCAGGTCGCCGCCGTAGTGCTGGCGACCCATCTCCACGAAGGTCTCGTAGGTGCCCTGCACGATGCCCTGCGAGCCGATGTAGATCCACGAGCCGGCGGTCATCTGGCCGTACATCATCAGGCCCTTGCGATCGAATTCGTGGAAGTGCTCCCACGTCGCCCAGTGCGGCACCAGGTTGGAGTTGGCGATCAGCACGCGCGGCGCGTCCGGGTGGGTCGGGAACACGCCCACCGGCTTGCCCGACTGCACCAGCAGGGTCTCGTCGTCGCCCAGGGTGCGCAGCGTGTCGAGGATGGCGTCGAAGCTGGCCCAGTCGCGCGCCGCGCGCCCGATGCCGCCGTAAACCACCAGGTCCTGCGGGCGTTCGGCCACGTCCGGGTCCAGGTTGTTCTGCAGCATCCGGAACGGCGCTTCGGTGAGCCAGCTGCGGCAATGCAGCCCGGTACCGCGGGGCGCGCGGATGGTGCGGGAGGGGTCGTGGCGCGGGTCGCTCATGCCAATCGTCCAGGGCGAGGAACACGGCTGGAAAGTGTGCGGGCTGGGCGGGCGCGATGCCACCGCGCCAGGCGCACCGGGACCCTGCAATCCCCAGGGTTTGCAGGATTTGCGACGCAATGTCTACGCTGTAGACATGGCTCGCCTCCACACCGCCCAGCGCATCCTCGCCGTCGCCCGCGCGCTGCTTGAGCGCGAAGGTCCGGCGGCGGTCAGCATGCGACGCGTGGCCGAGGCGGTCGGGGTCACGCCGATGGCGATCTACCGCCACTTCCCCGGCCGCGAGGCCCTGCTCAAGCGCATCGGCGACGACAGCTTCAGCGAGATCGCCCGGCACTGGGACGCACGCAGGTCCGGCGGCGATCCGCTGGCCCAGCTGATCGCCGTCCAGATGATCTATCTCGACTACGCGCTGGCGCATCCACACCTGTTCGATCACGCGTTCCTGGCGCCCCGCGAGGATGCGCGCCGGTTCCCCGACGACTTCCGCGCGCGGCGCTCGCCGACGTTCAACGTGGTCCACGATGCCGTGGTCGAGGCGCAGCAGGCCAAGATGCTGCGCGCGGGCGACGCCTGGGATATCGCCATGACCCTCTGGGCGCATTCGCACGGGCTGATCGCGCTGTATCGCGCCGGTCGCTTCAGCTACGACGACCGCCGCTTCCCTGCCTTCTACCGCGAATCGCTGGAGAGACTGCTCGATGGGCTCAAGCAGCCAACCTGAGCCGATGCGGACGCGGCCGGAGCCGTCGCCGCCGGCGCACCGTCCGCGATCGCCTGGTCTCACGCGCCGCGGGGGTGCGCGGGCTGGCTGGTGCCGGCCCGCGACTTCGAGGTCGACGCCTGACCGCTCGCGCGCGTGGCGGTGATGCGCGAGTGACGGCGGTTCCGCCGTATGCCCGCCATGCGCGACGGGTTGCACCCGGCGAAGATCGCCGGCGCGCGGTCGCCGAGGCATCGCGGTCGGCATCGACGGCTGGGGAGCCTGGTCTCGGACCTGCCGCCAGGCGCGTCCCGCACGCCGCATCGCCGCCGGGGCGAAGCCTTCCGCGCCTGTGCACCGGTGCCGGGCCCGACCACGGCCGCGGTCCGCAAGCCCGCAGCTGGGGAACGAACGAAAACGCCCGGCGTGGGCCGGGCGTCCTGGTGCGCGCCTGCGGGTCGCGATCAGAAGATCGAGGGATCCAGCCGGCGCAGCGCATCGCGCAAGTCCGCCGAACCGGTGCGCTCGATCTCCTCGCGGGTGTACACGCGCCCGGCGGCGCCCACGCATTCCTCGTCGGCCTTCTTGCCGCGGTTGCGGGTCGCGGTGATGCGCGATCCCGTCTCGCGGATGCAGAACCGTTCGTCGGGATTGGCCTTCTTCTTCGAAGCGGCGGCCTCTTCCGGCTCCTCTTGCTGCGCCAGCGCGGTGGCGGGAACGGCGAGCGACAGCGTGGCGGCGGCCAGCAGCGCGGCCAGCAGGTGACGGGACATGGGACCTCCAGAAGGATCGCGGCCGGGAAACGGCCACCGCACAACATAAGGCACGCCACTGCGCAATCAATGCCACGCCGCACGCGGGTTCAGACCGCTGTCAGCGTGGTGATGCAGGCGCGCGCGCATCCGTCAAGATTTCACGGGTCGTGGCGGTTTCCTATGATGGCGCGATGATCCGCTGTCGCCGTCTGCTGTTCCCGCTGTTGTTCCTGCTCGCGGGCTGCGCGAGTTCGCCAGCCCCGGCGCCGGCCACGAGCCTGCTGCTGGTCTCGCTCGACGGCGTGCATCCCGGTTTCCTGGGCCAGGGCGGCACCCCGCACCTCGACCGTCTGGCCGCCGATGGCGTGCGCGCGGCGTGGATGCGCCCCTCGTATCCCAGCCTCACCTTCCCCAACCACTACACGATCGTGACCGGCCTGCGTCCGGACCGCCACGGCATCGTCCACAACACGATGTGGGACGATCGAAGCGGCTGGTTCACGCTCAAGAACCGCGAGGCGGTGGGCGATGCGACGTGGTGGGAAGGCGAGCCGCTGTGGGTGTCGGCGGAGAAGGCCGGCCTGCCAACCGCGACGCTGTCGTGGCCCGGCAGCGAGGCGGCGGTGCACGGGGTCCGGCCACGGCGCTGGCATCCCTACGACGAGAGCCGGCCGATCGCCGAGCGCATCGACACGGTGGCGGGCTGGCTGGCCGAACCCGCCGCCGCGCGGCCGCGCCTCGCCACGCTGTACTTCGAGCATCCCGACGCGGCGGCCCACGCGCACGGGCCGCGCTCGCCGCAGCTGCATGCGGCGCTGCGCGAGGTGGATGCGGCAATCGGCGCGCTGCTCGAGCGGCTGGAGCGCTCCGGCGCGCGCGCCCATACCGACATCGTCGTGGTCTCCGACCACGGCATGGCGGAGGTGCCGGAGGGCCAGGTGGTCGCGATCGAGGACATGGTCGATCCGGCGAACGCGACGATGGTGACGTCGGGGCAGGTGGTCGGCTTCCGCCCCGAGCCCGGCCGCGAGGATGCCGCGGCCCGCCAGCTGCTTGGGCGGCATGCGCACCACGAATGCTGGCGGCGCGAGGCACTGCCGGCGCGCTGGCATTACGGGGCCCACCCGCGCGTGCCGCCGATCGTCTGCCAGATGGACGTGGGCTGGGATGCGCTTCCGCGCGCCTGGCTGGCGCGCCGCCCGGCGGGCACGCGCGGCTCGCACGGCTACGATCCGGCCACGGCCGAGATGCGGGCGATCTTCATCGCCAGCGGACCGTCGTTCCGCAACGGCGTGGAGCTGCCGGCGTTCGACAATGTGGACGTCTATCCGCTGCTGGCGCGCCTGCTCGGGCTGGATCACCCACCGCGCGACGGCGACCCCGCAACCCTGCTGCCGGCCTTGCGCGAGGCAGGCCCCGTCCGCTGACGCGAAGGCATGCGGCTGGCGACAGGTCACGCCGCCCGCCAGCGCCTGCCCGGGGAGAGTCGATGAACCGTCTGGACAGGGTCCGTCGCGCCGGACATTGATGTCCGGAAACGGCGAGTGGCGGGGTCGGGGGCGGCGCTAGACTGCCCCCATGCCCGCGACCGCCCTGCCCGATCCCGCCATCTGCGAACAGGCCCGCCTGAGCCGCGACGCGCGCTTCGACGGCCTGTTCTTCACCGCGGTCTCGAGCACCGGCATCTACTGCCGCCCGACCTGCCCGGCGCCGGCGCCGCGCCCGCACAATGTGCGCTACTACCCCAACGCGGCGGCGGCCGAGGCGGCAGGGTTCCGACCCTGCCTGCGCTGCCGGCCCGAGCTGTCGCCGTCGGCGGGCGGCTGGCGCCGCGGCGACGATGCGCTGGCGCGTGCGCTCAAGCTGATCGACGAAGGATTCCTGGCCGATGCCTCGCTCGCCGACCTCGCCGGCCGCGTGCACGTGGGCGAACGCCAGCTGCGGCGCCTGTTCGCCGACCGCCTGGGCGCACCGCCGATCGGGGTGCACGGCACCCGCCGCCTGTTGTTCGCAAAGCAGCTGCTGACCGAGACCGCGCTGCCGATCACCGAGGTCGCGCTGGCCGCCGGCTTCGGCAGCCTGCGCCGCTTCAACACCTGCTTCCACGAGGCCTACGGCATGGCGCCCAGCGCGCTGCGCCAGCGGCCCGCGGCCGCCGCGGGCCAGGTGCTGACGCTGCGCCTGAACTACCGGCCGCCCTACGACTTCGTGGCGATGCTCGAGTTCCTGCGCGGCCGCGCCCTGCCCGGCGTGGAGCACGTCGACGCAACGGCCTACCGCCGCGTGATCGGCGATGCCGCCGCGCCGGCCTGGCTGCAGGTGGCGCCCTGGCCGCGTGGCGCGGGCAGCGATGGACACGCGCTCGAGCTGCAGCTGCACGGCTGCCCGCCGGCGCGGCTGCAGGCGGTGGTCGAACGCGTGCGCAGGATGTTCGACCTGGACGCGGACCCGCAGGCGATCGCCGGCGTGCTCGGCGCGGACGCCGGCCTGCGCCCGCTGCTGCGCAAGCGGCCGGGCCTGCGGCTGCCCAGCGCCTGGGACGGATTCGAGGTGGCCGTGCGCGCGGTGGTCGGCCAGCAGGTGAGCGTGGGGGCCGCGCGCACGATCACCGCGCGCATCGTCCAGCGCCACGGCACGGCGTTGCCGGCACTGACCGGCGCGCCGGAACTGGAGCGGCTGTTCCCGACGCCGGAGCGGCTCGCCGAAGGCGATCTCGACGGCCTCGGGCTGACCACGACCCGCGCCGCGACCGTCCGCGCCATCGCCCGGGCGCTGCTCGACGGCCGCGTGGATTTCGACCCGGCACGCACGCTGGACGACATGGTTGCGCGCTGGACCGCCCTGCCCGGCATCGGGCCGTGGACCGCGCAGTACATCGCGATGCGCGGGCTCGGCCATCCGGACGCATTCCCCGCCGGCGACCTGGTGCTGCAGAAGCAGCTCGCCGGCGACGACGACGCGAACCTGCGCCTGCGCACGCTCAACCTCACCCGGCGCGCCGAGGCGTGGCGCCCGTGGCGCGCCTACGCGGTCATTCACGCCTGGCGCGAAGCCGCGCTGGCACAGCCGCCGGTCGCCGCGGACCGGTCCACCACGATACGGAGGAGCAAGCCATGAACGTGGTCACCACCATCGTCGACAGTCCGGTCGGGCCGCTGTTCCTCGCCGCCGATGAGCGCGGCCTGCGCGCGATCGAGTTCCGCGACAACCGCCACCCGGTGCGCCGCGGCGACGACTGGCGCGCCGGCGACAGCCTGCTGCTGCGACGGGCGCGCGCCCAGCTGGACGAGTATTTCGCCGGCCGGCGGCGCAGTTTCGATCTGCCGCTGTCGCCGCAGGGCACTGCCTTCCAGCTGTCGGTGTGGAACGCGCTGGCGGCGATTCCCTACGGCCAGACGCTCAGCTACGCCGGCCTGGCCGCGCGGGTGGGACGGCCGAGCGCGATGCGCGCCGTCGGCGCCGCCAACGGCCGCAACCCGCTGCCGATCGTGCTGCCCTGCCACCGCGTGATCGGCGCGGACGGCTCGCTCACCGGTTTTGGCGGCGGCCTCCCGACCAAGCAGTTCCTGCTTAAGCTCGAAGGCGCGCTGCCGGCGGAGTTCGACCTGTTCCCCCAGGCCGCGGCCACGCTGTTCTGACGATCGGCTAGGCCTGGGTGAGGCGGGCCGCGATCGCCCGCCGCAGCGGTGGCACGCGGTTGGACACGCGCAGGATCGCCTCGCGCAGGCCGCGCACCGGCGCGCGGTCGTCGGTGAACACGCGCACCACCAGGCGCGTGCCTGCATACATCGGCCAGGCCGCGCGCTGGTGCCGCCGCCCATAGCGCGCCAGCACCGCGGCATCGCCGATCTCCTCGCCGCGGCGATGCGCTTCCAGCACCCCCCTGGCCAGCGTCGCCTGTCCCTGCAGGCCGAGGTTGAAGCCATGCGCGGTGACCGGATGCATGCCGACCGCAGCGTCGCCCACCAGCGCCACGCGCGGCGCGGCGAAGCGCTCGGCGAACACCGAGACCAGCGGATAGACGTGGCGCGTGCCCAGCGGGCGGATGCCGCCCAGTCGTCCGAGGAAGCGCCGCTCGAGTTCGGCGCCGAACGCCGCGTCGTCCATCGCCTCGACCCTGGCCATCTCCTGCGGGCCCAGGGTGAGCACCACCGAGGCCTGGTCGCCGTTGAGCGGAAGCAGGGCGAGCGTCTGCCCATAGCCGAACCATTCCCAGGCGACGTGGCCGTGCGGGCGTTCGATCGCGACCCGGCAAACCAGCATGCGCTTGCCGTGGTCGTACGAACGGGCGCCGATGCCCATCATCCGGCGCAGCCCGGAGAAGCGGCTGTCGGCCGCGACCAGCAGCCGCGCGCGCAACGTCTCGCCGCTGTCGAGGGTGAGCGCGACCGCATCGTCGCCACGCACCGCGGCCGTGACGGCCCGGCCGGCCAGCAGCGCCAGGTTCGCCTGCGGCGCGACGGCCTCGTAGGCAGCGCGCCGGATCAGGTGGTTGGGCACCAGCCAGCCCAGCGGGCGGCTGCGGCCGTCGGAGGCCCTCACGTGCAGGCCGCTGTCCGAAGCGCCGTTGATGACGCGCGCATCGCGCAGTTCGGACACTTCGGCCGGATCGAACCGGTCCCAGAGTCCGAGCCTGGCGAGGATCGCCTGCGAGGCATGGGTGAGCGCGATCTCGCGACCGTCGAACGCCGGTTCGGCGATCGCCGCCAGCGGCTGCCGCTCGATGAGCGCAACCGACAGGCCGCTGCCCGCCAGCGAACGCGCGAAGCACAGCCCCGCCGGGCCCGCGCCCACGACCGCGATGTCGAAATCCATCACCTGCCTCCCGTCGAATGGTCGGGCAAGCCTGTCGGCGGCGCCGGGCGGCGGCATTGATCCAGGTCAGCCACGCCCAAGCTTCGACTGCGACCCGGCCGCCGAGGCCAAGGGCGCGCGCCTCAGTCGCGCAACAAGCCCTGCATCGCCCGGGCGTAGCGCGCCGCTACCGCATCGCGCTGCGGATGCCGCCCGTCTTCCACCACGCGGCGGCCGCCGACATGGACCTCCCGCACCAGTGGACGGTTGCCCGAGAAGATCCAGCGCTCGGCGACGTCCTCGACGCCGGCGCCGGCCAGGACCGGCGCCGCGCCGTCGAGCACCATCGCATCGTCGACCGCGTCGAAGCCGGTGGCATTCGCTGCGCTGGCCAGGGTCCCCTGCAGCAGGGTCATGCCGACGCCCGGCGAGCCCGCCGACACCGTGATGTTGCGCCGCCGCGTGTGCAGGCGCTGGCCGTACTCGAGCCAGCGCAGTTCCTCGACCGGCGACACCGAGATGTGCGAATCCGACCCGATGCCCCAGGCGCCGCCCGCATCGAGGTAGTCGCGCAGGCGGAACAGGCCATCGCCCAGGTTGGCCTCGGTGGTGGGGCAGATCGCCACCGTCGCGCCCGTCCGCGCCAGGTCGCGCACTTCGCCGTCGTTGAGGTGGGTGGCATGCACGAGGGTCCAGCGCGCGTCGAGCTCGGCGTTGCGCAGCAGCCATTCGACGGGCCGCAGGTCGCGCACGGCCAGGCAGTCCTGCACCTCGCCGACCTGCTCCGCGATGTGGATATGGATGCGTGCCTGCGCCGGCAGCGCCGCCAGCACGGCCTGCATCGCCGCGGCCGGAACCGCGCGCAGGCTGTGCAGGGCGCAGCCGACGCGCAGCATCGCGTCCTGGCGCGCATGCAGCGCGTGGAACAGGCGCAGGTAGCCCTCGACGTCGTGGCCGAACCTGCGCTGGCGCGGATTGAGCTCGCGTCCGTCGAAACCGCCGGTCATGTACAGCACCGGCAGCAGGGTCAAGCGGATGCCGGTCTCGCGCGCCGCCGCGACCAGCGCATCGGACATGGCCGTGGGCGTCGCGTAGGCACTGCCGTCCGGCGCGTGGTGCAGGTAGTGGAATTCGCACACGATGGTGTAGCCGGCCTCGAGCATCTCCACGTACAGCTGCGAGGCCACCGCGTGCAGCGCGTCGGGATCGAAGCGCGCGGCCATCCGGTACATGGTCTCGCGCCACGTCCAGAACGAATCGGACGGGTGCGTCTGCCGCTCGGCCAGGCCCGCCATCGCGCGCTGGAAGGCATGCGAGTGCAGGTTGGCGATGCCGGGCAGGCGCCAGCCCGCGGCAACGGCTTCGATCGGGAGTGGCGACGGGCTGGACATCGACGGGCGGCTTGCGGCGGGAGTGGGTTAGGCTACCGCGCTGGCGTGTTCCATTCACGGCGGTGCGCATGCTCGAAGGTTTCGCGGTGCTCGTCCTGGCCCTGCTGGCGGCGGTGCTGGTGCTGGCCAAGGCGCGTGCGCGGCTGCGCACGCCGGGCGCGCGGCGCAGCCGCCGGGCGGATGCGTCCAGCGGGATCGATGCCGGTGGCGACGGTGGCGGCGGTGACTGAGGCCTGGGACGGCCTGCTGCTCGGCGCGCACCTGGCGACCCTGCAGGGCGACGCGGGGTACGGCGCGATCGAGGACGGCGCGCTGGGCTGGCGCGACGGCCGCCTGGTGTTCGTCGGCCGTCGCGCGGACCTGCCCGGCGCGCCGGAGCGGCTGGCCGACATGGTGGTCGACGCCGGCGGCGGCTGGATCACGCCGGGCCTGGTCGACTGCCACACGCACCTGGTGTTCGCGGGCGACCGCGCGGCCGAGTTCGAGCAGCGCCTGCAGGGCGCCAGCTACGAGGAAATCGCGCGCAGCGGCGGCGGCATCGTCTCGACCGTACGCGCCGTGCGCGAGGCCGACGAGGACACCCTGCTGGCGCAGTCGCTGCCGCGGGCACGCGCGCTGCTGTGCGACGGCGCGACCACGCTCGAGGTCAAGTCCGGCTACGGGCTGGAGCTGGAGGGCGAGCGGCGCATGCTGCGCGCCGCGCGGCGCATCGCGCAATCGCTCGGCGTCGAGGTGCGCACCACCTTCCTCGGCGCGCATGCGCTGCCGCCGGAATACGCCGGCCGCGCGGACGACTACATCGGCGCGGTCTGCGACTGGCTGCCGCGGCTGCACGAGGAAGGCCTGGTCGACGCGGTCGATGCCTTCGCCGAGCGCATCGGCTTCAGCATCGCGCAGACGCGACGCGTGTTCGAGGTCGCGCGCGACCTCGGCCTGGCGGTCAAGCTGCACGCCGACCAGCTGAGCGACGGCGGCGGCGCGGCCCTGGCCGCCGAGTTCGGCGCGCTGTCGGCCGACCATGTCGAACATACCTCGCCCGCGGGCGTGGCGGCGATGGCCCGGTCCGGCACCGTCGCCGTGCTGCTGCCCGGGGCCTTCCACGTGTTGCGCGAGACCACCCTGCCGCCGATCGCCGCGTTCCGCGCCCAAGGCGTGGCCATGGCGGTGGCCACCGACTGCAACCCGGGCACCTCGCCCCTGCTCTCGCTGCGCCAGGCCATGCAGCTGGCCTGCACCCACTTCCGCCTGACGCCCGAGGAAGCGCTGCGCGGCGCGACCGTCAACGGCGCCCGCGCGCTCGGGCTGGACGATCGCGGCGTGCTGCGCGCCGGCCTGCGCGCCGACTTCGTGCACTGGGACGTCGCCCGTCCCGCCGGGCTGTGCTACTGGCTCGGCGGATCGCTTGCGCGCGCCGTGTACGCCGGCGGACAACGACTTTGCTGACGCCATGGAGACCCGCATGACCCTGCGCACCACCCTTGCCTGCGCTCTCGCCCTGTCCTGTACCACCGTGCTGGCCGACGACGGCGCGATCCGGCGCGCGACCGCCCTGGCGCAGGACGCGATCATCGTCGACACCCACATCGATGCGCCCGGCATCCTGTCGGAGACCTGGGCCGATCTCGGCGAGGCCGCGCCCGACCGCGAGTTCGACTGGCCGCGCGCACGCCAGGGCGGACTGGATATCGCCTTCATGTCGATCTACACCTCGGCGCGCGAGGACAGCGAAGGCAAGGCCCGCCAGTCGGCGCACGCGCAGATCGACTCCATCGAAGCCCTGGTCCACCGCCATTCCGACCGCTTCGCCATCCTGACGTCGCCGGCCGACGTCGAGCGCCTGCGCGCGGGCGGACGCGTGCTGCTGCCGCTGGGCATGGAGAACGGCGCGCCGCTGGGCGACGACCTGTCGCAGGTGCAGGCCTTCTTCGACCGCGGCATCCGCTACATCACCCTGGCGCACAGCGCGGCCAACCGCCTGGCCGACTCGTCCTACGGCGCCGAGCGCCAGTGGAACGGGTTGAGTCCGTTCGGGCGCGAGGTGGTGGCCGAGATGAACCGGCTCGGCATCATGGTCGACGTCTCGCACATCTCCGACGCCGCGGCGGCGCAGGCGATCGAACTGAGCACGGTGCCGGTGATCGCCAGCCACTCGGCGTTCCGCCACTTCACCCCGGGTTTCGAGCGCAACATCAGCGACGAACTCGCGCTCGCCATCGCCAGGCGCGGCGGCGTGGTGCAGGTGCCGTTCGGCACCGCCTTCGTCAACGCGCAGGCCGCCGCGGACATGCAGGCGCGGTTCCGCGCACGCGCGGAGTTCGACGCTCGCAACGCCGAGCTCGCCGCGGCCGGCCAACCCACGCAGGACGTCGCCGCGTTCGAGGCGGCCTGGGACCGCGACCACCCCACGCCCACCACGCCGCTGTCGGCCGTGCTCGACCAGATCGACCATGGCGTGCGCCTGCTCGGCGTCGACCACGTGGGCCTTGGCTCGGATTTCGACGGCGTCGGCGGCGAACTGGCCCAGGGCCTGCGCTCGGTGGCCGACTTCCCCAACCTGGTCGACGGCCTGCTGTCGCGCGGCCATTCGGAAGCGGACGTGCGCAAGATCCTTGGCGGCAACCTGCTGCGGGTCTGGCGCGAGGTGGAAGCGGGCGCGGCGCGACGCTGAGCGCCGGCACGAAAAAAGCCCCGCATCGCGGGGCTTTTCATTTCGCGCGGGGCGCGCTTACTCGCCCTTGGCGACGACCTTCTTCACCGCCTTGCGGACGGGGGTCTTGGTCGCGGTCTTCGCGGTCTTCGCCACCGGCGCGGCAGCGCTGCCCGTGGCCTTGGCCACGGCCTTGGGGCGCGCGTTGCCATAGCTGGAAGAATAGCGCTTGCCCTTGGCGGTCTTGCGGTCGCCCTTGCCCATCGTCGTCTTGCTCCTGGAATCTCTGGAAATCGGCGCGGATGCCCGGGCCGCCGCGCGGTCGCGCGAGGGGGCGAAGTCTATCACGCGGGCCCGTCGCTACGCCCGCGGCGGTGCTCAGTGCGCGCAGCTGGCGTCGTGCACGTGGCTGTGGTTGAGGCGCAGGTTGACCAGGTGCCCCACCCCGACCAGGGTGCCGCCCAGGGTCATCGCGACCGCGTGCGGCACCACCGATTCGTGCAGGGGCGCGTACAGCACGCCCAGCCACAGCACAGCCAGCCCGGGCAGCAGCAGGCCCAGCGCGCGCAGGGCGCGATGGCGCCGGTAGCCCCAGGCCAGGCTGAAGAGGCCAAGCAGGCTGGCGAACACCACGAAACCGAACTCCAGGCCGTCGCCCAGCCAGACCGCGATGCCCAGCGAAGGCAGGGCGGCGATCAGCAGCGGCAGCAGCGCGCAGTGCGCGGCGCAGGCCAGCGAACCGGCGGCGCCGAAACGGTCGAGCAGGTGGTGCCGTTGGCGGGGAGTCATGACGTCCGGGAGGTTGACAGCCGGGGCGGCCGTGTACGTAATAGTATAACATTACCCAATCGCCGGCCAGCTCCCCCACATGCAGTCCACCAAGCTCGCCCATGGGCGCCTCGCGTCCGCCCTCGCTCTCGCCCTGTGCGCCCTCCCCGCCCTCGCCGACCAGAACGACCCGCGCCACGCCGAGGTCAAGGACCTGGACGCGCTGGTGGTGCGCGCCAGCCCCCTGCCACAGACCGCCGAGACCCTGACCCGGCCGGTGGAGGTGCTGGCCGGCAGCCGCCTGGACGAAGTCCGCGCCTCCACCCTCGGGGAGACCGTGAACCGCCTCCCGGGCGTGCAGTCGTCCTACTTCGGGCCCGGCGTGGGTCGTCCGATCATCCGCGGCCTGGAAGGCGCGCGGGTGCAGGTGCTCAGCGACGGCCTGGCCGCCGGCGACGTTTCGACGGTGAGCGTCGACCACGCCGTCTCGATCGAGCCGTTCCTGGCCGACCAGGTCGAGGTGCTCAAGGGCCCGTCCACCCTGCTCTACGGCAGCGGCGCGATCGGCGGCGCGGTCAACGTGGTCGAGGGGCGGGTGCCCGAGCGGGCCAGCGCCACGCCGCTGGAGGGCCGCGCCGAACTGCGCGCGGGCAGCGGCAACGACGAGCGTACCGGCATGCTGCGCCTGGACGGCACCTCGTCCTCGGGCCGCCTGGTGTTCCACCTCGACGCGCTGCATCGCGAAACCGGCGACTACGACATCCCGGGCACCGCGGAACGCGCGGGCCTCCACGAGGACCACGACGACGAGGACGACCACGCGCCAGGGGAAGGCGTCCGCGGCACCCTGCCAGGCAGCGCCGTGCGCACCGACAGCGCCGCCTTCGGCCTGTCCTGGATCGCCGACCGCGGCTTCCTCGGCGCCGCCAGCAGCCTGTACAACAGCCGCTACGGCGTGCCCGGCCACGCGCACGGACACGACGAGGGACATGGCCACGACGGCGATGACGGGCACGAACACGAACACGGGGAGGCCGGCGAGGACGACGCGGTGCATATCGTCATGGACCAGCGTCGGTACGAACTGCGCGGCGGCCTCGACGGCCTGGGCGCGTTCGACACCTTGCGGGTGAAGCTGGCGCATACCGCCTACACCCACACCGAGTACGAAGGCCGCGCCGTCGGCACCGTGTTCGACAACGAGAGCGCCGAGCTGCGCGCCGAACTGGTGCACCGCGACTGGGCCGGCTGGGACGGCGCGTTCGGCCTGCAGGGCTCGCGGCGCGATTTCCGCGCGCTCGGCGACGAGGCCTTCGTGCCCGACTCGCAGTCGCGCGACATCGGCCTGTTCTGGATCGGCCGGCGCAGCTTCGACGCGCTCGACCTGGAAATCGGCGCGCGCCACGACCGCAACCGCATCGAGGTGGACGCGGCGACGGCGATCGGCGCCTCGCGCGAAGTCGACGCCACCAGCCTGTCGGCCGCGGCGCGCTGGCATTTCGGCGAAGACCTGCACCTGTCCCTGGGCCTCGACCGCGCGCAGCGCTCGCCGACCGCCGAGGAGCTGTATTCCGACGGCCTGCACGTGGCCACGCGCAGCCACGAGTTCGGCGACCCCTTGCTGCGCCGCGAAACCGCCAACCGCGTCGAGCTCGGCCTGCACTGGCATCGCGGCCCGCTGACCCTGGGCGCGTCGCTGTATGCGGTGGACTATCGAGATTTCATCTACCTCGCCGACACCGGCATCGAGGACGGCGGCGCCACCGCGCGCCTGTGGACCCAGGCCGACGCGCGCTTCACCGGTGGCGAGCTGGACCTGCGCTGGACCCTGGTCGACAACGGCAGCGGACGCTGGACCCTGCGCGGATTCGGCGACGCGGTGCGCGCCCGCCTCGCCGGCGATGGGGTGCGCGAGGTGGACTTCGCCATCCCGCACGGCGACCACGCCCACGCCTACACGGCGCAGCTGCCGCTGTCGGGCTACCTGCCGCGGATCGCACCGTGGCGCGCGGGCGCCGAGCTGCGCTGGGAAGGCGGCGCGTGGCGCGCCGGCATCGGCGCCATCCGCCACGCGCGGCAGGACCGCGTCGCCGCCCACGAAACCGAATCGCCGGGCTATACCCTGGTGACCGCCAATCTGGCCTGGCACCGCGACACCGCCGACGGCAGCGCGATCGAGGTGTTCGTGGACGGCACCAACCTGCTCGACGAGCAGGCGCGGCCGCACACCTCCTTCCTCAAGGACCTGGCGCCGCTGCCGGGGCGCAGCATCGCGGCGGGCGTGCGCCTGTTCTTCTGACGGCATCCGCCTGGCGAACCCGCGAGTCTCCGGCACCGGCGCGTGCCGGAGCCTTGATCGGACGCAATGCCGGCTCCGCCCACGCGGCCGAGACTGGCCGCGTCTCGACACGAGGGGAAACGCGCATGCATCCGATCCTGCGGGAAATGCTGACCGAACCGGTGGGCTGGCTGACCATCGCCGTCGGCCTGGTCATTCTGGGCCTGCCCCTGGGCACCGCCCTGTTCATCCGCCGGCGCATGCGGCATGAATCGAGCGACGGCCGCGACAACCGCTAGAACGGGGCGCCGCAACAGCGGCAGGAATCAGCCTGCCGCGCCGTCCTGCTGCGCGCAGCGCGCGCACAGACCGTGCACTTCCAGCGTCTGCGCCTGCGGCACGAAGCCCAGTGCGCGCGCGCGCTCGTCCAGGGACGCCACCACATCGGCGTCCTCGAGTTCGACGGCGTTGTGGCAGCGGTTGCAGATCAGGAACGGCACCGAATGCTGCGCGCTGTCCGGATGGTGGCAGGCGACGAACGCGTTGACCGACTGCAGCTTGTGGATGAAGCCGTTGGCCAGCAGGAAATCGAGCGCCCGGTAGACGGTCGGTGGCGCATCGGCGCCCGCGCCCTCGCCCGAGCGCACCATGTCCAGCAGGTCGTAGGCCTTGACCGGTCGCCCGGCACCGGCCACCAGCCGCAGCACGCGCGCGCGGATCGGCGTCAGCCGCAGGCCGCGCTGGCGGCAGGCGCGTTCCACCGCGTCCACGAAGCCCTGGGCGTCATGGACGTGGTGGTGCGGATCGATGCAGTCGTGGCCATGCAGTCCCATGCAGTGATGATGGCTCCGCCGCGCCGGGTTCTCAACCGGCGGCGGGCACCCGCGCGATCGCGGCCTCGATGCGGCGCAGCGCCTCGTCGCGACCGGCGAGGTAGACGGTGTGCGAGATGTCCGGGCTGACCTGGGTGCCGGTGATCGCCACGCGCATCGGCTGCGCCACCTTGCCCATGCCCAGGCCCAGCGCCTCGGCGGTGGCATGCAGGGCTTCGGCGATGCCCTCCACCGTCCACGCCGGCAGCGCCGCGAGGCGCGTCTGCGCGTCGCGCAGCGGCGCATCGGCGCCGGCCTTGAGGTGCTTGGCCACGGCCGCTTCGTCGTAGTGCTCGAGCGGACCGAACCAGACCGCGGCGCGCTCGGCCATGTCCTTGAGCGTCTGCACGCGGTCGCGCAGCGCGACCACGATGTCCACCGCCGCCGGCCCCCTGCCCAGGTCGTAACCGCACTGGCGCAGGTGCCAGTCCAGGTGTTTCGCCACATGGGCCGGATCGTCGTTCTTGAGATACTGCTGGTTGAGCCAGCCGAGCTTGGCCGGGTCCAGGCGCGAGGCCTTGGCGTTGACGTCTTTGAGCTCGAACAGCTGCTGCATTTCGGCAACCGAGAAGATCTCCTGGTCGCCATGCGACCAGCCCAGGCGCACCAGGTAGTTCAGCAGCGCGTGCGGCAGGTAGCCGGCGTCGCGGTACTGCATCACGTCGGCCGCGCCGGTGCGCTTGCTGAGCTTGGCGCCGTGCTCGTCGAGGATCATCGGCAGGTGCGAGAACGCCGGCACCGGCGCGCCCAGCGCGTGGTAGAGGTTGATCTGGCGCGGGGTGTTGTTGACGTGGTCGTCGCCGCGCACCACGTCGGTGATGCGCATGTCGATGTCGTCCACCACCACGGCGAAGTTGTAGGTGGCATAGCCGTCGGCGCGCAGGATCACCAGGTCGTCGAGCTCGCTGTTGGCGATCTCGATGCGGCCCTTGACCTTGTCGTCCCAGGCCACCACGCCGTCCACCGGATTCTTGAAGCGGATGACCCGGTTGGGATCGTCGCGCCTGGGCTCGCTGCGGTCGCGCCAGGCGCCGTTGTAGCGCGGCTTGTCGCCGGCCGCCATCGCCGCCTCGCGCATGGCCTCGAGCTCTTCCCTGCTCTCGTAGGCGTAGTACGCCTTGCCCTCGGCGACGAGTTGTTCGGCCACTTCGCGGTAACGGTCCAGGCGCTGGGTCTGGTAGACCGGGCCTTCGTCGTAGTCCAGGCCCAGCCACTCCATCGCGTCCAGGATGGCGTCGATCGCGGCCTGGGTACTGCGCTCGCGGTCGGTGTCCTCGATGCGCAGCACGAACTCGCCGCCGCGGTGGCGCGCCTCCAGCCAGCAGTACAGCGCGGTGCGCGCGCCACCGATGTGCAGGTAGCCGGTGGGACTGGGGGCGAAACGGGTACGGCAGCTCATGACAGGCTCGGACGGGCGTGGAATCGCGTCATTTTACCGGCATTGCGGTGCCGGTTCCGGTGTCGGCGGCCGCGCGGCGGGGCGCCGCCCCTACAATGCGCCATGGCCACGCTTTTCATTTCCGACCTGCACCTCGATCCCGCGCGCCGGGACGTCACCCGCCTGTTCGGCGGCTTTCTCGATGGCGAGGCGCGCGACGCCGACGCGCTCTACATCCTCGGCGACCTGTTCGAGGCCTGGGTCGGCGACGACGATCCCTCGGAAACCGGCGCCTTCGTCGCCGACCGCTTGCGCGCGCTCGCCGGCCACGGCGTGCCGGTGTATTTCCAGCGCGGCAACCGCGACTTCCTGCTCGGCCGCGACTACGCAACACGCGCGGGGTTCACGATCCTGCCCGATCCGGCGGTGATCCTGCTCGACGGCCAGCCGGTCCTGCTCGGCCACGGCGACCTGCTGTGCACCGACGACACGGCCTACCAACAGTTCCGTGCGCAGACGCGCGATCCGGCCTGGCAAGCGGCCTTCCTGTCGCAGCCGCTGGAGGCACGGCTGGCGTTCGCCGCGCAGGCGCGCCAGGCCAGCATGGCGCGGCAGGGCGAACTGCAGCAGGCCGGCACGATGGAGACGGTCACCGACGTGACGCCGGCGACCGTGGACGACACCTTCGCCCGCTACGGCGTGGATACGATGATCCACGGCCACACCCACCGCCCTGCCATCCACGAGCTCACGGTGGGGGGGCGCGAACGCCGCCGCATCGTGCTGGGCGACTGGTACACGCAGGGTTCGGTGCTGCATGCCGCGGGCGGGCGTTTCGACCTGCGCCAGCTGCCGCTGCAGCGCGCCTAGGACGCAGCCACCCCCGCGGCCTGCACCAGCGCCGCCAGTTCGTCCTCGCTGAAGCCGGCCGCGCTGCGCGCCTCGATGTTGAACGGACCGTGCAGCACGGCGCGCGCATACGCGGCGAGCAGCCTGCGGAACTCCGGTTCCGGATCGATCCCGCGCTGCGCGCAATACCAGCGGAACCAGTGGCTGCCCGCTGCCACGTGCGAGACCTCCTCGCGCAGGATCACCTCCAGCACGTCGGCGGTCGCGTCCTCGCCCAGCGCGCGCAGCTTCACGATCATGCCAGGGGTGACGTCCAGGCCGCGCGCCTCCAGCACCCGCGGCACCAGCGCCATGCGCGCCAGTCCGTCGTGCGCAGTCTTCTCGCACATCTCCCACAGGCCGTTGTGCGCGTCGAAGTCGCCATAGTCGTGGCCCAGCGCCCGCAGCCGTTCGCGCAACAGCAGGAAGTGGCGCGCCTCGTCGTCGGCGATGCGCACCCAGTCGGCGTAGAACGCGTTCGGCAGGCCGCGGAAGCGGTAGGCCGCGTCCCAGGCCAGGTCGACCGCGTTGAGTTCGATGTGGGCAATGGAGTGCACGAACGCGGCGCGCCCGGCCACGCTGCCGAATCCGCGCCTCGGCAGCTCGCGCGGATGCACCAGCGCCGGTCGCGGCGGGCGTCCGGGCATGCGGATGGGTTCGGGCGCAGCGGCGTCTTCCGGCAGCGCCAGCTCGCCGCGCGCGAAGGCGGCGGCGTGGCGCCGCGTCAGCGCGATCTTGTCGTCGACGCCGGCCGCGTCGAGGCACTCGCGCGCGGCGTCGAACAGCGTCGGCATCGCGCCGGGCTCAGAGCGCGAGCCGGCGCTGGCGCTTGGCGTCGTCCGAGCGCAGCTGGCGCAGGCCCTCGAAATAGCCCGGGTCCACGCCGGTCGCGTACACGCCGCTGAAGCAGGAGCTGTCGAAGGTCATGCCTTCGAACTTCGGCCCCGCGACCGCCTTCTCCAGGTCCGGCAGATCTTGGTAGACCAGCCAGTCGCAGCCGATCATGCGTTCGACCTCCTCCTCGGTGCGGCCGTGCGCGATCAGCTCCTCGGGGGTCGGCATGTCGATGCCGTAGATGTTGGGATGGCGCACCGGCGGCGCCGCCGACGCCAGGTAGACCTTGCGCGCGCCGGCCTCCCGCGCCATCTGCACAATCTGTTGCGAGGTGGTCCCGCGCACGATCGAATCGTCCACCAGCAGCACCACGCGGTTGCGGAACTCGAGCTTGATCGGGTTGAGCTTGCGCTTGACCGACTTCACCCGCTCGCCCTGCCCCGGCATGATGAAGGTGCGCCCGACGTAGCGGTTCTTGACGAACCCCTCGCGGTACTTCACCCCGAGCACGTTGGCGATCTCCATCGCCGCGTCGCGCGAGGTGTCCGGGATCGGGATCACCGTGTCGATGTCGTGGTCCGGGCGCAGGCGCAGGATCTTCTCGCCCAGCGCAGTGCCCATGCGCATGCGCGCCTTGTGCACCGAGATGTTCTCGATCATCGAGTCCGGGCGCGCGAAGTACACGTACTCGAAGATGCAGGGCGCTCGCGACATGGCTTCCGCGCACTGGCGCGTGTGCAGCTCGCCGCGCGGGGTGACCACCACGCCCTCGCCCGGTGCGACGTCGCGCACCAGCTCGAAGCCGAGGATGTCCAGCGCCACCGACTCGGAGGCGATGGCGTACTCGTTGCCGGCCTCGGTCTCGCGCTTGCCCAGCACCAGCGGGCGGATGCCGTGCGGGTCGCGGAACGCCACCAGGCCCAGCCCCAGTACCGTGGCCACGCCGGCGTAGCCGCCGCGCGCGCGGCGGTTGATGCCCTCGATGGCGCGGAAAGCCGCTTCCGGGGTCAGGGTGCGGCTGCGGTCGAGTTCGTGCGCGAACACGTTGAGCAGCACTTCCGAATCGGACTGGGTGTTGATGTTGCGCCGGTCCTGTTCGAACACCTCGCGCCGCAGCGCGTCGGTGTTGATCAGGTTGCCGTTGTGCGCCAGCGCGATGCCGTAGGGCGAGTTGACGTAGAACGGCTGCGCCTCGTCGCTGCCCTCGCTGCCGGCGGTGGGATAGCGGCAGTGGGCAATACCCACGCGCCCTTCCAGCAGGGACATCGCGCGCGTGTTGAAGACGTCGCGCACCAGGCCATTGCCCTTGTGCACGCGCATCTGCGTGCCGCTGGCCGTGGCGATGCCGGCCGCGTCCTGGCCGCGGTGCTGGAGGACGGTCAGGCCGTCGTACAGCGCGGTCGCGACCTCGGTGGTGGCGACGATGCCGATGATGCCGCACATGGCAGTGTTTCCCGTTGCGTGTTGCGAGAGAGAGAAGCCTGGGCCCGCGGATCTCAGGGATGCGGGCGGACCATGCCGTCGATGCCGGCCTTCGACTTCACCTGCGCCTTGAGGCGCTCGGCGTCGTCGCGGCTGGGCACCGGGCCCGCCTTGACCCGGGTCAGGCGGCCACGATCGGTATCGACGGTGTCGGTGAAGGCACCGATGCCCATGCCGCGCAGGCGATCGCGCAGGCGCGTGGCCTCGGCGGCGTTGCTGAAGGCGCCGACCTGGACGGCGAAACCGACGCCGCTGGCCGCGGGCGCGGCGCGGGCGGCATCCGGCGCCGGGCTGGCGGCGGCGGCGGGCCTGGCTGGGGCCGGCGCGGGCGAGGCGGCCGCGCGCTCCGGCGCGCTCGCGGGCGTCGGGGCCGCACGGGACGGCGCTGCATCCAGGGCCACCACGCGCGGAGTCACGTCGCCGCGCACCTGGGCGGCGCGCACCCGCGCCGCCTCGGCCGCTTCGCGCGAGGCGAACGGCCCCAGACGCACGCGCTGGGCGGGGTTGCCGTTGAGGGTGAACGGCTCGCTGTAGGCGCTCAGGCCAGCCTCGGAGAGCTGGCGCACGATCAGCTGCGCGTCGCGCTCGCTGCGGAACGCGCCGTAATGCACCGCGTAGTCGCCCCCGGCCACGGTGGGCGGCAGCGGCCTGGCCTCCGGCGCCGCGGCGGGCCTGGGCGCTGCCGGTTCCGCGGCAGCGGACGCAGGCGGCTCGACCGGGGTCGCGGCGGTCTGCGCGCCTGTCCCGGGCGCAAGGTCGGCCGCATCCGGATGCGCCGTCGCGTCTTCATTCCCAGCGGCGGCTTCCTCGGCCAGACCATCGGCCGGCGGCGCGGTGGCGGTGTCGACGGTCGGCAGCTGGCCATCCTCAAGCGGCTGCGGCGTGCCCAGCACACCGCCTTCGGGCGCATCGGCCGGGACCACCAGGGGCAGGTCCACGGTCCGGTAGCCGCCCTCGGGCGCATCGGGCATGCGCATCGACAGGTCGGACACGCCGCTGTCCGGCGCCGGGCCCTTGACCAGCATCGGCAGGAAGATCACGGCCAGCGCCACGAGCACGGCGGCACCGATCAGGCGCTGTTTCAATCCGGCATCCATCGGGTTCTGCGAGAGCGGCAGGGCGCGCGAATTATACGACGCGGCGTGCTGCGGCTTCTGAACCCGGACCCCGCAGCGCACGCAACGCTTCCTCCGCCGCATGGAACGAGCCGAACACCAGCACGCGGTCGCCCGCCGCCGCCGCCTGCAGCGCCGCCGCCAGCGCCGCGGCGGGATCGGGCGAGCGGCCGGCCGGCAGGATGCCGGCGCCATGGAGCCGCTGCGCCAGCCCGTCGACGCCGAGGCCGCGCGCGCCCGCGCCGAGCGATCCGCCCAGCCACCAGGCATCGACTAGCCCGTCGAACGCGCCGGCCACCGCGACCACGTCCTTGTCCGCCAGGGCCGCGTACACGACGTGCGTGCGCCCCGGCGCGGGGCTGGATCGCAGCCACGCGGCGAGCGCGCGCGCCGCCTGCGGGTTGTGGCCCACGTCCACCGCGATCGCCACGCCGCCGCGCTCGAACCGCTGCAGCCGTCCGTCCAGCCGGGCCGATGCCACGCCTGCGGCGAAGGCCGCCTCGGGCAGGTCCAGGTCCAGCGCCCGCAGCGCCGCGATCGCGACCGCGGCATTGCGCAGCTGCACCGGCGCGGCCAGTGCGGGCATGGGCAGATCCAGCTCGCAGCCGACTTCGCGCCAGCGCCAGCGCGCGTCGTCCACCGGTTCGAAGAAGAAATCGCAGCCGATCCGCAGCGCGGAGGCGCCGATGGCATAGGCATGGCGCAGCACGCTGGCCGGCGGGTCGTCGTCGCCCAGTACCAGCGGCCGCCAGGCGCGGGCGATGCCGGCCTTCTCGGCGCCGATGGCCTCGCGGTCCTCGCCCAGCCAGTCCTGGTGGTCGAGATCGACGGTGGTGATCACCGCGACGTCCGCGTCCACCAGGTTGGTGGCGTCCAGCCGCCCGCCCAGCCCGACCTCGAGGATCGCCAGGTCGAGGCCGGCACGCGCGAACAGCCACAACGCCGCCAGCGTGCCGAACTCGAAATACGTCAGCGGCGTGGTCCCGCGCGCGGATTCGACCGCGGCGAAGGCCTCGACCAGTTCCGCCTCGCCGGCCTGTGCGCCGTCGATGCGTACGCGCTCGCCGTAGGCCAGCAGGTGCGGCGAGGTGTAGGTGCCCACGCGCAGCCCCGCCTCGCGCGCGATCGCCTCGAGGAAGGCCACCGTCGAGCCCTTTCCGTTGGTGCCGGCGACCGTGACCACCCTCGGGGCCGGCCGGGGCAGCGCCAGCGCGTCGGCGACCGCCCGCACGCGGTCGAGTCCCATCTCGATCGCCTGCGGATGCTGGCGCTCGATGTGGCCGAGCCAGTCGGCGAGGGTGGTGGGCATGGCAAGAGGCCGGACAGTCATGGCAGGCGCCGGAGGGCACCATAGGCGGGCAAAGATGGACCGCCGCGGCGGGCGCGGCAAGCACGTCGATCGGGACACGGCGCCGTGGCCGGCACCCGCCGGCGGACGCCTCGCGACACCGCTACAGCGCGCGGTGCACGGCCTCGCCGAAGAAGGCGGTGTGGTGCGAACAGTCGTTCAGGCGCACCACCTCGAGGCTGTCCAGGCTCTCGCCCTCGAGCAGGTTGAGCGTGGTCGGCGCCTGGCGGAAGGTCCACAGCCGCGACATCGGGATACCCAGCACATGGCACAGCAGCACGCGGTTGACCGCATCGTGCGCGACCACCAGCAGGGTGTCGTTGCCGCCCAGGCCTTCGGTGGACCACTGCAGCGCTTCCCAGGCGCGGCGGAACACCTGCTTGAGCGACTCGCCGCCGGGCATCTGCACCGTATCGGGCGCGTCGCGCCAGGCGCGCAGGCGGTCCGGATCACGCGCGGCGATCTCGCTGGCCAGCAGCCCTTCCCAGGTGCCGTGGGCGATCTCCATGAAGCCCATCTCGGTGGTGAGCATCGGCGCGCGTACCTCGCCCAGCGCGAACTGCGCGGTCTGGTAGGCGCGGGTCAGCGGCGAGCTCACCGCCTTGTCGATGCGCACGTCGCGCAGGCGCTCGCCCAGCAGGCGCGCCTGGTTCTCGCCCACCGGCGAAAGCGGGATGTCCTCCTGTCCCTGGTAGCGGCCTTCGGCGTTCCACGGCGTCTCACCGTGGCGGGCAAGCAGGATTCTCATGCGGCAGGCGGTTCCGGTGCGGGTCGGGGGGAGCGCCCGTGGCTCCCCCGGGCGCGCCGCAAGTCTAATCGATGCGGCGCGCCGCTGGCCGGGCGCTGTCGGCTGCAACTAACGGCGCGGGGCGACCCCCATCTCTTCCAGCAGGGCCGGTGCCGGATACACCTCCTGCATGATCCAGCGCATGTAGCGCTGGTCGAGCGAGATGGTGCGGGTCATCTCCCCGTCGAACACCCAGTTCGACACCACCGCCTCCCAGTTCATGTCGAACAGCAGTCCGGTCAGGCGACCCTGCGCGTCGAGCACCGGCGATCCGGAATTGCCGCCGGTGACGTCGAGATCGGACAGGAAGTTGACCGGCACGGTGCGCAACCTGCGGTCGGCCAGGCCGCCGTGGCGCTTGGCCTGGACCGCGTCGAGCAGGGCCTGCGGCGCGTCGAACGGTTCCTCGCCGGTCGCCTTGGCGGCGACTTCCTCGAGCCGGGTGAACGCCTGCTGGCGCGTGCCGTCGAGCTTGGTGTAGGGGCGGACGTTGCCGAAGGTGATGCGCAGCGAGGAGTTGGCGTCCGGATACACATGACCGCCCTGGCTGCGGCGGTGCTCGGCGACGGCGGCAAGATAGGTCGCGCGCGCCGCCAGCCGCTCGCCTGCGCGGATCTTGCTCTCCCGCTCGAGCTCGAGCTGGGTCGGCATCAGCGCCACCGCGTAGCGGATCGCCGGATCCCGGCTCGCCTCCAGCGTCTTGCGATCAGCCGACAGCAGGGCCATGCGGTATTCGGTGTCGCCCAGGCGCGTGCCGGCCAGCCGGTCGAGGGCGCGCTCGATGGCCTTCGCGTCGCTGCCGCCCAGCCAGTCGTCGATCGCCTTCACCCGCTGCGGCTGCGGCAGCTTGACGTATTCGGCCAGCCAGTAGGCCTGCAGTTCGCGGTCCATCGCCGGCACGTAGCGTCGGTCCATCTGCCGCAGGCCGCCCTCGATGGTGGGCAGGTCGCGGTCCTGGTAGCCCTGCTCGCGTTCGGCATCCGGCTTGCCGCGCTCGATCGCGAGGCGGTAGAGCGTGCTGGCGGCGGAGATCGCGCCGGTGCCGTTGAGCATGCGCAGCACCAGGTCGCGCTCGCGGGTGGCGCGCTCGGCTTCGTCCAGCGCCACCAGGCGCTGATGCGCGGCCAGCGCGTCTGCGCCCTCTTCGCCGCGTCCACGCAGCCACTCCAGCACCGCCGCCTCCTGGGCGCGCTTGGTGCCGGCGGCGCCGGTACGCTCGAAGCCGGCCAGCTGGCCCTCGTAGTTCTTCATCGTATTTTCCCAGCCGCGCACGGTGCTGGCGTACTTGACCTCGATGTCGGGGTCGGCCTTGCCGCGCGCCTCGACCAGCGCGATCAGGGCGCGGTAGTGGCGGCTGGTGGTGGGATAGCCCCACTGCTCGGTGTCCTCGAACTCGCCTGCCAGCGCATAGCGGCTGGTGCGCCCCGGATAGCCGGCCGCCATCACGAAATCGCCCTCGCGCAGCGGCTTGTCGGCGATCTTCAGCCAGTGCTTCGGCCGGTAGGGCACGTTCCCCGGCGAGTGCGCCGCCGGCTTGCCGTCGGGCCCCACGTAGGCGCGATAGAACGCGAAGTCGCCGGTGTGGCGCGGCCACATCCAGTTGTCGATCTCGCCGCCGTAGTTGCCCACGCTGCCGGGCGGCGCGTAGGCCAGGCGCACGTCGCGGATCTCGAGGTTGCGGAACAGGCGGTAGTCGTTGCCGCCGAGGAAGCTGTAGAGGCGGCAGCGGTAGCCGGGCTCGGCCTCGCAGCCGGCGACCAGGCGCTTCTCGACTGCGTCCAGGGCCTGGGTGCGGGCCAGCGGATCGGGGGCCGCGTCGATGGCCGCGCGCACCTGGTCGGTGACGTCGGTGATGTCGTCGAGCACGTAGATGCGTGCGTTCGGGCCGGCAGTGATCTCGTCGGCCGGCGCGGCGGCGTTGAAGCCGTCCCGCATCAGGTTGTTCTCGGGCGTGGAATTGAGCTGAATCGCGCCGTACGCGCAGTGGTGGTTGGTCACCACCAGGCCCTGCGGCGACACGAAGCTGGCGGTGCAGCCGCCCAGCGACACCACCGCGCCCAGCGGGTCGCCGGTCAGGTCGGCCAGCTGCTTCGGATCGAGCTTGAGCCCGGCCTTCTTCAGCGGGCCGGCGATCTCCGGCAGCTGCTGCGGCACCCACATGCCCTCGGCGGCATGGGTGGCGGGAAGCGCGGCCAGGGCGGCAGCGGCGGACAGGCTCAGCAGGGAAAGGCGCATGCAACGGTTCCACCTGAAAGGACCGCGGGATTGTAGCCCCCTCCCCGTCCACGCCCCCGCCCTTCGCCCGGCCGTTTCCCCCGCAACCTATAATGGGCGCCCTTCCCCGACGGCGTTTCCGATGTCCGCAACCATGAAGGCGCTGGTCAAGCGCGAGACCACCAAGGGCCTGTGGATGGAACAGGTGCCTGTTCCCGTGCCGGGGCCCAACGAGGTGCTGGTGCGGGTGGAGAAGACCGCCATCTGCGGGACCGACCTGCACATCTACCTCTGGGACGAGTGGGCGCAGCGCACCATCCCGCAGGGCCTGGTGATCGGCCACGAGTTCGTCGGGCGCATCGCCGAGCTGGGCCCGGGCGTGTCGGGCTACAGCATTGGCCAGCGCGTGTCCGCCGAAGGCCACATCGTCTGTGGCCACTGCCGCAACTGCCGCGCCGGCAAGCAGCACCTGTGCCCGAACACCGTGGGCATCGGCGTGAACCGCAACGGCGCCTTCGCCGAATACATCGTCATGCCCGCCAGCAACCTGTGGCCGGTGCCGGACCAGGTGCCGAGCGAGCTGGCCGCGTTCTTCGACCCCTACGGCAACGCCGCGCACTGCGCGCTGGAGTTCGACGTGGTCGGCGAGGACGTGCTGATCACCGGCGCCGGCCCGATCGGGGTGATGGCGGCGGGCATCTGCAAGCACATCGGCGCGCGCAACGTGGTGGTCACCGACGTCAACGACTACCGCCTCAAGCTGGCCGCCGACATGGGCGCCACGCGGGTGGTCAACGTCGCCAACGCCTCGCTGCGGGAGGTAATGGCCGACCTGCACCTGGAAGGCTTCGACGTGGGCCTGGAAATGAGCGGCAACCCGCGCGCCTTCAACGACATGCTCGACTGCATGTACCACGGCGGCAAGGTCGCCCTGCTCGGCATCCTGCCCAAGGGCGCGGGCATCGACTGGGACCGCATCATCTTCAAGGGCCTGACCGTGCAGGGCATCTACGGCCGCCGCATGTACGAGACCTGGTACAAGATGACCCAGCTCGTGCTGTCGGGCTTCCCGCTGGGCAAGGTGCTCAGCCACCAGCTGCGCGCCGACGATTTCCAGAAGGGCTTCGACCTGATGGAGTCGGGCAAGTCGGGCAAGGTCGTGCTCGACTGGCATTGACGCTCCCAGCGTGGCCCGCCCCGCGGCGGGCCAGCGCGACACCCAAGGAAGGTTCGACATGATGCAGAAACTCTCGCTTCTCCTGATGGCCTGCCTGGCCATGCCGGCGACAGCTCGCCCCAGCTGCCCCGACCTGGACGCACCACCCGCCGCAGTCTGCATTGCCGGCCCTTACGGGTTGGCGTATGCCGAAGTCGAGAAGGATGCTGCGATGGCCGCAAGGGCGCTTGAGGCGGCCGCCGCGCCCTTCGAGTTCTATCTCGGCGTGCGGCCCCCTCCGGGGGTGCTGGTCCTGAGCACCAGCTATAGCTCGGGCGACGCCCGGGATTTCGCACGTGGCCAAGGGCTGGGATTCGGCATGTCCTGGCTGCCTGCATCGGCCGGGCTGCTCTCGCGCCCCGACTCCCGTACCGGACGCAGCGCGGGGCGTCGCGGAGCACGCCCGCCGGACCACGAAGGCATCCTGCGCCACGAGCTCGGCCACGCGATCTACGTCGCGACCTTCTGGCCGGACAGCCGGGCAGTGGAGGCGCAGTACGGCGGCCCGGCAGCGGACTGGCTGGACGAAGCTGTGGCAATGCTGCTCGAGCCCGCGGACTCCCAGCGTGCGCGCGCGTCCGCGTTCATGGCCGCCTGGCGCGCATCGCCCGACCGCGTGCCGCGGTTGGAGCACTTCCTGCGCATGCCGCACCCGGCGCTCGCACTGGCGGAAACGATGCGCACTAATGGACGAGCCACACAATCGGGCGTCGTGTCGATGCAACTCCCGGCCGGACATACTTCCGACGCGCTGACGATGTTCTACGGCCATGCACTTGTATTCGCCGGCTTTTTGGTGGATGCCAGCGGGGATCCGCGCATCCTGCGACACGTCACCAATGCCGCGGTGGCGGGCGCCGACTTCGAGACATGGCTCGCGGACCAAGGCGCATCGTTCGGACTGCCGGCCACGCTGCCGCTCTTGGAGGCACGCTGGAGCGCCTGGCTGCAGCAGGTGGTATCGAAGGACTAGCAAACCGGACCGGATAGAATGTCGCCATGTTCTCGCAGGACCACGACATGTCCAGGACCGCACGCTATTCCAACACCCTGAATGAGATCCGCGACGCGGGGCTGTATAAGTCCGAACGCATCATCACCAGCCCGCAGTCGGCCGAGATCACCCTCGCAGACGGCCGCAGGGTGCTGAACTTCTGCGCCAACAACTACCTGGGCCTGGCCGACCACCCGGACATCATCGCCGCCGCGCGTGACGCGCTCGACACCCACGGTTTCGGCATGGCCTCGGTGCGGTTCATCTGCGGCACCCAGGATCTGCACAAGCAGCTCGAAAAGACCATCGCGGACTTTTTCGGCAAGGAGGACACGATCCTCTACGCCGCCTGCTTCGACGCCAACGGCGGCCTGTTCGAACCCCTGCTCGACGAGAACGACGCGATCATCTCCGATGCGCTCAACCACGCCTCGATCATCGACGGCGTGCGCCTGTGCAAGGCCCGGCGCTACCGCTACGCCAACTGCGACATGGCCGACCTGGAGAAGCAGCTGCAGCAGGCGAAGTCCGACGGCGCGCGCACGATCATGATCACGACCGACGGCGTGTTCTCGATGGACGGTTTCATCGCTCCGCTCGACGAGATCACCACGCTGGCGGATCGGTACGGCGCCCTGGTCCACATCGACGAGTGCCATGCCACCGGCTTCCTCGGCGCGACCGGCCGCGGCTCGGCCGAGGTCAAGGGCGTACTGGAGAAGATCGACATCATCACCGGCACGCTGGGCAAGGCGATGGGCGGCGCGCTGGGCGGCTTCACGACGGCGAAGTCCGAGGTGGTGGAACTGCTCAGACAGCGTTCGCGTCCCTACCTGTTCTCCAACTCCCTGCCCCCGCACGTGGTCGCCGCGGGAACCAGGGCGTTCGGCATGCTGGACGCCGCCGGCGAACTGCGCGAGCGCCTCGCCGCCAACACCGCCCGCTTCCGCGAGCGCATGACCGCCGCCGGCTTCGACCTGCGCCCGGGAATCCACCCGATCTGCCCGGTGATGCTGTACGACGCGCCATTGGCGCAGCGTTTCGCCGAGCGCCTGCTCGAGGAAGGCGTCTACGCGATCGGCTTTTTCTTCCCGGTGGTGCCCAAGGGCCAGGCACGGATCCGCACGCAGATGTCGGCGGCGCACACGCCGGAGCACATCGACCGCGCCGTCGATGCGTTCACCCGGATCGGACGCGAACTGGGCGTCCTCCAGGCCTGAAACGCAACAGGCCGCGCCTGCGTCGCGGGCACGGCCTGGATCCGCTGGCGCGGACGCGCCCGCAGGACTACTGCGACTGGCCTTCCACAGGTGGCTCGGCCGCGGCAGGCGCCTCCGACGCCGGCGCCGCGCGGCGCCCGGCGCTGTAGCCATTGGCCTGCAGCCAGGCGTCGAAGTCGTCGGCCGTCATGCGCTTGCCGTTCTGGGTCATGTTGAAGCGGTATGGCGTGTTGTCGTGCTCCGTGCGCTTGACGTAGGTCGAAGCGTTCGGCGCGGCCAGTGTCGACGCCGGGGTGGTGGCGGCCGCCGGCTGGCAGCCTTCCAGGCGCAGGCGCCACAGTACGTTGTCGACCGACTGCGACTCGTCGAACGCAGGGGCGAGCACGCCGCGCTGCGAACCGAGCTGCGGGTTGACGCTGGCGAAACCGTCGGCGACGGGCGGCAGCACGGTCGGACGCACCGCGAGCGGCTGCGCGGTCGCGCCGGGGCACTGGGTGGACGCGTGGGCGGACACGGCGCCCAGCGACAACAGCAACATGGTCCATCCGCGCATTCCGCGTCTCCCGGCTTGAAAAATCTGGCGCGAGTGTAGCAGCGCAATGCGCACAGGCAAGCGCAGGAATCCCTTTGCGAATGCAGGTCCGCAGAAACGAGAAGCCCGGCACTAGGCCGGGCTTCCCGTGTACAGCAACTCGCGTCCGATCAGTTCTGGACGTTGAGCTCGGTGCGGCGGTTGACCTCGCTCTTGCAACCCGGCAGCGTCTGCGCGGTCGGCTCCAGCGGACGGCTCTCGCCGTAACCCACCGGACCCGACAGACGCCCGGCGTCGATGCCGTTGCTGGTCATGTAGTCGTACACCGCGCGCGCACGGCGCTCCGACAGGCTCTGGTTGTAGGCGTCCGAACCGCACAGGTCGGTGTGGCCCGCCACTTCCACGCGCAGATCCGGATAGCGCTTCAGGATCTCCACGGCCTCGTTCAGGATCTGCACCGCGTCAGGACGCAGCGTCGACTTGTCGAAGTCGAAGTTCACGCCGTTCAGGTCGATCGTGATCGGCGCCGGCGGCGGCGGCGGAGCCGGCTCGGCCGGCGGCGGCGGCGGCGGCGGGGCCACCGGGGCGGTCGGCTCCGGACCCAGCGGGATCACCACGCCCACCGACGCGATCACGTCGGCGAAGTAGCTCTCTTCCTGCTGGTGCGGGTAGCCCGAACCATCCGTGCCCGACTCGGCCGCATAGCTCTGGTCGTCGAAGTCGAAGCGGGCGGCCAGTTCGGCACGCACCGCCACGCGACGGCTGAAGTCGCTCTGCAGGCCCACGCCGACCTTCGCGGCCAGGTTGCCGTCCTCACGCTGGAACAGCTCCGGCGAGGTCGCGACCACGTACTCTTCTTCCGAGCGCTGGTAGCCCAGGCCGAACAGCACGTACGGCGCCCAGTTGCGCTCGGCGGAGATGAAGTGGCGGCGGAAGTCCAGCGACACGCCGTACTGGCTCCACAGCAGGTCCTTGTTGTGCTCGAAGTTCGGGTTCTGGTAGTTCAGCGCACCTTCCACCGACCACTCCGGGCTGATGAACTTGCCCAGGCCCAGGCCCAGCGCGTACGCGTCGTCCGTACGGCGGTCCTCGTCCTGGAGGTTGAAGCCGACCGAACCGGTCAGGTACCAGCGATCATCGAATTCCTGCGCGGACGCGACGGACGTCACGGCCATGCCCGCGAGCAGGGCAGCACTCAACAAGCGGATCTTCATTGGAAACTCCTTAGGGGGAAGCGTCTGTAGAGGTAAAGCGGTTCACACGTCTGAATCCGGCTCGTGTCCGGGGCGAACTGGTTGCCCCAAGCCGTTGTTTGGCCTGCCTGAACAGGATAACACGGTCGAAACGGATTCTTAACAAACCGGGAAGAGGCGGCCGTCCCAGGGGGCGGCCGCCTTCGGATCAGTTCTGGACGTTGAGCTCGGTGCGGCGGTTGACCTCGCTCTTGCAACCCGGCAGCGTCTGCGCGGTCGGCTCCAGCGGACGGCTCTCGCCGTAACCCACCGGACCCGACAGACGCCCGGCGTCGATGCCGTTGCTGGTCATGTAGTCGTACACCGCGCGCGCACGGCGCTCCGACAGGCTCTGGTTGTAGGCGTCCGAACCGCACAGGTCGGTGTGGCCCGCCACTTCCACGCGCAGATCCGGATAGCGCTTCAGGATCTCCACGGCCTCGTTCAGGATCTGCACCGCGTCAGGACGCAGCGTCGACTTGTCGAAGTCGAAGTTCACGCCGTTCAGGTCGATCGTGATCGGCGCCGGCGGCGGCGGCGGAGCCGGCTCGGCCGGCGGCGGCGGCGGCGGCGGGGCCACCGGGGCGGTCGGCTCCGGACCCAGCGGGATCACCACGCCCACCGACGCGATCACGTCGGCGAAGTAGCTCTCTTCCTGCTGGTGCGGGTAGCCCGAACCATCCGTGCCCGACTCGGCCGCATAGCTCTGGTCGTCGAAGTCGAAGCGGGCGGCCAGTTCGGCACGCACCGCCACGCGACGGCTGAAGTCGCTCTGCAGGCCCACGCCGACCTTCGCGGCCAGGTTGCCGTCCTCACGCTGGAACAGCTCCGGCGAGGTCGCGACCACGTACTCTTCTTCCGAGCGCTGGTAGCCCAGGCCGAACAGCACGTACGGCGCCCAGTTGCGCTCGGCGGAGATGAAGTGGCGGCGGAAGTCCAGCGACACGCCGTACTGGCTCCACAGCAGGTCCTTGTTGTGCTCGAAGTTCGGGTTCTGGTAGTTCAGCGCACCTTCCACCGACCACTCCGGGCTGATGAACTTGCCCAGGCCCAGGCCCAGCGCGTACGCGTCGTCCGTACGGCGGTCCTCGTCCTGGAGGTTGAAGCCGACCGAACCGGTCAGGTACCAGCGATCATCGAATTCCTGCGCGGACGCGGCCTGCGTCAGGCCGAGGCTGCCGAGCAGCGCGAGGGTGAGGAGTTTCGTCTTCGTCATTTCCGGTTCCTTGAAAGGACTTCCCATTCAGATTGCGACCCCGTGTCCCACTGGTGCGACGTCCGGCGCCCTGTCCTGCCCAGCCCCAGAACTGCTGACTGAACGCACGGCGGCAGCTTAGGTTTATCGCCGTGAAGGGCATGTTAACAACCGTATAACTTTCAACCACCTCCGGCTTGACCCGGACGAACGGCTGGCTTCGGCTCCCACCTCCCCGGCTTGCACTGTCTCACAGCCTGAGACGGCCAATCATGAAACTGGCTTCCGCCGCATTTGCCCCCATATCGGCGGCTCGCTAGGCTGACCGGTTCTCCCCGGCCGCCCCGCCCCCCAGCCCCCACACGGAATCCCGTCCCGATGGCGATGGACACCATCCGCATTCGCGGTGCCCGCACCCACAACCTCAAGAACGTAGACCTCGACCTGCCGCGCGACCGCCTGATCGTCTTCACCGGCCTGTCCGGGTCGGGCAAGTCGTCGCTGGCCTTCGACACCATCTACGCCGAGGGCCAGCGCCGCTACGTCGAGTCTCTGTCGGCCTACGCGCGCCAGTTCCTGAGCGTGATGGAGAAGCCGGACGTCGACCATATCGAGGGCCTGTCCCCGGCGATCTCGATCGAACAGAAGTCGACCAGCCACAACCCCCGCTCGACCGTGGGCACCATCACGGAAATCTACGACTACCTGCGCCTGCTGTACGCCCGCGTGGGCCTGCCGCGCTGCCCGGACCACGGCTATCCGCTGGAGGCGCAGACGGTGAGCCAGATGGTGGACCAGGTGCTGGCGCTCGACCCGGAGCGCCGCTGGATGCTGCTTGCTCCAGTGGTGCGCGAACGCAAGGGCGAGCACGCCCAGGTGTTCGAGCAGCTGCGCGCCCAGGGTTACGTGCGGGTGCGGGTGGACGGCGTGCTGCACGAGATCGACGCCGTGCCGGCCCTGGCCCTGCGCCAGAAGCACACCGTCGAAGCGGTGATCGACCGCTTCAAGGTGCGCAGCGCCGACGAGGAATCCGCCGCCGGCCTGCGCCAGCGCCTGACCGAGTCATTCGAGACCGCACTCAAGCTCGGCGAGGGCATGGCCTCGGTCCAGTCCATGGACGACGAGGCCGCCGCGCCGCTGCTGTTCTCCTCCAAGTACTCCTGCCCGGTGTGCGAGTACGCGCTGCCGGAACTGGAACCGCGCCTGTTCTCGTTCAATTCGCCCCAGGGCGCCTGCCCGACCTGCGACGGCCTGGGCGTCTCCCAGTTCTTCGACCCCGCGCGCGTGGTCGTGCACCCCGAGCTGTCGCTGGCCGCCGGCGCGGTCCGGGGCTGGGACCGGCGCAACGCGTATTACTTCCAGCTGATCCAGTCGCTGGCCAGGCACTACGGATTCAGCGTCGACACGCCCTGGCAGGACCTGCCGGAGAAATCGCGCGAAGCGGTGCTGTTTGGCAGCGGCGGCACCACCATCACCTTCAGCTACATCACCGACGCCGGCGGGCGCACCCAGCGCAAACACCGCTTCGAGGGCATCGTGCCCAACCTGGAGCGCCGCTACCGCGAGACCGAGTCGGCCGCGGTGCGCGAGGAACTGGCCAAGTACATCAGCGAACGCGCCTGCACCGATTGCGGCGGCGCGCGCCTGAACCGGGCCGCTCGCAACGTGTTCGTCGACGACCGCCCGCTGTCCGACCTGGTGGTGCTGCCCATCGACGAGGCGCGCGCCTTCTTCGCCAGCCTGCAGCTGGCCGGCTGGCGCGGCGAGATCGCGACCAAGATCGTCAAGGAGATCAACGAGCGCCTGGGCTTCCTGGTGGACGTCGGGCTGGACTACCTCACCCTGGAGCGCAAGGCCGACACCCTGTCGGGCGGCGAGGCGCAGCGCATCCGCCTGGCCAGCCAGATCGGCGCCGGCCTGGTGGGCGTGATGTACGTCCTCGACGAGCCCTCGATCGGCCTGCACCAGCGCGACAACGAGCGCCTGCTGGGCACCCTCACCCGCCTGCGCGACCTCGGCAACACGGTGATCGTGGTCGAGCACGACGAGGACGCCATCCGCCTGGCCGACCACGTGGTCGACATCGGCCCCGGTGCCGGCGTGCACGGCGGCGAGGTGGTGGCCGAGGGCGCCCCGGCCGATATCCTCAAGGCGCCGCGCTCGCTGACGGGCCAGTACCTGTCGGGCAAGCGCCAGATCGCCATCCCGGCCAAGCGCCACAAGCCCAACCCGAAGATGCAGCTGCGGCTGCTCGGCGCGACCGGCAACAACCTCAAGAACGTCGATCTGGAGATCCCGTCGGGGCTGTTCACGGCGATCACCGGCGTCTCCGGCTCGGGCAAGTCGACCCTGATCAACGACACCCTGTACGCCCTGGCCGCCAACGAGATCAACGGCGCCTCGCACACCCCGGCCCCGTTCCGCGAGATCCAGGGCCTGGACCTGTTCGACAAGGTGGTCGACATCGACCAGTCGCCGATCGGCCGCACCCCGCGCAGCAATCCGGCCACCTACACCGGCCTGTTCACGCCGCTGCGCGAGCTGTTCGCCCAGGTGCCGGAGGCGCGCGCGCGCGGCTATTCGCCGGGCCGCTTCAGCTTCAACGTGCGCGGCGGCCGCTGCGAGGCCTGCCAGGGCGACGGCCTGCTCAAGGTCGAGATGCACTTCCTGCCCGACGTGTACGTGCCCTGCGACGTCTGCGCGGGCAAGCGCTACAACCGCGAGACGCTGGAGATCCTCTACAAGGGCTACAGCATCCACGACGTGCTGGAGATGACGGTGGAGGACGCGCTGGCCCTGTTCGAGCCGGTGCCGTCGATCGCGCGCAAGCTCGAGACCCTGGTCGACGTCGGCCTGAGCTACGTCAAGCTCGGCCAGCCGGCGACCACCCTCTCCGGCGGCGAGGCACAGCGCGTGAAGCTGTCCAAGGAGCTCTCGCGCCGCGACACCGGCCGCACGCTCTACATCCTCGACGAGCCCACCACCGGCCTGCACTTCCACGACATCGAGCACCTCCTCGCCGTGCTGCACAAGCTGCGCGACGACGGCAACACGGTGGTGGTGATCGAGCACAACCTGGACGTGATCAAGACCGCCGACTGGGTCGTGGACCTGGGGCCCGAAGGCGGGCACCGCGGCGGCACCATCATCGGCAAGGGCACCCCGGAGGAGATCGCGCGGCTCCCCGCCTCGCATACCGGCCGCTTCCTGGCCCGCACCCTCGGGCTGGACGCCAAGCCGGCGCGGCGCCGGTCGGCCGCCTGATCCGTCGTTTCCATCGCATCGCCCGAGTCGCGCACCATGAGCCTGGACAACCGCACCGCCCTGTTCCGCCTGCCGATCGAACTGCGCTGGCGCGACCTCGACGCCTTCAACCACGTCAACAACTCCAACTTCATGACCTACCTGGAGGAGGCGCGGATCCGCTGGTTCGAGTCGCTGGGCGAGCCCTGGCTGACGGACGCGTTCGCACCGCTCCTGGCCGCGGTGCAGATGAGCTACCGCACGCCGATCCCGTATCCGGCCCGGGTGGTGGTCGAACTGTTTGCCGACCGCGTGGGCACGACCAGCGTCACCATCGGCCACCGGATCTGCAGCGACGACGGCACCGTGCTGTACGCCGACGGGCACGTGGTGATCGTGTGGATCGACCGGGCCAGCGGACGCCCGACCCCGCTGCCGGCGGCCGTGCGCCGGATCGCGGGCGGCTGAGGCGGCGCCGCGCTCAGGCCTTCTCGCGGCCGCCCTTCACCACGGCAAGCCTGCTCCAGCGCGCCTCCGGGCGCGCCTCGTGCAGGCCATGGCGGAGCATCAGCCGGTACAGGGTGACGCGGGAGATCCCGAGTTCGTCCGCGGCCGGGCCCACGCGCTGGTCGTTGCGGGCCAGCGCACGCTCGATGGCGGCGCGCTCGCCCTCGCGCCGGGCCAGCTCGATGGTCACGCCGCCGCACGGTGGCGGCTCGCCGTCCTCCAGCTGCAGGTCGCGCGCGGAGATGTAGCAGCCCTCCGCCATCACCATCGCCTCGCGCACCCGGTTGATCAGTTCGCGGACGTTGCCGGGCCAGGGGTAGCCCTGCATGGCACGCAGGGCGCAGGCCTTGAAGCCCTTGGGCCGGCTGGGCACCTCGCCCGCGTGCCGCTGCAGCGCGTGCTGCGCGATCATCGCGATGTCGCCGCCGCGCTCGCGCAGGGCCGGCATCCGCAGCTCGATCACGCGCAGGCGATGGTAGAGGTCGGCGCGGAACCGTCCCTCCGCCACCGCCGCCTGCAGGTCGACGTGGGTCGCCGACACGATCCTCGCGTCGACCCGGATCGATTCCCTTCCGCCCAGCCGCTCGATGCTGCCCTCTTCCAGGAAACGCAGCAGCGCCGACTGCGACTCCATCGGCAGGTCCGCGATCTCGTCCAGGAACAGGGTGCCGCCATCGGCCTGCTCGACCCGGCCCAGCTTGCGCTGCACCGCGCCGGTGAACGCGCCGCGTTCGTAGCCGAACAGCTCCGACTGCATCAGGCTGTGCGGAATGGCGCCGCAGTTGATCGCCACGAACGGCATGCCGCCGCGGCGCGACTGGCGATGGATCGCGGCCGCGGCGAGCTCCTTGCCGGTGCCGGTCTCGCCGGCCAGGAACACGGGCGCCTCGCTGCGCGCGGCCTTGCGGATCCGCTGCGCCAGGCGCCGCATCACCTCGCTGGCGCCCACCATGCCGGCGATCGGCTCGACCTCCGGGCAGGTCGACACCAGGCCGCCGGGCAGCCGGGCCATTCCCAGCGCGTGGCCCAGCACCACCGACAGCGTGCCCGGCTCGCAGGGATGGACGACGTAATCCCGGCAATAGCCGTGCACGAGCCGGCCCAGCGCCTCGCAGTCCGGCTGCCGCACCTGCAGCACGGCCACCCACTCGAGGGCCGGATGCGCCAGCGCCTGGAGCAGCGCGGGATCGCCGGCCAGCGCGGCAGCGTCCGCATCGGCCACGCCGCGCAGGTCGAGCAGGCCCACCCCCGGCGCACCCGGCTGCGGCAGCTGGTCGTGCTGCAGCCGGGCGACGGCGACCGTAGCGGCCACCTGCCATCCGATGCCGCGCAGATCGTCTTCGAGCAGGCCGCCGTCGTCGAACAGGTGCGGCTGCAGATGGACCAGGGTGCGCGTTTCGGGTTGCGACATGCGGGATCACTCCCCGCATCCTCCCCCTGGCGGATGCCTGTTCCTGTTCTTGTTGTTGTCATCCGAACGCGGGCAGTCGCCGGTGGCGGACACGGCGGCCTGCACATCGCTGAACAGCCACGCGCGGTCGCCCGGCGTGGCCACCACGACGGGCGACTGCGGAGTCGCTGCTAGAAACTGATGGGCATGCGCACGGCGAGCGACACGTCCGGCGTGTCGCGGGTGACGCCGACGCCCAGCGCGACGTTGAGGCTGGCGCGCTCGCTCAGGCGGTAGGAGCCGCCGATCACCAGGGTGCCGAGCACCACGCGCACCGCGCCGGGCGCGTCCTCGCCGTTCTGCTTGGTGCGGTCGACGATGCTCTGGTCGTAGCCGAAGCTCACCGCGGCGCGCTCGTTGAGCGCCAGGCCCATGCCGAAGTTGAAGCCGATGATGTCGCCTGCATCGATCGTGCCCAGCAGCTCGGTGGTCGTCTGCGGATAGCCCTCGGGCGCTCCCGACAGCACGGTCCTGGACACGTTGTCGCGCTCGAAGTTGTGCAGGTAGCTCAGGCTGCCGAAGAACACCACCGGGTCGGAGGCGTACAGCCAGGTGACGCCCGGCTGCAGCGAGGCGAAGCCGCTTCCGGTGGGCAGGTCCAGCGGCAGTCCGGTGCCGGTGGCGTTGGCCACGCAGCGCGTCACGCAATCGGTCACCACTTCGAACAGGTCGCGGCCGGTGCGCGTCTTGTAGCGCAGCCACAGGACGTAGAAGGGCTTGTCGGCGGCGCCCTGGTCGAGCTGGTAGCGGGCGGTGAGTTCGATGTCGCCCAGGCCCTTGCCGTCGGCCTGGAAGACGGCGTCCTGCGCGGAGCCGGTGAAGATCTCGCGGCTGACCGTGTCGCTGCTGATGTAGGAGAACGGCACCTTCGCCTCCAGTTCGAAGCGACCGCCCAGTCCGTAACGCGCGGCCACCGCGGCAGTCAGGCTGGTGGTCTTGACCTGGCGCACGTCGATCAGGCCGATCAGGATCGCCGGGATCACGGTGTAGCCCACCAGGGCCACGCGATCGTTGCTGGAATAGCCGAACTGCAGCGAGGGTTCGAGCACCAGCTTGCCAGCCGGGGTCAGCACCCCGGGCTGCTCGAAGATGCGCGCGACTTCCGGAGGCCGCTCCTCGGGATCCGGTGGCCGGCCGACCTGCGTGTCCGCGGCTGCCACCGCGTCGCCCTGCGCGGCGACGCCGGCGTCTGCCTGCACCGTCGCGCCCGGCGCGTGCACGGCCGCCGCCTGTCCCGCAACCAGCGGCAGCACCGGGGCCTGGCTGTTCCCGCGCGCGCGCAGCGCCTCCAGGCGCGCGTCCGCGAGGTCCTGTTCGAGGCTGTCGAGCACCGCCTGCTGCCGGGCGACCTGCTGCTGCAGTTCGCCGATCCTGCGGTCCTGCTCGGCCATCCGCGCCTCCATCCGGCGCAGGAGATGGGCCGGGTCGCTGCCCTGCGCGCAGAGCGGCCCGGCCAGCAGCAGCGAGCAGCCGGTCAGCACGGCCAGGGCCGTGCGCTGGGGAAACGCGGTGCGCGTGCAGTGGACTGTGGGAATGGATCGGATCGATCGAACGTTCATCGCGTACGTCCCTGTCGCATGGGTTCGCCTAGAGGCCGCCGACGGAAGCGGCGGTCGCCGCCTGCAGCGTCCGTGCGGTGTTCAGTGCCTGCAGCATGTCCAGCCCGCTGGAGCTCGCATCCAGCGTGCTCCGTACCTGGATGCGCTGGCCATCGAGGGCGTTCTGGACGACCAGGCCGGCGCCCGCCGCTTGCACGGCATCGCCGCCGCCGATGCGCACCCAGTGCGTGCGGCCCAGGGCCGCCAGCTGGCCCGCCTCTTCCGCGCTGATCCGGCTGACGTCGGCGACCTGCACGCGCAGCGCCGAAACCAGTTCGCCATTGACGTGCACAGTGCGTTCGAAACCGAACGACACGTGCAGCCCGGAGGGCAGCTGGAAGCCGCCGCGTTGCGCGTCGAGTTCGCCGCGGGCGAGCCGTGGCCATGAGGCCAGGTCGGATGCGGACGCATCCGCCGCCCGGGCGGGCATGCACGCCATCAGCCAAGCGACCAGGACCAGCACCAGCGCTGCGTGCGTCTTCATCAGATGTCTCCGGGTCCGCGGCGCGGGATCACGATCTCGCGCAGGCCCTGCCGCTGGATCGCCGTGTGCAGCGGGGCCGACGGCGCCAGGTTCCAGTCGCGAGCCTGGTTGAAGCTGGCCAGCTCGCGATGGCTGTGCACCACGAACAGCACGCGGTTGTCCCACAGGCGGTCGAAATCACGGCGTGGAATCGCCCGGGAACCGCGCGCGGGATCGGCGACCAGCACGCGGCCCTGCCGCAGGCCGCGCACCACCACGAAATGCCGATAACCCCGGTCGTTGATGAGCACGATCGCAGGCAGGCCCTGCTCGAGCAGCTTGTCCAGCGGCACCTGGAAACCGTCCGCCTGGAATCCGCGCGTGGCCAGGTAACGGCGCATGTCCAGGAGAGAGAAGCCTTCGGCGCGGATGCGCGCCTGGTCGCCGCTGGCATACATCCGGCTGAACACCTCGGCCTCGTCGACCGCGACGCCGTACTGGTAGGTCAGCAGGGTCGCGACGGCGGCCGAGCCGCAGCTGAAGTCGTACTGCTGGCGCACGGTGGTGCGGAAGCGCGCTTCCTTGAGGCTGGTGACGGGGACCGAATAGCCGCCGCCGTGCGGCACGCGCAGGTCGATCGCGCGGGCCGGGGCCGGAAGCGCCAGCAGGCCCGTCAGCACCACCGGCAGCCACGCGCTTCGCATCACGGGCCGCCGAAGCGCACGTTGACCGAGGTGCCGTTCTGGATCAGCACATTCGATCCGCTGTTCTGGATCACGGTGTTCAGGCCAGCGGCATTGGCGAAGGCGCCGCCGTCGATCCTGTTGTCGCCGGCGACGACCTGGCTCGCGGTATTGCCCTCGACCACGCCCTGGTTGTCGACCTCCACCGTGACCTGGCTGTCGCCGCCGCGCAGCCCGGCCAGGGCATCCGTGGCGAGCGCCGGGCCCAGCCCGGCATCGCGCGCCACATGGGCCGCTTCCTTTGGCGGCTGTGCCGCCATCGCGGGAAGCGTCGCGGCCGCCAACGCCAACGCCAACGCCAGGGCGAGACGCCGCACAGGGTGTGCGTGCATGGATCCTTCCTCCTGCCGCGGCGCGCGCCGCAGCCTGTGCTGGAACTGGACCAGCCGGTCGCGCTGCGCGGGCGCGCCTCGCGACCGGCCGGGTCGCGCCCCGCCAATGCGGGACGCATCAGGCGGTCACGGACCGACCGTGAGGTTGGCCTGCACCGTGATGCCCTGCTGGATCAGGGAGGCGGCACCGCTGTTCTGCGCCATGACCATGATGCCGGCGGCCGCGTTTCCGGAGCCGTTCATGGCGTTGGACATGTCGAAACTGCCCGAGTGGGCATAGGCCACGCCGCCCGCGCCGCCTGCGCCGCCCGAGCCGCCGTTGCCGTCGCCGCCCGTGCCGTCGCCGCCGGTTCCGGCACCGCCGGCACCGCCCGCGCCGCCCCAGGCCGCGGCATCGCCGCTGCTGCCGCTGTTGCTGGCCGTGCTGTCGCCGCCGGTGGCCGAGGTGTCGGCGTTCGACCAGGCATCCGCCTGCGACTGGCTGTCCGCGCTGGCAGCGCCCGCTCCGCGTTCGCGCGCGCGGCTGCGTGCCTCGGCATAGGCATCGGAAGCCGACTGTCCGGCTGCGGCCGTCTGCGTCGCGCTGGCCGAATCGCCGGCGCGATCGCTTGCCGAACCCGCGTCGCCGCCGTCGCCGCCGGCGCCACCGGTGCCCGCACCGCCGACGCCCGCGCCACCGACACCGGCACCGCCGGCGCCGCCCGCGCCGCCGCCGGCGCTGCCCGCGTTGTTGGCGACGTTGCCCAGGCCCGATACGCCGTTGCCGGTGACCGTGCCGCTGAGCTGGGTGGTGGCCACCACGGTGTTGGAACTCGTATTGAACGAATCGGTGGCGGTATTGGTGGTGCTGGCGGTCGCCGTGCTGTTGTTGTCCGCCGCGGCACTGCCCGCGCCGGAGGCGACGGCCTGGGTCATGTTGTCGCGGTTGTTGCCGCTGGTGGCATTGTTGTCGCCGGCTCCTGCCTCGTTCTGGTCCTGGGCCATGAGCTGGCCCGAGGCGCCGAGCACGACCAGGACGGCCGCGGTGAGAACGCTGTGTCGAATGCGCATTGGTCTGACTCCTTCGGGTTCGTGCGCCAAAGACCGGCCGTCATGGCCGGCATTCGCGCTGCAGCCTTTCCGCAAGAGCGATGCCAAGCACGCGCGGCATGCGCAACACGTTGAAACAGCTGGATTTGCACGCGGCGGATCGCATCGACCTGCGGCCGGGCGCACGGTTCTACGCTGGAAATGTTTCAGCGCTGCAACGATGTGCAGGCGCAACGCCCGGGCGTCGTCCGCCACAAGCGCCTGCCGGCCGCAGCCCATGCGGGCCTGGCCGCGCGCGGCCTCGTGTTGCATCGACGCAACATCGGGCCGCGCGCCGGCGCCGCTATGATGGCAGTTCCTGCCACGGACCCGACGCATGATCGAACGCAGCCAGCACGACGGCATCCACGAACTGCGCCTGGCACGGCCGCCGGTCAATGCGCTCGACCCGGACCTGTGCCGGTCGCTGCGCGAGGCGGTCGCCGAAGCGATCGAGGCCGGTGCGCACGGCATCGTGCTGAGCGGCGGTCCCGGCCCCTTCTCCGCGGGACTGGACGTGCCGCACCTGGTCGGCCTCGATGCCGCCGCGCTGCGCGATGCCTGGGCCGGCTTCATCGACGCCGCCCGCGCGCTGGCGCAGTCTCCGGTACCGGTCGTCGCGGCCATCAACGGCCATGCGCCGGCGGGCGGCTGCGTCCTGGCGCTGTGCTGCGATTACCGGGTGATGGCCGCGGGCGACTACCGCATCGGGCTCAACGAGACGCAGGTAGGGCTGGTGGTCCCCGAAGGCATCCAGCGGCTGATGCGCCGCCTGGTCGGCGCGCACCGCGCCGAACGCCTGCTGGTGGCCGGCGCGATGGTCGAGGCGCAGCAGGCGCTGGCGATGGGGCTGGTCGACGAACTGGCGCCGGTCGCCGAGGTGCCGGCACGTGCGCATGCATGGCTTGCGCAACTGCTGTCGCTGCCGCGCAAGCCGATGCTGGCGACCCGCGCGATCGCACGCGCCGAGGTCGTCGCCTCGCTGCAGCCCGAACTGCTCGAACTCGACCGCTTCGTCGCCTCCTGGAACGATCCGGACACCCAGGCCGCGCTGCGCGCATTGCTGGCCAGGCTCGGCAAATAGACCAGCCGGCCGGACGGCGGCGTCAACCGTCGCCGGTCGCCACCGGTCGTGCGGGATCGTCGATCCAGCCGCTCCAGGAGCCGGTGTAGAGGCCGGCGCCGGCCAGGCCCGCATGTTCCAGCGCCAGCAGATGATGGCAGGCGGTGACGCCCGAACCGCACATCGCGACCAGGGCGTGCGCGCCACGCCCGCCCAGCAGCGCACTGAATTCCTCGCGCAGGCGGCCGGCCGGCTTGAAACGTCCGTCCTCGAGATTGCGCGCATAAGGTCGGTTGACCGCACCCGGCACGTGGCCGGCGACCGCATCGAGCGGCTCGGCCTCGCCGCGGAAACGCTCGGGGGCGCGCGCATCGAGCAGGATTCCGCCGCCGGCGAGGTGGCGCCGTACCGCGTCGGCATCGAACAGCCTCGCGGTATCGAAGCGGCCCGCGTAGGCGGTCGGCGACGGCACCGGCAGGTCCGCCTCCACCGGCAGGCCGAGCGTGGTCCAGCGCGCCCAGCCGCCGTCAAGCACCGCCACCGCGTCATGGCCCAGCAGTCGCAGCAGGCACCAGAGCCGCGCGGCGTGGGCGCCGTCGCCGGCGTCGTAGGCCACCACGCGGCTGTGCGGCGCGATTCCCCACGCCGACAGGCGTGAGGCGAAGGCGTCCGCGTCCGGCCAGGGATGGCGGCCCCGTCCCGGACCAGGCGGCCCGGACAGGTCGCGATCCAGGTGCGCGTAGCGCGCGCCCGGCAGGTGCGATTCGAGGTAGGCGCGCTCGCCGGCGGCGGGGTCGGCGAGGGAAAAGCGGCAGTCGACGACCACCATTTCGGCCGTGCCGAGCGACGCGGCCACGGCCTCCGGCTGCACCAGCGTGGTCCATCCGCTCGCGTTCATGGCAGGGCCTCCAGCCGCTGGCGCAGGTTGAACAGGATCGAGGCGGTGACGCCCCAGATGCGCTGACCGGGCGCGCCGGGATAGGGAGCATACTCGAGCACCCTGCGCGGCCGGCCCGCGAACTGGATCGTCAGTTCGCGCAGGTGCTCGGGCCCCATCAGGAAGTCCAGCGGCACCTCGAACACCGCCGCGACCTCGCCCGGGTCCGGCCGCGGAACGAAGTCGGGCGCCAGCCGTGCGAGCAGCGGCACCACCCGGTAGCCGGTAATGGTCCGCACCGGGTCGAGGTAGCCCAGCGGCGTGGCCTGCGCGCGCGGCAGCCCGATTTCCTCGCTGGCCTCGCGCAGCGCAGCGTCGAGCACGCCCGCGTCGCCCGGATCGATCCGTCCACCCGGCAGGCTGACCTGGCCCGCATGCTGGCGCAGGCCGTCGTTGCGACGCGTGAGCAGGACCTGCAGTCCGTCCTGCCGCGGCACCAGCCCGAGCAGGACCGCGGCATCCAGCGGCGGCATCGCCTCGAGCAGGCCGTCGAGTTCGGCCAGGTTCCATTCCGGTCCGACCGGCTCCGCGCCCAGCGGATGCAGCGCGCGGACGATCCGGTCCAGTGGCATCGCCCGCGTGTTCACCCGGTGCGCTGCGCCTCGCGCCTGGGCAGTTCCCGCTCCATCAGCCGGCGGCGCTCCTCGTCGTCCATCTGCACCCAGCGCGTGATTTCCGCGGCGCTGCGATGGCAACCCAGGCACAGGCCCTGCTCGTCGAGCGTGCAGACGCCGGTACAGGGGGTGAGGATCGCGCGCACTCGGGGGACTCGCCAGGTGGATCGGGGACGGAAAAAAAACGACAGCGCCGGCGGACGCCGGCGCTGTCGGTGTGGCGGTGGCCGCGGGACGCAGTCCCGATGTTACCGCCGTGTGCCGCGTAGGCCGCGCGTCGCGCGGCCTCCGGTCACTTGACGCTGACCAGCTTGACGTCGAACACGACCGCCTGGTTGGCCATGCGCCCGGCGCGCATGTCGGTGCCGTAGGCCTTGTCGCCCGGCAGCACCACTTCCCAGCGCGCGCCGGCCGGCATCTGCAGCAGCGCCTCGCGCAGGCCCGCGAGCGGGATCTGGCTGACCTTCATCGTCACCGGGCCGGCCTGCTGGCCTTCCGGCGCCTGCGCGGTGTCGACGAACACGGTGCCGTCGGGCAGCGAACCCTTGTAGCTGATCTGCACGTCGCTGGCCTGGGTCGGCTTGGCGCCGCTGCCGTTCTCGATCACGCGATACTGCACGGTGCTGCCCGACAGGGTCTGCACGCCCGCCTTGGCGCGGTTCTGCGCCAGGAACGCGTCGCTCTGGGTCTTGTTCTGGTTGGCCAGCTGGGTGAACTCGGCCTCCATCTTGGCCTGCTGGCGCTTCTGCATGTTCTCGACCGCAGCCTTGAGCTGGTCGACCGGCACGGCAGGCTGCTTCTTGGCGTAAGCGTCCTGGATCGCCTTGATCACGGTGTTGACGTCGACCGCCTCGCCGCGCGCGGTCAGTTCCGCCAGTTCGACGCCGGTGTTGAAGCCGATCGCATAGCTCAGCTTGCCTTTTTCGGACGTGGTGTCCTGGGCGGAAGCCGCCGCGGAGACCAGGGTGATTGCCGCGAGGGAGGCGGCAAGCAGACGCAATTTCATTCGGTCACTCTCCAGGAAAATACGGTCGGCCGGTGGACCGGCCCGGACACGACAGGGGGCGGTCGAACCGCCCCCAGTGGACGCGCTAGGATAGCGGCCGCTGGGCTTAACCGCCACTGACGCCTCCCCTCCGACCCGCCGGGGGCCGACAAGTTCAATCGGCCCCCGCCGTCTTCATGTTTGCGAAGCCGATGACCGACTCCCCCCTGCTGATCGAAGACCGCGACGCCGTCCGCGTCATCACCATCCACCGCCCCGAGCGCCTGAACGCGCTGGACTCGGCGACCATCGCCGCCCTGCACGCCGCCGCCGACGCGGCCGCCGACGACGCGTCGGTGAGGGTGGTGGTGCTGACCGGTGCGGGTCCCAAGGCATTCGTGGCCGGAGCGGACATTGCGGAGATGTCGGGCCTGACGCCGAGCGAGGGACGCGACTTCGCCCTGCGCGGCCAGCGCATGATGCGGCGCCTGGAGACCCTGCCCAAGCCGGTGATCGCGATGGTGAACGGATTCGCCCTGGGCGGCGGCCTGGAACTGGCGATGTGCTGCCACCTGCGCATCGCTTCGGAGACCGCCAAGGTCGGCCAGCCCGAGATCAACCTGGGGCTGATCCCGGGCTTCGGCGGCACCCAGCGCCTGCTGCGCCTGGCCGGGCGTGCGGCCACCCTGGAGCTGTGCCTGGCCGGCGCGCCGGTGGACGCGGCGCGGGCGCTGCAGCTGGGCATCGTCAACCGCGTGGTACCCGCTGCCGAGCTGGAAGCGGCCACGATGGCGCTGGCCACGCAGCTGGCGGCCGCCGCGCCGCTGGCGCTGCGCGGGATCCTGGACTGCGTGAACACCGGCGGCGAATGCGGCATCGAGGAAGGCCTGGCCTACGAAGCCGCGCAGTTCGGCCTAGTGTTCTCCACCGAGGACATGCGCGAGGGCACCTCTGCCTTCCTCGCCAAGCGCAGACCCGAGTTCCAAGGCCGCTGAGCCGCGACATGCCCGCAACCCGACCTCCGGCCGACCGTGCGGACGGCGCGCGGCTGGCCGCGCTGCTGCAGGCCGGCGAGATCGACGCGGCGATCGACGCCGGGCTGATGGGCTTCGTCGACGACGATCCCGCGCTCGATCCTGCCGCGCGCGCCGTCGTCGTCCAGGCTCGCGAGCGGCTGCGGCAGGCCTGGGCCGCGCGCGATCGCTACCGGGCGCGCGCCGCGCGCCTGGCCCGTCGCGCGGCCGAACGCGAGGCGCGGCGCAATCCCGCGCCCGCCGCCAGCGCTGGCCCCGCGCCCGCACTGCCGCCGGCCGCGGCGGCCGCGCTGGCGCGCGCGCGCGCGCGTGCGGGCGGCAAGCCATGACCGCCCCCCGCAAATCGACGCGCGCACGCGCGCCCCGCCGCAGCCGGCTGTCCCGGGACGAAGTCCACGAACTGTTTTCCCGCCTCGCCGAGATCGACCCCGAGCCGACCACCGAGCTCGAGTATTCCACCCCCTTCGAGCTGCTGGTCGCGGTGGTGCTGTCGGCCCAGGCCACCGACGTGGGCGTGAACAAGGCGACGCGGCGGCTGTACCCCGTCGCCAATACGCCGCAGGCGATCCTCGACCTGGGCGAGGAAGGACTCAAGCGGCATATCTCCACCATCGGCCTGTTCAACGCGAAGGCGAAGAACGTCATGGCCCTGTGCCGGATCCTGGTCGACCAGCATGGCGGCGAAGTGCCGCGCACCCGCGAAGCGCTCGAGGCGCTGCCGGGCGTCGGGCGCAAGACCGCCAACGTCGTGCTCAACACCCTGTTCGGCGAGGGCACGATCGCCGTCGACACGCATATCTTCCGCGTGTCCAACCGCACCGGCCTGGCGCCGGGCAAGGACGTGCGCGCGGTCGAGGACGGGCTGATGACGGTGGTGCCGCCCGAATACCTCCTGGGCGCGCACCACTGGCTGATCCTGCATGGTCGCTACGTGTGCAAGGCGCGCAAGCCCGACTGCCCGCGCTGCATCATTCGCGATCTCTGCCGCTACCCCGACAAGACGCTGGCCTGACCGGCGCGCGGGCGGACGCATTTCCGCCCCGCGGGCGCCGTGCGGCACCTTCGCACGCCGATTCCCCCGCTGCCCGGGCGCCGTGCGTGCAAGTTACGCAGACCCGGCTGCCCACGCTGCAGCATCCAGGACATCCGCAGCTACCGCGCCAGACGCCGGCCGGCCGGCGCGTGGCGGACGCGTTTCCGCGCGCGGGCGCGATGCCGCAGCTTTCCGCGCCGGTTCGTTCGCTGTCCGGCCAGGACGTGCACGAGGCGTGCAAGCCCGACTGCCCGCGCTGCATCATCCGGGACATCTGCCGTCGCCCGGACCGAAAGCTTCCAGCACGGGATGGCGGCGAGGAAACGGCCGTTCACGGCCGCGAAGCGGATCCGGCACCGGCTTCGCCGGCGCCGGATCGCCAATCACTCGACGTCGCGCTCGGTGAACGGCTTGCGCGGCATGCGCTCGGCGCGCGTCGCCGCGTGCCAGGCGAAGGAGGCGATGATGGCCGCAGCCTGCTTCAGGTCCTCCGGCACCACGTGGTCGTAGGTATCCAGGTGAGTGTGGTGGACGTGCGAGAAGTAGTCGGCCGGATCCTGCACGAACTGGAAGCCCGGCAGGCCGACGCGGTCGAAGGACATGTGGTCGGTGCTGCCGGTGTTGCGGGTGGTGACGATGTCCGCGCCCAGGTCCTTGAACGGCTCCAGCCAGGCCTTGAACACCGGTACGGCGGCGTGGTTCTCCTGCGCATAGATGCCGCGGATCCGGCCGGTGCCGTTGTCGAAGTTGAAATAGGTGGAAAAACGCTCGTAGCCGCGCTTGCGCTGCAGTGGTCCGGTGCCGCGCTGGAAGGCGCGCGGCAGCGCCCGCTGCTCGGGATCGGTGGGCTCGGGATACGCGGCAAGGTGTTTCGAGACATAGCCCGCGGACCCGTTGAGGCCCTGCTCCTCGCCGCCCCACAGGGCGATGCGGATGGTGCGGTCGGGACGCGCGCCGATCGCCTTGAGGATGCGCATGGCCTCCATCATCACCACCACGCCGGCGCCGTTGTCGCTGGCTCCGGTCCCGGTGTGCCAGGAATCCAGGTGGGCGCCGATGACCACCAGTTCGGACGCCTTGCCGCCCTTGCCCGGCAGTTCGGCGAAGACGTTGCTCGCCGGCAGGTCGGCGTCGCTGGTAAAGCCGCCATCGACGTCGATGCGCAGGCGCACGTCCTGCTTGCGCTCCACCGCACGCACCAGCTGGTTGTAGTGTTCGGCCGAGACCACCAGCCCGGTCACGCCGGCCGGTTCGCCGGCCTTGCGCGCTCCGCCGCCGGCCACGCGCAGGATGCCGTTGTCCCAGGAGCTGATCGACAGCGTCGCCACGGCGCCCTCTTCCACCAGGAAGGCATTGAGCGCGCGGTTCAGCTCCTCGCGCTTGCGGTACTCGGCAAGGCGCCTGGCCTGCGCGTCCTCGCCCCGGTCCTGGGGCACCGGGAAGGTCTGCAGCTCGCCGAGTTCTTCCTCGCTGTAGCGGCGGAAGTCGGGACGCTCGGCAGGCTTGTAGGCGCGCGCCTCGTCGAGCAGCACGATCTTGCCGTGCAGCTTCCCCTTGTGCTTCTCCAGGTCCTCGACGGTCTTGAACGTGGCGCGCACCACTTCGCCTTCCACCGGGCCGTCGGTGCCGGGCGTCCAGGCCTTGGGCAGCGCGTGGATCGGCAGCGTCCGCGGCGAAACCATCTCCACGCGCGCGGACCGGAATTCCCAGCCGCGGCCGAAGGCGGGATCGTAGACCTCGTCGTGCACGTTGGCCAGGCCCCAGCCCGAGAGCTTGTCGCGCGCCCATGCGGTCGAGCGTTCGTACCCCGGCGAATTGGTCAGGCGCGGACCGATGGTTTCGGTGAGTTCCTTGAGCAGCGCAGGCGCCTGCGAACGCCCGAAGGCCTCGTGGCGGATCTTCGCCACCATGTCCAGGTCGACCGGCTCGCCGGCCCGTCCCGCCCCGGCGGCACACAGCACCGCCAATCCCGCACCCCACAACCAGCCCCGCGTACTGCTCGCCACTCGCCGCCCCCTGTCGCTCGATTCGATGCAAAAAAAAACGATGCCCGGGCGCCGCTGGCGCCGCGTGCACCGTCCGCTGTCCTGGCGCGCGCACCGCAGTGCAGGCGGGCGCCATGGCGGGACCTTAGCGCAGTGCGGCGGGTCGGGGCCATGCCATTGGTCATGGGGCGCCACCTGCGCATCGAATCGCCCGGGGCGTGCCCCCCGAACAGAAAAGGCCCCGGGCTTCCCCGGGGCCTTCGGAGCCGGCCGCGACCCCGCCGTCTACCAGGAGAACTGCGTGCGCAAGGCGTACTGCCCGGTCTCGTCGCCGGTCAAGCCGTTGTCGCCCCGGGTGTAGTTGAACATGAAGCGCAGGCCGGGATTGACGTAGTAGTTGACGCCCAGGATCCAGCTGCTCACGTCGAGTCCGGCGATGTCCTTGTTCTCGATCGAGTCGTAGCGTGCGGTCAGCTCCCACAGGCCACGGTCGGCCACCGGTGCCGAGCCGAACACGCCGGTGCCGGCCTTGTAGGGCTTGTGGCCGCCGTTGAGATGCCAGCTGCCCTGCAGGTACCAGGCGGTGACGTCCTGGTCGGGCCCGACCGGCTGGCCGAACGAGGCATTGGCGTATTCGCCCTGGAAGAACACCGGGCCGAAGGATCCGGCCGCCTCCAGCGCGTAGGCCGAGATGTCGCTGCGACTGGCGCCGGTCACGGTGGCGATGGCCTGCGATGGGCCACGCCGGCCGGCGTAGTTGGCGACCGCGGACAGGTCGGCCGATCCCTGGTTGGCGTTCTCGTGACTGGCCCAGGCCCCGAAGTGGAGAGTGCTGTCGGCGGTGTTGATCGGGGCGAACGTCACGCGTCCTGCATAGCCCACGCCTTCGTTGCGCGAACCGCTGGCGCCGCGCAGGTTGAAGGCGCTGAAGCCGGCCGTGTAGTTGCCGCCGCCGCGCAGGTAGCCCACGCCCTGCTGGAACTGGCGGCCGCTGAACAGGCCCGTGGCGGTCGCGAACGGACGTTCCATCATCAGGATCTCGTTGGAACTGGTCAGCTCCTCCATCGCGCGGTAGGGCTTGAAGTGGCCGATGGTGAACTTGCCGCCGAGCGCCGACTTCGCGATGTAGGCATCGCGCAGGCCGTCGAGGTTGCTGCCCGCGGCGAAATCCTGCTCGAGCTTGTAGTCCCAGCCATAGGCCTTGCCCTGCAGCGTCAGGCGCGCGCGGCGGAACTCGGTGGTGCCGGTGGTGCTGGCCAGGTCGCGGTCGAAGGCATAGGCGTCGAAATGGATGCGGCCGCCCAGGGAGGCCTCGAACTTCTTGTCGGGCGATGTCACCTTCAGGCCGCCCTTGGTGGCAACCACCGGCGTGCCGGTGGCGATCTTGTCCAGGTTCTCCTGGGTGGCGACGTTGATGTCCGACTGCGCATCGGTGCGCGTTTCGAGCTCTTCGACCTTGGCCGCCAGCGCAGAGATCTGGGCCTTGAGCTCGGTGATTTCGCGGTCCTGTGCCGACTGGGCGGCGGCGGTGAAGCTGGTCGAGCCGAGTGCGGTGGCAAGCGCGGCAGCGAGGATCGTGTGACGCATGTGCTGAAGTCCCGATGATGGAAGGAAGTAGGTGCGCAGCGGCTGGTGCCGTCGCAACGCGAGCGCGTGGGTTGCCGATGGGGCGACCCGGGCGTGCACAGGATGGGGCGGTTTCGTGACCGACAAATGACAGCGCGTCGCAGCGCGCACGGCCCTGCATCGCGCGGCGTCATGCAACCGTCATCGGCGCGGCATCGGCCTGTCATCTGACGGTCGTGCAATGGCGCCGCAGCGGGACTCCCCCCGCATTGACTCCAGGGACACCATGCACGCCATCTTCAAGACCTCGATCGCCGCGCTCGGCCTCTCGGCCGCGCTCGCCGCCGCCACCGTCCGCGCCAACGACGCCACCGGTGCCGGCGCGTCCTTCGTGTATCCGGCCATCTCGCGCTGGTCGGCCGATTACCGGCAGGCCACCGGCAAGCAGATCAACTACCAGTCGATCGGCTCGGGCGGGGGTATCGCGCAGATCAAGGCGGCGACCGTCGATTTCGGCTCGTCCGATGCACCGCTCAAGCCCGACGAGCTCGCCAAGTCAGGTCTGGCGCAGTTCCCGTCGGTGATTGGCGGCGTGGTGCCGATCGTCAACCTGCAGGGCGTACAGGCGGGCGCGATGAAGCTCGACGGCGCGACGCTGGCCGACATCTTCCTGGGCAAGATCACCAGGTGGAACGATCCGGCCATCGTCGCGCTCAACGGCGGCATTCCGCTGCCGGATGCCAAGATCACCGTCGTGCACCGCTCGGATGGCTCGGGCACCAGCTTCAACTTCACCAACTACCTGTCCAAGGTCAGCCCCGGCTGGAAGGACGCGGTGGGCGAAGGCACCGCGGTCAAATGGCCGGTCGGCATCGGCGGCAAGGGCAATGAAGGCGTCGCGGCCTACGTCAAGCAGATCAAGGGCGGCATCGGCTACGTCGAGCTGTCGTATGCACTGCAGAACCGGCTGGCCTACTCGCGCCTGAAGAACGCGGCCGGCAACTTCGTGAATCCGAGCGAGGAGACCTTCTCCGCGGCAGCGGCCAGCGCCGACTGGGGCTCGACCAGCGACTTCCACCTGGTGATGACCAACGCGCCGGGCGAGAACGCCTGGCCGATCACCGCCACCAACTTCATCCTGATGCGCAAGCAGCCCAGGAACGCGGAAGGCGCGAAGAATGCCCGCGAATTCTTCCGCTGGGTGTACGCCAACGGCGACGACCAGGCGCGCACGCTGGGCTACGTGCCGCTGCCCGACTCGCTGGTGCGCCAGGTCGAGTCCTACTGGACCACCGCGTTGCCCTACTGATCCGCTTTCCTCTCCCGGCGATCTTCCTGGCGGGCCTTCGGGCCCGCCTTTCTGGTTCCGCGCGCAGCTGCAGCGGGATGGCGCGGCGCATTCCTGCCGCGGGCTTCGTCCAGTGACCGCCCGGAGCCGGGGTGACGGCCGTTGAGCACAAGAATTTACGGACGCCGCGCAGGTGCGCTGGGGCGGCATCCGCCCGATGCCGCCCAGCGATCGCGCCTCTGGGTCCGTTCGCATCCCCGCGGCCGCGGCGGGGCCGTTTGCAGTCGCGTCTGCGGGCGTCATACGGCTGTAACAAAAACATCATTTCATAGCGGCATCCCCTCCACGGCCTGCCAGGCCTTCCGGAATTGCCCATGATCGCTTCGCGTGTCCGCCCGACCCTCCTGGCCCTGTCGGCCGCCCTGCTCGTGACCGCCTGCTCGCCGGAGGGCGGCGCGCCGGCCGGCCCGGCGCCCGCCGCCGATGCCGATGCCGCCGCATCCGCGGGCGACCGCGTCAGCGTCGACATCTCCGGCGCAGGCGCCTCCTTCATCTTCCCGCTGGTGTCGAAGTGGTCGGCCGACTACAACGCGGCCACCGGCGCCAAGGTCAACTACCAGTCGATCGGCTCGGGCGGCGGCATCGCGCAGATCAAGGCCGGCACCGTCGATTTCGGTTCCAGCGACAAGCCGCTGTCGAGCGACGAACTCGCCGAAGCAGGCCTGGGCCAGTTCCCGTCGGCGATCGGCGGCGTGGTGCCCGTGCTCAACCTCGAGGGCCTGCAGCCCGGCCAGCTGAAGCTCACCGGCCCGCTGCTGGCCGACATCTTCCTGGGCAAGATCGCGACCTGGAACGATCCCGCCATCGCCGCGCTCAATCCTGGCGTGCCGCTGCCCGCAGGCAAGATCAGCGTCGTGCATCGCTCCGACGGATCGGGCACCACCTTCAACTTCTCCAACTACCTGTCCAAGGTCAGCGACGACTGGAAATCCAGGGTTGGCGAAGGCACCTCGCTGCAGTGGCCGGTCGGCGTCGGCGGCAAGGGCAACGAGGGCGTCGCCTCGTACGTGCAGCAGATCAAGGGCGCCATCGGTTACGTCGAACTGGCCTACGCCCTGCAGAACGGCATGCCGTACGCATCGCTGCAGAACGCAGCCGGCCATTTCGTGCGACCCAGCGAAGAAAGCTTCGCGGCGGCGGCCGCCACCGCCGACTGGGCCAGCGCCAGCGACTTCGACCTGGTCATCACCGATGCGCCCGGCGCGGACGCCTGGCCGATCACCGCCACCAACTTCATGCTGATGCACAAGCAGCCGAAGGACCCCGCGCGCAGCCAGGCCACGCGCGCCTTTTTCCGGTGGGCGTTCGAGCACGGCCGGACGCAGGCAGCCGAGCTGCATTACGTGCCGCTGCCGCCGGAACTGGTGCAGCAGATCGAGGCGTACTGGGCGTCGGAGTTCAAGTGATGCCGCATCCGCGCAACCTGCGCGGTTGGCGTCGCGCCATCTTCGCGAAGGCGGCGGGTCCAGCGCCCGGGCGTCCGACCCTCCCCGGCAGCGCCCGGGTGGCGGATCCCCGCCTTCGCGGACACGGCGACACCTCTGTTCCGGAATCCCCATGAGCGCCATTTCCCTCTCGGCTCCGCACGGTACGGCGCGCGACCTGCGCGATGCGCGCAACGACCGCATCTTCCGCTGGCTGCTGACCGCAACGGTCGGCCTGGTGCTGGTGGCGCTGGCCGGCGCCGCCCTGTCCATGCTGTGGGGCGGCCGCGAGGCCTTGGCCTCGCAGGGCCTGGGCTTCTTCTTCTCGTCCGAGTGGAATCCGGTCGAGAACCGCTACGGCGCCCTGGTGCCGATCTACGGCACCATCGTCACCGCCGTCATCGCGATGGTGATCGCCGTTCCCGTGAGCTTCGGCATCGCCTTCTTCCTCACCGAGGTGGCGCCGCGCTGGATGCGCGGGCCGGTGGGCACGGCGATCGAACTGCTGGCCGGCGTGCCCTCGATCATCTACGGCATGTGGGGCCTGTTCGTGCTGGTGCCGGTGATGACCGAATACGTCACGCCCTGGCTCAACGACCACCTGGGCACCCTGCCTGGCGTCGGCGTGCTGTTCCGCGGCCCGCCGCTGGGCATCGGCATGCTCACCGCCGGCTTCGTGCTGGCGATCATGGTGATCCCCTTCATCTCCTCGGTGATGCGCGAGGTCTTCCTCACGGTGCCGACCCGGCTGAAGGAATCGGCCTATGCGCTGGGCTCGACCAAGTGGGAGGTCAGCTGGGACATCGTCCTGCCCTACACCCGCTCGGCGGTGATCGGCGGCATCTTCCTGGGCCTCGGCCGCGCGCTTGGCGAGACCATGGCCGTCGCCTTCGTGGTCGGCAACTCGGTACGCCTGTCGCCCTCGCTGCTGGAGCCGGGCACCACCATCGCCGCGCTGATTGCCAACGACTTCGGCGAGGCCACCGACACCTACCGCTCCGCCCTGCTGCTGCTCGGCTTCGTGCTGTTCCTGGTGACCTTCGTGGTGCTGGCGATCGCGCGCCTCATGCTGATGCAGCTGGCACGCAGGGAGGGCAACTGATGTCCGCGTCCACCGCCCGCGAGCATGCCGTCGCCGACCGTCTCTATGCACGCCGCCGCTTCGGCAACGGCCTGGCGATCGCGCTGGGCATCCTCACCGCCTGCTTCGGCCTGTTCTTCCTGGGCTGGATCCTCTGGACCCTGGCCAGCAAGGCCGTCGGCGGGATCGACTGGGCGCTGTTCACGCAGATGACCCCGCCGCCGATGCAGGAGGGCGGCCTGCTCAACGCCTTCTTCGGCAGCGCGGTGATGTGCGCGATGGCCATCGCCATCGGCACGCCGCTGGGCGTGGCCGCCGGCACCTGGCTGTCGGAGTACGGCAAGGCGCGCAAGGCCGGCACGGTGGTGCGCTTCGTCAACGACATCCTGCTGTCGGCGCCGTCGATCGTCCTCGGCCTGTTCGTCTATACCCTGGTGGTGATGCAGACCGGCGGCCGCTTCTCGGCCCTCGCAGGCGCCATCGCCCTGGCCTTCATCGTGCTGCCGGTGGTGGTGCGCACTACCGACGAGATGCTGCAGCTGGTGCCGGTGCAGATGCGCGAGGCCGCGCTGTCGCTGGGCGTGCCGCAGTGGAAGGTGATCGTGCAGGTGCTGTACCGCAGCGCATCGGCGGGCATCGTCACCGGCATCCTGCTCTCGCTGGCCCGCATCTCCGGCGAAACCGCGCCGCTGCTGTTCACCGCCTTCGGCAACCAGTACTGGAACTCGAACGTGCTGCAGCCGATGGCGAGCGTGCCGGTGGTGATGTACCAGTACGCCGGCAGCCCCTACGAATCCTGGCAGCAGCTCGCCTGGGCCGGCGCCTTCGTGCTGACCGTGTTCGTGCTGCTGGTCAGCCTGTCGGCGCGCGCGCTGCTGCTGCGCAACAGGATCTCCCATGACTGACCTTTCCCTGGACCCGTCCATGAACGACCTCCAATCCGCCGTGCCGATGCAGCGCTTCAACGTGGCCACGCAGCAGCGCGGCGCGCTGGCACCGATGCCGACCAAGATCGCGGTCAAGGGCCTGGACTTCCACTACGACCGGTTCCACGCGCTGAAGAACATCAACCTGGAGATCCCGGAAAAGCGCGTGACCGCGCTGATCGGGCCCTCGGGCTGCGGCAAGTCCACCCTGCTGCGCATCTTCAACCGGATCTACGCGCTGTACCCGAAGCTGCGCGCCAGCGGCGAGATCCTGCTCGACGGCGAGGACATCCTCTCGCCGAAGTACCCGATGAACCGCCTGCGCAGCAAGGTCGGCATGGTGTTCCAGAAGCCGGTGCCGTTCCCGATGACGATCTACGAGAACATCGCCTACGCCATCCGCCACCACGAGAAGCTCTCGAAGGCGCAGCTCGACGAGCGCGTGGAGCACGCGCTGCGCCAGGGCGCGCTGTGGGACGAGGTCAAGGACAAGCTGGGCCAGTCTGCGCTCGGCCTGTCCGGCGGCCAGCAGCAGCGCCTGTGCATCGCGCGCGCGGTCGCCCTGCGCCCGGACGTGCTGTTGCTGGACGAGCCGACCTCCGCGCTCGACCCGATCTCGACCAGCCGCATCGAACAGCTGATCGAAGAGCTCAAGCTCGATTACACCATCGTCATCGTCACCCACAACATGCAGCAGGCCGCGCGCGTGTCGGATTTCACGGCTTTCATGTACCTGGGCGACCTGGTCGAACACGGCACCACCGAGACCATCTTCTCCAACCCCTCGAAGCAGCAGACCGAGGACTACATCACCGGCCGCTTCGGCTGAATCGCGACGGCGACGCACTCCCACTTCCCATCCGGACACCCACCCATGAGCACCCAGCCCCACGACCACATCGTCAGGAGCTACGACGAGGAACGGCAGCGGTTGACCGGCGAGATCCTGCGCATGGGCGAGATGGCGGTGGCCCAGCTGGAGGCGGCGCTGGACGTCGTCGAGCGCCGCGACGACAGGGCCGCCGCGCGCATCGTCGCCAACGACGAGGCCATCGACCTGCTTGAGCACGAAGTCAGCCAGGACGTGATGCGGCTGGCGCTGCGCGGGCCGATGGCACGCGACCTGCGCGAGATCCTCTCCGCCCTGCGGATCGCCTCGGACATCGAACGCATCGGCGATTACGCCGCCAACGTCGCCAAGCGCTCGACCGCGCTCAATTCCGCGCCGCCGCTGCCGCACACGCGCGGGCTGGCCATCCTCGGCCAGCGGGTGGTGCGCCAGCTGCGCGACGTGCTGGAGGCGTTCGCGACCGACGACGCTGAGGCCGCGCAGCGCGTGCGCGCGCAGGACGCCGAGGTCGACACCCTGCACACCGGCCTGTTCCGCGAACTGCTGACCTACATGATGGAAGACGCCCGGGCGATCACCCCGTGCACCCACCTGCTGTTCATGGCCAAGAACCTCGAGCGCATCGGCGACCACGCCACCAACATCGCGGAGAACATCTGGTTCCTGGTGCATGGCGACGACGCGCTGCCGCCGCGCGAGAAGCGCGACGACACCAGCGGTCCGGGCTGAGGCCCCGGGGCACCTCCCGCCGTCCGGATCCACCGGCGGATCGGACTAACCGCGGCTTAATGCGGCTGCGCCCACACTGCCGCCCGGAGGCAGGTCCGACGGCCGCACGGCACCCGGGCGCGCGTCGCGACGCCGCTCCGCCGCGGCCCAGCGGAGGACTATCCTCCCGACTCCCGCCATCGCAGGCGGGCGCACCCGTCCAGAGAGGAGCTCCACCATGAATTCCAGCAAGAAGCCCGCCGTGGTCCGGCTCGGCACCGCCCTCGCCGGTGGCCTGCTGCTGTCCGGCTCCAGTTTCGCGGTCACTCCGCTCGCCCAGGGCTACATGGCCGGCGCGCCCGAGGCCGCGGCCGCCAAGGCGCAGGAAGGCAGCTGCGGTGGCGACAAGGCCGCCCACAAGTCCGGCGAAGGCAAGTGCGGCATCGACCGCGTCGATACCGACAAGGACGGCAAGGTCTCGCGCGCCGAGTTCGATGCCGTCCATCCGGACGAGGGCGGGAAGTTCGCCGCCATGGATGCCAACGGCGACGGCTTCGTCGACAAGGCCGAGCACGAGGCCCACAAGGCCGCCGCCAAGGGCGACATGGAAGGCAAGTGCGGCGAGGGCAAGTGCGGCGGCATGGCCTGAGCAGGGTCGGCCCCGCGTGACCACGTCGCCGCCACCGCTGGCCGCGGCCAGCGCGGGCCTGGGCCTGCGGCGCGGACTGCTGTCCGCGCTGCAGGCCGCCGCGCCCGGCGACGTGGATTTCCTCGAATGCGCGCCGGAGAACTGGATCGGCGTCGGCGGTCGGCTCGGCGTGGCCTTCGAGGCGCTGGCCGAGCGGCACCCACTGACCTGCCACGGACTGTCGCTGTCGCTGGGCGGCCCGGCGCCGCTGGACGAGACCTTCGTGGCGCGCGTGGGCCGATTCCTCGACCGTCATCGCGTGGCCCTCTACAGCGAGCACCTGAGCTGGTGCAGCGACGACGGCCAGCTCTACGACCTGCTGCCCCTGCCCTTCACCGAGGAGGCGGTGGCGCATGTCTCGGCGCGGATCCGGCGCGTGCAGGACATCCTCGGCCGCCGCATCGCGATCGAGAACGTGAGCTACTACGCCGCCCTGCCCGCCGCCCCCGCGCAGGCGCTGGACGAGGCCGGTTTCGTCGAGGCGGTGCTGGCGGAAGCCGACTGCGACCTGCTGCTGGACGTCAACAACATCCTCGTCAACGCGGTCAACCACGGATACGACGCCGCAGCCTTCCTGCGCCGCATGCCCTCGAACCGGATCGCCTGCTACCACGTCGCGGGGCACCACGACGAGGCACCGGGACTGAAGGTGGATACGCATGGGGCGGCGGTCATCCCCGACGTGTGGTCGCTGCTGGCCGAGGCCTACCGCGTGCACGGGTTGCGACCGACCCTGCTCGAGCGCGACTTCAACCTGCCGCCCTTCGCCGAACTGCTCGACGAGATCGCGTCGATCCGTGCGCTGCAGCGCGCCGCCGCCGCGGCACCGGCTGCGGTTCCGGCGCGTGGCTGAGTCCCTGCTGCGAGCGCAGCAGTTCGCGCTCTCGCGCCACTTGCGCGACCCGCGGGGCGTGCCTGCGCCGGACGGCATCCGCGACGACCGCCTGGCGGTCTATCGCGATCTGCTCTACAACAACCTGCAGTCCCTGCTGGCCGGCAACTTCCCGGTGATCCGGCGCATCCTGGCCGGCGAGGACTGGCATGCGCTGGTCCGTGCCTTCTACGCTGGCCATCGCTGCCGCACGCCGCTGTTCACGGAGATCGGGCGCGAGTTCGTGCGCTGGCTCGAGACCGAGCCCGACCCCGGGCTCCCGCCCTGGATCGCAGAACTGGCGCATTACGAGTGGGTCGAGCTGGCGCTGCAGATCTCCGATGCGCTGCCGCCGGCGGACCTTGCGCCACTGCCCGCCACCGCTGCGGGCGAGGCGCTGCTCGACGCCGCCCCGGTGGTCTCGCCCCTGGCCTGGGCGCTCGCCTACCGCTGGCCGGTGCAGCGCATCGGCCCGTCGTTCCGGCCGGACCGCGCGCCGGATGCGCCGACCCTGTTGCTGGTACGTCGCGACGCCGACGGCGAGGTGCGCTTCGCGGAACTGTCGCCGCTGGCCTTCCGCCTGCTCGAACTGCTGGCGCCGGGCACGCGCAGCGGCCGCGACTGCCTGGAGGCGCTGGCCCGGGAAGCCGGTTCGGCGGATCCGGATGCGCTGATCGCCGACGGCGCGGCGCTGCTCGCGCGCATGGCCGTCGACAGCACGCTCTGCGGCATGCGCGCTGCCTGAGCGCCGCATCGGCACTCGGGCGATGGCGGGCGCGGACGCACGCTCTGCTAGGCTTTGCGCATGGAACAAGCCGCAGCGCCCGCCCCCAACGTCACCCTGCTCACCCGCCGTTTCCGCGGCTACCTGCCGGTGGTGGTGGACGTCGAAACCGGCGGCTTCGACTGGAACCGGCACGCACTGCTGGAGATCGCCGCGGTGCCGCTGGACGTGGACGAGACCGGCGCGCTGGTGCCCGGTCCCGCCACCAGCGCCCACGTCGTGCCCGCGCCCGGCACCGAGATCGACCCGCAGTCGCTGGAAGTCACCGGGATCGACATCGACCACCCCTTCCGCTTCGCCAAGCCGGAGCGCGAAGCGCTCGACCACGTGTTCGCGGGGGTGCGCGCCGCCGTGCGCAGGCACGGCTGCCAGCGCGCGATCCTGGTCGGCCACAACGCGCATTTCGACCTGAACTTCGTCAACGCCGCGGTCGCCCGCACCGGGCACAAGCGCAACCCCTTCCATCCCTTCAGCGTGTTCGACACCGTCACCCTCGCCGGCGTGGCCTACGGACAGACGGTGCTGGCGCGTGCGGTGCAGGCCGCCGGCTTCAGCTGGAGCAGCGAAGACGCGCATTCGGCGCTGTACGACGCCGAGCAGACCGCGAAGCTGTTCTGCACCATCGTCAACGCCTGGCCGGCGCCGCAGCGCGCCTGATCCGCGCACATCGCGGCGGCACCGCCGTCGACCCCGGCTGAACATCGCCTGTGCTCCACTCGATGCGTCCGCACGAGAGGAGACCGCGATGCCGATCACCCGCGCCAAGGCCAGCCAGCTGCTCAACCAGCGCGAGATGGCACTCTACGACGACAGCCGCATCAACGGCCTGCGCCAGCTCGACGGCAGGGCACTGGCGACGCGCGTCGCCCGCGCGCGTACCGCCCGCGACCGCGCGCGCGACATCGTCCGCCGGCAGAAGCTCGCCTCGCGCGAGCGCACTGGCAGCAAGCGCGGCAGCAGCGGCGGCGCCAACCAGCGCAGCAAGGACAAGGCCGAGCTGCTGGCCGACATCCTCGACCGCTTCGAGACGCGCCTGCGCGAGGTCGAGGGGACGGCCGGCAAGGCGCGCAAGTCGGCCCCGGCGAAGAAGTCCCGCGGCGGCACGCCGGCGAACCCCGCCGGGAGCACTGCGACCACCAAGGCCGGAAGCAAGAAGACCGCCACATCCACCAACGCCACCCGGACCACCAGGACGACAAAGACCACGAAGACCGCGAGGGCATCCGGGCCGGCCAAGCCGGCGACGGCGACCGGACAGTCGACACGTCCGGCCGCGGCGTCCCCGACCAGGCGGGCGGCTCCGGCGCCTGCGAAGACCGCGCGCCAGCCTGCCAGCGCGAAGCCCGCAGGCAACGCCGGACCCACAGCGAGCGAGGCCACCCGCAATGCAGCGGGGAAGCAGGGCGGCGGCAAGGCCGGACGCAGCCCGGCTGCGAAGGCACCGCCCCAGGACGGTGTCCGTCGCCGGTCGCGCAAGCGCCGCATCACGCCCGAGGAGGCGCTGGCCCAGACCCAGGCACTGCTCGAGGCCAAGCAGGTCCGCGACAGCGAACCCAAGCCCTGGGAGGACATCGGCGGCACGGGCCCCGCGGCGGGCGAACCCGGCTACCAGTCCGCCAGTGCAGAGCGCCGCGCCAGGCGCCTGCACGCGGCCGAAATCCGGCTCCCGGCCAACCAGGGCAGCATCAGCACCCGCGACCGGGTGAACCAGGGCAAGCGCGACCATCGCGGCCAGGCCGACGACTGAGCGACCAACACCTGCGGTTACGCGATCGCGCAGACCGGGCGCCGCGCCCGGTCAGGCCGGCGAGGCGAGCTTGAGCCCGATGATGCCCAGTACGATCAGGCCCAGGCTCACCAGGCGGCCCGGGTTGGCGGGCTCGCCCAGCAGCACGATGCCGAGGATCGCGGTACCCACCGCACCGACACCCACCCACACCGCATAGGCGGTGCCCACCGGCAGCGACTTCATCGCCACGCCCAGCAGGCCGAGGCTGATCGCCATCGCCGCCACCGTGCCAAGGGTCGGCCACAGACGGGTGAAGCCTTCGGTGTATTTCAGTCCGATCGCCCAGCCGATCTCGAACACGCCGGCCAGCAACAGGATGATCCAGGGCATCGCGCAACCTCCATCTTCAATGGGGTCGTCCCCGGGGCAGCCGCAGGCGCAGGGTCGTCCCTGCGCGGGGCCATGTTCGCACGCGGGGCCGGCCGGGTCAGGCGCCGCCGGGCCGCCGGAACAGGCCGTAGGCGTTGAGCAACAGCCACGCCACCAGCAGGAAGAACAGCGGCGGGTTGAAATACCGCAGGGCCGCAGGCAGCAGCGCGGCCGCGCCCAGCAGGCCCAGCGCCGCGCGCGCGCGGGCGCGCCCGTCGGCGCGCGGCGCGAACAGCAGCAGGAACAGGGCCAGCAGCATCAGCGCCGCACCGGCGAATCCGAGCCAGTCCTGCCACGCCAGTGCCGCCATCCTCGATCCTCCTCGCCCCGGGTCAACCGCTGCGCTGGCGGACCGCCTCGAACAGGGTCACGCCAGCGGCCACCGAGACGTTGAGACTCTCGACGCCGGGAGAAGTTTCCAGCCCGGGCATCGGCACGGACACCAGCTGGTCGCAGTGCTCCCGCGTGAGCCGGCGCAGGCCGTCGGCCTCGCCGCCCAGCACCAGGGCCACGTTGCCGCGCAGGTCGAGCGCATAGAGCGACGCCTTTGCATCGCCGGCGAGGCCGTAGATCCACACGCCCAGCTTCTGCAGCTCGGCCAGGGTGCGCGAAAGATTGGTCACGCGCACCACGGGGATGCTGTCGGCGGCACCGGCCGAGGTCTTGCGCACCGTGGCGTTGACCTGCACCGCCTTGTCCTTGGGGATCACCACCGCGGTCGCGCCCGCCGCGGCCGCGCTGCGCAGGCAGGCGCCAAGGTTGTGCGGATCCTGCACGCCGTCGAGCACCAGCAGCAGCGCGCGCCCACCGGCCTGCCCGACCAGGTCGGACAGGTCGTGTTCGTCCCAGGTCTTCGCCGCGGCATAGCGCGCCGCCACGCCCTGGTGGCGCACGCCGCCGGCCACGCCGTCGAGCGCCTGCTGCGCCACGCGGCGCACGTCGATGTCGCGCCGCCGGGCGGCGGTTTCGATCTCGGCCAGGCGCGGATTCTTCGCCCCCGCCTCGACCAGCACCTCGCGCACGTGCTCGGCATCGTGCTCGACGGCCGAGGCGACGGCGTTGATGCCGACGATCCACTGGTTCTGCTTGGACATGCGGGGGCTGGTTACCGGTGTCGGGCTGCGGATTGTACGGGCGACCGGGCTGCGGCCGCCCGCCGCGTCAGTATTTCTGCTTCTTGCGCCGGGCGGGCTGGCCGCGCGGCGGCGCGCCGGGCCCGCGCTCGCCGGCGAGGCGGAAATCGATCTTGCGCTCTTCCAGGCTGGCCTTGAGCACGATGATGCTCACCCGGTCGCCGAGGCGGAACTCGCGCCCGGCGCGCTCGCCGGTCAGGGTCTTGCGCACCGGGTCGAAGTGGTAGAAATCGCTGGGCAGCTGGGTCACGTGGACCAGGCCGTTGACCTTGGACTGGTCGAGCTCCACGAACAGGCCGAAGCTGGTCACGCCGCTGATGGTGCCGTCGAACTCGCCACCGACGTGCTGCTCCATCCACGCCGCGCGGTAGCGCTCGTCGACCTCGCGCTCGGCTTCGTCGGCCCGGCGCTCGCGCTCGGAACACTGCAGCGCCAGCGACGCCATCTGGCTCGGGCTGTGGAAGGCCTCGCGCCGGCCGCTCCTGAGGATGTGCTTGATCGCGCGGTGCACCAGCAGGTCGGGGTAGCGCCGGATCGGCGAGGTGAAATGCGCATAGGCCTGCAGCGCCAGTCCGAAGTGGCCGATGTTGTCCGGCGAATACACCGCCTGGCTCTGGCTGCGCAGGATCACCGACTCGAGCAGGGTCGCGTCCGGCCGGTCGCGCACCTTCTTGAGCAGGTTGGCGAAGTCCTTGGGCTGGAGGCGGCCCCACGCGGGCATGCGCAATGCGAATTCCTTGAGGAACTCGAGCAGGTCGGCGTACTTGGACTCCGGCGGCTTGTCGTGGATGCGGTACGGCGCCGGGATCTTCGCTTCCAGCAGGAACCTGGCGGCCTCGACGTTGGCCGCGATCATGCACTCCTCGATCAGCTTGTGCGCGTCGTTGCGCTGGAGCATCCCGGCCTGCACCACCTCGCCGCGGTTGTCGAGCACGAAGCGCACTTCCGACGACTCGAACTCGATCGCGCCGCGCCTGGCGCGCGCCTTGGCCAGCACCTTGTAGAGCTGGTGCAGGCGCTCGACCTGCGGGATGAGGGATCCGATCTGCTCGCGCGCCTCGGCATCCCCCTCGCCGACGGCCTTCCAGACCTGGTTGTAGGTCAGCCGCGCATGCGAACGCATCACCGCTTCATGGAAGGTGGACGACACCACCTCGCCGTCGCGGTCGACCTGCATGTCGCAGGCGAAGCACAGCCGGTCGACGTTCGGGTTGAGCGAACAGATGCCGTTGGACAGCGTCTCGGGCAGCATCGGCACGACGAAGCCCGGGAAGTACACGCTGGTCGCGCGCAGCTGCGCCTCGTCGTCCAGCGGCGTGCCGGGCCGCACGTAGCTCGACACGTCCGCGATCGCCACCACCAGGCGGAAACCGCGCGCGTTGGGCTCGCAGTAGACCGCGTCGTCGAAGTCCTTGGCGTCCTCGCCATCGATCGTGACCAGCGGCAGCTCGCGCAGGTCCCGGCGACCGGCGGCGGCATTGGCGTCCACCTGCAGCGGCACCGCGGCGGCCTCGGCCAGCACCGCGGCCGGAAATTCGTGTGGCAGCTCGTGGCCGTGGATCGCGGCTTCGACCACCAGCGAGGGCGTCAGCGCATCGCCCAGCACCGCCAGGACCTTGCCGATCGGCGGGCGCCGCTCATCGGCGGGCGTGGTGATCTCGCAGACCACCAGCTGCCCGTGTTGCGCGCCCAGGCGCGCGTCGGAGGGGACCTGCACGTTGCGCTGGATGCGGCGGTCGTCGGGCACCACGAAGCTGATGCCCGACTCGATGGTGAAGCGTCCGATCAGCCGGTTGAGGCGGCGCTCGAGCACCTCGACGATCACGCCCTCGCGGCGACCGCGCCGGTCCATCCCGGTGACGCTGGCCATGGCGCGATCGCCGTGCATGACCTTGCGCATTTCCACCGGCGGCAGGAACAGGTCGTCGCCCACGCCCTTGTCGGGACGCAGGAAGCCGAAGCCATCGGGATTGGCGATGACGGTGCCGGCGATCAGGTCCAGCGGACCCGCCGGCACGTAGCCGCCGCGCCGGTTCTGCAGCAGCTGTCCGTCGCGGACCATGGCGCCGAGGCGCTTGCCGAGCGCCGCGGCGCGGTCGGGCGCGGTCAGGTCCAGCCGCTCCGCCAGCATCTCCATGGTGAGCGGGCCATCGGCCTCCTCCAGCAGCTGCAGGATGGCTTCGCGGCTGGCGATGGGCTGCGCGTAGCGCTCGGCCTCCCGACCGGCGTGGGGATCGACGAAGCCACCGCCTCCGCTTCCGGCACGCGTTCCCGAACGGGCCGGCGGCGCTGGGGGCAGCCAGCCCGGCTGCGCGGACCTGGCGCCGCGGTTGCGTTGCGGGCCTTGGCCCGATGCGGGCTTGTCGCCCCGTCCCTTGCCGCTACGGGCGCTGCGCTTGCTGGGTGTTTTCGCCATCGGCGGCATGGTACACGCCGCCGCGTGTGGCGCGGATGCAGAAACCCGTTGACAATACCCGCACCGCGCCGCAACATACGCGGCCACCTGCCCAGGTGGCGGAATTGGTAGACGCACTAGTTTCAGGTACTAGCGGGTAAAACCGTGGAGGTTCGAGTCCTCTCCTGGGCACCAAGTTGGTCCGGCCACCGCGCAACGCGGAACGCCGAAAGAAGAACCCCGCCAGCCGCGGGGTTTTTTTTGCCCTTTTCCAGCGATCGGGACGTCGCGGCGCGCGCCACGCCGTGCCGGATGCCTTGATCGTGCGGTCACGATCCGCCGCGCACCATCGCGATGTCCCCCTCCGCAGGAGCACGCGCATGCTGCCCAGACCCGTCCTGTCCGCCCTCGCCCTCGCCCTGCTGGTCGCATGCGGGCAGGACGTCACGCCACCCGACGGCGGTGCCACCGGCGGCGAAGCCGCGCGTGCCCCGGTCGATGCCGAAGCCGCACCGGCGGACAGCGGACACGCATCCACCAACGCGTCGGCCGGCGGCGCCACGCTGATGCTCGAGGGCGGCGAGACCGGCTATGTGGCCGACGCCAGCGGTGCCGCCCTGTATTACCTGGAAGGCAACACCGACGGCAGCAAGTGCGACGATGCCTGCCAGCAGGTGTGGCCCCCGGTCATGCTGGGCAGCGGCGACGCGCCGGTGGCGGGCCCCGGCCTGCAGCAACCGGCGGTCGCAACCCTGCAGACGCCGTCCGGCGCGCATCACGTGACCTACCACGGCAAGCCGCTGTACCGCTATGCGGGCGACCGCGGCGCACGGACCACCACCGGCCACGATGTCCAGGACGACTGGGGACACTGGAAGCTCGCCGGCGTGGACGGCGGGGCCGCCAGTCCGGCCTCGGGACAGGACGCGCCATCGCAAACCGCGACGAGATAAAGCAGGAGGCGGCCATCGGGCCGCCTCTTCCTGCTTGCCGCGGCGCGGATCGGGACCCGCGCCGCGGACTGCCGTCAACGCGCTCCCTGCAGCGAGCGCGCGGTATCCAGATGCCGCGAGATCGCCGCGCGGGTGGACTGCAGGTGCTGGGCGACCGCAGCGTCGCCAGCGCCGGGGATCAGCTCGTTGTCCAGCTTGGCCAGCGCTTCCTCATGGCCCTTCACCATCGCGGCGATCCATTCGCGGCTGAACTCGTCGCCTTCCAGCGCCGACAGCCGGCGTCGTTCGGCCTCGTGCTTGTCGCGCATCGCGGCCAGCTCCGGAGAGTCCGACGCGGTGTCGCCTTCGGGCGTGTGTGCTGCCTGGCCGGCGCCTGCAGGCTGCACGTCGGCCGTGCCGGCGGCGATGTCCCGGTTGGGGCCGTTCTCGGCGTAGTGCTGGCCGTCGCCGGATTCGCCGGCGACGCCGCCCAGCAGACCGCGCGTGGCTTCGAGGTTGCGTCCATGGTCGTCGCGCAGCGTCTCGGCGTAGGCCCGCACGTCGCCCTGCACGTTCTTGGCCAGCGCATCCTCGGCCGCCGCGATCTCATGGCGATCGACCTCCTGCACGGCGAGCAGCGCACGGCGGTCGTGATCGGCCAGGGACCCGGCGGACGCGCCAGGCGCCGTGGCTGCATCCGGTGCGGCCGCCGGTTCGGTCGGGGCGGTGTCGGCCGCGACCGGATCGGCCGGCGGGTTGTCGGCATCGCTGTCATTGGCGCAGGCAGCGAGCGCGAGGGTCAGTGCGGCAGCCAGCAGCGTGGGATGGAATTTCATGGGCGGTCTCCTTTTGACGGACAGGGCCTGGGAGGTTGGCGGCAAACGCCCTGTCCAGCGCCGGCCGTCGAACAGTCCGATACCGCAGGGTCCAGGTTCGGCTGGCAGTCCGGCGATGACGGGAATTGGGCTCAGCGGTCGGCGTCGGCGCTGATCCGGATGCCGCTGGTGTCCACGCGCACCACGCCGTCGACGCCGCGCGCGACCTGCACGGCCTTGTCCAGCTCGGACTGGCTGCCCAGTTCGCCGGTCAGCGAAGCCACGCCGTCGGTGGTCTCGACATTCAGCGCCAGCCCCGACACGCCCCTGCTCGCCAGCAGTTCGGTCTTGACCCTGGTGGCGATCCAGGTGTCGTCCATCGACCGGGCTGAATCACGGCCGCTCACGGCGCGATCGCCGCCGCCCTGACTGGCGTCCTGGGACACCGCAGCCCCCGTCGCGCCGACGAGCAGCGCAACGGCGAGCATTCGCAAGGCATGGGGGCGACGGTTCCGGCTCGGCATGCGCTGGTCCTGTCTGGGCGGGCCTCGGGCCGCGATTGCGCCACGCTATCCATCCCCAGGTAAAACCCGCGCCTAGCCGGCGTTATCCCGGCGTGGAGTGTTCAGCTGCTCCGGCAATGCGTCAGAGCACCGCCGACCATGCCCGCCGATAGGCGCGGTATACGCCCTGGAAAGCATCGGGCAGCACCTCGTCCACGCCCAGTCCCATGGCCGGCCAGGCGTCCAGCACGTCGACGATCCCCTGCCACAGCGCAGTTCCCGGCAGTTCCTGCGCGGGCACGTCGTGCAGGTACTGCTCGATCCATTCGTACAGCTGGGCCTGCTCCTGCCGGAGCCGATGCCTCCACCAGTCGCCTGCGGGCAGATGGACCAGGTGTCCGGCCGCACGATCGGCCTCGGCCTCGTCGTGCAGGATCGCCAACGCGCCCCGGAACCACTCGGTGTGCCCGCCGGCACGCAAGGGGACGGTCAGCGGCGCGGTCGCGTTCCAGGCACGCAGCCGACGGTGCAGTGCCGTCTCCCGCCGCCGCGCCTCGGCGACGCTGTCGTAGCCGACCAGGCCGCTGTGCTCCAGGTCGAAGCACTCGTAGTAGCGCGGCGCGAAGGCCCGCACCCGCGCCAGCGGATCGACCGAGATGCCGACCTTGGCCAGGTCCTCGTTGGGCAGCGGCAGGATGTAGAGATAGCAGGCCGGCATTGCGGTGGGTGCTTCGAACGGCAGCCAGGTTGCACGCGCGCCGTCGCAGGCGTTGCGAAGACCCAGGCCGTCGCCCGCGGATCGCAGCATCGCCCGCGGGGGCCGGTGCGCCGGAGAAGCGTTTGTCGAAGGTGAAGCGGGTGGCGTCGATCCTTCACCGGTCTTTCGTCCTCCTCTACCTACAGTCGCCGCTCCACCCCCGTCCGCGAGGGACGCACATGGCAGTCAAATCCATCGAGGAACTCTTCATCCACGAACTCTCCGACATCTACAGTGCGGAGAAGCAGCTGACCAAGGCGCTGCCGCGCCTGGCGCGCGCCGCGGAGGCGCCCGAGCTGGTCGCCGCCTTCGAACTGCACCTGGAAGAAACCCAGGGCCAGATCGAGCGCATCGACCAGGTGGTCGAAGTGCTGGACATCAAGCTCAAGCGCATCAAGTGCGCTGCGATGGAAGGCCTGGTCGAAGAGGGCAAGGAGGTCATCGATTCCATCGAGGCCGGTGCCCTGCGCGATGCGGCCCTGATCGGCGGAGCGCAGAAGGTCGAGCACTACGAGATCGCGGCCTACGGCACGCTCTGCGCGCTGGCCAAGCAGCTTGGCTATACCGAGGCGCTCGCGCTGCTGAAAGAGACGCTGGCTGAGGAAAAGTCGACCGACGAAAAGCTCACCCTGCTGGCAGAGGGCGGCGGCAACCAGCGGGCCGCGCAGGAAGCGGCTTGACGCACGCACAACGCAGGATCGCGAATGCCCCGCGCAGAAGCGGGGCATTTGCCATGGACTCCCGCCTGTCCCCCGCTTTCCCAGGCGAGCGGGTCAATCCCAGCGCAGGGTGCAGTCCATCGACAACGTCTCGCCTGGCTGCAGCGCAAGGTCCGGCAGCAGGTTGAAGGCGTCGGGCGGCGCGGTCTGCGGCTCGACGCAGGTGGCATGCGCCGTCGCGTCGTAGACCACCCAGTCGGTGCAGTCCGAGGACACCACCAGCCGCTGGCCGCCGCGATGCAGTACCACCTCGCGCCGGTTCACGAAGCAGTCGTCCCAGGGCCCGGGCCGGACAGGCCCCGCGGGTAGCACGGTCATGCCGTGCCGGTCGCGCGGATACATCGCCTCCGGCGAGAACTCCAGCCGTTCGGGCTTGCGGAACCAGGGATGCCAGCCCAGCGACGCGGGCATGGACTGGTCCGTCGCCTGGACCGCCAGCGACAGGCGCAGCGCCCTGCCCTGCAACCGGACTCGCTGGCTCGCCACGCCTCCGAACGGCCAGCGCGCATCCGTCGGCAGCGCCAGCGTCATCTCGACATGCTCCGCCCCTTGCGCCGTCACGGCCCAGGGCATGACGTAACCGACGCCATGGATCGCGTGGTCGCCCAGGTCGGGCGGCACGACGTAGGAGCGTCCCGCGAACGCGAAACGGCCGCCACGGATGCGGCCGCACCAGGGCACCATCGGGTAGCAGCCCCAGGCGATGGCCGCATCGCTGCCGTGCTCGCCATGGCCGACCAGCTGCTCGACGCCGTCGCAGCGGATCTGGGCGATGCGCCCGCCGGCCTGCGGCGCGATGTCGACCGACAGCGCGCCGTTGCCGATCGTCAGCAGCGGGCCGGGCGCCAAGAGCGTCAGCGCACCGGCGCGCTCCGCGTCTTCAGCCATAGGGACGCAGGGTGCGGATACCGCCGTCGGCGTCGTACTCGAGCTCGGCCACCTTCACCGCGCGCAGGTGGGTCACCCCGCCAGACAGCAGCGAGTCGTGGTAGTACAACCACCAGCGGCCGTCGAATTCGACGATCGAATGGTGCGTGGTCCAGCCCAGCACCGGCTCGAGGATGCGTCCGCCGTAGGTGAACGGCCCGTAGGGGCTGTCGCCAACCGCGTAGCACAGGTAGTGGGTGTTGCCGGTCGAGTACGACAGGTAGTACTTGCCCTGGTACCTGTGCATCCACGGGCCTTCGAAGTACCGCCGGTCGTGGTCGTCGGCCCGCAGCGGCTGGCCGTGCTCGTCGAGGATCACGATCTCGCGGCTCGGTTCGGCCAGCTGCTTCATGTCGTCCGACAGCCGGGCCACGCGCGGACCGAGCGCGGGCGCATCGCCCACCGGTTCCTCGTGCGCGGCGTCGTAGGCGTTGTCGCGATACTTCTGCAGCTGCCCGCCCCAGATGCCGCCGAAGTACATGTAGTGCGCGCCATCGGCATCGGCATAGACCGCCGGGTCGATCGAGTACGTGCCGGCGATCGGCTCCGGCTCCGGCTTGAACGGGCCTTCCGGGCGATCGCCCACGGCAACGCCGATCTGGAACAGGCCGTCCGCCTTCTTGGCCGGAAAATAGAAGTAGTACCTGCCGTCCCTGGTCGCCGCGTCCGGCGCCCACATCTGCCGGTCGGCCCAGGGCACGTCCCTGATGTCCAGCGCCAGGCCGCAGTCGGTGGCAGGGCCGTCCGGCGAATCCTGGCGCAGCACGTGGTAGTCGCGCATCTGGAAGTGGCCGCCGTCGTCGTCGAAGGCGGTGCCGCCCTCGATGTCGTGCGAGGGATAGATGTACAGCTTCCCTTCGAACACGTGGGCCGACGGGTCGGCGGTGTAGATGTGGCGCACCAGGGGCTGGGAAATGGCCTTGTCGGCCAGCGCCTTCAGTTCGGCCTCGGTGTATTCGCGGTCTGCCATGGAAATCCTCGGTTGCTCTGCCGATGGTTCAGGCCGGCCGGGCGACGCGGCGCGCGGCCAGGTCGTGCTCGATCTGCGATTCCATCGGCTTGTTGATCTTGTAGAAGAACAGCAGGGCTGCGGCCACCAGGAACGGCGCCGAGCAGTACAGGCTCACCGCCAGGCGGATGCCATCGACCGTGTCGGGGGCCTGCGCCGGCAGGTCGGCGTCGTAGCCGTAATGGGCGAGGATGCCGGCGACCAGGGCGCCCCCGACGCTCAGGCCCACCTTCAGGCCGCACAGGATGGCCGAGAAGATGATGGCAGTGGCGCGGCGGTGGTTCTTCCACTCGGAATAGTCGGCCACGTCGGCCACCATCGCCCACAGCAGCGGGATGGTGATGCCGTAGAAGAAGCCGTGCAGGATCTGCGCGCCGAACACCAGGCCGATGCGGTCCGGCGGGATGATGTAGAAGGCGAGCATGAACAGGGTCGAGATGACCAGGAACACGCCGAAGACATCGCGCTTGCCGAAGCGGTCGGCCAGCTTCCGCGAGAAGCCGATCCCCACCACCATCAGGACGATGCCGCCGGCGTTGAACAGGCCGAAGGCGGAGGTGGTCGCGTCCTCCGGCAGCTCGAAGCCGGCCAGCCCCATGCCGACCAGCGCCGAGTTGATCCCGCCGAGCACGCTGTAGAAGCCGATCGAGTCCAGGAAGCGGGCCATCGCCGGCTCCTGCAGGTAGTTCTCGAAGTAGTAGACGTAGGTGCCGCCCTTCAGCGCCAGGGTGGTGAACACCAGGATCGTGACCAGCAGGACCACCAGCCAGGGCCGGTTGCCGGCCAGGTCGGCCAGGTCGCGGCCGATGCTGGACTTCTGCTCCTGCGCCGGGACCACGCGCTCGCGGGTGGTGAGGAAGGTGATGAGGAAGAACACGGTGCCGACCACCGCGAACAGCAGCATGGTGTTCTCGAAGCCACGCACGCGGTCGCCGTCGCCCAGGATGTTGACCAGCGGCAGCAACAGCGCCTGCACCACCAGCTGCGCCACCATCACCGCCACGAAGCGGTAGGCCGACAGGCTGTTGCGCTCGCCCATGTTGCCGGTGAGCACGCCGCTGAGCGCCGAATACGGCAGGTTGTTGGCCGCGTACACCAGCACCAGCAGGGTATAGGTGGCGGCGGCGTAGAACACCTTGCCCTGCGCGCCCAGGTCCGGGGTGCTGAAGGCCAGCAGCGACAGCACGCCGAACGGCACCGCGGTCCACAGGATCCAGGGCCTGAACTTGCCCCAGCGGGTGCTGGTGCGGTCTGCCAGCACCGCCACCAGCGGCGTGAACACGAACGCGCCCAGCAGGCCGACCACGAAGATGATGGTGGCTGCGGTCGCGGCGGGGATGCGGTAGATGTCGGTGTAGAAGTACGCCAGGAACGTCATCAACGTCTGGAAGATGAGGTTGGCTGCAAGGTCGCCAAGGCTGTAACCCACCTTTTCGGTGACCGATAGCCGCTCGGTACTCGTATTCAAGAATGACCCCTGCTGTACGCGCTGGCGGAACCGACCGCCGGTCGCACCTATCCTAACCGTGGCGGAGGCGCGCAAGCGCACGCCCCGATGAAATCGACGGACCTATCCAAACTATGGCATGTCGTGCGCGGCGTTCGGAATCGCGCCGCGCGATGGTTGTCCGTGCAACCACGCCGCCCCTGCCCCGCCCACCGCACAAAAAAAACACGATCCGCCCGGCGGGCACTCGCCGCCGGGAGGATCGTGGGGAGTAAAAAGGCACCGCCGTCAGAAGGTCCCGCGGATCCCGACCAGGAAGGTCCGGCCCGGCTCGTAGATCTCGCCCGGCACGTTCGGGAACGAGATGTAGTTGCGGGTCTGCTCGTTGGTGATGTTCAGCACGTTGAAGGTGAGCTGCGGCTGCGACGGCAGCGAAGACAGGGTGTAGCTCGCCGACAGGTCGAACTGGCCGCGATCCTCCCCGAAGTACTGGCCGTAGTTGATGCCGCCCTCGTTGTTGCCACGCGCCCGCTGGGCCGAACCCTCCACCCAGTTGTAGGACAGGCGCACGGACGCGACGTCGTTCTCCCAGTAGGCGGTGGCGTTCCACATCACCGGCGCGATCCCGAACAGGTTGCCCGCCAGCTGGCCGGCTTCCTGGCCCGTGGGTTCGAGGTCGATATCGGTGTAGTTGGCCATGAAGCCCAGGCCCTCGAACACGAAGTCGAGCGGCTGCACCCAGATCAGCTCCCAGCCCTGGATGTCCAGCGTGGCGTCGGCATTGACCTGCTGGCGCACGTTGATCGGGGCGTCGAGGCCGCCGTTGGCGTTGAGCGCGGCCAGCTGGTTCTCGGTCAGCGCGTCGAGCGGAATGCCGAGGTCGCGGAACGGCCGCACATTGACGCCTTGGTAGGTATAGCCGGACACGCGCTTGTTGAACATGGTCAGCGCCACCAGCCCCTCGTTGCCCGTGTACCACTCCAGGCCCAGGTCGAAGTTGGTCGACAGGTATGGCGAGAGGTTGGGGTTGCCTTGGTCGGCGATCTCCGCGGACGGGTCGGAGAACGTCGTCGCGGGCAGCATCGAACGCGGGTTGGGGCGGGTCATGGTGCGGGAACTGGCCAGGCGCAGGACCCAGTTGTCCGCCACGTCCCAGGCGACGTTGAACGAGGGCAGCCATTCGTCGTAGGTGCTGCCCAGCGTCTGCCAGGCTCGCACGCTGCCCAGGGTGACCGGGCCGCTGATCTCCTGGTCGGTCTCGACGTAGCGCACGCCGCCGTTGAAGCGCAGGTTGCGGTTCCAGATCTCGGTCTCGCCATTGAACTCGACGTAGGCCGACGTGTTCTTCTCGTCCACGCCGCCGGTCGCGGCGCCCACCGACTGCGAGGAATTGACTTCCGGCGCCTCGTCGAAGAACTGGCCGTAGTTGGTCGCGTCCATGAACCGGTCGAAGTCCACGGTGATGAAGCCGTAGGGACCGGGACGCAGGAAGTTCGGCAGTTCGCCGTTGGGAACGGCCTGGAACGCGTTGGCCTGCCAGGCGGCGCTGTTGTCGAAGCCGACGATGGTGCGGCGGAAGCGGTCCTGCGACACACCCACCTTGATGTTGCGGTCGTCCTCGCCGAACTGCAGGTCTGCGCGCAGGCGGCCGGCCTCGGTGACGCGCTTTTCGTTGTTGAGGTTGACGCGGCCGCCCTCCCATCGCCAGCCGGCGTCGGGATCGTTGAGGTCCAGGCCGGTGGGCTCGAACACCGGGTGGTTGCCGTCGTTGCGGTACTCCACCGTGGTGAACGGCGAGGCCGGCATGATCGTCGGCGACTCGCGGAAGAACCAGCTGCGGCTCCAGTTGGCCTGCACGTCGAGCTTGATGCCGTCATTCTCGCCGAACCAGAACGTCGCGCCCGGGTTGATGTTCCAGTACTGCACTTCGTCCCGGTACGGCCGCGCCTCGAGGAAGAACTGCGCGTTGACCAGGGTGGCACTGGTGACAACGTTGTTGGCGTCGAGCTGCATGTTGGTCGGGATGAAGCCCACCGGCCCGAAGGTGCGGCCGACCAGGTTCATGTCGATGCGGTCGTTCTCGTACTTGGCGCGCGAGTACAGGGCGTCGACGTAGAAGTGCATGCGGTCGCTGGGGCGCCATTCCAGCGAACCGACCACGGCGTCGCGCTCGCGGTCGCCGGCCATGTCCACCGGACGCGCCAGGCGCGGGAACAGGGCTTCGGTGATCTGGCCGATGCTCAGCCCCGGGTTCTGCGCCAGCAGCCACTCGGCATCGATGATGTCGCCCGGTGTCAGCCCGGCGCCGCGAGTGGAGGCATTGTCGGGCACCTCGTCGGGCATCTGCAGGCTGCCGCCGCCGCCCGGGTTGCACTCGGCGGGGCGATTGGTCAGCGACTCGCCGATGCCGCACTGGCGTTCGTTGAGTCCCGGGTTCATCCAGCCCACCGATTCCCAGCCGCGCACGGCGATGCGGCTGCGTACCACCGAGGCGCCGACCAGCGCGCCGAAGGTGCCCTCGTCGTTGGTCCAGCTGTACATCGCCGATCCGCGCGGATTGAACTTCTCGCCGGTGGTGTTGTAGTCGAACTGCCCGGAGTAGTTGAAATGCCGTCCGGGAATGTCGAACGGACGCATGCTGCGCATGTCGACCACGCCCGAGATGCCGCCCTCCGGCAGGCTGGCCTGCGGCGACTTGTAGACCGTGAGCTTGTTGAAGAACTCGGTCGGGAACAGGTTGAGGTCGACCTCGCGGTTCTGATTGCCGCGGTTGAGGCCGATCGAGGCGGTCGCCGCTTCGCCGCCGTTGATGATGGTCTTGGTGAAGCTCTGCGGCAGGCCGCGGATGCCGACGTTCAGGCCTTCGCCGTTGACGTCGCGGTCGATCTGGATGCCGGGGATGCGGGCCAGCGATTCGGCGATATTGGTGTCGGGAAACTTGCCGATGTCTTCGGAAAAGATCGAGTCGGTGAAGCCGGTCGACTCGCGCTTGGCATCGGTCGAATACTGCAGGCTTTGGCGGTAACCGGTTACCACCACCGAGTCGAGATCGGTCGCGACCGGATTCGCGGGCGGGGTCTGTCCGGCAGGCGCCTGTTCCTGCGCGAAACCCGTTCCGGCGATGCCGGCCAATGCCAGGCCAAGGGCGTGGCACAACGCTGTTCTTGCAATTCTGACTTGCACGAAACTCCCCTCCCGCTTGATGGCGCCGATGCCGCGGCATCGTGACACCGGTGGACTGTTGTGCCTCGGGTCCCGCAGGGACGCTTGCACGACACGCCCTTGGGGAGTGGCGGCCGGATGGTAGCGCTATCAGATTGAAGCAGACACGCTGCGTCGCAGCATCCATTGCACCGCACGTTTGCGCTGCATTGCAGCACGCGCCTGGCAGCGGCCGATGTCCCAAGGGAAGCCTTCCTGCATGGCCGACAGTGGCCCCCGCTTTCGCACATGTGGTACTGATAGCGCTATCACGCATCGCACCGGGAGAGCGATATGGCGGGATTCGGGAACGTCGTCCGCATCGTCGCGACGGCAGGAGCGCGACACGCATGAGCGCACCCGCCTCGGCTTCCGGCGCCGCCACCGCGAAGATCGGCATGTATCGCTGGCGCGTCTGCGCGATGCTGCTGGCCGCCACCACGATCAACTACATCGACCGCCAGGTGCTTGGCGTGCTCGCTCCGTTCCTCCAGGACGAGATCGGCTGGAGCGAGATCGAGTACGGATACATCGTCACCGCCTTCCAGGCCGCCTACGCGATCGGCCTGTTGTGCGCGGGTGCGATCATCGACCGGCTGGGCACGCGCATCGGCTATGCCATCGCGATCTGCGTATGGAGCGTTGCCGCGATGAGCCATGCGCTTGCAGGCTCGGTGATCGGCTTCATGCTGGCGCGTTTTTTCCTGGGTCTCGGCGAGGCGGGCAACTTCCCGGCCGCGCTCAAGACGGTGGCCGAGTGGTTCCCGCGCCGCGAGCGTGCGTTCGCCACCGGCATCTTCAACTCGGGATCGAACATTGGCGCGATCGTCGCGCCATTGATGGTGCCCTTGATCGCGCTCTCGCTGGGGTGGCAAGCGGCCTTCTTGGCCACCGGTGTCTTGAGCGCGGTCTGGTTGGCGACCTGGCTGCTCTGGTACCGCGCACCCGAGCGGCAGCCGAGGCTTTCGCAGGCGGAACTTGCGCATATCCGCAGCGACCCGCCGGAGCCGGCGACGAAGATCCCGTGGTCGCGCATCCTGCGCCATCGCCAGGCCTGGGCGTTCGTCGCCGCGAAGTTCATGACCGACCCGATCTGGTGGTTCTTCCTGTTCTGGCTGCCCAAGTTCCTGCATTCCGAGCACGGCCTCAGCCTGCTGGGCCTGGGCGTACCGCTGGTGGTCATCTTCGTCCTGGCCGACGTGGGCAGCATCTTCGGCGGCTGGCTGGCCGGCCGCTTCATCCGGCTCGGCTGGAGCGTCAACCGCGCGCGCAAGACCGCGATGCTGGCGTGCGCGCTGTGCGTGGTGCCGATCGTGTTCGCCGCCCAGGCCGAGAACCTCTGGGTGGCGGTGCTGCTGATCGGCCTGGCCACGGCCGGCCACCAGGGCTGGTCGGCCAACCTGCTCACCCTGCCCTCGGACCTGTTTCCGCGCCAGACCGTCGGCTCGGTCGTCGGCCTCGGCGGCTTCGCCGGCGCGGTAGGCGGCATGATGATCGCGACCTTCACCGGGTTCCTGCTGGAGACCACCGGCAGCTACCTGCCGGTGTTCCTGATGGCCGGCTCGGCCTACCTGCTGGCCCTGCTTGTCGTCCACCGCCTCGCTCCGCGACTGGAACCGGCGCGCCTGGACGTCGCGCCAGCGCCATGAGCCACGCACCGATCATGTCGAGGGACGCCGCCCCGATGAAGTACGCCTGCGCACTGCTGTTCGCCATCGCCGTGCTGCCATCGTCCGCGTTCGCGAAGCAGGATTGCCGCGCCGCCGCGGCCGTCTGCGACACCGGCCACGAGGGCAGCCTCGCCCTGATCGAGGGCGGCACGCCGCTGCCGGTGCTGGTGGACCAGGGCGAACACGCGCCGGTGCTGCGCGCGGCCGAGGCGCTGCGCGACGACCTGGCGGCCGTGTCCGGCGCGACGGATGGCGCCGCCGACGGGCGCATGGCGATCATCGCGGGCACCCTCGGGCACAGCGCGCGTGTCGACCGGATCGTGCGCGAGAAAGGCATTGACACCGGTGGCGTCGCCGGCGTCTGGGAGGCCTACCTGCTGCAGGTGGTCGACGCGCCCGAACCCGGCATCGAACGCGCCCTGCTGGTCGCGGGCGCCGATCGGCGCGGCACGGCGTTCGGCCTGTACGAACTCTCGCGTCGCATCGGCGTGTCGCCCTGGACCTGGTGGGCCGACGTGCCGCCACCACGGCGCACCACGCTGCACATCGCGCCGGGCCGCTTCGTCGACGCGCCGAAGGTGCGGTACCGCGGCATCTTCATCAACGACGAGGATCCGGCCCTCGGCGGCTGGAGCAAGGCGACCTTCGGCGGCACCAACCACCGCTTCTACGAGCGCGTGTTCCAGCTGATCATGCGCCACAAGGCCAACTATCTGTGGCCGGCGATGTGGCTGCCGCGCGCGTTCTACGACGACGACCCGAAGAACGCCGAGCTGGCCGACGAGTACGGTGTGGTGATCGCCACCAGCCACCACGAACCGATGATGCGCGCGCACGACGAGTGGTCGCGCCATGGCAAGGGCCCCTGGGACTATTCGCGCAATGCGCAGGTGCTGCAGGAGTTCTGGCGCGGCGGCATCGAGCGGCTGCAGGGCCGCGAGGCGGTGGTCACGCTGGGCATGCGCGGCGACGGCGACGAGCCGATGAGCGAGCAGACCGCCACCGCCCTGCTCGAACGGATCGTGGCCGACCAGCGCCGGATCATCGCCGAGGTCACCGCCAAGCCGGTGGAGCAGACCCCGCAGGTGTGGGCGCTCTACAAGGAAGTGCAGGACTACTACGACAAGGGCATGCGCGTCCCCGACGACGTGACCCTGCTGTTCGCCGACGACAACTGGGGCAGCATCCGCCGCCTGCCCGATCCCGCCGACAGGCGCCCGGGCGGCTACGGCGTGTACTACCACTTCGACTACGTCGGCGGTCCGCGCAACTACAAGTGGCTCAACACCACCCAGGTCGAGCGCGCCTGGGAGCAGATGCGCCTGGCCTGGGCGCATGGCGTGGAACGGCTGTGGGTGGTCAACGTCGGCGACATCAAGCCGCAGGAGCTGCCGATCAGCGCCTTCCTCGACCAGGCCTGGGATCCGGATGCGGCCGACCTGGACTGGATCACGGCCTATCCGGCGCGCTGGGCGGCCGAGCAGTTCGGCCCGGCGCACGCGCAGGCCATCGGCGAGATCGTGACCGGCTATACCCGGCTCAACGCACGACGCAAGCCGGAACTGGTCGACGCCGGGATCTGGAGCCTGGTCCACGACCGCGAGGCCGGCCGCGTGCTGGCCGAATGGGACGCACTGGTGGCGCAGGTACAGGCGCTGGCGCCGGAGATCCCGGCCAGCCACCGCGATGCCTGGTACCAGCTGGTCGAATACCCGGTACTCGCCAGCGCCAACCTCAACCACCTGCACGTGGCCGTGGCCCGCAACCGCCTCTACGCCGGGCAGGGCCGGGCCTCGGCCAATGCCTGGGCAGCGAAGGCGCGCGGGCTGTTCGCCCGCGATGCGGAGCTGCAGCGCGTGTACGAGCAGGAGATTGCCGGCGGCAAGTGGATCCACATGATGAGCCAGCCGCGCATCGGCTATACCCACTGGCAGTCGCCGCCGCGCAACGTGCTGCCGGCGCTGGCGAGCGTCGACCCGCCGGAAAAGGGCGTCACCGGCGTGGCGATCGAGGGCGATCCCGTTGCCTACCCCGCGCTGCTGCGCCGCCCGCGCCTGCCGGAGCTGGACCCGGTGGCCGCGCCGACACGCGACGTGGTGGTGTTCAACCGCGGCCAGGCGCCGATCCCGTTCACCGCCACCAGCCGCGCGCCCTGGCTGGAGGTCTCGCCCACGTCCGGCGAGGTCACCGACGAGCAGCCGTTGACGCTGCAGATCGACTGGGACGCGCTGCCGGAAGGCCGGCACGAGGGCATCATCTACATCCGCGGCCAGGACTGGACCGAGGTCTCCGTGACCGTGCCCGTGCACAAGCCGCCGGCCCATCGCGGCGCGCGCGGCTTCGTCGAGGGCAACGGCGTGGTCGCCATCGAGGCCGAACACCATGCGCGCGCCGTGGCACCTGCGGGCGCGCAATGGCAGGTCATCCCGAACCTGGGCCGCACCTTGTCCGCGGTCACCGCGTGGCCGGCCACCGGCGCGCCGCTGGTGCCGGGCGGCGACGGCGCGCGGCTGGAGTATCCGGTGGTGATGGACGTCGACGGCGAGGTCGAGGTGCGGGTGCTGGTCTCGCCCACGCTCGACGTCCGCCACCGCGGCGGCCTGCGCTACGCGCTGTCGATCGACGACGAGCCGCCGACGGTGGTGACCGTGCGCCTCGACCCGACGCCCGGCGACCGCGACTTCACCGCCTGGGAAGCGGCCGTCATCGACAACGCACACGTCGCCCGCTCGCGCCACCGCGTCCGCGCCGGTGCCAATACGGTGAAGCTGTGGCTGGTCGATCCGGGCCTGGTCTTCCAGCGCATCGAACTGGTCCGCGACGCGAAGCCGCGTGGCACGCTTGGACCGGCCGAAAGCGTGCGCCGCTGACCCGACATTTCCCTGCCCACCGCGGGCAGGCGCGCGCCGACATCGCTGGCGCATCTTGCAACGACAACGACTCCATGAAAACCGCACCACGACCGCTGCACCTCCACGAAGACCGACTGTTCCCGGCCGACGCCGCCCAGCGCGCGATCGCGCGACGCCTGTACGCGGAAGTCGCGCGGCTGCCGATCGTCAGCCCGCATGGGCACACCGATCCGGGCTGGTGGGCCGGCGACGCCTGTTTTGCCAATGCCACCGAACTGCTGCTGGTGCCCGACCACTACGTGTTCCGCATGCTCTACAGCCAGGGCATCGACCTGGATGCACTGGGCCTGCCGCGCGCGGACGGCAGCCGTGCCGAGGTCGATCCGCGCGAGGCCTGGCGGCTGTTCGCGCGCAACTTCCACCTGTTCCGCGGCACGCCGTCCTCGCTCTGGCTCAACCACGTCTTCCACGAGGTGTTCGGCCTGCGCCTGCGGCTGGACGCGGGCAGCGCGGACCACTACTACGACGCGATCACCGACGCCCTTCAGACCGATGCGTTCCGGCCGCGCGCCCTGTTCGACCGCTTCGGCATCGAGGTGATCGCCACCACCGAGGGTCCGCTGGACCCGCTCGCACACCACCAGGCGATCCGCGACAGCGGCTGGAACGGTCGGGTGGTCACCGCCTACCGGCCCGACGAGGTGGTGGATCCGGAACACGAGGCGTTCAGCGGCGCGCTGGAGCGCTTCGGCGCCATCACCGGCGAGGACGTGCACGACTGGGACGGCTACCTGCGCGCGCACCGGCAGCGGCGCGCCTTCTTCAAATCGATGGGCGCGACCTCGACCGACCACGGCCACGAGACCGCGCTGACCGCCAACCTGTCGCGGGCCGAGGCCAAGGCGCTGTTCGCGAAGATCCTGCAGGGCCGCTTCAGCGCACAGGAGGCGGCATTGTTCCGAGGCCAGGTGCTGACCGAGATGGCGGCGATGAGCCTGGACGACGGACTGGTGATGCAGCTGCATCCCGGCTGCCTTCGCAACCACAACCCCCGGCTGTTCGCGCGCTACGGCCGCAACGTGGGCGCCGACCTGCCGCTGCGCACCGACTACGTGCACGCGCTCAAGCCCCTGCTCGACCGCTTCGGCAACGAGCCGGATTTCCGCCTGGTCCTGTTCACCCTGGACGAAAGCACCTACGCGCGCGAGCTGGCGCCGATGGCCGGGCACTACCCCTGCCTGTTCCTGGGGCCGGCGTGGTGGTTCCACGATTCGGTGGAAGGCATGTGGCGCTTCCGCGAACAGACGCTCAGTGCGGCCGGGTTCTACAACACCGTCGGCTTCAACGACGACACCCGCGCGTTCCTCTCGATCCCGGCGCGGCACGATGTCGCGCGACGCGTCGACTGCGCGGTGCTGTCCAGGCTGGTCGCCGAGCACCGCATCGACGAGGACGAGGCGGTGGAGGTGGCCCGCGACCTCGCCTATCGCCTGCCGAAGCAGGCCTACCGGCTGTGATCCGCCAGGTCGCGCCCATGCTTCGCTCCCTGCTGGCCCTGACGGCGCTGGTTGTCCTCACCGCACCCGCGGCGGCCGCGGGACCGTCGCCCCGCAGCTCCGAACGCCTCGACGGCGGGTGGCGTTTCCACCGCGGCGATCCGCCCGGCGTCGACGGCCGGCTGGATTACGACGTGCGCCCCGAGGTCGAACGCAGCGCCGACGGGCGCGTGGCGGACGCGCGACCGGACGAGGCGATCCGCCTGCGGGCGGACCGGCCGGTGCTCAAGCCGTGGATCCTGCCCACCGGCAACCGCTTCATCGCCGATCCCGGACGACGGCACCGGCGGCCCGGCGGGGAGCCGGACGTGGGCGACGTGCCCTTCCTGCACGCGGATTTCGACGACAGCCAGTGGCAGGCGGTGACCCTGCCGCACGACTGGGCAATTGCCGGCCCCTTCATCGCCGAGGGCCCGTATGGCGGCATGGGCCGGCTGCCGAGCTGGGGCGTGGGTTGGTACCGGCGTGCCCTCGACATCGCGGCGAGCGATGCCGGCCGCCGCATCCATCTCGACCTCGACGGCGCGATGTCGTACGCGACGGTCTGGCTCAATGGCCGCCTCGTCGGCGGCTGGCCCTACGGCTACAGCAGCTGGCGCTTGGATCTCACGCCCCACGTCGCGTTCGGCGCGCGCAACCAGCTGGCGATCCGGCTCGACAATCCGCCCGAATCGGCGCGCTGGTATCCGGGCGGCGGGCTGTACCGCGACGTCTGGCTGACCAGGACAGCGCCGGTGCACGTGGCGCAGTGGGGCACCACGGTGACCACGCCGGAGGTATCGGCGGATTCGGCGACCGTGCACCTCGCCGTCGCGGTGGACAACACCACCGATGCGCCGGTGCGGGTGCAGGTGGAGACCGGGTTCTTCGAGCTCGACGACGCCGGTCGCCCGCGCGGGGAGCCCGTGGCCCGAATCCCGCCGATCGGCTTCGACATCGTCGCCGGAGGCAGCACCAAGGCCACCTCGCGCGCGCGCATCGCGCATCCGCGCCTGTGGGGCCCGCCGCCGACCCAGCGGCCCAACCTCTACCTCGCCGTGACCCGCGTGCGCCAGGACGGACGCGAGATCGACCGCTACGAAACCCGCTTCGGCATCCGCGAGGTGCGGTGGGACCCGGATCGCGGCGTCGTCGTCAACGGCGAGCACATCGTGCTCAAGGGCGTGAACCAGCACCACGACCTGGGCGCGCTCGGCGCCGCGTTCAATGTCCGCGCCGCGGAACGCCAGCTCGAGATCCTGCGCGGGATGGGGGCCAACGCGATCCGCCTCGCGCACAACCCGCCCGATCCCCAGCTGCTCGAACTGACCGACCGGATGGGCTTCCTGGTGATCGACGAGATCTTCGATTCCTGGGAAAAGAAGAAGACCCCGCTCGACTTCCACCTCGTCTTCCCGGAGTGGCACGAGCCCGACCTGCGCGCGATGCTGCGCCGCGACCGCAACCATCCTTCCGTGATCCTGTGGAGCGTCGGCAACGAAGTCGGCGAGCAGTACGACGGCGAAGCCGGCGCCGCGATCGGGCGGCGGCTGGTGCAGATCGTGCGCGAGGAGGATCCGACGCGCCCGGCGACCGCCTCGATGAACTGGGCCAAGGCCGACATGCCCTTCCCCGCCGCCTTCGACGTGGTCAACCTCAACTACCAGGGCGAGGGCATCCGCCAGGAGCCCGAGTTCGAGGGCATCGAGCGCATCCGCACGCCGCCGTCCTATCCCGCGTTCCGCGAGGCGTTCCCGGACAAGGTGGTCTTCGGCAGCGAAACGGCGTCGGCGCTGAGCACCCGGGGCACCTACCTGTTCCCGGTCACGCCGCTTCAGAGCGCACCGGTACGCGACCACAACGGCGGCGGCGATTCGCGCAACCTGCTGGTCAGCGCCTACGAACTGCATGCGGTGGACTTCGGCTCCAGCGCCGACAAGGTGTTCGCCGCCCTCGACCGCCACCCTTACGTGGCCGGCGAGTTCGTCTGGAACGGCTTCGACTACCTGGGCGAGCCGACGCCGTATTACGCCGCGCGCAGCTCCTACAGCGGCATGATCGACCTCGCCGGCTTTCCCAAGGACCGCTACTACCTCTACCAGGCGCGCTGGCGGCCCGAGCTGCCGATGGCCCACATCCTGCCGCACTGGAACTGGCCGGGGCGCGAGGGGCAGGTCACGCCGGTGCATGTGTTCACCAGCGGCGACGAGGCCGAGCTGTTCCTCAACGGCGTGTCGCAGGGGCGCAAGAAGAAGGGACCGTTCGAGTACCGCCTGCGCTGGGACGAGGTGGTCTATGCCCCGGGCGAGCTGCACGTGCGCGTCTGGCGCGGGGGCCGCGAGTGGACCGAGGCGCGGGTGAAGACCACGGGCGCGCCCGCGCGCCTGGCGCTGGAGGCCGATCGCACGGCGATCGGCAACGACGGTCGCGACCTGTCCTTCGTCACCCTGCGCGTGCTCGATGCCGAGGGGCAACCGGTGCGCAACGCCGGCAACCGGGTGCGCTTCGAGGTCGAGGGCCCCGCCGAGCTGGTGGCCACCGACAATGGCGATCCGCGCGACCTCACCGCCTTCCCCTCGCCTGCGCGCGACGCCTTCAGCGGGCTGGCGCTGGCGATCGTGCGGGGCGTGCCCGGGAAGTCGGGCAATGCGATCGTGCGCGCGAGCGGCGAAGGACTGGCGGCGGCGGAGCTGGGTTTGCAGATCGGGGCCGTGGAATGACGGGGGCAAGACCGCATTGGCGGCGCGACCTGCCGGCCCCCACCCCGGCCCTCCCCCGCGACCGGGGGAGGGCGCAGGCGCGCGCGTGGACGCCCCACGTGCCGCGCCCGATGGCTGCCGGCGATCACATCAGCACACCTTTATCCATCGATCCGGACAAGGAATCCCGATGACCACGCGACGACTGCTGCCCGGCCTGCTGGCCGCCATCCTTGCCACCGTCGCACCGGCGAACGCCGCACCGCCGCCGACCACGCTCAAACAGGCCTATGCCGATGCCTTCCTGCTCGGCACCGCGGTCAACGACGAGATCGTCAGCGGGCGCGACGCGCGGGCGCAGGCGCTGGCGGTGCGCCATTTCAACGCCATCACCGCCGAGAACGTGATGAAGGCGGAGGTGCTGCATCCCGAACCCGGCGTTTGGGATTTCTCCGCCGCCGACGCCTTCGTCGACTTCGGCCGGAAGCACGACATGTTCCTCATCGGCCACACGCTGGTCTGGCACAACCAGACGCCGGCCTGGTTCTTCGAAGGCCCGGACGGCGAACCCGCGGACGTGGGCACGATGCGCGAGCGCATGCGCGAGTACATCCGCGTGGTGGCAGGACGCTATGCCGGCAAGGTGCAGGCCTGGGACGTGGTCAACGAGGTGATGGGCGAAGACGGCCAGTACCGCGACACGCTCTGGACCCGCGCCTACGGCGGCGACGGCGACGCCCTGGTGCGCGACGCGTTCCGCTTCGCCAGCGAGGCCGCGCCCGACGCCGAGCTCTACTACAACGATTTCAACGCCTGGCGGCCGGAGAAGCGCGACGGCATCGTGCGCATGGTGCAGATGCTGCAGGAGGCGGGCATCCGCATCGACGGCGTCGGCATCCAGGGCCACTGGGGCCTCAACTACCCCTCCCGCGAGCACATCGAGGCGGCCATAGACGCCTATGCCGCGCTGGGCGTCAAGGTCATGGTCACCGAGCTCGACGTGGACGTGCTGCCGCTGACGAAGGAAGGCCAGATCATCGGCCAGGGCATGACGCACCCGCAGTTCCAGCTGCCCGAGTTCAAGCGCTTCCTGGACCCTTACCGCGACGGCCTTCCCGACGAAGTGCAGCGCCAGCTGGCCGGGCGCTACGCCGAGCTGTTCCGCGTCTTCCATGGCCGGCGCGACCGGCTGCACCGCGTCTCGGTCTGGGGCGTGGAGGACGGCATGTCGTGGAAGAACTGCTACCCCATCCCCGACCGCACCAACTACACCCTGCTGTTCGACCGCGAGGGGCAGGCGAAGCCGGCGCTCGATGCGGTGCTGGCCGTACCGGCCCAGCCTGCGGACTGAACTTCGCGGGACGACGCGACCCCCGGAACGGGGGCCGCATCGGCCCGCCGGACCTCAGCGCAACGCCCGGCCGCGCGCGAGCCGGACGCTGTAGGGCACCATCAGGATCATCAGTGCGGCCAGCACCAACGGCATGGCCCACAGCACGCCCATGGCCGCGCGCCCGTCGGTGAGCACCAGCAGGTAGACGATGTAGGCCAAGCTGCCGGCCGCGGCCAGCGCGAACAATGGGGCGGCCACGGGGCGGCGCAGCAGCAGGGCCACCGCGCCGGCCAGTCCGGCCCAGACAGACAGGGTCCAGCCGGCGATCGCCCAGGCGGGCTGCGCGGAGAAATACCGACCTGCAGCTCGCGCATGCCGGAGGCGCGGTAGTAGGCCTCGCCCTGTGCCAGGCTCATGCCGTGGTCGAACGCGGTGGCCAGACCATACAGCAGCAGCAGTCCGCCCAGCAGCCAGCCGTGCCACGGCATCCGGCTCGATGCCCCACCCCGGTCCGTTCCGCGCATGCGCCTTCCTCCCTGGATCGCAGACATGCTGTCGGCCGCCGACCGCATGCGACAGGTGCGGAATACGCGGACTTCCAGCACGCCGTTCCCGCTGGCGATGGCACGTGCCCGGCACCGCGCGATCCGCTATCGTCGGCACGTCAAAGGGGACTGCCATGGCCTGCATCGCCAATCCCGTCCTGCGGGGCTTCTACCCGGACCCGTCGATCCTGCGCGTAGGCGACGACTATTACATCGCCACCTCCACCTTCGAGTGGTATCCCGGCGTGGCGATCTCGCATTCGCGGGACCTCGTCCACTGGCGCACGCTGCCCCCCGCGCTGACGCGCAGCTCGCAGCTCGACCTGCGCGGCCGCCCCAATTCCGGCGGCGTGTGGGCGCCCGCACTCAGCCATGCCGACGGCCTGTTCCACCTGATCTACACCGACGTGCGCGGCTGGGCCGGCGACTTCAAGGACGTGCGCAACTTCCTGGTCACCGCGCCCGACATCGAAGGGCCATGGTCGGAGCCGGTGCACCTCAACAACTCGGGGTTCGATCCGTCCCTGTTCCACGACGAGGACGGCCGCAAGTGGCTGGTCAACATGGTCTGGGACCACCGCCATGGCCACGACAGCTTCGGCGGCATCCTGCTGCAGGAATACGACCCGGCCGCGCGGCGCCTGGTGGGTCCGGTGCACAACATCTTCCGCGGCACCGCGCTGGGCCTCGTCGAAGGGCCGCACCTGTATTGGGTCGACGGCTGGTATTACCTGCTGGTGGCCGAAGGCGGCACCTTCACCACGCATGCGGCCACGGTGGCGCGCTCGCGCAGCATCGAAGGGCCGTATGAGGCGATGCCCGACGGGCCGTTGCTGACCAGCGCGCACGATCCCTCGCTGCGCCTGCAGGCCGCTGGCCACGGCTCGCTGGTGCAGCACGCCGACGGCAGCTGGAGCCTGGCGCACCTGTGCCGGCGGCCCTTGTCCAACGGGCGCGCCATCCTCGGACGCGAAACCGCGCTGCAGCCGATCGGGTGGCGCGATGGATGGCCGCGCCTCGCCCATGGCGGCCAGGCGCCGGCGGACCAGGCCACCGTGCCCGACCTGCCCGCCCAGCCCTGGCCGCAGCGGGCGCCGCGCGACGACTTCGAGGCCACCGCGCTTGCGCCGCACTGGCAGGCGCCGCGCGTGCCGATCGATGCCGCGATGGCCAGCCTCGATGCGCGCCCGGGCTTCCTGCGCCTGTACGGCCGCGAGAGCCCCGTATCGCGCTTCGAGCAGAGCCTGGTGGCGTGCCGGCAGCAGGCCTTCCGCATCGAGGCCAGCACCTGCGTCGAATTTTCGCCGGAGAACTTCCAGCAGATGGCCGGGCTGGTGGCCTTCTACAACACCGACGCCTTTTACTACCTGTTCCTGACCCGCGCCGCGCATTCGCGCCGCTGCCTCGGCCTGATGCGCTGCGAACGCGGACAGGTCAGCTATCCGGTGGAGAAGGAATACCCGTTCGACGACTGCGCGCGCGTGTACCTGCGCCTGGTGATCGACCACGCGCGCATCCGCTTCTACTGCTCGCGCGACGGCGACCGCTGGCAGGCGGTGGGCTGGGAACAGGACGCCTCCATCCTGTCCGACGAGCACGCCCTGCTCTGCGGCTTTACCGGCAACTTCGTCGGCATGGCCTGCCAGGACCTGTCCGGGCAGCGCCTGCACGCGGATTTCGACTGGTTCGAGTATCGGGAGCTGGACGAGGACGGATCCGCTGCCGCTTGAGCCGTGGAGCGACCGGGCCGTCGCGACCTGCCGGACACCGCTACAGGGATCAGCGCCGCGCCTCGTCGCTTCCGCCAGATCTCCCGGTCCGGCGTCCCGCGCCGTACAATGGGCGGGCGGCCCGCAAGCGGTCGCGATCCCACTGGGGAGTAGCCGGCTTCCACTCACGGAAGCGCGCCCGTCAACACACTCGGCCTGCACCGGCCGTGGCGGCCGCAACCTGTCGGTTGGCGAGACCAGCGGGCCACGCACGCCACTGCGGCCCGGCGCGTGCGCGGCCCGTTGCGCCCAAGCCCGCCGTACGGACCCTCGATGCACCCCGTTTCCATCCTGCTGCTCGGCCTGGCGATGTCCGCCGACGCCTTCGCCGCGGCCATCGGCAAGGGCGCGGCCATGCGCCACCCGCGCTGGCGCGACGCGCTGCGCGCGGGCCTGGTATTCGGCGTGATCGAAGGCCTGACCCCTCTGCTCGGCTGGCTGCTCGGTACCGGCGCGGCCGGCATGGTCGAAGCCTGGGACCACTGGATCGCCTTCGGCCTGCTGACGGGGCTGGGCCTGCACATGATCCACAAGGCACTGACGGACGACGACGACGCGGCACCGACCTCGCGCCGCGGGCTGGCCGCGCTGGCGCTGGCGGGACTGGCCACCAGCATCGACGCCCTCGCGGTCGGCATCGGCCTGGCCTTCGTCGATGTGAATATCCTGGCCGTGGCCGCGGCGATCGGACTGTGTACCTTCGCGATGGTCACCGCCGGCGTGATGGCCGGGCGCGCGCTCGGCCAGCTGATCGGCCGCCGCGCCGAGATCGCCGGCGGCCTGGTGCTGATCCTGGTCGGCGCGACGATCGTGTACGAGCACGTCTTCGCCTGAGCCGCTGCCCGTGCGGTCGGACGGGCAGCATGCCGCTCAGAACCGCCAGTCCAGGCTCAGCGTGTAGTGCGCGGGCGCGCCGTAGTAGCCGCTGTAGCGCAGGGTGTTGATGTACTTCTCGTCGCTGATGTTTTCGAGGTTGAGGCGCAGCGTTGCATCGGGATGGAAGTCCCAGGCCACGAACGCGTTGAGCACCGCGTAGCTGTCCTGGCGCACGGTGAAGCCGCTGGCCTCGACGTTGGAGATCACGCTCTGCCAGCGTCCGCCCAGGCCCAGCGACCACTCCGGCCAGGACGGCAGCCGGCCGCTGAGCAGCAGGTTGGCGCTGCGTCGCGGCACCCAGGAATAGGTCTCGTCGCCCTGCAGGCCGTCGAGCTTGAGTGCGGTGTAACCGAACACGAGATCGAGGTTGTCGCCCAGCCGGCCGACCGCCTCGATCTCGACGCCCTTCGAGCGCACGTCCATCGGCACGTAGATCGCCGACCCGACCTCGTTGTAGAGCCCAGTGGGCGTCGCCAGTCCCGCCTGGTCGGCCTTGAACACCGCCAGCGTGGTCAGCAGGCGCCGGTCGAGCCACTCGGCCTTGACGCCCACCTCGTAGTTCTCGCCCTTGCTGGCGTCGAGGTAGCGATTGTCCTCGTCCACCTGGTCCTGCGGCTGGTAGATGTCCGAATAACTCGCATAGCCCAGCACGCGATCGCTGAAGTCGAAGGTGAGGCCGCCGTAGGGGCTGGTGTGGCTGGTGGTCTGGTCGAAATTGTTCAGGTAATAGCGCCCACTGCGGCGGTAGCGGGCGTAGTTGAAGCCGGCGATGGCCGTCAGGCGGTCGGTGAACGCGATGCGCGCCGCGCCGAATGCGCGGCCAAGGCGCTGGTCCAGGACGGAATAGAGCGTGGGCGCGCTCCAGACCGGTTCGGGAATCGCATCGCTGGCATAGGGAAACGGCGGCAGCGCGCCCCAGGCCGGATGCGTGAAGTCGGGGACGCCCTGCTCCCAGCCGTCCGTCTCGCTCCGCGCCAGGCTGGCGCCCAGCATCACCTGCTGGTCCCGCCCGAACATCAGGAAACGGCCGCTCACCGTGGCCGAGCCCAGGTGGCTGGTCTGCTCGTCGATGCCGCCCCAAGGATAGCCGACGAGGCCCAGGCCGGTCGCCGGATCCAGCCCGTCCGCGACCAGGTCGCCGTCGCGATCGCCCAGGTAGGCGTAGAACATCTTCTCGTCGCCCGTCGAGCGCCGCGCGTTGTACGCCAGCTTCAGCTGCCAGTCCGGGCCCAGCTGGTGCGTGTATTCGGCGAACGCGGTGTGGTTGGTGGTGTTCCAGTACGTCCAGTCCTGCGTCGTCGTCGCATCGGTGTCCCACTCGCGCTGCGTGCCGTCGTCGTTGGTGAAGGCCAGCGCGCCCCACATGATTCCCTCCGACTTGGCGCGCTGGTACGACCAGCCGAACGCGAGCGTGCCGTTCTCCCCCACCTGCCCATCGACCACGCCGTACAGGAAGTCGCGACGGTTGTGGTTGGCCTGCAGGTGCGTGTCGCCTTCCTCGTGCGCGGCGACCACGCGCCCGGCCCAGGTGCCGTCGCCAGTGAACGGGGTCGAATAGTCGACCTGCGCGCGCAGCGTGCTCCACGAGCCAATGCCCAGCCCGGCCACGCCCTGGCGCTCGTTGGTCGGCCGCTTGCGCACGTAGTTGATCGTGCCGGCCGCGTTGCCCACGCCCGTGAGCAGGCCATTGGCGCCGCGGATCACCTCCACCTTCTCGTAGCCGAAAGCATCGAAGGCGCCGGTGGCCACGCCCCAGCTGTTGGGAAGGCCGACGCCGTCGACCTGGGTGTTGAGGATGTCGAAGCCGCGCGCACTGTAGCTGGTGCGGTTGGTCTCCCACTCGTCCACGCGCACGCCGGTGGCCAGGCGCAGTGCGTCGTTGACGCTGTCGGCGCCGAACTGGCGCATCTGTTCAGCGCTCACCACGCTGATCGACTGCGGCGTGTCCTTGATGGCGAGGTCGAGGTTGGTGGCGCCGTTGCTGACGCGGCTGGCGCGCTGGGCCACGACCAGCACCGCATCGAGGTCGGTGGCGGTGGCGGACTCTGCGCCCGCCGCCGCGTCCTGTGGCGCCGAGAGCGCGACACCGGGAAGCCAGGCAAGGCCAAGGGCCAGCGCCGCGGCGAGACGGGCGGGCCTGGGGAGGGGATCACGGGCAGCGGCGGGCCGCGCATGGAACGAGGACGGCGAAAGGATCGGCATGTGGGAGGCGGCAATGGGGATAAGGCCCGTCTCGAAGACGGGAGCACCAGGATTGCCATTGCAAGGGAACTGGCGGTGCGCCCGTGTCCCGGTGGGCGCACCGGTACGTGCGCCGGTCCCTACATTGAATACGAATGATTCGTATTTGACAAGATCCGCCCCTGTGTCCCAGAAGCCGCGAGTGCTGCAGGCGGGAGCCCGCGCCTGCAGCGCCTCCCGCGACGCCTCGGTTGACGGACTCTACTGCTCCGCGGTACGGCTCAGTGGGCAGCTCAACGTGTCGCGCTACTCGGAGGCGGGGGGACGTCGGCTGTACCTGCCATGTGCTTGGCGTAACGCAGCGGTGTCGGCTTGAACGCATTGTTAGGCCGCAGACCGCCGACAACGAAGTCTAGTGCCTTGGCTGCTCATCCTCACCAACGCTCTCGCCTCCACCCTCTGACCTCAAACCAGCCTTAAGCGCGGGCGAGATTGAGATCCACTTATGGGTGAATTCCCCTCGCGGTCCACGATTCTGTAGCGATGGGCGCTGCGGCCCGATGTCGTTGTACACGAACCAGTACAGCAGCGGACCGACTAGCGGCACCGCAAGCAAGATGAATGCTCCCACCTTGTCCGGCTTGGAGCGTGTACCCAGCGCGACCTTGTACATCAGACGCAAGCTGATAGCGCCTGAAACGATCAGCATTAGCGCCAGCTCCCATCGCATCATCCGCCTCGCCGAGTGCTTGCCTGCGGCCTAACGCCTGAAATAAGCCGCGCCGCGAAGCGGCGTCGGCTTGATTGAATTGTTAGGCATCACTCTCCGGATCTGGACGGCAGCGAGCCATGAAC